>NZ_JBSPTN010000010.1:0-37629 GCF_053850495.1 Pseudomonas sp. CFBP 5748
CCACATCGTTCTGGTATCCCTGATAGAAACTTCAGGGGATTTTACCTAAGACCTTGAAAGGGATGGCCGTAAGGGCGAAACCATAAGTAGCCGTTACCGCGAAAATGGATATGTACTCAGTCAAAAACATCCCGGCCGGCTGTCAGGCCGCCATCGCGAGCAAGCTTTGCTCCCACAGGCACCGTGATCAACTGATCATCGGCGACAACAAGACGGTCAAATCCCCCAAACCCCCACAAACTCCCTGTAAACTCCGGCCTTTGCCCAACACCCAGGGAGTCGGCAATGTCGGGTTCTATCCTTTATATCCATGGCTTCAACAGCGCCCCAGCATCGACCAAAGCCTGCCAGTTGACCGAGGTGATGGCACGCCTGGGCCTGAGCGACCAATTACAGGTACCCGCCTTGCACCACCACCCCCGCCAGGCCATCGGTCAGCTGGAGCAGGCGATTGCACAACTGGGGCGGCCGCTGCTGGTCGGCAGCTCGCTCGGCGGCTACTATGCGACTCACTTGGCCGAGCGCCACGGCCTCAAGGCCCTGCTAGTCAACCCTGCCGTTAGCCCCCATCGGATGTTTGACGGTTACCTGGGCACGCAGAAGAATTTGTACACCGACGAAACCTGGGAGTTGACCCACGACCACGTCACGGCCCTGGCCGAACTGGAAGTGCCGGCGCCCCGGGATCCGCAGCGGTTTCAGGTATGGTTGCAAACCGGTGACGAAACGCTGGATTATCGCCACGCCCAGCAGTATTACCGCGCCTGTGCCTTGCGTATCCAGGCCGGCGGCGACCACAGTTTCCAAGGGTTTGCCCAGCAGTTGCCGGCGCTGTTGAGTTTTGCCGGCATTGGCGCCGATTTGTACCAGGCGATCGACTTCACGTCGCTGTGAGCCCATCGCCCCTTTTTCATTGAACACTGACGACGAGACCCCATGGCCACTCCCAGCGCTAGCTCTTATAACGCAGACGCCATCGAAGTCCTCTCGGGCCTCGACCCGGTGCGCAAGCGTCCCGGCATGTACACCGACACCAGTCGGCCGAACCACCTCGCCCAGGAAGTCATCGACAACAGCGTCGACGAAGCCTTGGCCGGGCATGCGAAGTCGGTGCAGGTCATCCTGCACGCCGACCATTCGCTGGAAGTCAGCGACGACGGTCGCGGCATGCCGGTGGACATTCACCCTGAAGAGGGCGTGTCCGGTGTCGAGCTGATCCTCACCAAGCTCCACGCGGGCGGCAAGTTTTCCAACAAGAACTACCAGTTCTCCGGCGGTTTGCACGGGGTGGGTATTTCCGTGGTCAACGCCTTGTCGACTCAGGTCCGAGTACGGGTCAAGCGTGACGGCAACGAATACCAGATGACGTTCGCCGATGGCTACAAGGCCACTGAGCTGGAAGTGATCGGCACCGTCGGCAAGCGCAACACCGGGACCAGCGTGTATTTCGCCCCGGACCCGAAATATTTCGATTCGCCGAAGTTTTCCGTCAGCCGCCTCAAGCATGTGCTCAAGGCCAAGGCCGTGCTGTGCCCGGGGTTGCTGGTCAGTTTCGAGGACAAGGCCACCGGCGAGAAAGTCGAGTGGCATTACGAAGATGGCCTGCGTTCGTATCTGGTGGACGCGGTCAACGGTTTCGAACGTCTGCCCGACGAGCCGTTCTGCGGCAGCCTGGCCGGTAATAAAGAAGCGGTGGACTGGGCGCTGTTGTGGCTGCCCGAAGGCGGCGAAAGCGTCCAGGAAAGCTACGTCAACTTGATCCCTACGGCCCAGGGCGGCACTCACGTCAACGGGTTGCGCCAGGGTTTGCTCGATGCCATGCGCGAGTTCTGCGAGTTCCGCAACCTGCTGCCCCGTGGCGTGAAGCTGGCGCCGGAAGACGTCTGGGAACGCATCGCCTTTGTCCTGTCGATGAAGATGCAGGAACCGCAGTTCTCCGGCCAGACCAAGGAGCGCCTGTCGTCCCGTGAAGCGGCGGCGTTTGTTTCCGGGGTGGTCAAGGATGCGTTCAGCCTGTGGCTCAATGCCAACCCGGAAACCGGTTTGGCCCTGGCGGAGCTGGCGATCAATAACGCCGGGCGCCGCCTTAAGGCCAGTAAAAAGGTCGAGCGCAAGCGCATCACCCAAGGGCCGGCATTGCCGGGCAAGCTCGCCGATTGCGCCGGGCAGGACCCGATGCGTTCCGAGCTGTTTTTGGTGGAAGGTGACTCCGCCGGTGGTTCGGCCAAGCAGGCGCGGGATAAAGAGTTCCAGGCGATCCTGCCGCTGCGGGGCAAGATCCTCAACACCTGGGAAGTGGACGGCAGCGAAGTGCTGGCCAGCCAGGAAGTGCACAACATTGCGGTGGCCATCGGCGTCGATCCGGGCGCCGAGGACATGAGCCAGTTGCGCTACGGCAAGATCTGCATCCTCGCCGACGCCGACTCCGACGGCCTGCACATCGCCACGTTGCTCTGCGCGTTGTTCGTCCAGCATTTCCGCCCGTTGGTGGACGCCGGTCACGTCTACGTCGCGATGCCGCCGCTGTACCGTATCGACTTGGGCAAGGAGATTTACTATGCCTTGGACGAGGCCGAGCGTGACGGCATTCTCGACCGCCTGGTGGCCGAGAAGAAACGCGGCAAGCCCCAGGTCACCCGATTCAAGGGCCTGGGCGAGATGAACCCGCCGCAACTGCGCGAAACCACCATGGATCCGAACACCCGCCGCCTGGTGCAGTTGACCCTGGATGATTTCGAAGCCACGTCGGAAATGATGGACATGCTGCTGGCGAAAAAACGCGCCGGCGATCGTAAGACCTGGTTGGAATCCAAAGGCGACCTGGCTGAGGTGCTGGCCTGATGCGCAACGGTTTCGCCCTGGCGTTACTGTTGTGGGTAGGGGGTGTGGCAGCAGGTCCTGCACCGGAGCTGAAGTTGCTGTCCGAGCATGCCGTCGATGGCCTGCGTGGCGGCAACCTGTCCGGGCTGGCTCTGTGTGGCGGCGAAATGTGGACGGTGTCTGATCGCGACGATGATCGGATCTACCGTCTCGCGCCGTCCGAGGCTCCGGTCTGGCAGGCTGAGGTGGTGGATATCGAGGTGCCTGCGGTGCCGGACAGTGGTTTCCCCTGGGGCTTGAAGTCTCGAACCTGGGCGGCGTCGTTCTTGCGCGGTGGTGAGCTGGATTTCGAAGGCATCAGCTGTGACAGTGCCGGCAACCGCTATGTGGTCAGCGAGTCCCATGCCGCGGTGTTGCAGGTACCGCCGTCGGGGCCTGCGTCCTGGTTGAAAATCGCCCCAACATTGATCCGTCAGGCCCGGGGCAGCGGCATGTTGCTGCATTTCAATGCCTTGTTCGAAGGCCTGGCGGTCAACCCGGCTGGTGATCAGTTGTGGCTGGCGGCGGAGCGCGAACGCCGTGGCCTGTTGCTGATCAAGCGTCAGCAAACGGTGTGGGACTGCGATGGCAATTGCGTGCTGCTCAGTGAAGCGGGGAAGGAAATGCAGCCGGTGCAGTTCCCTGATCCCAAGGCGGTTTCACGGGATTTCGCCGACCTGTCATTGTTCAACGGCAAACTGTTTACCCTGGAGCGCAACGCCTTTCAGGTCTGTCGCCGTGACCCGCAGACCGCCAAGGTGGAGCGCTGCTGGTCGTTCGCCACCGAAGCGTTGCAGGACAACCGTCGTTATCCCCAGGCCTACGGGCTGGCCGAAGCGCTGGTGGTGGACGCCGAGGGTGCCTGGATCGGCCTGGACAACAACGATGGCGCCCGCGCCGACGGCGAAACGCGGCCGATCATCTGGCGCTTCGCCGCGCCGGACGGTGGCTGGAGCGCCTCGCCATGAGCCAGCAACCGCCGGGCAAGCGCGCCGGCCGGGTGTTGATGATATTGGCCTGGTGCGCGGCGCTGTTTCTGGCGACGCGGTTTTTTGCCCAGTGGGAGCAGCGCCAGCAAAACCCCAATACCCAGGTGTATTCGCAACGGGGCGAAGGGTTTATCGAGGTGAAGTTGGTCGGCAATGTGCAGGGGCATTTCGTCGCCAGCGGCCAGATCAACGGCCAGCCGGTGGATTTCATGCTCGACACGGGCGCCACCGACGTGGCGATTCCGGTGGAGCTGGCCGAGCGCCTCAAGTTGGAAAAAGGTTTCGGCGTGACGTTGAGTACCGCCAACGGTTTGAGCGAGGGCTATCGCACCCGCATCGACCGGCTGCAATTGGGTGACATCGTCTTGCGCGATGTCCGTGCCCTGGTGGCGCCAGGCCTGGGTGGCACGCAAGTGCTGCTGGGCATGAGCGCCCTGAACAAACTTGAATTCACCCAGCGCGACGGCACCATGCTGCTGCGCCAGACAACGAACTGATGAGGCCCGCATGAGCGACATTCTTGCAGACAGCTTAGACGGCGTAGAGCGCCGATCGCTGGCTGACTTCACCGAAAGTGCCTACCTCAATTACTCCATGTACGTGATCATGGACCGCGCCCTGCCGCACATCGGCGACGGATTGAAGCCGGTCCAGCGGCGGATCATCTATGCCATGAGTGAGTTGGGGCTGGACGCCGACTCCAAGCACAAGAAGTCGGCACGGACCGTCGGTGATGTGCTCGGTAAGTTCCATCCCCATGGCGACTCGGCCTGCTATGAAGCCATGGTGCTGATGGCCCAGCCGTTCAGCTATCGCTACACCCTGGTGGACGGGCAGGGCAACTGGGGTGCGCCGGACGATCCCAAGTCGTTCGCGGCCATGCGTTACACCGAGGCGCGGCTGTCGCGTTATTCCGAAGTGCTGCTCAGCGAATTGGGCCAAGGCACGGCGGACTGGGGGCCGAACTTTGACGGCACCCTCGATGAACCCCTGGTGTTGCCGGCACGTTTGCCGAATATCCTGCTCAATGGTACCACCGGCATCGCCGTGGGCATGGCCACTGACGTACCGCCCCACAACCTGCGGGAAGTGGCCGCGGCGTGCGTGCGGCTGCTGGACGAGCCGAAAGCCACGGTCGAGCAACTCTGCGAGCATATCCAGGGACCGGACTACCCGACCGAAGCGGAAATCATCACGCCGCGCGCCGATCTGCTGAAAATCTACGAGACCGGCCGCGGTTCGGTGCGCATGCGCGCCGTGTACCACATCGAAGACGGCGACATCATCGTCACATCGTTGCCGCATCAAGTCTCCGGGGCCAAGGTGCTGGAACAAATTGCCGCGATGATGCAGGCAAAACCGTCGAAAGCGCCGCAAGTGGCCGACCTGCGTGACGAGTCCGACCACGAAAACCCGTGCCGCATCGTGATCATCCCAGTCAACAGCCGGGTCGATCACGACGCGCTGATGCAACACCTGTTCGCCAGTACCGACCTGGAGTCCAGCTACCGGGTCAACATCAACATCATCGGCCTGGACGGCAAGCCGCAGTTGAAAAACCTGCGGGCGTTGCTGGTGGAGTGGCTGGAGTTCCGGGTGAAGACCGTGCGCCGGCGCCTGCAATTCCGTCTGGACAAGGTCGAGCGCCGCTTGCACCTGTTGGACGGTTTGCTGATTGCCTACCTCAACCTCGATGAAGTGATCCACATCATCCGCACCGAGGAGCACCCCAAGACCAGCCTGATCGCGCGCTTTGCCCTGAGCGAAATCCAGGCCGACTACATCCTCGACACTCGCCTGCGGCAATTGGCGCGGTTGGAAGAGATGAAGTTGCGCGCCGAACAGGATGAACTGCTCAAGGAGCAAGCCAAGCTGCAAGCCTTGCTGGGCAGTGAAGCCAAGCTCAAGAAGCTGGTACGCACCGAGCTGATCAAGGACGCCGAAACCTATGGCGATGACCGTCGCTCGCCCATCGTCGAGCGTGCCGAAGCCAAGGCGCTGACCGAGCACGATCTGCTGCCGAACGAGAAAGTCACCGTCGTGCTGTCGGAAAAAGGCTGGGTGCGTTCCGCCAAGGGCCACGACATCGACGCTACGGGGCTTTCCTACAAGGCCGGGGACGGTTTCAAGGCCTTGGCGGCCGGGCGTTCCAACCAGTTTGCGGTGTTTGTCGACTCCACCGGCCGCAGTTATTCGGTGCCGGCGCACACCCTGCCATCGGCTCGCGGTCAGGGCGAACCATTGACGGGTCGATTAACTCCGCCACCGGGTGCAACTTTTGAATGCGTGCTGATGCCTGATGATGATGGGCTGTACGTTATTGCATCGGACGCGGGTTACGGCTTCGTGGTCAAGGGCGAGGATCTGCAAGCCAAGAACAAGGCGGGCAAGGCGTTGTTGAGCCTGCCGAACAACGCCAAGGTGATTGCGCCGCGGCCTGTTGCGGATCGGGAAAGCAACTGGCTGGCTTCGGTGACGACGGAGGGCAGGCTGCTGGTCTTCAAAATCAGCGACTTGCCACAGTTGGGTAAAGGCAAAGGCAACAAGATTATCGGGATTTCCGGCGAACGGGTGGCAAGCCGCGAGGAATATGTCACGGATATTGCAGTGTTACCGGAAGGTGCCACGCTTGTGCTACAGGCTGGCAAGCGTACGCTTTCATTGAAGGCAGACGATCTTGAACATTACAAAGGTGAACGCGGTCGGCGGGGCAACAAGCTTCCAAGAGGGTTTCAGCGGGTCGATGCACTGCTCGTCGAAAACCTGAATTAAGCGTCCTAGAGCGCTCGGTCTGCGATTAAAAGCCGCAGGCCGATGCTTTCGCGCTGGAGTCGGGAAGCATATTCACGGATGATAGGCCCTTTCAAGCGCCGGCGTGGCCGAGCGTTCTTCATAATGACCGAGTATTTTTCACTGTGGTAAGCCTTGTGGCCGCCACCTGGACGGGACGATGACTGCTCTGCGCCTTCCTATTTTGTGGCTCGCTGGCCTGCTTGGCCTGGCGGGTTGCAGCGTTAATCAACCGGTGTCGCTGTATCAACTCGACAGCGGAACTCCGGCCCAGCCTGCGCAAAGTGCAGGCATGGCGGTATTGCTGGGGCCGGTGCTGATCGCCGACTACCTGCAACGCGAAACCTTATTGCAGCGTCAATCGGATGGCAGCCTGCAGGCCGCCACTGATGGCCGCTGGGCCGGTAGTCTGTCCTCGGACATCGACCAGTTGCTGTTGCGTCAGGTCGCCGGGCATCTGGACAGCCAGCGCGTCGTATTGGCGCCGGCCACCCAAGGCTTCACACCGGATGTCCAGGTGTTGCTGTCGATTACCCGTCTGGACTCGGGCAAATCGCAACCGGCGGTGCTCGATGCGCAATGGCGGTTGATCGACCGTCGCGGCAAGGTTCGCGAGAACCGCATCATTCATCTGCAAGAGCAACATGCTGGCACGACCGCGGCGCAAGTCCAGGCTCAAGGTGTGCTTCTGCAGCGCCTGGCTGAGCAGTTGTCCGTATCGCTCAAGCCGTTGGCCAACCAGCCTCCTATCGCAGAAGTTCCACGCAAGCCCGCTCCTGCCCCGGCCAAGCCGGTAGAAAAGGAAAAGGACAAGATTCCCATGGCCTTGCCTATTCGCACGGACATGGAAGTGTTCAGGTTCTGACGCCAGGACTGGATGCAAAACAAAGCCCGCGTTGACGCGGGCTTTGTTGTTTCTGGGGTGCAAGGGCTCTTATTCCTGGTGGACGTCAGGCAAGATGAGTGCCCGGCGAATCGGGCCTCCCACAGAACGACAAGGAAGAGTTAAACCCCTATGAAAACGACCGTCAGTTGCACCTTTCAGATAACCGGTTGGGATGAGAAGCCGTCGCAAATTCTTGAGGACGCTCCAAAACTTTCCCATGCCAACATCACGCAGTCCTATTCCGGTGCCATCGAGGGAACCAGTAGCGTCGAATACCTGATGTCCTATAGCACTGATGGCACCGCGTGCTTCGTGGGTTTTGAGCGCATTTGTGCGGTGGTGGCCGGTAAGCGCGGAACATTTGTTGCCCGGCATTCGGGATCATTTTCCGAAGGCAAGGCGCGCAGTACCTGGAGTGTCGTGGAAGGCGCCGGCAGCGGGGAGTTGGTCAATCTGAGTGGTAATGGCAGCTACGTGGCTGGCCATGGCGAGCCGGCACAGGTTTCATTTGAGTATTCGTTTGAGTCTGATCGCTAGGATGTGTTGGATGGGCGCGAATCTGTAGTCTGGATTTGTGCTGTCTGTCCTGACGCCTTTGCGAGCAAGCCCGTTCCCACAAGTGATCTGTGCAAGTCACTGATCCAATGTGTGCGGGCTTGCTCGCGAAGAGGCCAATGACGGCAACAAAAAAGCCCGCAGACAATCACTCATCTGCGGGCTTCGTCATTTCAAGTGCTGAGGCTCAGGCCTGGCGTTCATGCATCCGTGCCAGTTGCCGTTCCAGCATCGATGGGTAAGGCTCCATCAGGCGCTCCACGCAGCACGCGCCTTCCGGGCTGGCGATGGGGCGAATGCGTGCGCGTTGGCGGATCAGCGCATTGTCATTGATCTTGCGCTCCACCAGCAGCAGGTTGCGACTGTGTTGCGACAGGGCCAGGGCGTCCTGGGCGGTTTCGGTCAGCAACAGGTCGATCTGGCTCAGGCCGAACAGCCCATCACCCAGGGTCAGGCCCAGTTGCAATTGCAGGGTGATTCCGCTGTCGGCGACCTCGATCTGCAATTGGTGACCCAGGGCCCGCAGTAACTCACCGCAGCAAATGGCGTTGGTCAGGTAGTCGTCACCGCTGTCCTCGGTGTGGAACAGCATCAGCGTGCTGCCGTCGTTCAAGGTGTGCACTTCGCCCTGATAAAGCGACGCAGCCTGGTCGAGGCAGTCACGGTAGCGTTCGAGTAGCTCCTTCAGGCGTGCCTGGGGCAGGCGGCGCAGTTGTTCCTGGGCGCCCAATTGCACGGCCAGCACGGCACTGTGCTGTGGCTGGTTCGAGGCGACAGGCCGGGCGACGGGTTGCGGCGTGCCAGCGACCGATTCGTCCCGCAGGTCGGCAAAGGCGTCGTCGTCTTCATCGTCTTCAACGGTGCGTACCACGTGGCGTGGAGCCGCTTTGGCGGCTGGCATCGGCTGGCTTTCGTCGAAGCCCGGGTCGCGCAGGTTGCGCACTTCGAAACCTGGCTCGGCATCGTCGTCAACGTAATCGATGTCCTCAGGCTCCGGCACGGGTTCAGGCTCCGGCGCGAAACTGGCGTGCAGTTGCCGGGCCAGGTCGCCGATTTCGTCCTGGCGCTGGGTGGCCGGGGTGTGTTCGTCGATGTCCCGCAGCCAGACGCGCAATTGCAGCAGTGGCGTGGAGATGTGTCGGCCCAGGCGCAGGCTCAAGGCCAAGGCCAGCGCCAGCAGTATCGCGCTGAGGATGCCCATGCTTTGCAGGCTGATGGTCATCGGTTGCTGGAACTGATCCATGTCCAGGCTGATGCGCAGTTGCCCGGCGGTCACGTCCTGGAAGGTGATCTTGCTCTGGTACATGCCGCCGGATTCGCCCAGCAGGCCAGGCTTGGGACGCTGGCCGGCCTCGGCGAGGATGCGGTTGTCCACGCTGTAGATGGCAGCATGGGCCACCAGTTTGTTCTTGGTCAGGTTGTTGAGCAGCACGTTGAGACTGAGGATATCGTTGGACACCAGCAGCTCGGTGGCAGAGGTTGCGGTCTGGGTGGTCAGGCTCTCACCCAGGGCATCGGCCTGCTCATGCATGGCCTGCTTGAACTGCAGACCCATCACGCAGGCATAGATGACCAGGGCCAGGGCGACCAGAATCACGTTATGGCTGGCAATGCGCAATGCAATCGGCACGCGACGGTGGCGCAGTGCGCGGAAGATCAGCAGGAAGAAATTGTCGGTTTTGACTGGCGTGGGCCGGTTCACTGAGCTCGGCTCTTTGTCCGTGAAATTGACGCGCAGTATAGCGACAGCCCCATGACCGGCAAAGCACTGGCGGTGCCCGATGGTCACTGAATGTGGGTAGAATGCGGTTTTTTTCCACCTGCGGGGGTGCGCCTTGCGCGAAATCGTCCTGATAAACATCACTGGCAGCGACCGTCCGGGTCTGACTGCGGCCATTACCGGCGTTCTGGCCCAGGGTGGTGTGAACATTCTCGACATCGGTCAGGCGGTGATTCATGACACGCTGTCGTTCGGCATCCTGGTTGAAATCCCGGACGCCGAACAGAGCAAGTCGGTGCTTAAAGACATCCTGTTCACCGCGTACAAACTCGACCAGCAGGTGCGTTTCACCCCGGTCTCCGAAGCCGACTACCAGCAATGGGTGGCCGGTCAGGGCAAGAAGCGCCACATCGTTACCCTGTTGACTCGCAAGGTCACCGCCGAGCAGTTGCAGCGCGTCAGTTCGATCACCGCCAAATATGACCTGAACATCGATCACATCGACCGTTTGTCCGGGCGCATGCCGCTGGATACCCCGGACGACAAGGGCAAGGGCTGCATCGAGTTCTCTGTGCGCGGTGAACCGGCCGATCCCCAGGCGTTGCGTGCCGAGTTCCTGAGCGTGGCCCAGGAGCTGAATGTCGACATCGCATTCCAGGAAGACTCGCTGTTCCGTCGTAACCGCCGCCTGGCGGTATTCGACATGGATTCGACGCTGATCGAAGCCGAAGTCATCGACGAGTTGGCCAAGGCGGCCGGCGTCGGTGACCAGGTGTCGGCCATTACCGAGCGTGCCATGGCCGGCGAGCTGGATTTTCGCGCCAGCTTCAAGGAGCGCCTGGCGCTGCTCAAAGGTCTGGACGTCAACGTGCTGGACGCCATCGGCGCCTCCCTGCGCCTGACCGAAGGTGCCGAGACTCTGTTCGCGGAACTCAAGCGCCTGGGCTACAAGACGGCGATCCTGTCTGGCGGCTTCACCTACTTCGCCAAGCAGCTGCAGGCCAAGCTCGGCATCGACTACGTATTCGCCAACGAACTGGAAGTGGTGGATGGCAAGGTGACCGGCGTGGCCGTCGAGCCCATCGTCGATGCCCAGCGCAAGGCGGACCTGCTGCGTGAGCTGGCCGAGAAGGAAGGCCTGCGCCTGGAGCAGACCATCGCTGTGGGCGACGGCGCCAACGACCTGCCAATGCTGGCGATCGCCGGCTTGGGCGTGGCGTTCCGGGCCAAGCCGCTGGTAAAACAGTCGGCCAGGCAGGCGATTTCAACCCTGGGGTTGGATGGGGTGTTGTATCTGCTGGGCTTCAGGGATCGGGATGGGCAGCTTTAAGCCCGACGCTTACCTGTGTAGGAGTTGCCGAAGGCTGCGATTTTTTGATCTTTCGCTTGAGACTCAATTGTTCTTGGAAAGATCGCAGCCTCGCTTCGCTCGGCAGCTCCTACAGCGACTTCCACAACGAATCAAAATCTCCCTCAGCGTCGTTGCCATCACCGGTCTCGCCTGAATCCTCCTGGTGATAAGCAAACTGGTTGAAGCTGTGGGTGCTGGTGACCCGTCGGTCCAGCCCCGCCCGGCGTTCCTGGCCATTGGTATTGATCAGCACGTGCTGGCCCTCCTGAAAAGGCAGGCGCGGGGCGATCATGGTGGCAGGCAGGTCAATGGCGCTGATCTCGGGAAGCAACAGCCCTCGCAGGTAGTGGCCGTGCTCATTTTCTTCGCGCACCAGTTGCAGTCCGCAAGGCTGGGCATGGGGCGCGACCAGTTCGATGCCCATTTGCATGGCGCCGTTGCGCACCTGGCGGATCCAGCGCACCACCGCGATGCTCCAGGCTTGATCGCTGGTGTCCCGAATGCCGACCATTTCCCCGGCTTGTAGCTGCTCCGGCACCTCTTTTGGCCAGCCAAGGCAGTAACCGCCGGGGCTGTGGTTGATGATCGGCAGGTCGTAGGTGGGGAAGTGGTGCTGGTTGTCGGAACTGGTGCCATCGTCATCGGCCGGGTTGACCGGATACTCGATTTCTTCATAGGGCAGCAGGTCGCTGTCGCCGGCCGGGGCGGCGTCGAAGGCTTGTTTCCAGGTGTCGTTGGCCTTGGTTGGCGAGGCCTCGAAGCGCGCCTTGCGCGTGCTGGGGTTTTTCAGGATCTCGCTGAAAGAGCGCTCGCCGCCGAGGTAGTAGTGCAGCGCACTCATGCCCACGCACAACGTGAGCGTGCCATTGCCCTCGGTACGCTGAAAGCTGCGTTCAGCGGCTTCGCCCCAGGCGGCTTGCAGGTGATGCAAAGTGTCGGCGCTCATGCCGCCGGGGACTGGCAGGGTGTGGTCGGCGGGTTGTTCCAGATGGCCGGCAATCGCGCGTACCAGTGGTTGTGGATCAAACCCCTGCAAAGTCGGCTGCTGCTCGGCCCTGAACTTGGAGCGATAGCGCGGCCCGACATCCAGTTCCGGCGCGACGGCGAACAGGCTGGCGGTGACGGCGGTCGGATCGAGCTTGACCCACTGGCTCCAGGACTCCAGTACCTCGGCCAGCCGTGCGATCTGGCCCTGGCGCAGTTGATTGCTGCGTGAGGCGCCCAGCAGCAGGGCGACCACATAGGTTTGCTCGGCATTCAACTGTTGCACCTGGCTAGCCAGTTCATCGCTTACGTTGAGGTGCTGCAACCGGTGCTGGCAGGCGATCCGGTACAACTGATGCAAATCGAGCCACAGTCCTTCGGGCACAGGACTGTACAACTGGGTAACACGCAGCAGCGTGCCGTCGAGGGCATGCATCGCCCGTTGCAGCGCGGTGCTCAGCAGGCGGGCCTGGTCCTTGGTGTACTTCGGGGCGATGCGCGCCACGATCTGTTTGTAGCCCATTGCCAGTTGGGTTTGCAGGGCCTGGCACAGGTTGACGATCTTGCGTGAGCGATCATCCAGCATGATGGCCTGTTGCAGGAAGTGCCGCTCCAGGTGCTTGCAGACGTAATACACCTCGGGTCGCAGCAATTCGAGCAACTGCAGGCGATTATCGCTGGGCGTGAGTAACTGGTTGAGTTCGCCGAGGGCCTGATACAGCAAGCGGGCGGTTTCGCCGATGTTGGCCTTGGGCAGGTTGGCGATCCAGCGCTTGAGGTCGCGTGGCGTGGCGTCGCAGAACGACAGGCGTGATTGCGTCGGGGCCAGGACGCGCAATAACTGGAGAGGGCTGGTCTCATTCATGCCGTGGACGGGCTCCGGCGGGAAATGAAAGGGATGTTTCCAACTCTAGCAGTTGTAGTCAAAAGAAGTGCGCTATCTATGCTGGATACCCTGGGGGAGCGAGCTTGCTCGCGATGGCGTCGGACCAGTCGATATCAAGGTGACTGAAGAATCGCTATCGCGAGCAAGCCCGCTCCCACATTTGATCTTTTATTCAGACTTTGGCAGCGCCAGCCCCTGGCCCATCTGCACGGGTGAACCGGCCACCAGTTCTTCGGCCCATTTCACCTGGTCCGGCCCGAACAGCACGATGGCGGTGGAGCCCAGTTTGAAGCGGCCCAGTTCGGCGCCTTTTTCCAGATGGATCGGCGCGCGGGCGGCTTCGTCATAGCGGAAAGTCTTGAGTTCACGCTTGGGTGGAGTCACCAGGCCGGCCCAGACGGTCTCGATGGACGCCACGATCATGGCGCCCACCAGCACCACGGCCATCGGCCCGCGCTCGGTGTCGAAAATGCACGCCACGCGCTCGTTGCGTGCGAACAACTCCGGAACGTTTTCAGCAGTGGTCTGGTTGACCGAGAAGATCCGTCCGGGGATGTAGACCATTTCCCGCAGGGTGCCGGCCAACGGCATGTGCACGCGGTGGTAGTCCTTGGGCGAGAGGTAAATGGTGGCGAAGTCGCCGCCCATGAACGGCGCTGCGTTGGTCGAGTCACCGCCCAGCAGTTCCAGCACGCTGAAGCTGTGGCCCTTGGCCTGGAATACCCGGCCGTGCTCGATCGGGCCGAGCTGGCTGACGGCGCCGTCGGCGGGGCTGAGGATCGCGCCCGGGGTTGGGTCCAGTGGGCGTGCGCCGTCTTTCAAGGCGCGGGTGAAGAATGCGTTGAAATGCTCATAGGCGGTCAGGTCTTCCACCAGGGCCTGGGACATGTCCACTTGATAGCGCTTGGCGAACCACGCGGTGAAGGCATTCTTGAACCAGCGCACGCGGCATTCGGCAATGCAGCCGGCCAACCGCGACAGCAGATGGTGGGGCAACAGGTATTGAGAGAGGATGAACAAACGGTTTTTCATTAACTGTCCTTAAGAACCTTCAGAGCTCGATAGGGGTGTCGGGGTGGTTGCCCCATTCGCCCCAGGATCCGGCGTAGCCTTTGACTCGCGGATAACCGAGCGCCTTGGCCACCAGATAGGTGAAGCCAGAGCGATGGTGAGTCTGGCAGTGGGTGATGATTTCTTTGTCCGGCGTGATGCCCAATTGCTCGAGGATCTGCGGCATATCCTTGCGAATGCGCAGGTTGCGCGCCTGATCCATGCCGGCGGTCCATTCGAAATTGATCGCGCCGGGAATGTGTCCACCCCTGGCGGCGACGACTTTCTCGCCGGAGTATTCCAGCGGGCCGCGTGCGTCCCAGATTGCCAGGTCGGCGGCGCCGAGACGGCTTTGCAGGTACTCACGAGTGGCCGTGGGTTCGTCGTGCAGCGTCAGGTTCACCGCGCCGGCGACGGGTGCGGGCACTTCAGTGGAGACGGGCAGGCCCTCGTTCAGCCACGACAGCAGGCCGCCGTCGAGGTAGTGGTAGTGCGAGTGGCCGATCACGTCCAGTAGCCAGATAAAGCGCCCGGCCCAGCCACCGCCTTCATCGTCATAGACCACGTAGACCGCATCCGGGTGATGCCCGAGCTCACCGAACAGCGCTTGCAGATCGGCTTTGGCCGGCAACAGGCCTGGCGCTGGGGGCAGGCCCAGTTGCGTGCGCTTGGGGTCGACGAAACGTGCGCCGGGAATGTGTCCGGTGCTGTAGCGGGCGGCGCTGGTCAGGTCCACCAGGATCAGTTCGCGGGCGTCGAGGCGCGGCAGCAGCTCGCTCGGCTCGATCACCAGCGGCAAGCCAGAGAAGTCAGGCATGTGAGGTCTCCAGGGGCGCAAAGGGAAACGATTGTAGCAAGTTCAGCGACTGCGGTTGGTAAAGGTATGCAGGGCTCTTTCGATGCATTGCACGGTTTTGCCGAAGGCCTGCACGGTCACGTCCGAGAACGGTCCGCCGCCCTGGTCCACGACCACCAGCATGATCACCCGACCGTTGCAGGTCAGGGAACGCAACAGCAGATGCTCACCCCGGAATAGGCCGCGCAGGCCCGGCGGCAGCAGCGCGGAAAACTGCGCATTGTTCTCGGGGTTAAGGCGCACCTGGGCCTGCTGGGCCAGCAAGCGCTGCAAGACCTTGCTCTGGTTGATGGAGAAACTCATGGCCGCTGCATCCTGGGGCAAGCCGGCGGTTTGATGTACGCGCACGCTGGTCTGGCTGCGGTCGGCCATCAGAATCATCACCCGGCGCATACCGCACGCCACCAGCGCATCCCGAGCCGAGGTGGTCAGGTGGATAGCGTTGCTGAAGGGGCTGGGTTCCACCAGCAATTCGGCACATCGTTTGCGCCATTGACCCAGGTCCTCGGCGCTGGGCGGGGCGGCTGGCAGCAAACCGGGGTGAATGCGACGACTGCCCCAGGGCCAGATCAGCGCCACGGCCGGGTGCCAGAGGTCTGGCATGGTGTGATGGCGGGCACTGTTGACGGCCTGTTGGTGCAATTGCTGCTGGATTTCATCCATGGACATTTGCAGATACAAACTAGTGAGGTATTGCCAGCGGGCACTGTGAGGACCGTCCCAGGCCTGTTGCGCTGAAAGGGCCAGGCCGTTGGCCAGCAACACGGTGTTGGCCGGCTGATTGAGCCAGCGTCGCAGGATCGGGTCGTCGTCCAGGCGATTCTGCTGGCGCAGCGGGTGTTCGCTGTCCCGGGCGATGCGCAGCACTTTCACCAACTCGCGGCGTTCATTGAGTAACAGGCGGTAGCCCTGTATGACCCAGACGGGCAGCCGCCAGGTCTCCACCAGCGCCAAACAGATTTTCAGCAGGCCGACGCCGAACAGCTCGCGCTCCACCTTGCTGGCCGGCTCGCCTTTATGGATGACCCGCAATTCCCATTCTTCCAGCAATCGCGGGTGAGTCAGGGCCAGAGGCCAGAGTGGTGACAGAAACAACAGGCTGCCCCAGTGGATGTCTTGCCACAGCCGCGCCAGGCGGCTGGCAAAAAAACCATTGGCCTGTTGTGTCGCGTGTTGGCTGATCAATTGCAGCTGGCGCAGGGCAACGGGTATCAGTTGCTCCGGCAACGAGGGCAGGCGGGCAAGCAGTTCTTCGGTGCGCTTGAGACCGAGGCGGTTGATGGCCACTTCGAGATTTTCCGCAGGTTCTGCAAGGCTGCCATGGGTGTGATGGTTGGCTTCGCGGATGACGCTCAGTGCCAGGGCAGGGCTGTCCTGGATGAGCTCGGCGATGTCACGCAATGACCGACGACTGTCGGCAATGGCCTTGCAGACCAGGTCATGACTGGCCTGGGGCACCGGCAGGTGCACGCCCTCGAGCAGCTTTACCCAGCCTTCGAGCGTGGTCGGTCGCGCAGTTGATGTCTTCGTTTCGTGAGTCATGGTTGGACGTGATCATCGGATGAAGTATCTACGCCCGGAACGGGGCAAATTGGCTTTTCGCCAGAACTGGCTATAGTCTGGCGCAGTTTTGCCGATAAGTAGAAGAAGAGATTTTCCAGCTTCCGAATATGACCTTGAACCCGACTTAAATAAGTACTTTCTACCTATGGCTAAAATTATCGGCATCATTGTCGTGTTCGCGAGCGTGCTCGGCGGATACGTACTCTCCCATGGCAAGATTGCCGCCCTGATCCAACCTTTCGAGGTGCTGATCATCGGTGGCGCGGCCCTCGGCGCATTCTTGCAGGCCAACCCTGGCTATATGACGATGCATGTGCTCAAAAAATCCCTGAGCATGTTCGGTTCGCGCTTCAGTCACACCTTCTATCTTGAAGTGCTGGGGCTGATCTATGAAATCCTCAACAAGAGCCGCCGCGAAGGCATGATGGCGATCGAGGGGGATATTGAAGATGCCTCCGCCAGCCCGATCTTCGCCAAGTACCCCTCGGTGCTCAAGGACGCCCGCATGACGGCGTTCATCTGTGATTACCTGCGCATCATGTCGTCCGGCAACATGGCGCCCCATGAACTCGAAGGTCTGTTCGACATGGAGCTGTACAGCCTCAAGGAAGACTTGGAGCACCCGTCCCACGCGGTCAATGGCATCGCTGACGGCATGCCCGGCTTCGGTATCGTCGCGGCGGTATTGGGCATCGTGGTGACCATGGCTTCCCTGGGCGACGGCGACCAGAAATCCATCGGCCTGCACGTGGGGGCGGCACTGGTGGGTACCTTCTTCGGTATTTTGGCCGCGTATGGTTTCTTCGGCCCGCTGGCCCACTCCCTGGCCCACGACGCCAAGGAAGAACTCAATGTCTACGAAGCCATCAAGGCTTCCCTGGTGGCCTCGGCCTCGGGCATGCCGCCATCGCTGGCAGTGGAATTCGGCCGCAAGGTCCTGTACCCGGCGCACCGTCCAAGTTTCGCCGAGCTGGAACAAGCGGTTCGCGGTCGTTAAGTCATGGAAAATAATCAGCCGATTATCGTCAAGCGCGTCAAGCGCATTGCCGCCGGGCATCACGGGGGCGCCTGGAAAATCGCCTTCGCCGACTTCGCGACGGCGATGATGGCGTTCTTCCTGGTGCTGTGGCTGCTGTCCACCGCGACCCCGGAACAGAAGATCGCCATCGCCGGTTACTTCAAGGACCCGGTGGGTTTTACTGAAAGCGGCACGCCGTACATCATCGACCTGGGCGGCTCACCGACCCTGGCGCCGGACACGACTCTCAACCCTGAAGTCAAATCCGAGCCCCAGCCCGACAAGGTGACGGTGGATTCCGAGCAGGTCGAAGGCATGGCCGAGCAGGTCGAGCGTGAACGCCTGGAATTGCTGCTGCAGGAGCTGCAGAACAAGGTCGAAGAGAACCCGCAGTTGCAGAAATTCAAGGACCAGATCCTCTTCGAAATCACGCCGAACGGCTTGCGCATCCAGATCATGGACGCCGAGAACCGGCCGATGTTCGATTCTGGCAGCGCGCGGCTGAAACCTTATTTCGAGGACATTCTGCTGGCCATGGCCGACACCATCAAGGCGGTGCCGAACAAGATCAGTATCAGTGGCCATACCGATGCCAAGCCTTACATAGGTAAGGGCGATTTCGGTAACTGGGAATTGTCTGCCAACCGCGCCAACGCGGCCCGTCGCGCCTTGGTGGCCGGCAGTTATCCCGACGAGCAGGTGGCGCGGGTGGTCGGTTATGCGTCCTCGGCGTTGTTCGATCGCAAGGATCCATTCAACCCGGTCAACCGGCGTATCGATATCGTGGTGTTGACCAAGAAGGCCCAGCAAGCCATCGAAGGTTCGCAAACCGATGATCCGGCCCCGGATCCTGCCCAGGGCGCGCCGGGCGAGGTGCCGCAGACGCCGGGCGCAGCGGCTGATCCGAACGCCTTGCCGGCGGACCAGCAGCCCGTGCCGGCCCATGAGCTGCGCGAACGTCTGAACCTGTTCGACGACGCCGCGCCGAAACCGGCCGAGCCGCCTGCGCAGTAACCCACAAAAAAGCCGACATCATTGTCGGCTTTTTTGTGGATCACTGTTCGCATTAGGCTTGCTCCCGCTGGGCTGCGAAGCAGCCCCATCCAAGGTGAGTGCTTCGCACTCAAGCGGGAGCAAGCTCCCTCGCCACAAGAGTGATTGGTTCCATATTGCGTGCAGGTCAGTAACTACTTTCCGGCAAGCTGGCGATGATCGAGCGGTAGCTGTTCATCCGTTGCTGATGCACGCGGCCTTCTTCCAGGGCCTTGAGCAGGGCGCAACCGGGTTCGCGGTCGTGCTTGCAGTCGCGGAAGCGGCAGGTGCCGATCAGGTCGTTGAACTCGATGAACCCGGCTTCGACATCGGCCCGGCTGACGTGGCCCAGGCCGAATTCGCGGATGCCTGGCGAGTCGATCAATTCACCGCCGCCAGGGAAGTGGAACAACCGCGCGGTGGTGGTGGTGTGGGTGCCTTGGCCAGACAGTTCGGACAACGGCCCGACGCGGGTTTCGACTTCCGGCAGCAGGCTGTTGACCAGCGATGACTTGCCGACGCCGGATTGGCCGACGAACACGCTGATGCGTCCGTCCAGTTGCTGTTGCAACTGCTCCATGCCGTTGCCGTGATGAGCCGAGACTTCCAGCACCGGGTAACCCAAATCCCGATAAACCGACAGCAAGGCATTCAGCGCCGGGGCGTTGTGCTCGTCGATCAGGTCGAATTTGTTGAGCAGTAACAGTGGGCGGATGCCGGCGTGTTCGGCCGCCACCAGGTAGCGGTCGATCAGGTTGGCGTGGGGTTCGGGCAGCGGGGCGAACACGATGACGATCATGTCGACGTTGGCGGCCACCGGCTTGAGCTGGCCGCGGCTGTCCGGACGGCACAGCTCGGTGTGGCGCGGCAATTGCGCGACGATCACGCCGATACCCTGGTTGCCGGCACGCCAGACCACCTTGTCGCCGGTGACCAGCGCTGGCAGGTTGGCTCGCAAGTGGCAGCGGAACACCTGGCCGGCCAGTTCGCCTTCGCAGGCTTCGACCTCGACCTGCACACCGAAGTGTGCGATCACCAGGCCGGTCTGTTCAGGGCCCAGGTCGCCGCCCTCCAGGGCCTCGACCGCACTGGACTCGCGTTTGGCGGCGCGGGCGGCGCGCTCGCCCTGGATCTTTTCGATGCGCCAGTTCTGACGACGATTGAGTTGGCGTTTGGCCATGGGTGTTCCGTATGAAGAAATGCAGCGAATAGGGTAAAACGGCCGCGAGTTTAGCACGCCCAAAGGCCGGCCTAGGCTAAACTGCGCAGCTACGCCGAGGAGCTCCCCTATGCAAAACCCGCAGAACCTGATCTGGATCGACCTGGAAATGACCGGTCTGAACCCTGATACCGACGTCATCATCGAAATGGCCACCATCGTCACCGACAGTGACCTCAACACGTTGGCCGAAGGCCCGGTGATCGCGATCCACCACAGCGACGAAATCCTGGCTGGCATGGACGAATGGAACACTCGCCAGCATGGCGGCTCGGGCCTGACCCAGCGGGTACGTGAGAGCAAAATCAGCATGGCCGAGGCCGAAGCCCAGACCATCGCCTTCCTGGAACAGTGGGTGCCAAAGGGCAAGTCACCGATCTGCGGCAACAGCATCTGCCAGGATCGTCGTTTCCTGTATACCCACATGAAATCCCTGGAAAGCTACTTCCACTACCGCAACCTGGACGTCTCCACCCTCAAGGAACTGGCCGCCCGCTGGGCTCCAGAAGTGCGTGACAGCTTTCAGAAGGGCGGCAGCCACCTGGCCCTGGACGACATTCGCGAGTCCATTGCCGAGTTGCAGCATTACCGTAAGCACTTCATCAAGTTCTGAGTCGGCTCGCAGGCTACTGCGGCGAGGTGGCAGGCGAGAACGCTTTTGTGGCGAGGGAGCTTGCTCCCGCTGGCCTGCGAAGCAGGCCCTCAAAGTTTTTCAGGTCAAACGCACTGCCCGGTTTGCGACTGCTTCGCCGCCGAGCGGGAGCAGGCTCCCTCGCCACGGGGATCAGTTTGGCCGGGTGGACAGGGTGTTTAGGCTGGAGTCGTTGCCTTGCCCTCTTTTGGTGCCTGCCCGAAATGGCTAGACTGCGCGCCTTCCTGTAAGGACCGCCCCCATGTTGCTGATGCTCTATCTGATCGCCATCACCGCCGAAGCCATGACCGGCGCCTTGTCCGCCGGGCGCCGTGGCATGGACTGGTTCGGCGTGGTGCTGATCGCCTGCGTCACGGCGTTGGGTGGCGGTTCGGTGCGCGACGTACTGCTCGGTCATTACCCGCTCACCTGGGTCAAGCACCCGGAATACCTGGTGCTGACCACCGCGGCGGCGATGCTCACAGTGTTCCTGGCGCGCTGGATGCGTCATCTGCGTTCATTGTTCCTGGTGCTCGACGCCGTGGGCCTGGTGGCGTTCACCCTGATCGGCTGCATGACTGCCCTGGAAATGGGCCACGGCATGCTGGTGGCGTCGGTCAGCGGTGTCATCACCGGTGTGTTCGGTGGCATCCTGCGGGACATTTTCTGCAACGACATCCCGCTGATCTTCCGCCGCGAACTCTACGCCAGCGTCTCGTTTGCCGCGGCCTGGTGCTATTTGCTGTGTGTCTACCTGCAATTGCCGAATGAGCAGGCGATTCTTATCACCTTGTTTGGTGGTTTTTTGCTGCGGCTCCTGGCGATCCGCTTCCACTGGGAAATGCCGAAGTTCGTCTATAACGACGAGGTTTGACGTCCGGTGTGCTGGCGCAACGCCCATTCCACATGCTCACGCACCAGCTCCGACGGATAGTCGCGCCGGGCCTCCAGCGCTTGTAGCACCGGAATCGTTGACGGGGCATTTCCAAGGCCCACCGCCAGGTTGCGCAACCAACGCTCGTAACCGGCGCGGCGCAGAGGTGAGCCTTCAGTGCTGCTGAGGAATTTCTCCTCGTCCCACATGAACAACTCGGCCAGCCCGGCATTGTCCAGGTTGTGGCGAGGCTTGAAGTCGCTTTCCCCGGACGGTCGGGCGAAGCGATTCCATGGGCAGACGATCTGACAGTCATCACACCCGAACACCCGGTTGCCGATCAACGGTCGCAGTTCCTCGGGGATGGCGCTTTTCAGCTCGATGGTCAGGTAGGAAATGCAGCGGCGGGCATCCAGCACGTAGGGGCCGACGAAGGCATTCGTAGGACAGATGTCCAGGCACGCGGTGCATTTGCCGCAATGTTCGCTGGCATGGGGCGGATCCACCGGCAGGGGCAAGTCGACAAACAGCTCGCTCAAGAAGAAGTAGCTGCCGGCCTTGCGGTTCAGCACCAGGGTGTTTTTACCGATCCAGCCCAGGCCGGCCTGTTCGGCGATGGCTTTTTCCAGCACCGGTGCGCTGTCGACGAAGGCGCGATAGCCAAAGGGGCCGATGACCGCCTGAATTTTTTCTGCCAGTTGCTGCACACGTTTACGGATCAATTTGTGGTAATCGCGGCCCAATGCATAACGCGAGACGTAGGCCTTTTCCGGTTGGCCGAGCATCTGCGCCATTTGTGTGTCGCCCGACAGGTAGTCCATGCGCAGGGAAACCACCCGCAATGTGCCCGGCACCAGTTCCTCGGGGTGCGAGCGTTTGCTGCCGTGGGCGCCCATGTAGTCCATCTCGCCGTGATAGCCCGCGTCGAGCCAGCGCTGCAAATGTTGCTCATGCTCGGCAAGGTCCAGGCCGCTGATGCCGACTTGCTGGAAACCCAGCTCGCGGCCCCAGTCCTTGATGGATTGGGCGAGGGCGGGGAGGTCTGTGGGAATGGCAGGCATGAGGCGAGAGAAACCGGAGCTGAGATGCGTATAATTCTGCCAGACATCGGAGCCTGAAGACGCATGCCGCACACTAAAGATGATTTTCCCGACGCGCTGTACAGTGCCGCGCAGGTCCGGGCCCTTGACGCGCAACTGATCGCGGCAGGTACCAGCGGCTTCGAATTGATGCAGCGCGCGGCCCGTGCCACTTGGCGAGCGATTGTCCGGCACTGGCCTGACGCCAGCGAGCTGACCGTGCTGGCCGGGCACGGCAACAACGCTGGCGATGGCTATCTGGTAGCAACTCTGGCTCGGCGCGCCGGCTGGTCGGTGCGGGTGCTGACGGTGGGCGAACCTCGGCGTTTGCAGGGCGATGCCGCCAACGCCCACGCCGAGGCTGTCGCGGTGGGTGTGCCGGTGGAGCCTTGGTCTGACGAGTCCGAATTGCGTGGCGTGCTGCTGGACGCGTTGCTCGGTACCGGGTTGAGTGGCGATGTACGCGAGCCCTATGTGCGAGCTATCGATACGATCAATGTCAGTGGCCTGCCGGTCGCGGCGGTGGATATTCCCTCGGGACTGTGCGCTGACACCGGGAGGGTGCTGGGCACGGCGGTGGCGGCCGATCTTACCGTGACCTTCATTGGCCTGAAGCTGGGGTTGTTCACGGGGGATGCGGCGGATCGGGTTGGCGAACTGGTGTTCAACGATCTGCACGCCGATCCCGATATCGTTGAGTCGGCAGCGGCCAGCGCCCGACTGCTCTCACCGCACAATCTGCCGTGTCTGACGCCTCGCATGCCGACCTCCCACAAAGGCAAGTTCGGACATGTGCTGTTGATTGGCGGCGACCGGGGTTTTGGCGGCGCGATCCAGATGAGTGCCGAAAGCGCCCTGCGATGCGGCGCGGGCATGGTTTCGATGGCGACCCGTAGCGAGCATGTCTCGGCTGCGCTGACGCGTTTGCCCGAGGTCATGGTGCAGGGCACCCATTCGGCCAATCAATTGATGGGCCTGCTCAAGCAGGCCAGTGTACTGGTGGTCGGGCCGGGGCTGGGCCAGGCCGCGTGGGGTCGCAGTCTGCTGTCGGCGGCGGCCAATGCGCTGCTGCCGCAAGTCTGGGATGCCGATGCGCTGAACCTGCTGAGCAGCGGCGTTGTCAGTCTGCCCGAACACTGTGTCATCACCCCGCATCCAGGCGAGGCGGCGCGGCTTCTGGATGTATCCACGGCCCAGGTGCAGGCCGATCGTCCGGCGGCGGCCCGCGCGTTGAGCCAGAAGTACACCGCCACGGTGATTCTCAAGGGCGCCGGAAGCCTCATCGCCAGCCCGGATGGTCGCCTGGCGGTTTGCAGCCAGGGCCATCCGGCCATGGCCACAGCTGGGCTGGGGGATGTGTTGGCCGGCGTGGTCGGTGCCTTGCTCGCCCAGGGCATGGACAGTTTTGAGGCCGCGTGCCTGGCGGTGTGGCTGCACGCCAATGCCGGTGCGCAAACAGGTCGGTCGGGCCGGGGGCTGGCGGCGACCGATCTGATCCCGGTCATTCGTCAGTTGTTGGAGGAGCATTCACCGTGTCTGAAGTAACCCTGTACGTGGCGGACGAACAAGCCATGACGGCATTCGGGGCGCGTATTGCGCGCACCACTGGGGGCCATGGCCTGATTTTTCTCGAAGGCGACCTCGGTGCGGGAAAAACCACGTTGTCCCGTGGCATTATTCGCGGCCTCGGACACGTCGGCGCGGTAAAAAGCCCCACGTTCACCTTGGTCGAGCCCTACGAGATCGGCGACATTCGCGCCTTTCATTTCGACCTGTATCGACTGGTGGATCCTGAAGAGCTGGAATTCCTCGGTATTCGCGATTATTTCGAAGATGATGCCTTGTGCCTGATCGAATGGCCCCAGAAGGGTGCAGGCTTTTTGCCAAAGCCCGACCTGACCATTACCATTGGCGCGCAGAACGGCGGGCGTTCGCTGAAACTGACGCCGCAAGGCTCGCGTGGCGAGTCGTGGTGTGCCGCTTTGGCATTGGAAACTAATTGATGATGGGGTTTGGTATGCGCTTTCGCGCGGTGGTTGCTGTCGTAGGACTGTTGCTTACGGCACTGGCCGTCGATGCTGTGGCCGAGACAAAGGTCAACAGCGTTCGCCTCTGGCGGGCGCCGGACAACACACGGCTGGTCTTCGATCTGACGGGGCCGGTGCAGCACAGCGTATTCACCCTGACCGCCCCGGATCGCCTGGTGATTGACATCAATGGCGCGTCCCTGGGGGCGCCACTGAACGTGGCCACCGCCAATACACCGATTACCGCGATGCGCTCGGCCCAACGGACGCCGACCGACCTGCGAGTGGTCATCGACCTGAAAAAAGCCGTGACCCCGAAAAGCTTCACCCTGGCCCCGAATGCCCAATACGGCAACCGATTGGTGGTGGACCTGTTCGACAACCCGGCCGACGCCGCGCCGCCACCGCCGCCGCCAACCAACGTGGCCACCCTACCGGCGGTGCCGGTGACGCCGACTGAACCGGCGATCAAGTTGCCACCGGCCCCGGCCGGCAAACGCGACATCATCGTGGTGATCGACGCCGGTCACGGTGGCGAAGACCCAGGGGCTTCGGGCTCGCGTGGGCAACGTGAAAAAGACGTGGTGCTGTCCATCGCCCGTGAGCTGCAGCGCCAGGTCAACGGCATGAAAGGCTTCCGTGCCGAGCTGACCCGTACCGGCGACTACTTCATCCCCTTGCGCGGCCGTACCGAAATCGCCCGCAAGAAAGGCGCCGACCTGTTCGTTTCCATCCATGCCGACGCTGCACCTTCGGCGGCGGCATTCGGCGCTTCGGTATTTGCCCTGTCCGACCGTGGTGCCACTTCGGAGACTGCCCGCTGGCTGGCCGACAGCGAAAACCGTTCCGACCTGATCGGTGGTGCGGGCAACGTCAGCCTCGACGACAAGGACCGGATGCTTGCCGGTGTGTTGCTCGATTTGTCGATGACCGCGTCGCTGACCTCCAGCCTGAACGTCGGCCAGAAAGTCTTGAGCAACATCGGTCGCGTCACGCCGCTGCACAAGCAGCGTGTCGAGCAGGCCGGGTTCATGGTGCTGAAGTCGCCGGACATCCCGTCGATCCTGGTGGAAACCGGCTTCATCTCCAACGCCAACGAAGCGTCCAAGCTGTCGTCCGCCAATCACCAGCAGGCCCTGGCCCGCTCCATCAGCAGTGGCGTGCGGCAGTTCTTCCAGCAGAACCCGCCACCGGGCACCTACATTGCCTGGCTGCGCGACTCCGGCAAGATCGCCCAAGGCCCGCGGGACCACCGCGTCAACCCTGGCGAGACCCTGGCGATGATTGCCGTGCGCTACCAGGTGTCGCCCGCGCTCTTGCGCAGCGCCAACAATCTCAAGAGCGACGAGCTCAAGATTGGCCAGACCCTGACCATTCCCGGCAATGAAGTGGCGGCCCAGCAATGAGTGATGAAGTGATCGGCAGCAACGCTCGCATCGAACTGCTCAGCCCCCGGCTGGCGAACCAGATCGCCGCCGGTGAAGTGGTCGAGCGCCCGGCGTCGGTCATCAAGGAACTGCTGGAAAACAGCCTCGATTCCGGGGCCAAGCGTATCGATGTGGATGTCGAGCAAGGTGGCGTGAAGCTGCTGCGCGTGCGTGATGACGGTGGCGGTATTTCTTCCGACGACCTGCCGCTGGCCCTGGCGCGTCACGCCACCAGCAAGATTCGCGATCTGGAAGACCTCGAGCGGGTGATGAGCCTGGGCTTTCGTGGCGAGGCGCTGGCGTCCATCAGTTCGGTGTCGCGCCTGACACTCACCTCCCGCACCCGCGACGCCGAGCAGGCCTGGCAGGTCGAGACCGAAGGCCGGGACATGGCCTCTCGCGTGCAGCCCGCGGCTCATCCGGTGGGCACCTCGGTGGAAGTGCGCGATCTGTTCTTCAACACCCCGGCCCGCCGCAAGTTTCTCAAGGCCGAGAAGACTGAGTTCGATCATCTGCAAGAAGTCATCAAGCGTCTGGCCCTGGCGCGTTTTGACGTGGCGTTCCATTTGCGCCATAACGGCAAGACCATCCTCAGCCTGCACGAGGCCCACGACGATGCGGCCCGTGCCCGGCGTGTGGGCGCGGTGTGCGGTGCCGGTTTTCTGGAGCAGGCATTGCCCATCGAGGTGGAGCGCAATGGCTTGCACTTGTGGGGGTGGGTCGGGTTGCCGACCTTTTCCCGCAGCCAGGCGGACCTGCAATATTTCTATGTGAACGGCCGGGCGGTGCGCGACAAGCTGGTGGCCCATGCGGTGCGCCAGGCTTATCGCGACGTGTTGTTCAACGGTCGGCATCCGACCTTCGTGCTGTTTTTCGAAGTCGACCCGGCGGTGGTGGACGTCAACGTGCACCCGACCAAGCATGAAGTGCGTTTCCGTGACGGGCGCATGGTCCACGACTTCCTTTACGGCACCTTGCACCGCGCCTTGGGCGATGTGCGGCCGGAAGATCAACTGGCGGCCCCGGCTGCGGTCGGCGGCATGGTCCGGCCCACCGGGTTGGACGCAGGCGAGTTCGGCCCCCAGGGCGAAATGCGCCTGGCGGCCAATGCGTTGCTGGAACAGCCCCAACCGCAGCCGAGCTACAACACGGCCGGAACCGGTGCCGGCAGCGGCTATCAGTATCAATACACGCCGCGCCCGCAATCGAACGTGCCGGCGGCCGAGGCCCAGGCGGCCTACCGCGAGTTTTTCAAACCCTTGCCCGAACCCGGCGCGGCGGCATTGCCTGACGGCCAGGGTGACATCCCGCCGCTGGGTTATGCCCTGGCGCAACTCAAAGGCATCTATATCCTTTCGGAAAATGCCCAGGGCCTGGTCCTGGTGGACATGCACGCCGCCCACGAGCGGATCATGTACGAACGGCTGAAAATCGCCATGGCCAGCGAAGGCCTGAGCGGCCAGCCGCTGTTGGTGCCCGAATCCCTGGCGGTCAGCCAGCGCGAAGCCGATTGCGCCGAAGAGCATGTGAGCTGGTTCCAGCGCCTGGGCTTCGAATTGCAGCGCCTGGGTCCGGAAACCCTGGCGATCCGCCAGATCCCGGCGTTGTTGAAACAGGCCGAGGCCAATCGCCTGGTCAGCGACGTACTGGCGGACCT
This sequence comes from Pseudomonas sp. CFBP 5748, assembly GCF_053850495.1. Taxonomy (NCBI): domain Bacteria; kingdom Pseudomonadati; phylum Pseudomonadota; class Gammaproteobacteria; order Pseudomonadales; family Pseudomonadaceae; genus Pseudomonas; species Pseudomonas sp. CFBP 5748. Next base: position 27,454 of record NZ_JBSPTN010000010.1, read on the forward strand.
GATGGAATACGGCACCAGCGACCGGATCCAGGCGCACTTGAACGAACTGCTCGGCACCATGGCCTGCCACGGCGCGATCCGCGCCAACCGGCGCCTGGCCCTGCCGGAAATGAACGGCCTGCTGCGGGACATGGAAAACACCGAGCGCAGCGGTCAATGCAACCATGGCCGGCCGACCTGGACCCAACTGGGCCTGGACGATCTGGACAAACTGTTTCTGCGCGGTCGTTGATGAGCCAGTTGCCACCCGCGATTTTCCTGATGGGGCCGACTGCCGCTGGCAAGACCGACCTGGCCATCGAGTTGACCAAAGTCCTGCCGTGCGAGCTGATCAGCGTCGATTCGGCGCTGGTTTACCGGGGCATGGACATCGGCACCGCCAAGCCGTCGAAAGAGCTGCTGGCCGAATTCCCCCACCGCCTGATCGATATCCTCGATCCGGCCGAGGCTTACTCGGCGGCCGATTTCCGTCGTGATGCCCTCCAGGCCATGGCCGACATCACCGCACGGGGCAAGATTCCGCTGCTGGTGGGCGGCACGATGCTGTATTACAAGGCCTTGGTCGATGGGCTGGCGGACATGCCAGCAGCCGATCCCGAAGTGCGCGCGCAGATCGAAGAAGAGGCTGCACGCCTTGGCTGGCAAGCACTGCACGAGCAATTGGCGGCCATCGATCCGGAGTCGGCGGCGCGTATTCACCCCAACGACCCGCAGCGGCTCAGTCGGGCGCTGGAGGTTTATCGGGTCAGTGGCCAGAGCATGACGGCCCTGCGCCAGCGACAATCTGCGCAAAGTACTGAAGCAGCCGCTTCGGGACTGCAACAATTGCCCTATACTGTCGCGAATCTGGCCATCGCTCCGGCGAACCGGCAAGTGCTGCATCGGCGAATTGAACAAAGATTCACATTAATGTTGGAACAGGGATTCATCGACGAGGTCGTAGCCCTGCGTGAGCGAAGTGACCTGCATGCCGGGTTGCCGTCTATACGTGCGGTAGGTTATCGACAAGTCTGGGACTACCTGGACGGCAAGCTGACGTCAGCCGAGATGCAGGAGCGGGGGATCATTGCCACGCGCCAATTGGCGAAACGCCAGTTCACCTGGCTGCGCAGTTGGACTGACTTGCATTGGCTCGACAGTCTCGATTGCGACAATCTGCCACGCGCCTTGAAATACCTCGGGACCATCTCCATATTGAGCTGAGTCCTTGCAATTGCCGTCTATCCTTGGGGGTGTGACGGCCCAAGCCATCTGATTCCGATTTTAATTATTGATCCTTAAAGGAGTGCGGCACATGTCAAAAGGGCATTCGCTACAAGACCCTTACTTGAACACTTTACGTAAAGAGAAAGTTGGGGTGTCCATCTATCTGGTCAACGGGATCAAACTGCAAGGCACGATCGAGTCTTTCGACCAGTTCGTCATCCTGCTGAAAAACACCGTCAGCCAGATGGTCTACAAGCACGCGATCTCGACAGTGGTGCCAGTTCGTCCAATTCGTCTGCCTAGCGCAACCGAATCCGAAGGCGGTGACGCTGAACCGGGTAACGCCTGATAGGAGTCTCCTTTGTTCTTTGAGCGCCACGGTGGTGGTGAGCGGGCCATTCTCGTTCACTTGGATGGACAGGACCCTGAGGCGCGCGAAGATCCGCAGGAGTTTCAGGAATTGGCATTGTCGGCCGGCGCCGAGACCGTCGCGTTTTTCAACGTGCCGCGTCATCGGCCAACCGCCAAATTCCTGATCGGCAGTGGCAAGGTCGAGGAGTTACGCGACCTGGTCAAGGCCGAGCACGTCGATCTGGTGATTTTCAATCACATCCTCACGCCCAGCCAGGAACGTAACCTCGAACGTGTTTTCGAGTGTCGCGTGATCGACCGTACGGGGCTGATTCTCGATATCTTCGCCCAGCGCGCCCGCACCCATGAAGGCAAGCTCCAGGTCGAACTGGCCCAGCTTGAGCATATGAGCACGCGGCTGGTTCGCGGCTGGACTCACCTTGAGCGGCAGAAGGGCGGTATTGGTCTGCGCGGCCCGGGTGAAACCCAGCTGGAAACCGACCGACGCCTGCTGCGGGTTCGCTTGCGCCAGATCAAGGGGCGCCTGGAAAAGGTCCGCAGCCAGCGCGAGCAGTCGCGGCGCGGGCGCAAACGCGCGGACATCCCGACGGTTTCACTGGTGGGCTATACCAACGCCGGCAAATCGACCCTGTTCAATAACGTCACCCAATCCGACGTCTATGCTGCTGACCAGTTGTTCGCCACGCTCGACCCGACCCTGCGCCGGCTCGATCTGGACGACCTTGGGCCGATCGTGCTGGCCGACACCGTAGGTTTCATCCGCCACCTGCCGCATAAGCTGGTCGAGGCTTTCCGGGCTACGCTCGAAGAGTCGAGCAACTCCGACCTGCTGCTGCACGTGATCGATGCCGCCGAGCCGGACCGGATGCTGCAGATCGAGCAAGTGATGGTGGTGCTGGGCGAGATCGGGGCCCAGGACTTGCCGATCCTCGAGGTATACAACAAACTCGATTTGCTCGAAGGCGTGGAGCCGCAGATCCAGCGCGATGCCGATGGCAAGCCGCAACGGGTCTGGTTGTCGGCCCGTGACGGCAGTGGCCTGGACCTGCTCAAGCAGGCCGTGGCGGAGCTGTTGGGCAACGATCTGTTTGTCGGCACGCTGAAGTTACCGCAACGTTTCGCCCGGCTGCGTGCCCAGTTCTTTGAGCTGGGGGCGGTGCAAAAAGAAGAGCATGACGACGAGGGTGTCTGTCTGCTGGCTGTTCGCCTGCCTCGGTCGGAGTTGAACCGACTGGTCAGTCGCGAAGGGTTGCAGCCGATGGAGTTCATCGAGCAACACACTTTGCAATAAAAGCCTGAGAAAGCTGTGTCAGGCATTCTGTAGCATTGGTCGGCGCGCCGTGGGTGCGTCTTTGCTTTATCAGATGGAGAGCGCTATGGCTTGGAATGAGCCGGGTGGCAACTCGAATAATCAGGATCCTTGGGGTGGCAAACGTCGTAACAACGGCGACCGCAAGGGGCCACCAGATCTCGACGAGGCCTTCCGAAAGCTGCAGGAAAGCCTGAACGGTTTGTTCGGTGGTGGTAAGAAACGTGGTGACGATGGCGGCGGTCGTCCGGGCAAGGGCGGCGGTTTCGGCCTGCTCGGCATTGGCCTGGTCGTGCTTGCGGCCGTCTGGCTGTACAGCGCGGTCTATGTCGTGGACGAGCAGGAGCAGGCCGTGGTGCTGCGCTTCGGCAAGTACTACGAGACGGTTGGTCCGGGCCTGAACATCTATTTCCCGCCGATCGACCAGAAGTACATGGAGAACGTCACGCGTGAGCGTGCGTACACCAAGCAGGGCCAGATGCTGACCGAAGACGAGAACATCGTCGAAGTGCCGCTGACCGTGCAATACAAGATCACCAACCTGCAGGACTTCGTACTGAACGTCGACCAGCCGGAAATCAGCCTGCAGCATGCGACCGAAAGTGCCTTGCGCCATGTGGTGGGTTCCACCGCCATGGACCAGGTGCTGACCGAAGGGCGTGAGTTGATGGCCAGCGAAATCAAGGAGCGCCTGCAACGGTTCCTCGATACCTATCGCACCGGTATCACCGTGACTCAGGTCAACGTCCAGAGCGCCGCGGCACCGCGTGAAGTCCAGGAAGCCTTCGACGACGTGATTCGTGCTCGTGAAGACGAACAGCGTTCGCGCAACCAGGCTGAAACCTATGCCAACGGCGTCGTGCCGGAAGCCCGTGGTCAGGCCCAGCGCATCATCGAAGATGCCAACGGTTATCGCGATGAAGTGGTCTCCCGCGCCAAGGGTGAGGCTGATCGCTTCACCAAGCTGGTGGCCGAGTATCGCAAGGCTCCAGAAGTCACCCGTGAGCGTCTGTACCTGGACACCATGCAGGAAGTCTTCAGCAACACCAGCAAGGTCCTCGTGACGGGCAACAAGAACGGCCAGAGCAATCTGCTGTACCTGCCGCTGGACAAGATGGTCGAGAGCGGTCGCAACACCAGCGCACCGTCGACCGGCGCGGCAGCCACCAGCAATGAAAGCAACGCCCGTGCGGCGGATCTGCAGCAACAGCAAGCACGTACCAGGGAGAGTCGCTGATGAGCAATAAATCGCTGATCGCCCTTATTGTCGGTGTCGTCGTGGCGATCGCTGCCTGGAACTGCTTCTACATCGTGGCTCAGACCGAGCGTGCGGTGTTGCTGCAGTTTGGTCGCGTGGTCCAGGCTGATGTCCAGCCAGGCCTGCATGTGAAAGTGCCGTACGTCAACAAGGTGCGCAAGTTCGACGCCCGCCTGATGACGTTGGACGCGCCGACGCAACGCTTCCTGACGCTGGAAAAGAAAGCCGTGATGGTCGACGCCTATGCCAAGTGGCGGGTGAAAGATGCCGAGCGCTTCTACACCGCGACCTCGGGCCTGAAGCAAATCGCCGACGAGCGTTTGTCCCGTCGTCTGGAATCGGGCCTGCGTGACCAGTTCGGTAAGCGCACGCTGCATGAAGTCGTGTCCGGTGAGCGTGATGCGCTCATGGCCGACATCACTCGTTCGCTGAACGCGATGGCGGAAAAAGAGCTGGGTATCGAAGTGGTCGATGTCCGGGTCAAGGCCATCGATTTGCCGAAGGAAGTGAATCGCAGCGTATTCGAGCGTATGAGCACCGAGCGTGAGCGTGAAGCCCGCGAGCACCGCGCCAAGGGTAACGAGCTGGCCGAAGGCATCCGTGCCGACGCCGATCGCCAACGTCGCGTGCTGCTGGCCGAAGCCTACCGTGAATCGGAAGAGGTCCGTGGTGATGGTGATGCCCAGGCCGCTTCGATCTACGCCAAGGCCTATGGTCAGGATCAGGAGTTCTACGGGTTCTACCGTAGCCTGCGCGCCTACCGTGAAAGTTTTGCGAACAAATCCGACGTCATGGTCCTGGACCCAAGCAGCGACTTCTTCCGTTACCTGGAAAAGGCCAAGCCTTGATGCGACGTTGACCTGAGGCACTCCGCCTGGCGGCTAAAGCGTCGGGCGGGGTGATCCTTTGGGAAAACGTGTGTATGATGCGGCAGCCGGGAAATTCCCGGCTTTTTTGCGTCTGCACGTTCGATTGCGTTCTTAGTTGCAGGCGTCGGGTTGAACGACTCGACAGGTTTTTCGAGGAAAGTGCCGGGCGAGGCCGATTGTGGGCCATTCGTCACGTCGCCCTTGCGCGTTTTTTGCCCAAGATGTGCGCATGGCTCAGGCATTTTCTGCTTCACTCAAGGCCAGCCCGAAAGCTGGCCGCCCGGACCATAGGGGAATGGCGTAATGGCAACGGTAGACCGCTGGCTGCTGCCAGATGGCATCGAAGAAGTACTGCCGCCGGAAGCTGCGCGTATCGAAGTTGCGCGTCGGCAGGTGTTGGATCTGTTCCAGAGCTGGGGTTACGAGTTCGTCGTCACCCCGCATATCGAGTACCTGGAATCCCTGCTGACCGGCGCGGGCCAGGACCTGGATCTGCGCACCTTCAAGGTTATCGACCCGCAGTCGGGCCGGCAGATGGGTTTTCGTGCCGACATCACGCCACAAGTGGCGCGCATCGACGCCCACACCCTGCGCCGCGAAGGCCCGAGCCGGCTGTGCTACGCCGGCAGCGTGCTGCATGCCCAGCCACGCGCCTTGTCGTCTTCCCGGAGCCCCATCCAGCTGGGCGCCGAGTTGTATGGCGACGCCAGCCCGAGCAGCGACGTGGAGGTCATCAGCCTGATGTTGGCCATGTTGCAACTGGCCGACGTGCCCGATGTCCACATGGATCTGGGCCATGTCGGCATCTATCGTGGCCTGGCTCGCGCGGCCGGTCTGTCGGGAGAAGTGGAGCAACAGTTGTTCGATGCGTTGCAGCGCAAGGCCATCGACGAAGTCATCAGCTTGACCGAAGGCCTGCCGGCTGATCTGTCGGGCATGCTGCGGGCGTTGGTGGACCTGTGTGGCGGTCGTGAAGTACTGACGGCTGCCCGCGAACGCCTCGCCCATGCACCGGCGCCTGTGTTGGCGGCGCTGGATGATTTGCTGGCGGTTGCCGAGCGTCTGTCGGTGCGTTTCCCCGAGCTGCCGCTGTATTTCGACCTGGGCGAGTTGCGCGGTTATCACTACCACACCGGCGTGGTGTTCGCGGTGTTTGTACCGGGTGTGGGCCAGTCCATCGCCCAGGGCGGTCGTTATGACGATATCGGTGCCGACTTTGGTCGTGCCCGTCCGGCGACTGGCTTCTCCACCGATTTGAAAACCCTGGTGACCCTGGGGCGTGCTGAAGTCGAGCTACCGTCTGGCGGTATCTGGATGCCTGACAGTACGGATGCGGCACTCTGGCAGGCGGTCTGTCAGTTGCGCAGTGAGGGTCAGCGTGTTGTCCAGGCCTTGCCCGGGCAACCTTTGGCCGCCGCCCGTGAAGCGGACTGCGACCGGCAATTGATTCAGCAGAACGGGCTTTGGCAAGTATTGCCGCTGGCTTCTTGAGTTTTCCCGCCGGCTGCGGCCGGCACCAAGTTTGCGCGAATGAGGACAAGTGTTATGGGTAAGAATGTCGTAGTCCTGGGCACCCAGTGGGGTGATGAGGGCAAAGGCAAGATCGTTGATCTGCTGACCGAACATGCTGCCGCCGTAGTGCGCTACCAGGGTGGCCACAACGCAGGTCACACCTTGGTGATCGACGGTGAAAAAACCGTTCTGCACCTGATTCCGTCGGGCGTGCTGCGCGAAGGCGTGCAGTGCCTGATCGGCAACGGTGTGGTGGTCGCTCCCGACGCCTTGCTGCGGGAAATCGTCAAGCTGGAAGAAAAAGGCGTACCGGTGCGCGAGCGTCTGCGTATCAGCCCTTCCTGCCCGCTGATCCTGTCCTATCACGTTGCGCTGGACCAGGCCCGTGAGAAGGCCCGTGGCGAGCTGAAGATCGGCACCACCGGTCGCGGCATCGGCCCGGCCTATGAAGACAAAGTGGCCCGTCGCGGCCTGCGCATCGGTGATCTGTTCCACCGCGAGCGCTTCGCCGCCAAGCTGGGTGAGTTGCTGGATTACCACAACTTTGTCCTGGTCAATTACTACAAAGAGCCGGCCATCGACTTCCAGAAGACCCTGGACGAGTGCATGGAGTACGCCGAGCTGCTCAAGCCGATGATGCTCGACGTCACTGCCGAGCTGCACGAGCTGCGTCGCGCTGGCAAGGACATCATGTTCGAAGGTGCCCAGGGTTCGCTGCTGGACATCGACCACGGTACCTACCCGTACGTCACCAGCTCCAACACCACGGCTGGTGGCATCGCCACGGGGTCGGGTTTTGGCCCGATGTACCTGGATTACATCCTGGGTATCACCAAGGCCTACACCACCCGCGTCGGTTCGGGTCCGTTCCCGACTGAGCTGTTCGATGACGTTGGCGCTTTCCTGGCCAAGCGTGGCCACGAGTTTGGTGCTACCACTGGCCGTGCCCGTCGTTGCGGCTGGTTCGATGCCGTCATCCTGCGTCGCGCCATCGACGTCAACAGCATTTCGGGCCTGTGCCTGACCAAGCTGGACGTGCTGGACGGCCTGGAAACCATCAACATCTGCGTGGGCTACAAGAATCAGGACGGCGCTGTCATCGACGCACCGACCGACGCTGACAGCTACATCGGCCTGGAGCCGGTGTACGAGCAGATGCCAGGCTGGACCGAATCGACCGTGGGTGCCAAGACCCTGGAAGAGCTGCCAGTGGCGGCTCGCAACTACATCAAGCGCGTTGAAGAGTTGGTCGGTGCGCCGATCGACATTATTTCGACGGGGCCAGATCGCAACGAAACCATCGTTCTGCGTCACCCGTTCGCCTGATAAGTCATTGATGTAAAACACAAAGGACCCTCGTTTGGGTCCTTTGTCGTTTTTGCCTGCCAGACGGCACGACCCTTGCTACACACCATGAATAATAAGTACTTCTTTTGAAGTGCCATCAAATTAATGGCGTTAGTAGAGGGATTCCCTGTGTCGGCCGTTCTCTCACTGTTACAAAGCCGTTTGTTGCGGCCTGTGTTCGTTACCCTCGGTATCGCCCTTTTGGTGCAAGTGCTGGTGGCGGTTGCGCTGACCCGAAGCACGGTTACCGCGCTGGAGGCCGATCTAGGCGCCCGGCTGGGGGGCGACAGCCAAAAGTTGTCTGGCGAATTGGAACAGGCCGGGCGTGAAGTCACCTCGAGCCTGGACAGTTTGTCTGCCAGCACTCGTCAGCGCCTCACCGCCGGTTTATCCGCGCGTTTGAAGGACGAGCAGGCGCAGTTGCGGGCGACGCTGGAGAAAACCCTCAAGGATTCCGCCAATGATATGGCGCAACTCCTGGCCTCCGTCGCACCCCGCGCCATGTGGGACAGCGATGTGCCCACCCTCTCCGAGTTCGCTCGCCGGGCCCAGCGCAATCCCAACGTGTTGTTCGTCATCTATGACGACGCTGCTGGTGAGCACCTGACCCGCTATCTGAATCGGGAGAACCCGATCAACAAGGCCTTGCTGGAAAAGGGCAAGGGCGAGCGGGCGTTGGATAAGGTGTTGGATGCGGCGAAGAACGATCCGTCGGTGTATTACCTTGAGGCGTCGATCAATCCCAATGGCGTGGAGATCGGCAAAGTATTGATGGGGGTTTCCACGGCTTCCGTGGAAGCCGACCTGAAGGCGCTGGACCAGCGTTTCCTGGCCTTGATCGCCAGCAGCGACCAGTTGGTCGGCGACAGCCTCAAGGGGGCGGCGGCTGACAGCGCCACCGCCATGCGCGGCCGCCTGCAATCGGCCCAGGCCACCGCCACGCAAATGCAGACCAACACCGCGAGCACCGTGCAGGAAGCGGCAGGCACCTTGCGCTGGCGCATCGGCATGGGCCTGGCGTTGGTGGGCTTCGGCGTGCTGGTGCTGCTGGCTGTGGTGCTGGGGCGTCGGGTGGTCAATCGCTTGAAGCTGCTGATCGCGGCGATGAACGATCTGGCGGCAGGCGAGGGCGATCTGACCAAGCGCGTACAAATCAGCAGCAAGGATGAAATCGGCGACATGGCCTCGGCGGTCAATCGCTTTGTGGATAAGTTGCAACCCATCGTGCGGGAGGCGGGGGATGTGGCCCAGCGCACGGGTGTGGAAATCGGCGCGATGACCCTGCGCAACTCCGGTGCCGATGCGGCTGCCGGGATGCAGCGTGATGAAGTGGCCGAGAGTCTGCGGGCGCTGTCGCAAATGGCTGACGAAGCGCAGTCGGAAAGTCAGGCGATGCAGGCGGCCTTGCAGCAAGTGGTGGAGATCCGCCAGGCCACTGATGAAAACACCCGCACTTCGACCAAGGTCAGCGGTTTGATTGAGGCGCTGGCCGGGCAGGTGGATACCGGGGCGAAGGTCATCGAGCGACTGGCGCAGCAGAGCGAGCAGATCGAAGTGGTACTGACGGTGATTCACGGGATCGCCGAGCAGACCAACCTGTTGGCTTTGAACGCGGCCATCGAAGCGGCGCGCGCCGGAGAAACCGGGCGTGGGTTCGCGGTGGTGGCGGATGAGGTTCGGGCGTTGGCGAGCAAGACCCAAAGTTCCACGGGTGACATCCAGGCGCATATCGTGGCCCTGCAGCAGGGCGCTCGCGAGGCGGTGGCTGCGATTGGCCAGGCCGGGCGCCAGGCCAATGAGGGTCTGTTGGTGCTGCGTGACAGCGCGCGCTTGCAGCAGTCGGTGCAGGCCTCCGTGGAGCAGGTGCATGCGGCCATCGGCCTGGCGACCCAGGCGGCGGCGCATCAGGCCCAGGGCGCGCAAGCAGTGCGCGGACGGGTGGAAACCATTCATGCCCAGGCCGAGAAAGCGGCCCAGGCTGTGGTCGAGACCACTGCCAGCGGCAAGGTGTTGGATAGTTTGGCGGCGCAGTTGAAGGCGAGCCTGGGGCAGTTCAGGGCTTGATCGGGCGGCTGGGCTGGCCTCATCGCGAGCAAGCTCGCTCCCGCAGTTGATTTTCAGTGGATGCAGATTTTGTGTCCGACATGAATCCCTGTGGGAGCGAGCTTGCTCGCGATAGCGATTTCGGTGATTCAGATATTTTCGCGTCCGTTTCCAAGGCCCAGAAACGCAAAAACCCGCTTTCGCGGGTTTTTGTGAAGCTTGCAGATCATTGATCTGCTGCTTGAAATTGGTGCCCAGAA
>NZ_JBSPTN010000010.1:37729-194415 GCF_053850495.1 Pseudomonas sp. CFBP 5748
GAAGACTCGAACTTCCACGACCTTGCGGTCACCAGCACCTGAAGCTGGCGTGTCTACCAATTTCACCATCTGGGCAGCATCTTCAGCGTTGCCGCTGTTGATGTGGCGCACTATACGGAGCGCGTTTTAATCTGTAAACCCCTGTTTTTGTTTTGGTAATTGCCAAACGAAATTGCAGGGGCCAGAAACGCAAAAACCCGCTTTCGCGGGTTTTTGTGAAGCTTGCAGACCGTTGATCTGCTGCTTGAAATTGGTGCCCAGAAGAAGACTCGAACTTCCACGACCTTGCGGTCACCAGCACCTGAAGCTGGCGTGTCTACCAATTTCACCATCTGGGCAGTATCGGCAACGTGTGTACGTCGTCGATGGCGCGCACTATACGGAGCGTGTTTTTAACTGTAAACCCCTCACGGCAAAAAAACCGCTAAATTTCACGAGCGGTGCTTTTTCGGGCTTCAAAAGGTGGCGCAAAAGACTTTAGAAAAGACATCGCGTGCTTGAAATTTCCCGTTTCATTAAGCCTATGCCAAACTAACCCGCATATAGACAAGGTGAAAACTCTCTAATGGCCGATTGGCAGTCCCTCGATCCCGAGGCCGCTCGTGAAGCGGAAAAATATGAAAACCCTATTCCTAGCCGCGAACTGATCCTGGCGCATCTCGCCGATCGGGGTTCGCCTGCTAGCCGCGAGCAACTGGTCGAAGAGTTCGGTCTGACCACCGAAGACCAGCTCGAGGCCCTGCGCCGCCGTCTGCGCGCCATGGAGCGCGACGCACAGCTGATCTACACCCGGCGCGGCACCTATGCTCCCGTGGACAAGCTCGACCTGATCCTGGGTCGCATCGCCGGCCACCGTGACGGCTTCGGCTTCCTGATCCCGGACGATGGCAGTGATGACCTGTTCATGAGCCCGGCGCAAATGCGCTTGGTGTTCGACGGTGACCGGGCCCTGGCCCGCGTGTCCGGCCTGGACCGCCGTGGTCGTCGTGAAGGCGTGATCGTCGAAGTGGTGTCCCGTGCCCACGAAAGCATTGTCGGCCGTTACTTCGAAGAAGGCGGCATCGGCTTTGTCGTCGCGGACAACCCGAAGATCCAGCAAGAAGTGCTGGTCACTCCGGGGCGTAACGCCAACGCCAAGGTTGGTCAGTTCGTCGAGGTGAAGATCACCCACTGGCCAACCCCGCGCTTCCAGCCCCAAGGCGATGTGGTGGAAGTGGTCGGCAACTACATGGCGCCGGGCATGGAAATCGATGTCGCCCTGCGTACTTATGACATCCCGCACGTATGGCCTGAAGCGGTGCTCAAAGAAGCCGCCAAGCTCAAGCCGGAAGTTGAAGAGAAAGACAAAGAGAAGCGCATCGACCTGCGTCACCTGCCGTTCGTCACCATCGACGGCGAAGACGCCCGGGACTTCGACGATGCGGTCTACTGCGAAGCCAAGCCTGGCAAGCTGCGCCTGTTCTCCGGCGGCTGGAAGTTGTACGTGGCGATCGCCGACGTCTCCAGTTACGTGAAGCTCGGCTCGGCGCTGGACGCCGAAGCCCAGGTGCGTGGCAACTCGGTGTATTTCCCCGAGCGCGTCGTGCCAATGCTGCCAGAGCAACTGTCCAACGGCCTGTGCTCTCTCAACCCCCACGTCGATCGCTTGGCCATGGTTTGTGAGATGAGCATCTCCAAATCCGGCGAAATGACCGACTACTGCTTCTACGAGGCGGTGATCCATTCTCACGCCCGTCTGACCTACAACAAGGTCAGCGCGATGCTGGAGACGCCAAAACTGGCCGAGTCGCGCAAGCTGCGCGGCGAATACACCGATGTGGTGCCGCACCTCAAACAGCTCTATTCGCTGTACAAGGTGCTGCTGGGGGCGCGTCATGTGCGTGGTGCGATCGATTTCGAAACCCAGGAAACCCGGATCATCTTCGGTACCGAGCGCAAAATCGCTGAAATCCGTCCGACCATTCGTAACGACGCGCATAAACTGATCGAGGAATGCATGCTGGCGGCCAACGTGGCCACTGCCGAGTTCCTGAAGAAACACGAAATCCCTGCGTTGTACCGGGTCCACGACGGCCCGCCGCCGGAGCGCCTGGAAAAACTGCGGGCGTTCCTCGGTGAACTTGGCCTGTCCCTGCACAAAGGCAAGGACGGTCCGTCGCCCAAGGATTACCAGGCCTTGCTGGCCAGTATCAAGGATCGTCCGGATTTCCACCTGATCCAGACCGTCATGCTGCGCTCGCTGAGCCAGGCGGTGTACAGCGCCGATAACCAGGGCCACTTCGGCCTGAATTACGAAGCCTACACCCACTTCACTTCGCCGATCCGCCGCTACCCCGACCTGCTCACGCACCGGGCGATCCGCAGTGTGATCCATTCGAAGGCGAACACCCCGCACGTCAAGCGTGCTGGTGCGATGAGTATTCCCAAGGCGCGCATCTATCCGTACGACGAGGCAGCCCTGGAGCAGCTCGGCGAGCAGTGCTCGATGAGCGAGCGGCGTGCCGACGAAGCGACTCGCGACGTGGTGAACTGGCTCAAGTGCGAATACATGAAGGATCGCGTCGGTGAGTCGTTCCCGGGTGTGATCACTGCCGTGACCGGTTTCGGCCTGTTCGTCGAGCTGACCGATATCTACGTCGAAGGCCTGGTGCATGTCACTGCGCTGCCGGGCGATTACTACCACTTCGACCCTGTGCATCATCGCCTGGCAGGCGAGCGCACCGGTCGCAGCTTCCGTCTTGGCGATACCGTCGAAGTGCGGGTGATGCGCGTCGATCTCGACGAGCGCAAGATCGATTTCGAGATGGCGGAAAAAACCATCAGTGCGCCGATTGGCCGCAAAAAACGTGGTAGCGAAACCGCTGCGCCTGCGGCCAAGACCGCCGCCGAGCCTGCGTCGTCCAAGTCCGGGCGTCGCGGTCCGGCCAAGGAAAAAGCCGTCGAGGCCTATCGCCCAAGCGATGCGGCGGCGAAAAACGCCGAGTTGCGCAAAAGCCGTGAGATGAAGCAGGCGTTGCTCGCCGAAGCCAAGAGCGGTGGTAAAGCGGCGTCTGGGGGAAAGACCGGAAGGTCGGCCCCGGACAGCGCGACCAGCAAACCGAGCAAACACCGTAAAGGCCCGCCCAAAGCGGGCTCGGCCCCAGCTAAAAGCGGCGGGGCGCGTAAACCCAAGGCCAAGTCATGAGTCAGTTGGAAAAAATCTACGGCGTGCATGCCGTGGAAGCGTTGCTGCGTCATCATCCCAAGCGGGTCAAGCAGATCTGGTTGGCGGAGGGTCGTAGCGATCCGCGAGTCCAGACCCTGGTCGAGTTGGCCAACGAAAGCCGTGTTGCGGTCGGCCAGGCCGAACGGCGGGAGATGGACGCCTGGGTTGAGGGCGTGCACCAGGGCGTCGTGGCCGAGGTCAGCCCGAGCCAGGTCTGGGGCGAAGCAATGCTCGACGAACTGCTCGATCGCACCGAAGGCGCGCCTTTGTTGCTGGTGCTCGATGGCGTGACCGACCCGCACAACCTCGGCGCCTGCCTGCGTTCGGCGGATGCCGCCGGTGCGTTGGCGGTGATCGTGCCTAAAGACAAGTCGGCAACCTTGACGCCAGTGGTGCGTAAGGTTGCCTGCGGCGCGGCGGAAGTGATTCCGCTGGTGGCCGTGACCAACCTGGCGCGCACCCTGGAAAAACTCCAGCAGCGCGGCCTGTGGGTCGTGGGCACGGCGGGCGAGGCTGAGGTCAGCATTTATGACCAGGACCTGACTGGCCCGACCATCCTGATCATGGGCGCCGAAGGCAAGGGCATGCGCCGCCTGACCCGCGAGCATTGCGACTACCTGGTCAAGCTGCCGATGGCTGGTAGCGTCAGCAGTCTCAATGTCTCAGTCGCGACGGGTGTGTGCCTGTTCGAGGCGCTGCGCCAGCGTAGCGTCAAGACTACCGCCAAGAAGCCTTAAGCCGGACGCAAGTCAAATGTGGGAGCGGGCTTGCTCGCGAAAGCGCAGTGTCATTCAACCTATTTGTTGAATGTCGGACCGCATTCGCGAGCAAGCCCGCTCCCACATTGGTTTTTGTGTATGGATGAAGACTGGTGGTTGTTCAAATAATCACCAATCACCTTGCGCCGCCCTCGGCCCTTCTCTACAATTGCGCCCCTTGCTGTGATGGCAGGCACTTATGTGTCTAGCGTCCACAAGTCCATAAGTGTCATTCACTCCTTGTCTGACCGTTTTTGAGCGGCAGGCTACAACCCGTAAGGAGCATTCATGCGTCATTACGAAATCATCTTTTTGGTCCACCCGGATCAAAGCGAGCAAGTCGGCGGCATGGTTGAGCGTTACACCAAGCTGATCGAAGAAGACGGCGGCAAAATCCACCGTCTGGAAGATTGGGGCCGTCGTCAACTGGCCTACGCAATCAACAATGTTCACAAGGCTCACTACGTGATGCTGAACGTTGAGTGCACCGGCAAGGCCCTGGCCGAGCTGGAAGACAACTTCCGCTACAACGATGCAGTGATCCGTAACCTGGTCATCCGTCGCGAAGAAGCCGTTACCGGCCAATCCGAGATGCTCAAGGCTGAAGAAAACCGCAGTGAGCGCCGTGAGCGTCGCGACCGTCCTGAGCACTCTGACAGCGCCGATGGCGATGACAGCGATAGCGACAGCGACAACAGCGATAACGCTGACGAGTAATCCACGGACCTTTTAAGGAGCCAATCACATGGCACGTTTCTTCCGTCGTCGTAAATTCTGCCGCTTCACCGCTGAAGACGTGAAAGAGATCGATTACAAAGATCTCAACACTCTGAAAGCCTACGTATCCGAGACCGGCAAAATCGTTCCAAGCCGCATCACCGGTACCAAAGCTCGTTATCAGCGTCAGCTGGCCACCGCTATCAAGCGCGCCCGCTTCCTGGCCCTGCTGGCCTACACCGACAGCCACGGCCGCTGAGACCGGGCAGTCGATACGTAGCAAAGGATTGAATGCATGCGCGCCATAGCTGAGTTCATTATGCGCGGCCGTATGCAGGCCACTCTGGTAGTGGCTGGATGCGCGGCATTGCCGTTGTTGTATTGGTTGGGTGCTGCCGCGGTGAGTCTTGTACTCCTGCGGCGCGGATTGAAGGACGCCTTGGGCGTTCTTGCTCTGGGACTGCTGCCAGCCTTGTTCTGGTGGTTGTATTCCGCTGACCCGCGGGCACTCATGGTGCTGCTGGGGTCTTCGGCGCTGGCGTTGGTGTTGCGCGCCAGCGAATCCTGGAACCGCGTGCTGCTGGTCAGCATAGCGATGGGAGTGGTGTTTTCAGTGGTGCTCGGGGTGGCTTTTGCGCCCCAGATCGAGATGCTGTCGCAGGCTTTGATAAAAATCCTGCCCGAGGCCCTCGGTGATCTCTACCAGCAGATGTCGGTAGAGGAGCAGGCGCGTTTCGCGTCCCTGATCGCACCGGTCCTGACCGGCCTGATTGCGGCCTTGTTGCAAATCGTCAGTGTGCTGAGCCTGATTGTCGGGCGCTACTGGCAGGCGTTGTTGTACAACCCGGGTGGTTTTGGTCGCGAGTTTCGCGCCATCCGATTCCCGTTTGGGCTGGCGATGTTGCTGCTGGCGGGCATGCTTCTGGGGCCGAACTTCGGTCCGCAGATGGCCATGCTTACGCCGCTGTGCAGTGTACCGCTGGTATTCGCCGCGCTGGCCCTGATGCACGGGCTGGTGGGGCAAAAACGACTGGCCAGGTTCTGGCTGGTGGGGTTGTACGTCACGTTGTTGCTGTTCATGCAACTGATCTATCCGTTGCTGGTGGTCTTGGCCATCGTCGACAGCCTGATTGATTTTCGCGGTCGTATGGCGCCGAAAGACGCCGACAACGCGAACGGTGAAGGTTAAAAGTTAGAGGATTTTCACATGCAACTGATCCTTCTGGAAAAAGTCACCAACCTGGGCAACCTGGGTGACAAAGTAAACGTTAAGGCCGGTTACGGTCGTAACTACCTGCTGCCTTACGGCAAAGCCACCGCTGCGACCGCTGCCAACCTGGCTGCGTTCGAAGAGCGTCGCGCTGAGCTGGAAAAAGCCGCAGCAGACCGTAAGACCTCGGCTGAAAGCCGTGCTGCCCAACTGGCCGAGCTGGAAGTGACCATCACTGCCACCGCTGGCGACGAAGGCAAGCTGTTCGGTTCGATCGGTACTCACGACATCGCTGACGCACTGACCGCCTCCGGCGTTGAAGTGTCGAAAAGCGAAGTTCGTCTGCCGAACGGCACCATCCGCAACGTAGGCGAATTCGACGTAGCCGTGCACCTGCACGCCGAAGTTGAAGCCACCGTACGCGTTGTCGTGGTAGCAGCCTAAGCAACACCTGTCGGTTGGCACCCTCGGGTGCTAGCCGGTAACATCGGGCACGATCCTGTTTACAGGTCGTGCCCTTTGTCTTTCTGCAATTGCTGATTTTCATAACCCCCTGGGTTTCCCAAAGAATCAAGTGGCCATGAACGAAATCACCGCTCCAGAGCAATACGATCTGCAAACCGCTGCCCTGAAGGTGCCTCCGCATTCCATCGAGGCCGAACAGGCCGTGCTCGGTGGCCTGATGCTGGACAACAACGCCTGGGAGCGGGTGCTCGATCAAGTTTCCGACGGCGATTTCTATCGACATGACCACCGCCTGATTTTCCGTGCGATCGCCAAGTTGGCCGATCAGAACATGCCGATCGACGTCGTGACCCTGTCCGAGCAATTGGACAAGGAAGGTCAGACATCCCAGGTCGGCGGTCTCGGTTACCTGGGCGAATTGGCCAAAAACACGCCGTCGGTCGCCAACATCAAGGCCTATGCCCAGATCGTGCGCGAGCGGGCGACCTTGCGCCAATTGATCGGCATCAGCACCGAAATCGCCGACAGCGCCTTCAACCCGGAAGGCCGCACCGCTGCCGAGATCCTCGATGAAGCCGAACGGCAGATCTTTCAGATCGCCGAGGCCCGGCCGAAAACCGGCGGCCCGGTCAGCGTCAACGACCTGCTGACCAAGGCCATCGACCGCATCGACACCTTGTTCAACACCGACAATGCCATCACCGGCCTGTCCACCGGCTACACCGACCTCGACGAGAAGACCAGCGGCCTGCAGCCATCCGACCTGATCATCGTCGCCGGCCGTCCGTCCATGGGTAAAACCACCTTTGCGATGAACCTGGTGGAAAACGCCGTGTTGCGCAGTGACAAGGCGGTCCTGGTGTACTCCCTCGAGATGCCAGGCGAATCGCTGATCATGCGTATGCTCTCGTCCCTGGGGCGTATCGATCAGACCAAGGTTCGTTCCGGCCAGCTGGAAGACGACGATTGGCCGCGCCTGACTTCAGCGGTCAACCTGCTCAATGATCGCAAGCTGTTCATCGACGATACGGCGGGTATCAGCCCGTCGGAAATGCGTGCCCGAACCCGGCGCCTGGTGCGTGAGCACGGTGAGGTCGGGCTGATCATGATCGACTACCTGCAATTGATGCAGATCCCAGGCTCCAGCGGCGACAACCGGACCAACGAGATTTCTGAAATCTCTCGTTCCCTCAAGGCCCTGGCCAAGGAATTCAACTGCCCGGTGGTGGCGCTTTCCCAGTTGAACCGCTCCCTGGAACAGCGCCCCAACAAGCGCCCGGTGAACTCCGACTTGCGGGAATCCGGAGCGATCGAGCAGGACGCCGACGTCATCATGTTCGTGTACCGCGACGAGGTGTATCACCCCGAGACGGAACACAAGGGCATCGCTGAGATCATCATCGGCAAGCAGCGGAACGGCCCGATCGGCTTCATTCGTCTGGCGTTCATCGGTAAATACACCCGATTCGAGAACCTGGCGCCGGGTAGCTACAATTTTGATGACGACGAGTAACGTGTGCGGGCTTGCTCGCGAAAGCGGTGTGCCCGGCAACCTCAGCGTCGACTGACACACCGCCTTCGCGAGCAAGCCCGCTCCCACAGGGGGGAGCGCAATTTCCGACCATAGCCGTCGGAATTGGTTAATTTTTGTGCTATATTCCGCGCCCGCGATTTTTCATCTTTTATACCGGTCATCGACATGCAAGCAGCCAAGCCGTTATTTGACTATCCCAAGTACTGGGCCGAATGTTTCGGCCCAGCGCCATTCCTGCCCATGAGCAGGGAGGAGATGGATCAGCTTGGCTGGGATTCATGCGACATCATCATCGTGACCGGTGATGCCTACGTCGATCACCCGTCATTCGGCATGGCGATCATCGGCCGTTTGCTGGAAGCCCAGGGCTTTCGCGTCGGGATCATCGCCCAGCCGAACTGGCAGTCCAAAGACGATTTCATGAAGCTCGGTGAGCCCAACCTGTTTTTCGGCGTCGCGGCCGGCAACATGGACTCGATGATCAACCGCTACACCGCCGACAAGAAAATCCGTTCCGATGACGCCTATACCCCCGGTGGTTTGGCGGGCAAGCGGCCGGACCGTGCGAGCCTGGTCTACAGCCAGCGCTGTAAGGAAGCCTACAAGCACGTGCCGATCGTGCTCGGCGGCATCGAAGCGTCCCTGCGCCGCATCGCGCATTACGATTACTGGCAGGACCGGGTGCGTAACTCGATCCTGATCGACGCCTGCGCCGACATCCTGCTCTACGGCAACGCCGAGCGTGCGATTGTCGAAGTCGCCCAGCGTCTGTCCTACGGTCATAAGATCGAAGACATCACCGATGTGCGCGGCACGGCGTTCATCCGCCGCGACACCCCGCAAGGCTGGTACGAAGTCGATTCCACGCGCATCGACCGTCCGGGCAAGGTCGACAAGATCATCAACCCGTACGTGAACACCCAGGACACCCAGGCTTGCGCTATCGAGCAGGAAAAGGGACCGGTTGAAGATCCGAGCGAAGCCAAGGTCGTGCAGATCCTGGCGAGCCCGAAGATGACCCGCGACAAAACCGTGATTCGTCTGCCATCGGTGGAAAAGGTTCGCGGCGACGCGGTGCTGTACGCCCACGCCAACCGCGTACTTCACCTTGAAACCAATCCGGGCAACGCCCGTGCCTTGGTGCAGAAGCATGGCGACGTCGATGTCTGGTTCAACCCGCCGCCCATTCCGATGACCACTGAGGAAATGGACTACGTGTTTGGCATGCCTTACGCGCGTGTTCCGCACCCAGCGTACGGCAAGGAAAAGATCCCGGCCTACGAGATGATCCGTTTTTCGGTGAACATCATGCGCGGCTGCTTTGGCGGCTGCACCTTCTGCTCGATCACCGAGCACGAAGGCCGGATCATCCAGAACCGCTCTGAAGAATCGATCATTCGCGAGATCGAAGAAATCCGCGACAAGGTTCCGGGTTTCACCGGCGTTATTTCCGACCTCGGCGGCCCGACCGCGAACATGTACCGCATCGCCTGCAAGAGCCCGGAAATCGAATCCGCGTGCCGCAAGCCATCCTGTGTGTTCCCTGGGATCTGCCCGAACCTCAATACCGACCATTCTTCGCTGATCCAGTTGTACCGCAGCGCCCGGGCCTTGCCTGGGGTGAAGAAGATCCTGATCGCCTCCGGCCTGCGTTACGACCTGGCGGTCGAGTCGCCGGAATACGTCAAGGAGCTGGTGACCCACCACGTCGGCGGTTACCTGAAGATCGCCCCGGAGCACACCGAGGAAGGTCCGCTCAACCAGATGATGAAGCCGGGCATCGGCAGCTATGACAAATTCAAGCGGATGTTCGAGAAGTACACCAAGGAAGCCGGGAAAGAGCAGTACCTGATTCCGTACTTCATCGCCGCCCACCCGGGCACCACCGATGAAGACATGATGAACCTGGCGTTGTGGCTCAAGGGCAACGGTTTCCGGGCCGACCAGGTGCAGGCGTTCTATCCGTCGCCGATGGCCACGGCCACCGCCATGTACCACTCGGGCAAGAACCCGCTGCGCAAGGTCACCTACAAGAGCGACGCGGTGACCATCGTCAAGAGCGAGGAGCAGCGCCGCCTGCACAAGGCGTTCTTGCGTTATCACGATCCCAAGGGCTGGCCGATGCTGCGCGAAGCGCTGACCCGCATGGGCCGCGCCGACCTGATCGGGCCGGGCAAGAACCAGTTGATCCCGTTGCATCAGCCGGCCACCGACAGCTACCAGAGCGCCCGTCGCAAGAACTCGACACCGGCCGGCAGCCACAAGGTGGGCAAGGAAACCACCAAGATCCTGACCCAGCACACCGGCCTGCCACCACGCGCCAGCGACGGCGGCAACGCGTGGGACAAGCGCGAGCAAGCCAAGGCCGCGGCATTCGCCCGCAACCAGCAGGCCGCCAAAGAACGCAAGGATGCCGCCAAGGGCAAAGGTCCGAAGCCGGCGCGCAAGCCTGTCGTGCCGCGCTGATCCTTGAGCGACAACGTAAAACGCCAGCCTGAGTGCTGGCGTTTTGCTTTCTAGCGGCGGTGCTGGCCGTTTGTTATCGTGGCGCCCGCATAGCCCTTGTGGCGAGGGAGCTTGCTCCCGCTCGGCGGCGAAGCCGTCGTAAACCGGCTGGCACGGTCTATCTGGGAAAATTGCATTGGTTTGTTTGGGGCTGCTTCGCAGCCCAGCGGGAGCAAGCTCCCTTGCCACAGGGTTCAGTGTGGATAAAAGTCTCACCCTCCGATTCTCAAGGACGATTCATATGAGCAGCGCTTCAACGGGCATCGGCATGGACCTGAACTTCTCCCAGTTCATGGCCCGCAAACGCATCGAAAGCCAGATCAACCTGCCACGCCTGTTCGCGGCCATCGACGCCGATCCAGGCATTGCCGGGGCGGGCGTGGTGTATGTCGATTCCGAATACAACGTCGTGACCCTGCGCGAATTCAAGCCGATTTGCAGCATCGCGCCCAAGCGCATCATTTTGCGCGAGGCGAAAAAATACATCGCGCCGCAGCAATTCATCGATCAGGTAAAAAGCAGCCCGCGCGAGTCCAAGCTTGGACTTGAAGCAACCAACGCCGGCTTGTCCTGTGTCGCCGCGGTGATTGGTTGGGTGGTGGTGTTCAGTGGAAGCGTCGCTGTGCCCTTTACGGCGGGGGCAAGTGCCTTTGTCGTTGCCCTGGGCGCCGCTGCCGCGACGGCCAGTACCGCGCAATGCGTCATTGGCGGGATGCGGGTGGCGAATGAGCTGACCAACCCGACTGGCAACGATGAGATGAACGACGCTGACTGGTACAACATCGTATCCCCGGTCCTTGACGGGGTTTCCCTGGTGGGCGTCGGCGGGTCAGCCCTGACGACTGTTCGTCTGCTCAAGGCCAATAAAGCGTCTGCCACCGGAAAAAGCTGGTACCAGTTGCTCAAGGGGTTGAACCGGCAGGAACGAAGCAAGTTAACCAAGGAACTGTTGACGCTGAAGGACCCTAGCCTGACCGCAAAATTGCTCAAGCTGCAGCAACGAGCGGGGGCCGTCCCCAAGCGTTATTCTTCTGCGGAAATCAGGCACGCTACGCTGACCCAGATTAAAGACTCCCTGGGTGGCGCTCTGGGCGTTATCGGCAGTTATACAGGGGGCGGCCATGTGAAAACCGTCGCCGTCGGCCTGTACGAGGAGTTCACGGAGTGATCGGCGGGGGCTCACTGAGGAGCTTTCTTGCCCGCTATTTTCCGGTTTTCATGGGCACCATTCTGCTCGGGTGCTTTTCAGGATCAACGCTGCTCGTCTTGGCTGGGACGACTTACTGGCGTGCCTTGGAGGCTTCCGTCAGGGTTGATTATGTCGGGCTCGGCACTTTGGCTCTGGTGGTCATTTTGGTCTTGGGCAACCTCATGATCGCTCGCGGGCGCGCCTGGGCGGTCTGGTGGGTGGCCGGCTATTTCCTGTTATGCCTGGCAGCGGTGTTGCCGATGTTTGCCTACCGACCGCATCAAGGCGTCTACCTGTTCGCTGTGCTACTGCCGCTGCTGGGGCTGTTGCTGCTCAATAGCAAACGCCATCGGGAAATGCGCAGCAAACTGATAGAAATCCGTCGCCAGCGTGAGCTCATCATCCAGGCCGCCAAAGCTGAACGCACACGCCGCTGAGTCGATTCGCTACCTCGGCGCCACATTTATGTGCGCCTCTTTGCACCCGAATGCGAGCATCGCGCGTTTTTAGTGCTCTACTGCGGTATGTAGACGAAGAAAGTGTCCGGCCTGCCTGCATGGCATAAGTCTTGCGCCGCTTTCGATAACGCCCAGGCTCGCAGGAGGCACGCTGTGTCGATCCATGTCGCATTGCATCACGTCACGCATTACCGCTACGACCGCGCTGTCGAGCTCGGCCCGCAGATCGTTCGCCTGCGCCCGGCGGCCCATAGCCGCACGCGCATTCTTTCGTATGCGCTGAAGGTTTCGCCCGACCAACATTTCATCAACTGGCAGCAGGATCCCCAGGGCAATTATCTGGCGCGACTGGTGTTTCCCGAGAAAACCCGGGAGCTGCGGATCGAAGTCGATCTGCTGGCGGAAATGGCGGTGTTCAACCCGTTCGATTTTTTCCTCGAGCCCTACGCCGAAAAGATCCCGTTCTCCTACGCGGCCGATGAACGCAAGGAGTTGGCGCCTTATCTGGAAACCCTGCCGCTGACGCCGAAGTTCCAGGCTTATCTGGACGGCATCGACCGCACGCCGCTGCCGGCGGTGGATTTTCTGGTGGCGCTCAACCAGCGCCTGAGCGAAGACATCAACTACCTGATCCGCATGGAGCCCGGCGTCCAGACCCCGGAGCACACCTTGGAGCACGCGTCCGGCTCCTGCCGCGACTCGGCCTGGCTGTTGGTGCAGTTGTTGCGCAACCTCGGCCTGGCCGCGCGGTTCGTGTCCGGTTACCTGATCCAGTTGACCGCCGATGTGAAAAGCCTCGATGGCCCGTCCGGAACCGAGGTGGACTTTACCGACCTGCATGCCTGGTGCGAGGTATACCTGCCCGGTGCCGGCTGGATCGGCCTGGATGCGACGTCCGGGTTGTTCGCTGGCGAAGGACACATCCCATTGGCCTGTAGTCCCGATCCGTCTTCTGCAGCGCCCATCAGTGGCTTGGTGGAGCCTTGCGAGTGCGAGTTCAGCCATGAAATGTCCGTGGAGCGGATCTGGGAAGCTCCTCGCGTAACCAAGCCTTACACCGAAGAACAATGGCTGGCGATCCAGGCGTTGGGTCACCAGATCGATGCCGACCTGCTGGAGGGCGACGTGCGCCTGACCATGGGCGGCGAACCGACCTTCGTGTCCATCGATGACCCGGACGGCGCCGAATGGAACACCGCCGCGCTTGGACCGGACAAGCGCCGGCTCTCCGCCGAGCTGTTCCAGCGCATGCGCAGTCACTACGCGCCCAAGGGGCTGGTGCATTTCGGCCAGGGCAAGTGGTATCCGGGCGAGCAACTGCCGCGCTGGTCGCTCAACTGTTATTGGCGGCGTGATGGGGTGCCGATCTGGCACAACGGCGCATTGATCGCCGACGAGCAGCAGGACTACGGCGCCGATGGCGAATTGGCGGGGCGTTTTCTGACGAGCGTCGCCGAACGCCTGAACATTCCTGCGCGGTTCGTGTTCCCGGCCTACGAAGACAATTTCTATTACCTATGGCGCGAAGGCGCGTTGCCGTCGAATGTCACGGCCGAGGATCCGCGTCTGGAAGACGCCCTGGAGCGGGCACGCCTGCGCAAGGTCTTCAGCCAGGGCCTGGACAAAGTGATCGGGCAGGTCCTGCCGCTGGCGCGCACCGCCAAGGGCGATCAATGGCAAAGTGGTCGGTGGTACCTGCGGGACAACCACTGCCGGTTGGTGCCGGGGGATTCGCCTCTGGGCTATCGCTTGCCACTGGCGTCCCAGCCTTGGGTGACGGCGGCCGAGTACCCGTTTATCCATCCCACCGACCCGAACCAGGATTTGCCCGAGTTGCCCGACACCGAGCGACTGGCGCGTCATGGCGAGCCGGCCGTCGAACTGGATCGTGTTCCGCAGATCGATAAGTCCGCGGACTGGCTGACGCGCACCGCCTTCTGTGCCGAGGCCCGGGAAGGCCGGTTGTACCTGTTCATGCCGCCACTGGAGCGGGTCGAGGATTACCTGGAACTGGTCAGCGCCATCGAGGCGACGGCCGAAGAGCTGCAATGCCCGGTGCTGTTGGAAGGCTATGAGCCGCCGAGCGATCCGCGCTTGAGCAATTTCCGCATCACCCCCGATCCGGGTGTGATCGAGGTCAACGTGCAGCCATCGGCGACCTGGGATGAGCTGGTCGAGCGCACCGAATTTCTATACGAAGAGGCGCGACAAACCCGACTGACCACCGAGAAGTTCATGATCGACGGTCGGCACACCGGCACCGGCGGCGGAAACCATTTCGTACTGGGGGGGGCGACACCGGCTGACTCACCGTTCCTGCGGCGTCCCGATCTGCTGCGCAGTCTGATCAGTTACTGGCATAACCACCCGTCATTGTCCTACCTGTTTTCCGGATTGTTCATCGGCCCGACTTCCCAGGCACCTCGGGTGGACGAGGCGCGCAACGACGCGTTGTATGAGCTGGAAATCGCTTTCGCGCAAATGCCTCAGCCCGGTGAGGAATGCCCGCCCTGGTTGGTTGACCGGCTGTTGCGCAACCTGTTGATCGACGTGACCGGCAACACCCATCGCGCCGAATTCTGTATCGATAAACTCTATTCGCCGGACGGCGCCACCGGGCGCCTGGGCCTGTTGGAGTTACGCGCTTTCGAAATGCCGCCTCACGCGCGCATGAGCCTGGCCCAGCAACTGTTGCTGCGGGCGCTGGTGGCGCGGTTCTGGCGTGAGCCCTATGCACCGGCGAAACTGGCGCGATGGGGCACCGAGTTGCATGACCGCTTCCTGTTGCCACACTTTATCGAGCAGGATTTTGCCGACGTCATCGAGGAGCTGAACGCTGCCGGCTACCCGCTGCGGACCGAGTGGTTCGCCGCGCACCTGGAGTTCCGCTTTCCCAAGGTGGGCGATTACGCGGTCAGTGGCATCGAGTTGCAATTGCGCCAGGCCCTCGAACCCTGGCATGTGCTGGGGGAAGAGGGCGCGGTGGGCGGCACCGTGCGTTATGTGGATTCATCCCTGGAGCGCTTGCAGGTCAAGCTCAGCGGCCTGGCGCCGCAACGCTACCTGCTGACGTGCAATGGCGTGCCGGTACCGTTGCAACCCACCGGGCGGGTCGGCGAGTTCGTCGCCGGGGTGCGGTTCCGCGCCTGGCAACCGGCCAACTGCCTGCAACCGACCATCCCGGTCCATGCGCCGCTGGTCTTCGATGTGCTCGACACCTGGATGCAACGCTCCGTGGGCGGTTGCCAGTACCATGTGGCCCATCCGGGCGGGCGTAACTACGACAGCCTGCCGGTGAATGCCAACGAGGCGGAGAGTCGGCGAATGGCGCGTTTTTTCCGCATCGGACACACGCCTGGGAAACTTCCGATACCCAACCTGGCAATGGATGACGAGTTTCCCTTCACTCTCGATCTGCGACGTTTTTAACGCCTACACGACACCCGGATATTTCAACTATCCGGGCGTCATCTGCTTGCGCTAGTCTGACCGTTCATTGCTGTCTGCCGAGCTTTCCATGCCTGACCTGCTTGACCGTTACCCGCTGACGACGGGCACCTATCACGAACTACTGGACGACAACGGCGCCGTGCGTCCGCACTGGCGGCGCTTGTTCGACCAATTGCAGCGCAGTACGCCGGCCCAGCTGGTTCAGCGCCAGGCGCTGCTGGCCCGGCAGATCCAGGAAAACGGCGTTACTTATAACGTCTATGCGGACCCGAAAGGGGCGGATCGGCCATGGGAGCTGGACCTGCTGCCCCATGTGATCGATGCCCAGGAATGGAAGCATCTGTCGGCCGGGATCGCCCAGCGCGCACGCCTGCTCAATGCGGTGCTGGCCGACCTGTACGGGCCGCAGCGGCTGATCAGTGAAGGGCTGTTGCCGGCGGAGCTGGTATTCGGACACAACAATTTCCTCTGGCCCTGCCAAGGCATCGCCCCGCCGGACGGGAGCTTCCTGCATTTGTATGCCGTGGATCTGGCGCGCGCACCTGATGGGCGCTGGTGGGTCACGGCGGATCGGACCCAGGCGCCTTCCGGGGCGGGTTATGCGCTGGAAAACCGCATGATCGTCTCCCGCGCCTTCCCCGACCTGTATCGCGACCTGAGGGTGCGACACCTGTCCGGTTTCTTCCGCACCTTGCAGGAAACCCTTGCGCGGCAAGCCCCCAGCGATGGTGAGGCGCCGCTGGTGGTGCTGTTGACGCCAGGGCGGTTCAACGAAAGTTATTTCGAGCATCTTTACCTGGCGCGCCAGCTTGGTTATCCGCTGGTGGAAGGGGGCGACCTGACGGTTCGGGACGCTACGGTCTATCTCAAGACCCTCAGCGGGCTGCGCCGGGTCCACGCGATCATGCGCCGGCTCGACGATGATTTCTGCGACCCGCTGGAGCTGCGTACCGATTCGGCCCTGGGCGTGCCGGGGTTGCTGGAGGCCGTGCGCCAGGGCCGGGTGTTGGTGGCCAATGCCCTGGGCAGCGGCGTGCTGGAGTCACCAGGCCTCTTGGGATTCCTGCCGAAGATCAACCAGTTTCTGTTCGGTGAAGAGCTGATGCTGCCGTCCATTGCCACCTGGTGGTGCGGTGAGCCGCCGGTGTTGGCCCAGGCCTTGGAAAAGTTGCCCCAGCTGTTGATCAAGCCGGCGTTTCCCTCCCAAAGCTTCAGCCCGGTGTTCGGTCGCGACCTGAACGAAGCGCAGCGCGGCCAACTGGCGGCGCGTATGCAGGCAAGGCCCTACGCCTATGTCGCCCAGGAGTTGGCGCAACTGTCCCAGGCACCGGTCTGGCAGGCCGAAGACGGTCACATCCAGCCTCGGGCCATTGGCATGCGCGTGTATGCCGTGGCCGGGAAGGACGACTACCGGGTGCTGTCGGGTGGCTTGACCCGCGTGGCCGCCGAGGCTGACGCCGAAGTGGTGTCGATGCAACGCGGTGGCGCCAGCAAGGACACTTGGGTGCTGGGGGAGCAGGCGCCCGGCGGTGAACAATGGACGGCCCAGCGAACCGTAGGGGTCCACGATCTGGTTCGGCGCGATCCGTACCTGCCTTCGCGGGTGGTGGAAAACCTGTTCTGGTTCGGCCGTTACTGCGAGCGCTGCGACGACAGCGCGAGGTTGCTGCGGATCATGTTGGCGCGCTATGTCGATGGCGACGATCCGCTGGCCCTGCAATCGGCGGTGTCCCTGGGTGAAAGTTTGATGCTGCTGCCCGATGAGGGCGAATTGCCCGAGCGTCTGCTGGCGGCGTTGCTGGGGGACGACTGGTCGTTCAGCCTGCGCTCCAACCTGCAACGCTTGCAGTGGGCGGCCTCGCAGGTTCGCGGCAAGCTTTCCCGGGAAAACTGGCAGGCGCTGGTGGAGTTGCAGCGCGAAGCCATGGAGTTGGAAACCGAGGAACCGGATTTCGGCGAACTGCTGGATTTCCTCAACCGATTGGTGATGTCCCTGGCAGCGTTGTCCGGGTTCGCCCTGGACGACATGACCCGTGACGAGGGCTGGCGCTTCCTGATGATCGGCCGACGCCTGGAGCGCCTGCAGTTTCTCAGCAGCAGCTTGGCCGCGTTCCTTCGCGGTGAAGCGGTGTTCGACCAGGCCGGCCTGGAGTGGTTGCTGGAACTGGGCAACAGCAGCATCACCTACCGCTCGCGTTATCTGGCCGTCGCGCAATTGATCCCGGTGCTCGACCTGTTGCTGCTGGACGAGCAGAACCCCCACGCGGTGCTCTTCCAGTTGAAATTGGTGACCCGTACCCTCAAGCGCCTGAACGATGATTTTGGCGCGCCGCGGGAGACTGCTCTGCCTGAACTGGTGACGCGCCTGTCACGCTTTGATCTGCGCTGCCTGGAAAATCCACTGTTTGGCGAAGCCAGCCTGCGCGCAGCCCTCGACGGGCTGGCCGATCTGTTGCAGGAAGTGGCCGATGTCAGTGGCCAGGTTTCCGATCGCCTGGCCTTGCGTCATTTCGCTCACGTCGATGACGTCAGCCAACGCACGGTGTCCGTCTGATGAACGCTCGCTACCAGATTCTCCACGATACCCATTACCACTACGACAGCCCGGTGTCCCTGGCCCAGCAGCTTGCCCACCTGTGGCCGCGGCCCTGTGACTGGCAGCGTTGCACCGAGCAGCTGTTGCTGATCAGTCCGGAGCCGACGACCCGGCGCGATGAGCAGGATGTGTTCGGCAACCCGCTGACCCGCCTGGCCTTCGAGCGGCCCCATGACGAGTTGTTGGTCAATGCCCGCCTGAGCGTCGAAGTCCTGGCCCGTCCTGAACTGGATTTCACCCTGTCCCCCGCCTGGGAGTCGACCTGTAAAGCGTTGACCTACAGCAGCCGACCGCTCGCCGCGTCGTTGCTGGACGCTTGCCGCTACCGTTTCGAGTCGCCCTATGTGCACCTCAAGCGCAGCTTTGTCGAGTTTTCCGAAAGTTGCTTCCCGCCGGGGCGCCCGTTGATGCTTGGCGTCCGGGCGCTGATGGAAAAGATTTTCGAGGAGTTCACCTTCGACGCCGAAGCGACCCAGGTGGCGACGCCCCTGGTGGAAGTGCTGGAGCGGCGGCGGGGTGTGTGCCAGGACTTTGCCCATCTGATGCTGGCCTGCGTGCGTTCTCGCGGGCTGGCGGCGCGTTACGTCAGTGGCTATCTGCTGACCCAGCCACCGCCCGGCCAGCCCCGGCTGATTGGCGCCGATGCGTCCCACGCCTGGGTCTCGGTGTATTGCCCGGTGCTGGGGTGGGTGGACTTCGACCCGACCAACAACGTGCAACCGGCCCTGGAGCACATCACCCTGGCCTGGGGCCGGGATTTTTCCGATGTGTCGCCGCTGCGGGGGGTGATCCTGGGGGGCGGTAGTCATGATCCCGAGGTGCGGGTGACGGTGATGCCGCTTGAATCGTAAGCAGATCCCACAGGGTATGTATTGAATTGATGAGGAAGGTGCATGTGCCCGGTTTCCATCAAAGGCGTGCTGCAATCCCCCGAAGGTCTGGTCGTGCTGATGCTCAACGAACGGGATGAATGGGAGTTGCCCGGCGGGCGGATCGAGTTGGGTGAAACGGCGGCGCAATGCCTGGCACGGGAAATCGACGAGGAGCTGGCTGTTGCGGTGAGTGTGGGGGAACCGCTGGATTCGTACTTGTTCGAGGTCATTCCCGGCAAGCACGTCTTCATTTCCACTTACCGCTGCCAGTTGTTGGGCGGTTTTGTGCCGACGGTCAGTCATGAGCACAAGGAAATCGGGCTGTTCGAGCCGGGCCAGTTGCCGGTCAATCTGCCATGGGGTTATCGCGAGTCGATTATCAAAGCGCTGGGGTTGTGAGGGCCGGCAGCGAGGCTGCCGGCCCTGGACACAAACCGTGGGGCCGGATTACATCACCGGGCCCGGAGGGGCTCAGGCGTCGGGCGCCTGGTCTTTCGGTGCATCAACATCATCTTCTGCCGTCACTTCGCCTTCGGTATCCGGGGTCAGTGCTGCTGCTTCTTCTTCAGCTGTAGCTTTCTTGCGCTGAAGCTTTTCCTCTTTCTTCTGCTCCTTGGCCAAGTCTCTCTGACGTTTGGCGAAGGAATAATTGGGTTTAGCCATGGGCGATCCTCTGGGGTCGAAGGTGAGGTTGAGCGGCGCGTATTCTGCCCTGTATTGGGGCCAAGCCGTTAGCTGGGTTTTTGTTCGGCCCATTTTGGCTGCACCGACGGTTGCCACTCGTCCAGCGCATCGAGCAGGCTGTGGGGCGACTCGCTCACTTGCAGCATGTCACGATGCGGCGCGCGGACGAAGCCCTCGCCGACGATATGATCGAGAAAACCGGTGAGTTGGCTGTAGAACCCGTTCACTTCCAGCAGACCCAGCGGTTTACCGTGGTAACCGAGCTGGCCCCAGGTCCAGACTTCGAACAGCTCCTCCAGTGTGCCGAGGCCGCCGGGCAGGGCGATAAAGGCGTCGCTGAGTTCGGCCATGCGCGCCTTACGCGCATGCATGCCATCCACTACCTCCAGGCGGGTCAGGCCGCTGTGGCCGATTTCCTTGTCTTTGAGGCTTTGCGGGATGATGCCGATGACCTCGCCGCCGGCCGCCAGGGCCGCATCGGCGACGATGCCCATCAGGCCCACGGCGCCACCGCCGTAGACCAGGGTCAGCTTTCGTTCCGCCAACGCTCGTCCCAGGGCCTGTGCCGCTTCTCGATAGGCTGGATGGGTGCCGGTGCTGGCGCCGCAAAATACACAAACAGACGCTATGGACATGCTTTACTCCATGATCGGTAACCGATCCAGAGTAAAGCTTGGCCTTGGTTGCGCAAAGCGATTAAACCTCGCGTTGGGGTTTTTCGTAGGTGCCACTGGCGCCGCAGGCGTAGGCGGCGAGCAAGCTGCATAACAGGCTGTTGACGTTCATGAAGGGCGCTCCAGAGAGGTGATGGAGTCGATCATAGAGGGGTGTCATACGTCTGGCTGGTTGATTGTGTCCATCAGGCTGATAGCCTTAAGTTGTATACAATTTTTGATTCAGGTCATAGGAACTTGTCTCAAATTCAGGCAGTCTTCCCCTTTGACGGAATTTTGTTAACCATGCCTTGGAGATTCACGATGTTTGCCAAAATTGTTGCAGTATCCCTGTTGACGCTGGCCAGCAGCCAACTGATGGCAGCGGAGTGCAAGACCACCATCGACTCGACCGACCAGATGTCCTTTAACACCAAGGCCATCGAGATCGACAAGAGCTGCAAGACGTTCACCGTTGAGCTGACGCACTCGGGCAGCTTGCCGAAAAACGTCATGGGCCATAACTGGGTGCTGAGCAAAGAGGCGGACATGCAGCCGATCGCCACCGATGGCCTGGCCGCTGGTATCGACAAGAACTACCTCAAGGACGGTGACGCTCGCATCATCGCCCACACCAAACTCATTGGTGCCAAGGAAAGCGATTCGGTGACCTTCGACGTGTCGAAATTGGCTGCCGGTGAAAAATACGGTTTCTTCTGCTCGTTCCCGGGCCACATCTCGATGATGAAAGGCACTGTTACCCTGAAGTAATCCTACCAGGCACAAAAAAGCGCCCGTTTCAGGGCGCTTTTTTGTGCCTACAAACACCCCCTGTGGGAGCGAGCTTGCTCGCGATGGCGTCAGGCCAGGCACCTCAGAAGTCACGGCGCGTACGGCATCACTCGCTTGTGCTCGGTCTTGCGATAGGTTTCGCAAATGATCCTGAATGCCTCGTCCCGCACCGGCTCGCCGTGCAGGAACGCATCGATCTCGGCATAGGTCACGCCGTGGGACGCTTCATCCGGCTTGCCTGGCGACAGGTCTTCGAGATCGGCGGTGGGGATTTTTTCCACCAGCGATTCCGGCGCGCCAAAGTCACGGGCGATGGCTCGGACCTGGTTTTTCACCAGCCCGCTCAACGGCGCCAGGTCGCAGGCGCCGTCGCCGAACTTGGTGAAGAAGCCCATCACCGCTTCGGCCGCGTGGTCGGTGCCGATCACCAGGCCCTGCTCGGTACCCGCGATGGTGTATTGCGCCACCATGCGCATCCGCGCCTTGGTATTGCCCAGCACGAAATCCCGTGAGAGCGCTGCTTTGCCTTCAAACGCCGCAACTTGATCGGCCAAGGCCTTGACCGCCGGGCCGATGTTGACGGTATGGCGTTCGTCGGGGTCGATGAAGTCCACACAGGCTTGCGCTTCATGCTCGTCGAACTGTGTTTCGTACGGCAGGCGCACGGCGATGAACTTGTAGGCCGCGTTGCCGGTTTCCTCCCGCAATTGGCGCATGGCACGCTGGGCCAGCAGGCCGGCGGTCAATGAATCGACCCCGCCGCTGATGCCCAATACGAGGGTCTTGAGTCCGGAGTTGACCAGGCAATCCTGGATAAAGCTCACCCGGCGAGCGATTTCGGCCTTCAGAGCGGCGTCATCGACGAACGGTGGCTGGACCTTGAGCTGTTCAGCAATCTCACGCTGTACGGCTTGCATGAATTCACTCCTTGCTTGATGTGTCAGAAAGGGCGGCAGGTACTTGGAAAACATGTCGCATGTAGGCGACGAAATTCGGGTCTTTGCAATGGGTCTTGCCGGGCTCGTCTGAAATCTTGGCCACGGGTTGCCCGTCACAACTGATCATTTTAAGCACGATGCTCATCGGCTCCACACCCGGAATATCACAGGTCAGGTTGGTGCCAATACCGAAGCTCACATTAATGCGACCGCGCAAGGCCCGAAATATTTCCAGGCATTTGGGCAATGTCAGGCTATCGGAGAACACCAGGGTCTTGCTCATCGGGTCGATGCCGAGCTTGTGGTAGTGGGCAATGGCTTTTTCGGCCCAGATCACTGGGTCGCCGGAGTCATGGCGCAAACCGTCGAACAGCTTGGCGAAGAACAGATCGAAGTCCTTCAGGAACGCGTCCATGGTGATGCAATCGGTCAACGCGATCCCCAGCAGGCCGCGGTACTCACGCACCCAGCAATCAAGGGCGGCGATCTGGCTGTCGATCAGCCGCGGGCCCAGTTGCTGGTGAGCCATGATCCATTCATGGGCCATGGTGCCCAGGGGCTTCATGGCCAGCTCTCGGGACAGGTGCACATTGCTCGTGCCGACGAAGCGCCCGGGGAAGTCGTGCTTGAGTACGCTCACGACTTCTTCCTGGACGCGGTAAGAAAACCGACGACGGGTGCCGAAGTCGGCGACTTGCAATTCGGACAATTCGTCGGTGCTGGCGTTGGCGGTCAGCCAGTCGAACTTGCGATACAACTGCTCCCGCGCCTGTTCCAGGACAATTTCACGGTAGCGATAGCGATTGCGCACCTCGCTGACAATCGCCAGCAACGGCACTTCGAACAGAATCACATGCAACCACGGCCCGCGCAGGCGGATAAACAGCTCGCCGTTGTCGATGCCGGTGTGGACGTAGCGCAGGTTGAAGCGAAACAGTCCGAGGAAGCGCAGGAAGTCCGGCTTGAGGAAGCTGATGCGCTCCAGGAAGCTCAACTGGTCGGCGCTCAGGTTCAGCTCGGCGAGGCGTTCGATCTGGAAGCGGATTTCCGCCAGATACGGGCGCAGGTCTTCACTGTTGCGGCAGCGAAATTCCCATTCGACTTCGACGTTGGGGTAGTTGTGCAGCACCGCCTGCATCATCGTCAACTTGTAGAAGTCGGTGTCGAGCAGGTTCTGCACGATGCGATCGGCAAACACACTCTCGCTCATAACGGGAATCTCCAGACAGGCCGCTGCGCTGGGCAGCGGGGTGCAGCGGTTTGTGGTGAAGGGGCTAGTGGCGCATAACCTTGGTGGGTATTGCCAGCGATTTTTCGTCACTCTTCTTCTGTGAGGGTGGTTTTACCTTCGGCAGCTCCTACGGCGTGTCAGAGCTATCGATCTGTTCCAGCATCCACTCCACAAAAAGTCGTACCTTGGGCACCTCTGCCGAATGTTCCGGGTAGGCCAGGTAATAAGCATTGGTGCTGGGCATCGCGTGTTGCCAGGGGATGATCAGTTTGCCGTCGGCCAGTTCTTCTTCCACCAGGAACTTCGGCAGCAGGGCGACACCGCAGCCGACCTGGGCGGCACGGATGCACATGTAGAAGGTCTCGAAGCGCGGCCCGTGGTAGCTGTGTTCGGTGTGGTAGCCCTGGCTGTCGAACCAGTCGTGCCAGGCCTGGGGGCGCGAGGCGTTTTGCAGCAGTACCAGGTCGGCCAGTTGGGTCGGGTCGGTGAAGGGCTGGTCCGGCAGGCTGCCCGGCGCGCAGACCGGCACCAGTTCTTCGCCGAACAGCTTCAGTGATTCGGTGCCGGCCCGCGAGCCTTGACCGAAGTAGAACGCCAAGTCGCTGCGCCCTTGCAGCAAGTCATCGGCCTCCTGCTCGCTGCACAGATCCAGATGAATCGTCGGATGCCGCAGGCGCCAGCCCTTCAGGCGTGGGACCAGCCAGCGGGCGCCGAAGGTCGGTGGCGTAGACACTCGCAGGACTTCGGTATCGCCGCCGTAGGAGCGCAGGTAGTGGGTGGACATTTCCACCTGCGTAAGGATCTTTCGCACCTCCCCCAAGTACAAATCCCCGGCCGGTGTCAGTTGCAAGCGTCGGCGCACGCGCCGGAACAACAGGTGCTGCAGCAATTCCTCCAGCTGCGCGACCTGTTTGCTGACGGCACTCTGGGTCAGGTTCAGCTCTTCGGCGGCGCGGGTGAAGCTCAGGTGACGGGTCACCGCTTCGAAGCACTGCAACGCCGTGATCGACGGCAAATAGCGTTTATTGAGCATGATGAGGCCTTATTTCTTGTCGCTCTGCTTATCTAGAGGGAGGCAGCATGAATAAACGGAATGATATCTCGCTTAAAGGTCGTTTGTTGGCAAGACTCAGGCCAGCTACAACTACAGGTCTGATCAGCCGTGATCGTCCGGCTGCCCATTCTTTGTCTTTCGTTTGAGGAAACTCCCCATGGTTGCTGCATTGCTTGATCGTCTCGGCGTCAGCCCGGCCCTTTACCAGAACGGCACACAAGCGGTGCATTCACCCATCGATGGCAGCCGCATTGGCGCCGTGAACTGGGAAGGTGCCGCTGAGGTCGAGCAACAAGTCAGCCGCGCCGAACATGCTTTCGATCTGTGGCGCCAGGTGCCGGCCCCGCGTCGTGGCGAGCTGGTGCGTCAGTTCGGCGACCTGCTGCGCGAGTACAAGGCCGATCTCGGCGAATTGGTGTCGTGGGAAGCCGGCAAGATCACCCAGGAAGGCCTGGGTGAAGTGCAGGAGATGATCGACATCTGCGATTTCGCCGTCGGCCTGTCCCGCCAGCTGTACGGCCTGACCATTGCCTCCGAGCGCCCAGGCCACCACATGCGTGAATCCTGGCATCCCCTGGGCGTGGTCGGGGTGATCAGCGCCTTCAACTTCCCCGTCGCGGTCTGGGCCTGGAACACCACACTGGCCCTGGTCTGCGGCAATTCGGTGATCTGGAAACCGTCGGAAAAGACCCCGCTCACCGCCCTGGCGTGCCAGGCGCTGTTCGAGCGTGTGCTGAAAAACTTCAGCGATGCGCCGCCGTACCTGAGCCAAGTGATCATCGGCGGCCGTGATGCCGGTGAAGCACTGGTGGACGATCCGCGCGTGGCGTTGATCAGCGCCACTGGCAGCACCCGCATGGGCCGTGAAGTGGCGCCGAAAGTCGCCGCGCGTTTCGCCCGCAGCATCCTCGAGCTGGGCGGCAACAACGCCATGATCCTGGCCCCGAGCGCCGACCTGGACATGGCCGTGCGCGCCATCCTGTTCAGTGCCGTCGGCACCGCCGGCCAACGTTGCACCACCCTGCGCCGGCTGATCGCCCATGAATCGGTGAAGGAAGAAATCGTCACCCGCCTCAAGGCCGCCTATTCGAAAGTGCGCATCGGCCATCCGTTGGAGGGCAACCTGGTCGGGCCACTGATCGACAAGCACAGCTTCGACAACATGCAGGACGCGCTGGAGCAGGCCTTGAGCGAAGGCGGGCGGGTGTTTGGTGGCAAGCGCCAGCTCGAAGACCAGTTCCCGAATGCTTACTACGTGTCCCCGGCCATCGTCGAGATGCCGGAGCAGAGCGACGTCGTGCGCAGCGAAACCTTCGCGCCGATCTTGTACGTGGTCGGCTACAAAACCTTCGCCGAGGCCCTGCAACTGAACAATTCTGTGCCCCAGGGCTTGTCGTCGTGCATCTTCACCACCGACGTGCGTGAGGCCGAGCAGTTCATGTCGGCGGTGGGCAGCGACTGCGGCATCGCCAACGTCAACATCGGCCCGAGCGGCGCGGAAATCGGCGGCGCATTCGGCGGCGAGAAAGAAACTGGCGGCGGTCGCGAATCCGGCTCCGACGCCTGGCGTGGCTACATGCGCCGCCAGACCAACACCGTGAACTACTCGCTGGAGCTGCCGTTGGCGCAGGGGATTACCTTTGATTAAGGCTTGAGCCAAGCGGTGACCCCATGTGGGGGCGGGCTTGCTCGCGAAGGCGGACGGTCATTCAACATTAATGTCGACTGGTCCACCGCCTTCGTGAGCAAGCCCGCTCCCACAAAGGGAATGTGTAGTGGTTGGGTTTCATTTCCGGAGTCTGGCAATGCCGTTACGCGAAGAGTGTCTGTGGGAAAAGCTGACGCCGCAAAGGCCTGAAAATACCGCGCTGACGGGTGAAATCACCGTTGACGTCTGTGTGATCGGTGCCGGTTTCACCGGGCTGTCGGCGGCGGTGCACTTGCTGGAACAAGGCAAGCGCGTGGCAGTGTTGGAGGCTCATCGGGCCGGGCACGGTGGGTCGGGACGTAACGTCGGCCTGGTCAACGCCGGTATGTGGATCCCGCCGGACGACATCGAGGCTGGATTCGGCGAAGCGGTGGGCAGCCAGCTCAACCGCATGCTGGGCGCCGCGCCGGCCTTGGTGTTCAGCCTCGTCGACAAATACAACATCGATTGCCAACTTCGCCGCGAAGGCACCTTGCACATGGCCCATAACGCCCGGGGCGAGGCGGACCTGCGCAGTCGCGAAGAGCAATGGAAACGCCGTGGCGCTCCGGTGGAGTTGCTCACCGGAGCGGCCTGCGCCGAGGCTACTGGCACGTCGAAAATCGCTGCTGCGTTGCTGGATCGGCGCGCCGGTACGCTCAACCCGATGGCCTACACCAGCGGATTGGCCAAGGCTGCGAAGGATCTGGGTGGCCAGCTGTTCGACCATTCAGGCGTGACACGCCTGGAGCGCCAGGGCCAACGCTGGTCAGTGCAGACTGCCCAGGGTTCGGTACTGGCCGAGCAGGTGGTGATCGCCTCCAACGCTTACACCGAGGGCGATTGGACTGAGCTGCGGCGCAATTTCTTCCCCGGTTATTACTACCAGGTCGCCTCCGCTCCACTGACCGACGAGGCGGCCCGACGCATTCTGCCGGGTGGGCAAGGTTCGTGGGACACCCGCCAGGTGCTGAGCAGCATCCGCCGGGACAAGGACGGCCGCCTATTGCTGGGTAGCCTGGGCAATGGCAACCGCAAGCCGACCTGGTTCCTCAAGGCCTGGGCCGACCGGGTGCAACAGCACTATTTCCCCTACCTCAAGCCGGTGGAGTGGGAGTGCACCTGGACTGGTTGCATTGCCTTCACTCCCGATCACTTGATGCGCCTGTTCGAACCTGCCCCGGGCCTGGTGGCGGTGACGGGCTATAACGGCCGGGGTGTGACCACCGGTACGGTGGTGGGCAAGGCTTTCGCCGATTACCTGTGTCACGGTGACGCCAAGGCGTTGCCGATCCCCTTCGCGCCCATGCAGCCACTGGCCGGGGTAGGGTTGCGCAGTTGCTTGTATGAGGCGGGCTTTTCGCTGTATCACGCGGGCCAGTGCCTGCGGATCGTTATTTGAGTGTTGAAAAATGTTGCCGGAACCGACGTTTTCCGGCGCAGCGTCTAGCCTGTTATGGTGCGGGTTGTAGCAGTCACGCACCGACAGTGTGCAGTTCGGTGACGCAGGTTGTTACACAGCGGTTGCACGTCGATTCGTACGATGGTTGCAATGATGGCTCATGGAGGGTTTCACCTATTTAAATAAAAGGTTGCACCTCGTGCGGTTTAGACGGTTGCACGCCCTGTGAAAAAGGGTCAGAAACAGTCGAAATAACAATAAAGCAGCGACTTTTTTCAGAATAAAAAACCGATGGCACGGCCCTTGCTCTTAGCTTCTCAGTGAAATGAAGTCGCAGTGCCAACTAAAAAAAACCTTGGAGCACCACCTCATGTCCCAGACGTTTTACAAGAAAGGCTTTCTGGCCCTCGCAGTGGCAACTGCGCTGGGTGTTTCTGCGTTTGCCCAGGCCGACATCAAGATCGGCGTAGCGGGTCCCATGACAGGCGCCAACGCGGCATTTGGCGAGCAGTACATGAAGGGTGCACAGGCCGCGGCAGACGAGATCAATGGCAAGGGCGGCGTGAACGGCGAGAAGATCGTACTGGTCAAGGGCGATGACGCTTGCGAACCGAAGCAGGCTGTTACGGTAGCCAAGGACCTGACCAACCAGAAAGTGGCGGGCGTGGTCGGTCACTTCTGCTCCTCCTCCACCATCCCGGCCTCCGAGATCTACGACGAAGCAGGCATCATCGCCATCACCCCGGGTTCTACCAACCCGGCTGTTACCGAGCGCGGCCTGAGCGCCATGTTCCGTATGTGCGGGCGTGACGACCAGCAAGGCATCGTCGCCGGCGACTACATTGTCGACGTGCTCAAGGGCAAGAAAGTCGTCGTGCTGCACGACAAGGACACCTACGGCCAGGGCCTGGCGGATGCGACCAAAGCTCAACTGGCCAAGCGCGGCGTTACGCCAGTGCTGTACGAAGGCCTGACCCGTGGTGAAAAAGACTTCAGCACCATTGTCACCAAGATCCGTGGCGCCGGTGCCGATGTTGTGTACTTCGGTGGCTTGCACCCGGAAGCCGGTCCCCTGGTTCGTCAACTGCGTGAGCAAGGCCTCAAGGACGTCAAGTTCATGTCCGACGACGGTA
Organism: Pseudomonas sp. CFBP 5748; assembly: GCF_053850495.1. Classification (NCBI taxonomy): domain Bacteria; kingdom Pseudomonadati; phylum Pseudomonadota; class Gammaproteobacteria; order Pseudomonadales; family Pseudomonadaceae; genus Pseudomonas; species Pseudomonas sp. CFBP 5748. Next base: position 66,263 of record NZ_JBSPTN010000010.1, read on the forward strand.
TCGTGACTGACGAACTGGTCACTACCGCTGGCGGCCCGCAATTTGTCGACGGCGTGCTGATGACCTTCGGTGCCGACCCGCGCCTGCTGCCAGACAGCAAGGCTGTAGTGGACGCATTCCGTGCCCAGGGCACTGAGCCGGAAGGCTACACCTTGTATGCCTACGCTTCGGTCCAGACCCTGGCAGCGGCCTTCAATGGCGCCAAGTCCAACAAGGGCGAAGCTGCGGCTGAGTGGCTGAAGAAAAACCCGGTTAAAACCGTGATGGGCGAGAAGACCTGGGACGCCAAGGGCGACCTGAAAGTCTCCGACTACGTGGTTTACCAGTGGGACAAGGACGGCAAATACCACCAGTTGGAAAAACAGAAGTAAACGCGATCGGCTAGATCCCCGATTCCGTGTGGGAGCGAGCTTGCTCGCGATGGCGGACTGACAGGCGACATCTTTGTTGAATGTCCGTCCGCTCTCGCTGGCAGGCCAGCCTCCACAAGGGATGTAGTGTTCTGACTGACATTGCTCCGACGTAAATCTGTATTTTCCTTAGAAGAACCGCACACTCAAGGGTGTGCAGGTTCTCACTGCGTGAGATTGCGTTATGGATGGTATTTTCCTGCAGCAACTGGTCAACGGCCTGACCCTCGGGTCGGTCTATGGCCTGATCGCCATCGGCTACACAATGGTCTATGGCATCATCGGCATGATCAACTTCGCCCATGGCGAGGTTTACATGATCTCTGCGTACCTCGCGGCGATCAGTCTGGCTCTGCTGGCATACTTCGGTATTGAATCCTTCCCTCTACTGATGCTTGGCACACTGATCTTCACCATCGTCGTCACGGCGGTGTATGGCTGGGTCATCGAGCGTGTCGCCTACAAACCCCTGCGTAACTCCACCCGACTGGCACCGCTGATCAGCGCCATCGGTATTTCGCTGATCCTGCAAAACTATGCACAGATCGCCCAGGGCGCGAAGCAGCAAGGCGTTCCAACCTTGCTGACGGGTGCCTGGCGCGTCGAAGTCGGCACAGGCTTCGTGCAACTGACATACACCAAGGTTTTCATTCTGGTAGCAGCGTTTGCCGGGATGGCCCTGCTGACCTACGTCATCAAGTACACCAAGCTCGGCCGCATGTGCCGCGCGACCCAGCAAGACCGCAAGATGGCCTCGATCCTGGGGATCAACACCGACCGAGTGATTTCCTACGTCTTCATCATCGGGGCCGCGATGGCCGCACTGGCCGGCGTGCTGATTACCATGAACTACGGCACGTTCGACTTCTATGCCGGCTTCATCATCGGGATCAAGGCATTTACCGCAGCGGTACTCGGCGGCATCGGCTCACTGCCTGGTGCGATGCTCGGCGGGATCATTCTTGGGATCTCCGAGTCGCTGTTCTCCGGCCTGGTCAATTCGGACTACAAAGACGTCTTCAGCTTCTCGCTGCTCGTTCTCGTTCTGGTCTTTCGGCCCCAAGGCCTGCTCGGCCGTCCTCTTGTGTCGAAGGTGTAAGCGATGTCATCAACCACTAAAAAAACCATTGATATCAAAAGAAGCCTGGTTGACGCGATTCTTGCCGGCCTTGTCGCCCTGATTGTGTTCGGCCCGATTGTCGGCGTGGTCCTGGACGGCTACGGCTTCAACCTGCAACCGACCCGTGTGGCGTGGATTGTCGCCATCGTCATGGCGGGCCGTTTTGCCCTGAGCCTGTTCCTGCAAAGCCCCAAGGGCCTGAAGATTCTTGACGGCTTCGAAAGCACGGGCTCCGGGGTTCATGTACTGCCGCCCGATTACAAAACCCGGTTGCGCTGGATCATCCCGCTGGTGATCGTCATTGCCGTGGTGTTTCCGTTTTTCTCCAACTCGTATCTGCTGGGCGTGGTCATCCTTGGGCTGATCTACGTGCTGTTGGGCCTGGGCTTGAACATCGTGGTCGGCCTGGCTGGCCTGCTTGACCTCGGTTATGTGGCGTTCTATGCCATCGGCGCCTATGGGCTGGCACTGGGGTATCAATACCTGGGGCTGGGCTTCTGGACGGTGCTGCCCCTGGCGGCGATCACGGCGGGCCTGGCCGGTTGCATCCTTGGTTTCCCGGTGCTGCGCCTGCACGGAGACTACCTGGCGATCGTGACCCTGGGCTTCGGTGAAATCATTCGGCTGGTGCTCAATAACTGGTTGTCCCTGACTGGCGGCCCGAACGGCATGCCGGCGCCGTTGCCAACCTTTTTCGGTCTCGAATTCGGCAAAAGGGCGAAGGACGGTGGCGTACCTTTCCATGAGTTTTTCGGCATCGCCTACAACCCGGACGTGAAGTACTACTTCATCTACGCGGTGTTGTTCCTCGTCGTGCTGGCTGTGCTGTACATCAAGCATCGCCTGACCCGCATGCCGGTCGGTCGCGCCTGGGAAGCCTTGCGCGAAGATGAGATCGCCTGCCGCTCAATGGGCCTGAACCACGTCCTGGTCAAACTCTCGGCGTTCACCATCGGCGCCTCGACGGCTGGCCTGGCCGGGGTTTTCTTCGCCACCTACCAAGGCTTCGTCAACCCGACATCGTTCACCTTCTTCGAGTCGGCCCTGATTCTCGCCATCGTAGTGCTGGGTGGTATGGGCTCGACCATCGGCGTGGTGATTGCGGCGTTTGTGCTGACCGTGGCCCCGGAACTGCTGCGCGGCTTCGCGGAATATCGGGTGCTGCTGTTTGGCATACTGATGGTGTTGATGATGATCTGGCGGCCTCGCGGCCTGATCCGCATCAGCCGCACGGGTGTGACGCCGCGTAAAGGAGTAGCGCCATGAGCGAAGTCGTACTCAGCGTTGAAAACCTGATGATGCAATTCGGTGGGATCAAGGCCCTCAACGACGTCAGCCTGCAAGTCAAACGTAACTCGATCTTCGCCCTGATCGGCCCCAACGGCGCGGGCAAGACCACGGTGTTCAACTGCCTGACCGGGTTCTACAAGGCCACGGGCGGCAAGATCGAACTCAACGTGCGTGGTGAGCAGACCGATGTCATCAAGTTGTTGGGCGAGGCGTTTCGCCCAACCGACTTCGTGTCGCCGAAATCCTTCGCCAGCCGGATGTACTACAAGATGTTCGGCGGCACCCATCTGGTGAACCGCGCCGGCCTGGCGCGCACTTTCCAGAACATTCGCCTGTTCAAGGAAATGTCGGTGTTGGAAAACCTGCTGGTGGCCCAGCACATGTGGGTCAACCGCAGCCTGGTGGCGGGCATTCTTAACACCAAGGGCTACCGCCAGGCCGAAAGCGATGCCCTGGACCACGCCTTCTACTGGTTGGAAGTGGTGGACCTGGTGGATTGTGCCAACCGCCTCGCCGGGGAGCTTTCCTACGGCCAGCAGCGGCGCCTGGAGATTGCCCGGGCCATGTGCACCCGTCCGCAAATCATTTGCCTCGACGAACCGGCCGCCGGCCTCAACCCTCAGGAAACCGAAGCGCTGAGCGCGATGATCCGGCTGCTGCGCGACGAGCACGATCTGACCGTGGTGCTGATCGAACACGACATGGGCATGGTAATGAGCATTTCCGACCACATCGTGGTGCTGGACCACGGCACCGTGATTGCCGAGGGCGGTCCCGAGGCGATTCGCAACGATCCGAAAGTGATCGCGGCCTACCTGGGTGCCGACGAAGAGGAGCTGGTATGAGTGGACCTATCCTCGAACTCAAGGAATTGGACGTGTTCTACGGGCCGATCCAGGCCTTGAAAAAAGTCTCGCTGCACATTGGCGAAGGCGAGACCGTTAGCCTGATCGGCTCCAACGGTGCCGGCAAGTCCACGCTGCTGATGTCGATTTTCGGCCAACCGCGAGCGGCGGGCGGGCAGATCATTTACCAGGGCGTGGACATCACCCACAAATCGTCCCATTACATCGCGTCCCACGGCATCGCGCAGTCACCGGAAGGGCGGCGGGTATTCCCCGACATGACCGTCGAGGAAAACCTGCTGATGGGCACCATCCCCATCGGTGACAAGTACGCCAGCGAAGACATGCAGCGCATGTTCGAGCTGTTCCCACGGCTCAAGGAACGCCGCAACCAGCGGGCCATGACCATGTCCGGCGGCGAGCAGCAAATGCTCGCCATCGCCCGGGCATTGATGAGCCGGCCGAAGTTGTTGCTGCTCGATGAGCCGAGCCTGGGTCTGGCGCCGATCGTGGTGAAACAGATCTTCGCCACCCTGCGTGAACTGGCGGCCACCGGGATGACCATTTTCCTGGTGGAACAGAATGCCAACCACGCCCTCAAGCTGTCGGACCGAGCCTATGTGATGGTTAACGGTGAAATCCGCCTGACCGGCACCGGCAAGGAACTGCTCGCCAACGAAGAGGTGCGCAACGCGTATCTGGGCGGGCATTGAGGCGGGGGCAGCAATGACAAACCGGCGAGTGATCGCCGGTTTTTTTACCTCTCGAATCCACCAAAAATCTCCTGTGGGAGCGAGCTTGCTCGCGATAGCGGAACGTCAGTCACTTGATGGGGCACTGACCCACCGCCTTCGCGAGCGAGCTCGCTCCCACAGGGATTTTTTTTGTAGTGAAGAATTGTGGACAACAATCCTGACCCCTTGCGAAACCGCGACATAAAGTCACCGCAAATAGTTGTTTTGTCACAGTTTTGACTTGTCCCCGTTTGCTGTGGAACCGACTGTGGGTAACGTGGGAGTAGCTGGCTGTAAGCCTTTAAAACCGTGGCTTTCAGGCATGTGATCGTTTTTTGATCAGGCGTTTTTGAGTGGGCTGGAGTGAGGCTTGTCAACACATTTATGCACACAGCAAAGGGCTCGAAAACCGGTGTGCGAGCCTGTGGATAAGTCTGTGACTAAACTCTGGAAAGACCGCGCTGAGGGCCGTCGTTACTGGCTTGGAGCCATCCCTCCCAGGGCGCCGACTTATAGCAGATAACCTGAACTGCACAACCTGTGTTGCACGGTCAAGCGAAAAAATTTTCCAAACACCCCGCAAAGCCTTATGCACAGCGGCTTTCAGAGTTTGCACTTGCCCCCGATTACTGTGGACGTGCCTGTGGATAAGGTGCGGGCAATTGGCTGCGAGCCTTGTTTGATAAGGCTTGGCGGCAGTTGGTTGTTTTATGAGCAGTCGCTTTGCAAAAAGTGCGTTTCCACAAGCCTTGCCCGTAGCCTGTCAGGCCGGGCATGCTGTTGGCCGATTTCCATTCAAATGGCTGCCTTAAGCCCGAAGCAAGGAGAACACGATGTCCAACACCCTGTTTATCACCGGTGCGACCTCCGGTTTTGGTGAAGCCTGTGCCCGTCGGTTTGCCGAGGCAGGCTGGAAGTTGGTGCTGACCGGTCGTCGTGAAGAGCGCCTTAGTGCCCTGTGTGCCGAGTTGTCGAAGCAGACCGAAGTCCATGGCCTGGTGTTGGATGTGCGTGATCGCAAGGCCATGGAAGAAGCCATTGCCAACCTGCCTCCGTCCTTCGCCAAGTTGCGCGGGCTGATCAATAACGCCGGCCTGGCCCTGGGCGTTGACCCGGCGCCCAAGTGCGACCTTGATGATTGGGACACGATGGTCGACACCAACGTCAAAGGCCTGATCTACAGCACTCGCCTGTTGCTACCGCGGCTGATTGCCCATGGTCGTGGCGCCGGGATCATTAACCTGGGTTCCATCGCTGGCAACTATCCGTACCCCGGCAGCCATGTGTATGGCGCGAGCAAGGCGTTCGTCAAACAGTTCTCCCTGAACCTGCGTTGCGACCTGCAGGGCACGGGCGTGCGAGTGAGCAATATTGAGCCGGGCCTGTGCGAAAGCGAGTTTTCCCTGGTGCGCTTCGGTGGTGACCAGGAGCGCTACAACGCCACTTATGCGGGGGCCGAGCCGATCCAGCCGCAGGACATCGCCGATACGATTTTCTGGGTACTCAACGCCCCGGCGCACATCAACATCAACAGACTGGAGCTGATGCCGGTGAGCCAGACTTGGGGTGGGTTTGCGATCGAGCGCAATAAGGGATAAGACCGCGTTATCGTTCATCGCGGGCAAGCCTTGCCCCCACAGGCCAGATTCATCTCTGGGGAGCCGGGCTGTCCGAATCCCTGTGGGAGCAAGGCTTGCCCGCGATAGCGATTTACCGATCAGCCTAGATATTCGGCCAACCCGCGATAGCAGGTCAGCAGGTGATACGGCGTGGTGGACGGCATGTCCCGACGGCTGACGATGCCGTCGGTGTCTAGGCATTCATTCCAGCCCTTGGCATGCAGGAACTGTTGTTGCAGCGCCTGCAATTGACGCAGCAACGCTGACTGGCTGCCCGGGCGCAATGTGAGCGCGCGCAGGTACTCGGCCTGGGCCCAGATGCGCTGGCTGGCGTCGCGTGGCGTGCCTTGCGATTCCAGGCCCAGCATGGCGCACACTGCGCCCGACTGCGGGTTTACACCTTGTTGCTCGGTATAGCTGAAGCTGCGTTCCAGGGCGGTGTGCAGCTTACCGTTGCGCAATAGGGGCGATGAGGCGAGCAGGTAATACCACTCGAACTGGTGTCCCGGCTCGAACCAGTTATCCACAGCCTTGAGCGGCTTTTCCATCATGACGCGCTGCTGCGGGTCGATGAAGCGCTTGAACATTCCGTCGCACAGGCTCAGCAACGCTTGGCGGACATGGGTGTCTTCGCGAACCGAGAGGGTGGCGAGGAAGGCTTCGGCCAGGTGCATCAACGGGTTTTGCAACGGGCCGGATCCGAGCGTTGACCAATCGCGTTTGAGGCTGGCTTCGTAGAGGCCGTCGCCGGTGGCAAAGCGTCGGGCGATGACTTCCAGAGCGGCGTTGAGCACCGATTCCACCAGCGGCTCGCGGACTTTGCCCCAGTAATGGGCGCAGGCGAACAGGATGAAGGCGTGGGTGTAGAGGTCTTTGCCGGTGTCCAGCGGCGCGCCTTGCGGGTCGATGCTGTAGAACCAGCCGCCGTGCTCGGCATCGTGGAAATGCCGTTGCAGCGAGCGGAACAGGGCGCCAGCTCGTTCCTCGGCCTGGGGTACTTCGCCGATCAGGCTGGCGAACACATACAACTGCCGCGCACACGCCATGGCGCGGTAGCGCTGGGGGGGCAGCGGCGTGTGTTCGGCGTCCAGGGATTCATAGGGCAATGCCAATTCGGCATTCCAGCCCGGGCCTTGCCACATTGGCACGATCACGTCGTGAAAATGCTGACGCACCGTTGTGAACAGGGCGGTCAATTCAGGCTGGGGAGCGGGGCGGGAAGCATCAGGCATTGGCGGACGTCGTCACGGCAGGGGGCGATTGCGCGACATGGTAGCAGAGTGACCGACTCCAGAGAGGTGGTGCCTGTAAGTCCGTCATCGCGAGCAAGCTCGCTCCCACAGGGATCGACCAAACTGTGGGAGTGAGCTTGCTCGCGATAGCGGCCGGGCAGGCGCTAAAGAATCAGCCCGCCAACAACCAAACCCCAGTCGCCGCCGAAGCCGCCCCGGCCAGCCGCACCAGAGGTGCAGCCGCTCGCGGTAACACGCGAACCAGGGCGAAACCAGCGCCATGCAGCGCCGCCGTGGCTGCGACGAAGCCCGCGGCATAGGCCCACGGGCTCGACATGGCTGGCAGCTCCAAACCGTGGGCCACGCCATGGAACAGCGCAAACATAGCCGTTGCAGCAACCGCCAGGCTCAACGGCGGACGCACCGCCAATGCCACCGCCAGGCCGAGGGCCAGTACCGAAGCGGCAATCCCACTTTCCAGCGCTGGCAGGTTCAGGCCCTCAAAGCCCAGCAAACCGCCGATCAGCATGGCGCCAACGAAGGTGCACGGCAGTGCCCAGCGCGCCGCGCCTTGTTGTTGCGCGGCCCACAAGCCAACCGCCAGCATCGCCAGCAAATGATCGAGCCCGCCGACCGGGTGGCCGAGGCCGGCGATCAGGCCATTGTCGCCGTGGCCAGGGTGGGCGAAGGCCAGGGCTGGAGTCAGGAGCAGGGCGAGGGCGCCGAGGATGCGTTTGAATGTCATGGATGAGCTTCCTTGTTGTCAGTGGAAAAAATCAGGCAGCGGTCAGCAGGCCTTGGCGCTCGATGAACGCAATGATGGCGTCCAGGCCCTGGCCGGTCTTCTGATTGCTGAACACGAACGGCTTGCCGTTGCGCATCCGTTTGGTGTCGCTGTCCATCATTTCCAGGGACGCGCCCACCAGCGGCGCCAGGTCGATCTTGTTGATCACCAGCAGGTCGGATTTACAGATGCCCGGCCCGCCCTTGCGTGGCAGCTTGTCGCCGGCCGAGACGTCGATCACGTAGATGGTCAGGTCCGACAGCTCGGGGCTGAAGGTCGCCGAAAGGTTGTCGCCACCGGACTCCACCAGGATCAGGTCCAGGCCCGGGAAGCGCCGGTTCAACTGATCCACCGCTTCGAGATTGATCGACGCGTCTTCGCGAATCGCCGTGTGCGGGCAACCGCCGGTCTCCACGCCGATGATCCGCTCCGGCGCCAGGGCCTCGTTGCGCACCAGGAAGTCGGCGTCTTCGCGGGTGTAGATGTCGTTGGTGACGACCGCCAGGTTGTAGCGTTCACGTAGAGCCAGGCACAGGGCCAGCGTCAGGGCGGTTTTGCCGGAACCCACCGGGCCGCCGATACCGACGCGCAGAGGTTGTGTATTCATGGGTCTCTCCTAGGAACGGAACAAGCGGCTGTACTGGCGCTCATGGGCCATGCACGCCAGGGACAGGCCAAACGCGGCGCTGCCATATTGATCGGGGTCGATGTTCGAGGCGTTGTGCTGGGCCTGTTGCAGCAGTGGCAGCAATTCACTGGTCAGGCGCTGGGCGGCTTGCTGGCCCAGGGGCAGGGTTTTCATCAGCACCGCCAGTTGGTTTTCCAGCCAGCTCCATAACCAGGCGGCGAGGGCGTCCTGGGGGCTGATATGCCAGGCGCGGGCAGCCAGGGCCCAGCCCAGGGCCAGGTGCGGTTCGCTGCGTTGTTCGAGGAAGCCCCGGGCGGCGGCGTCCAGTTCCGGCAGGCCGCCAAGCAACTGCTGCAACGAGTAGCCCATCTGCCGGCTTTCCTGATACAGCTCGCGGGTTTCCCGGCTGGCGCGGTGTTCTTCACAGTGTTGCAGCAGGGTGTCCCAGTCGTCGGCGGCGGCTGCGCTGCAGTGCGCCAACAGCAAGGGCGCTTCGAAGCGCGCCAGGTTCAGCAACAGTTGATCGCTGATCCAGCGGCGTGCGTCGTCGGGGTTTTTGACCTGGCCGTTATCCACCGCCATTTCCAGCCCTTGGGAATAGCTGTAGCCGCCAATAGGCAGTTGCGGGCTGGCCAGGCGCAGCAGCGCCCAGGCCGGGTTCATGTGCGCACGCCGAATTGATGCAGGCGTGGCGCGTAGTTGAAGTCTTCGTCGCCGTGCCGCGAATGATGATGGCCGCCACCATAGGCGCCATGTTCCGGCTGGAACGGTGCTTCGATGGGTTCGGCGACGGCGCCCAGTTGTTCGAGCATCGCCTTGAGCACGTAATCGTCCAGCAGGCGCAACCAGCCATCGCCCACTTGCAGGGCGACGTGGCGATTGCCCAGGTGATAGGCGGCGCGGGTCAGTTCGAACGCGCTGGTGCAGGTAACATGCAGTAATTGTTCGGGGCGGGCACAGACACGCACGATGCGACCGTCTTCGGCTTGCAGGCATTCACCATCGTGCAGCGGCGGCTGGCCTCGCTCCAGAAACAACCCAACGTCCTCCCCCTCGGCACTGAAACAGCGCAGGCGGCTTTTGCTGCGGGCGTCGAAGGCCAGGTGCAGCTCGGCGTCCCAGCGGGGTTGAGTGTCGATTCTGCGGTGAATCACCAACATCGGAAGGCTTCCAGCAATGAACGGTGCTGTGTTTAGAGCAAGGGGCTTGCCAATCGAAGGGGGTGTAGGAAATAGCGCTAGGAAGGCCGGAGAAGGTGCTTTTTGGTGCGCTTTTTTGGTGCTTGGCCTAGTGGTGGTGCGCCATTTTGTGGCTTGCAGGTAACGGGTAGGAGCGGGCTTGCTCGCGAAGGCGGTGTCCCATGCCACATCAATGTTGCCTGACTCACCGTCTTCGCGAGCAAGCCCGCTCCCACAGGGGTTACTCGGTGCTGCCCAACCCTTGCCAATGCTTGAGCCCAATAAAGATAAACCGCAGTTGCTGGGTGATTTTCACCTGCGGGGTGAGGTGCTCGGGCAAGGCTTCGGCAGGCGGGTCGATGATGTCCGGCAGGGTGGCGAACACACTCTTGACGATGAGGTCGGCCATCACGCTTAACCCGGCCAGATCCAGATGCTGCAGTTTTGGCATGAGTGCCAGGTCGGCGGCCAGGTCCGAGCTGATGCCTTCGCGCAGCCGGCCGATGGCTTGGCGTACCGGCAGGGAGCCGCCGTATTGTTCACGGGCCAGGAACAGGAACTGCGAGCGGTTGGCTTGCACCACGTCGAGAAAGATCCGCACCGACGCATCGATAATGCCGCCCATGACGAATTCGTTGTGGCGCACCAGGCGGATGGTTTCGCGGAAGGTCTGCCCGACCTCGCTGACCAATGCCAGGCCCAGTTGATCCATGTCGTCGAAGTGCCGGTAGAATCCGGTGGGCACGATGCCCGCCGTCCTGGCGACTTCCCGCAGGCTCAGGCTGCCGAACCCCCGGCCGCACTCCATCAAATGACGGGCTGCATCCATCAGGGCAATTCGGGTCTGTTGTTTCTGTTCGGCACGGGGCAGCATTGCGGGCTGACTTCTGGTTTACGGGAGCGATGCACTCTAGCAAATCGGCTTTGCCGGCGTCGAACGGTAGAAGGGGGTCAAGCGGGGAAGACCAAGCTTTTAAAAGTCAAAAGCCCGATTGGAGGAATCGGGCTTTTTTCAGGACCACCATGGGCTCAGCTCACTGCACTGTTGCGTTCGATCACACGGTCACCACCGTCAGCTGCCAGGGTTTCGCCCAGTGGGGTGCGGTCGGAACCGTCGGCTGCCAGGGTCTGGCCTTGTGGCGTGCGGTCGGAACCGTCAGCTGCCAAGGTCTGGCCTTGTGGGGTGCGGTCGGAACCGTCGGCTGCCAAGGTCTGGCCTTGTGGAGTGCGGTCGGAACCGTCGGCTGCCAAGGTCTGGCCTTGTGGGGTGCGGTCGGAACCGTCAGCTGCCAAGGTCTGGCCTTGTGGGGTGCGGTCGGAACCGTCAGCTGCCAAGGTCTGGCCCAGTGGGGTGCGGTCGGAACCATCAGCGGCCACGGTTTGGCCTTGTGGGGTACGGTCAGAACCATCTTCAACCAAGCCGTTTTGTTCCAGGCGATCACGACCGCCTTCGGCAACGGTCTGGCTGTAGACAGAATGGCTGTCCTTGACCTGTGGCGTGGCTTGTTCGGAGGCTGGCAGTGCAAAAGCAGTCGAGGCCAGCAGTGAAAGGGAAAGGCTCATCAGTAATTGGCGTTTCATGATCGTTGCTCCTTGGGGGGGCGATAAAGTGGGTACGAGGGCAATGCTACTCTCGATAAGTCGATATAAAAGTTCATAAACGCAATGGTAATAATCAACGGAATTGATTGTTCTGGGGGAAGGCTCTAGAACGGGCGTTTCCGAGGTGCTGCTTTGCACCGTGGTGGGTATTTTGTACCCATGTTCGCCTCGTAAAAGTGCGGGGGAGGTAACAGTTGGTTGTCTGATTGGTCAGGATTTCAGGCTTTTTTTGTACCGTTCATCGCCCTTGGTGTTAAACCTGTTGGCCGTTTCGCCAGTCCTACCATTAACAACGAGCCGACTACAGGTTCGTCTTTCGAAAAGCGTTGCAGTTCGGACGCCGTATTGTCATCAGGAGCCTTGTGCATGACGCGCACCTCAAAAATCCTCGCCTGGAGCTTTGCCAGCCTTGTTGTCCTGCTGGCGGTGCTGGTGCTGGTCATCGCGTTCTTCGATTGGAACCGGATCAAGCCCCCGCTCAACGCCAAGGTTTCCGAGGAGTTGCACCGACCGTTCGCGATCAACGGCAATCTGGCGGTGATCTGGCAGCGTGAGCCGCAGGAGGGAGGCTGGCGGGCTTGGGTGCCGTGGCCCCATGTGGTGGCCGAAGACTTGAGCCTGGGTAATCCGGACTGGTCCAAGACTCCACAGATGGCGACGCTCAAGCGTGTTGAATTGCGCATCTCGCCCTTGGCCTTGCTGGTCCGGCGAGTGGCGATTCCCCGTATCGACCTGACTGAGCCCGACGCCAACCTGCAACGCCTGGCCGACGGCCGCGCCAACTGGACCTTTCAGTTCGACCCCAAAGATCCAGATGCCGAGCCGTCCAGTTGGGTGGTGGACATCGGTGCCATCGGCTTTGACAAAGGTCACGTCATTCTTGATGACCAGACGCTGAAGACCCGCCTGGACTTGTTGATCGACCCGTTGGGCAAACCCATCCCGTTCAGCGATATCGTCGGTGAGAAGGCCGCAAAAAAAGCCCTGGACCAGGGGGCGGCGCCCCAGGACTACGCGTTTGCCTTCAAGGTCAACGGGCAGTACCACGGGCAAAACCTCACCGGTTCCGGCAAGGTTGGCGGTTTGCTGGCGTTGCAGGACGCTTCACAACCCTTTCCGCTTCAGGCCCAGGCGAAGATTGGTCAGACCGGCGTTGAACTGGCCGGCACTCTCACCGACCCGATGAACCTCGGGGCCCTGGATTTGCGTTTGAAACTGGCCGGCACCAGCCTGGCCCATCTCTATCCATTGACCGGTGTGACCCTGCCGGACTCGCCACCTTATTCAACCGATGGGCGCCTGATCGCCAAGCTCCATGAGCCTGACGGGGCGCTGTTTCGCTATGAGGCGTTCAACGGCAAGATCGGCGACAGCGATATCCATGGCGACCTGGCCTACGTGGCCAGCCAGCCGCGGCCGAAACTCAGTGGCGCGCTGGTCTCCAATCAACTGTTGTTCAGTGACCTGGCACCGCTGATCGGCGCCGATTCCAACGCCGAGCAAAAGGCCCGTGGCGGCGCCAGCAAGCAGCCGACCGACAAGGTCTTGCCCGTGGAGGCGTTTCGCACCGAGCGCTGGAGTGCGATGGACGCCGATGTGGAGTTCACCGGCAAACGCATCGTCCACAGCGAGCAATTGCCGTTCACGGATCTCTACACTCACCTGGTGCTCAACGATGGTCAGCTAAGCCTTGAGCCGCTGCGCTTCGGCGTAGCGGGTGGTCGTCTCGACGCGCAGATCCGCCTCAATGGACACACTCAACCCCTGGAAGGCCAGGCGAAGTTGACTGCGCGGGGCTTCAAGCTCAAGCAACTGTTCCCAGGTTTTGAACCCATGAAAACCAGTTTCGGCGAGCTGAACGGCGATGCCGATATCAGCGGGCGTGGCAATTCGGTGGCGGCGTTGCTGGGTACGTCCAACGGCACGCTGAAAATGCTCATCAACGATGGTGCTATCAGTCGTGAGTTGATGGAGCTGGCCGGGCTGAACGTCGGCAACTACGTGGTGGGGAAAATCTTTGGCGACAAGGAAGTGAAGATCAATTGCGCAGCGGCGGACTTCGACATCAAGACGGGCCTGGCGACCACTCGCCTGTTCGTATTCGATACCGAGAACGCGATCATCTACATCGACGGCACGGCGAACATGGCCACGGAAAAACTCGACCTGACCGTCACGCCTGAGTCCAAGGGCTGGCGGCTGATTTCCTTGCGCTCGCCATTGTACGTGCGGGGCACGTTCGCCAAGCCCGCCGCTGGCGTCAAGGCGGTGCCGCTGATGCTGCGCGGTGCCGGGATGGTGGCACTGGGTGTGATTGCGGCGCCGGCGGCCGGGTTGCTGGCGCTGGTTGCCCCCAGCGGTGGCGAGCCAAACCAGTGCGCGCCGTTGTTGGAGCAGATGAAGGCGGGCAAGGCGCCGGTGACGGTGAAGCCCACTCGTTAAACGCCGGATTTGTTGTGAGGCTTAGGGCCCTTTCGCGAGCAAGCCCGCTCCCACATTCAACCGAGTTTTGTCTGAAGGAGCGCGGTCGAGTGTAGGAGCGGGCTTGCTCGCGAAGGGGCCTTCAAGTGTATTAAAGGTCGGCCAGAATGTCGGCCATATCATCAGCATGCTCTTCTTCCTGGGCCAGGATGTCTTCGAAGATGCGCCGGGTAGTGGGGTCTTTTTCGCCGATGTACTGGATGATTTCCCGATAGCTGTCGATGGCGATCCGCTCCGCTACCAGGTCTTCGTAGACCATGTCCTTGAGGGTATTGCCCGCCACGTACTGAGCATGGGAATTGCGGCTCAACAGGTCGGGGTTGAACTCTGGCTCGCCACCCAGTTGCACGATGCGTTCGGCGAGTTTGTCGGCGTGTTCGGCTTCCTGGGTTGCGTGTTCGAGGAACTCACTGGCGGCCGCGCTGGCCCGGAGTCCGGTGGCCATGAAGTAGTGGCGCTTGTAGCGCAACACGCACACCAGTTCGGTGGCCAATGATTCGTTGAGCAGGCGGATGACTTCTTGTCGATCGGCGCTGTAGCCCTCGGTCACCGCGCCGTTCTGCACGTTTTGCCGCGCGCGTTCGCGCAGGGTGGTTACGTCGGATAAGTGCATGTCGCTCATCTCGTTCTCCTGGAGGCTGATCCGGTTGAGGCGTCACGCTCTGCAGGCGCGATCACTCTAAATCTGAGTGATGCGGTCCTGAAAAAGTTTTACTGGGTTTTTCAGCGGGTAGCCGGACAGCCGCGCCTCTTCCCCCAGCCACTGGAAGAACGCCCGCACCGGCGGATGGCGTTCGCGACCTGGTACGCACAGGGCGCTGTAGCCGGCGCCGTTGACCTGGATCTGCGGGCGATAACCCACCAGCAAACCGCTAGCGACGCTTTCGGAAGCCAGGATATTGCTCGCCAACACCAGGCCCTGCCCGGCAATCGCCGCTTGCAGGGCGTAATGTTCCTCGTCGTACTCGCGCACGCAGGGCTGCGAAGCGAGCCAGTTTTCTCCGGCCTGGGCGCACCAGGCATCCCAGCCGTGGGCATACAGCTTGGAGTTGTGCCAGTGCACGCTGATCAAGGTCGGCGGCCGCCGGGCCGCCATGGCCACCTGTTCCGGTGAGCCATAGACGCCGAAGCTTTCGTCGAACAGGCACTGACCGTACAAGTTCGGGTAGCTATCCAGGCTGTAGCGCACCACCAGGTCGATGCTGGCGTCCTGGTGCAGGTCGATCACTTCGCAATGGGTGTCCAGGCGCACGTTGATGTTCGGATGGCGGGCATAAAACCGGCCCAGGCGTGGCACTAGCCACAGAGCGGCAAACGCTGCGGTGGTGGAGAGTGTCAGGTGGCTGTTGCTGCGTTGCGGGCGCAGGGTGTCGACGCTTTGCGCCACTTCCAGCAGCGCCCCGTGCAGGCTCTGGAACAAGCGTTGCCCGCCTTCCGTGAGTCGCACCTGGCGTGGCAGGCGTTCGAACAACATCAAGCCAAGCCAGGTTTCCAGCGAGCGAATCTGATGGGAGACCGCCGTGGGTGTCACCGACAGCTCCGCGGCAGCCGCCTTGAAGCTGAGCAGGCGCGCAGCGGACTCGAAGGCGCGTAACGCATTGAGGGGCAGGTTGGCGAACATGGCAATCTCCAGAATTACAATGGATGAAATTAACTCATCCAGGTGAACTTACGCTCATTTGTCGGCTGACGGCGCTGAGCTTCAAGCTAAAAGCCACAAGCAGTATTGATTGTAGCCGTAGCAAAGGAGATTCAGATGAGCAAAATTCTTGTGGTACATGGCAGTCCCCGTGGCGAGCGCTCGCACTCCCGGCGGCTGGCCGAAACATTTTTATCCGCCTGGCAGGCCGCCCATCCGCAGTCCCAACCCACTCGTCGCGAAGTGGGACGGACGGTGATTCCGCCGGTCAATGAGGCCTTCATCGCGGCGGCGTTCCACCCCGAACCCCAAGCCCGATCATTGACCATGCAGGCGGACCTGGCGCTGAGCGACGCGTTGGTCGCGGAACTGCAGGCCCATGACCGGCTGGTGATTTCCGCGCCCATGCACAACTTCAGCGTGCCCAGCGGCGTGAAGGCCTGGATCGACCAGATCGTGCGCATCGGGCTGACGTTCAACCACAGCCTGGATAACGGTGTGTCTCACTACGAGCCGCTGGTATTGGGCAAAAAAGCCCTGATCGTGACCAGCCGCGGCGATTTCGGTTTCGGTCCCGGCGGTCAGTTGGAGGGGATGAATCACGCCGATGCGCTGCTGCGTACGGTCCTGGGGTTTATCGGCATCACTGATGTGACGGTGGTTGCCGCCGAAGGCGAAGAGTCGGCCGAGCGCAGCTTTGCCTTGTCTTGCGCCGAGGCCGAGGAGCGCTTGCTGGCGCTGGCGCGGACCTTTTGAAAGGGGGCTGCTACGCAGCCCAACCGGGAGCAGACCCTGGCCACGGATTCACACGTACTTGAAGTGGCGCGAGTGTCATAGACTGGTCATCATCGATATCGATGCTGACCACCTCTTGATCACAAGGATGTCTCCATGTCGCAACGCTGCGCCACGCGCTACCCGCTGATATTGGTCCCGGGCATGTTGGGGTTCATCCGCCTGGTGTTGTATCCGTACTGGTATGGGATCGTTTCGGCGTTGCGTCGGGGTGGGGCGGTGGTGGTGGCGGTGAAGGTTTCGCCGCTGCATTCATCCGAAGTACGTGGCGAGCAGTTGCTGGCGCAGATCGAGCAGATCCTGCGACAAACCGGTGCGCAGAAGGTCAACCTGATCGGCCACAGCCAGGGCAGTCTCACCGCCCGCTACGCCGCCGCCAAACGCCCGGACCTGGTGGCGTCGGTCACATCGGTGGCCGGCCCCAATCACGGCTCAGAACTGGCCGACTACCTGCAACTCCACTACCCGGCCGACAGTGCCCGGGGCCGCCTGCTCAGTATCTTGCTGCGGCTGATCAATGCCTTGATGAGCCTGATGGAAACCGGCTATCGCGGGCCGAAGCTGCCGGTGGATATCCAGGCTTCCCATGCCTCTCTCACGAGTGCGGGCGCGGCGCTGTTCAACCAACGTTATCCACAGGGCTTGCCACAAACCTGGGGCGGGCAGGGGCCGGAAGAGGTCAACGGTGTGCGTTATTACTCCTGGTCCGGGACCTTGCAGCCGGGCAGGACCGATAAGGGGGGCAACCTGTTCGACGGCACTAATCGCAGCTGCCGGCTATTCGCCCGCACCTTTGTGCGCGAGGCGGGGCACTGCGACGGTCTGGTCGGGCGCTACAGCTCGCACTTGGGCACGGTGATTGGGGATGACTATCCGCTGGATCACTTCGACATCGTCAACCAATCGCTGGGGCTGGTGGGCAAAGGGGCCGAGCCGGTCCGGTTGTTTGTCGAGCATGCCGAGCGGTTGAAGGCTGCCGGTGTATAGCCAGGCGGACCGGGTTATCGTTCTTCGCGAGCAAGCCCGCTTCCACATTGATGGCGTTCACAAATCCCCTGTGGGAGCGAGCTTGCTCGCGATAGCGTCAGTCAGGGCACCGCGGGTCTACGACTGAACACAGATGAAGGTGTAACAGGCTTTGTCTACAATGCAGCTCATCGCCCCACCCATCGTGCGGCAACCAGGAGAAACACCATGAAGATGCTGCGTGTCCCTTTGTTGATGATCGGTTTGCTGTTGTGCTCCCAAGGCTTCGCCGCCACCGCTCAACAAACCAAGATGACCACCTGCAACGCCGATGCCACCGCCAAGGCCCTCAAAGGCGATGAGCGCAAAGCCTTCATGAGCACCTGCCTCAAGGCTGCCCCTGCTACGCCCCAGGAACGCATGAAAACCTGCAACGCCACGGCGACTGAGCAGGCATTGAAGGGCGATGCCCGCAAGGCGTTCATGAGTGATTGCCTGAAGAAAAAATAAATGGCGCCTGTGGGGGCCCCATCGCGAGCAGGCCCCCACAGTAGATCTGCGTTGCACGGTCCATTGTGTGCGAGCCTGCTCGCGATGAGACCTTGCAGGCGCGGCCAGAAACTTCTGAACTGCGATCAAGGTCGGCCGATACAATCTCTAGTGCTGCTGGTGGAAGGCTGGCAGACTGCCAATCCTTTTACGCCGTTTCGTCCTGAGGCTGTATGCCAACGTTTTCTCAGCGTCATGTGTTGTTGGTGATCAGTTGGGTGATCATTTTTGGTGGGTTGCTGCTGGTACTGCCGCTGCGCCTGTTGCCGAGCCTGCTGGCCGGGTTGCTGGTGTTCGAACTGGTCAACATGCTCACCCCACAGTTGCAACGATTGATCGAAGGCCGGCGCGCACGCTGGCTGGCGGTGGCGTTGCTGGGCACGCTGGTGGTCAGTGTGCTGACCTTGATTTTCGCCGGTGCCTTCAGCTTCCTGCTGCATGAAGCGGAAAATCCAGGCGCTTCCCTGGACAAGTTCATGGCGGTGGTCGACCGTGCACGTGGGCAGTTGCCGCCGTTTATCGACGCCTATCTGCCGGCCAGTGCCGCCGAGTTCCGGGTGGCGATCGGCGACTGGGTGAGCAAGCACCTGAGCGACCTGCAACTGGTGGGCAAGGACGCGGCACACATGTTCGTGACGTTGCTGATCGGCATGGTGCTGGGGGCGATCGTCGCCTTGCAACGCATCCCCGACCTGACCAAGCGCAAGCCCCTGGCCGCCGCGCTGTTCGATCGCTTGAATCTACTGGTCAAGGCGTTTCGCAACATCGTCTTCGCCCAGATCAAGATTTCCCTGCTCAACACCTTTTTCACCGGGATCTTCCTGGCGGTGGTGCTGCCGCTGTTCGGTATCCACCTGCCATTGACCAAGACCCTGATCGTCATGACGTTCCTGCTGGGGTTGCTGCCGGTCATTGGCAACCTGATGTCCAATACCCTGATCACCATCGTCGCGTTGTCGCTGTCGATCTGGGTCGCCGTGGCGGCGCTGGGTTACCTGATCGTGATTCACAAGCTCGAATACTTCCTCAACGCCCGGATCGTTGGCGGGCAGATCAGCGCCAAGTCCTGGGAATTGCTCATGGCAATGCTGGTGTTCGAGGCGGCGTTCGGTTTGCCAGGGGTGGTGGCGGGGCCGATTTACTATGCCTATTTGAAGAGTGAGTTGAAGCAGGTAGGGATGGTTTGATCCAGCAAATGTGTTGGCTGATCTTCGCGAGCAAGCCCGCTCCCACATTTGAACCGCATTCTTTCTGAAGGAACTCGGTCTCCTGTGGGAGCGGGCTTGCTCGCGAAGGCCGCGCCTCGGTCTTGGATCAGACCTGGGTGCCGTAGCGCTTCATCGCCTCGATCGCCAACCCGCTGCCGATGCTGCCGAAGATGTTGCCTTCCACATGCCGGGCCTGGGGCAGCATTGCCGAGACGCTGTTGCGCAGGGCCGGGATGCCGCTGGAACCGCCGGTGAAGAACACCGTGTCCACCTGATCGACGCGCACGTTGGCATCGTTGAGCAGTTGCGTGACGCTGCCGCGTACCCGCTCCAGCAAGCCGTCGATGGCCGATTCAAACAGCGCCCGGCTCAAGTCTACGCTCAGGCCCGGCTCGATCCGGTCCAGTGGCACATGGCGCTGGTCGGCGTGAGTCAGTTGGATCTTGGTTTCTTCCACTTCCATCGCCAACCAGTGCCCGGCACGCTGTTCGATCAACTTGAACAGCCGGTCGATGCCGCCGGTGTCTTCGATGTCGTAGCGCATGCTGCCCAGGGCCAGGGTGGATTTCTGCGAGTACACGGCGTTGATGGTGTGCCAGGTCGCCAGGTTCATGTGATGGCTGGTGGGCATGTAGGCGCCGCTTTTCATGCGGCTGCCGTAGCCGAACAGGGGCATCAGACCTTGCAGGCTCAGTTGCTTGTCGAAGTCGGTACCGCCGATGTGGACGCCGCCGGTGGCGAGGATGTCGGCGTGACGGTTGTCATGGGTGCGCCGCTCGGGTGACAGGCGCACCAGGGAGAAGTCCGAAGTACCACCGCCGATGTCGACGATCAGCACCAGCTCTTCTTTCTCGATGGTCGATTCATAATCGAAGGCCGCCGCGATAGGCTCGTACTGGAATGAAACTTCCTTGAAGCCGATAGCGCGAGCCACGTCCACCAGGGTGTTTTCCGCTTCCTGGTCAGCCAGCTCGTCGTCATCGACGAAAAATACCGGACGGCCCAGTACCACTTCTTCGAATTCCCGACCGGCGGTGGCCTCGGCACGTTTCTTCAGTTGGCCGATGAACAGCCCCAGCAGATCCTTGAACGGCATGGCCGTGCCCAACACGCTGGTGTCGTGCTTGATCAGCTTGGAACCCAGCAGGCTCTTGAGCGAGCGCATCAGTCGGCCTTCATAGCCTTCCAGGTATTCGTGCAGCGCCAGGCGGCCGTAGACCGGGCGGCGCTCCTCGAGATTGAAAAAGACCACCGAGGGCAGGGTGATCTTGTCGTCCTCCAGCGCGATCAACGTTTCCATGCCGGGGCGCAGCCAGCCGACGGTGGAGTTGGACGTGCCAAAGTCGATGCCGCAGGCACGGGCCGGGGATGCGTTTTTCATGTCTTTCGGGTTCCAGTTGAAAAAACGGCCGCGCAGTGTATGTCAGTGCGGCGCGGATTCGAAGGCCGGTTATCCGCTAATTCATAACCGTTGGCCTTGAAAGCGGCTCTTTTACCCCCAAACTTGCTGGCATGGGCCTGGCAGCACAGGGCGATACAAGAACCGCCGCCGGCTGCCGATAAACTTCTGAAGCGCCGCCCGGTCACAAACCTTGAGATCGGTCAAACCCCTGGACTTGTACCACGAGCATGCTGCGGGTGGCGGTGCGATATCGATAACGGATGGTGATCCTTCAATGGACTTCAAAGACTATTACAAGATCCTGGGTGTGGAGCCGACGGCGGATGACGCCACGATCAAGGCCGCCTATCGCAAACTGGCGCGCAAGTACCACCCGGATGTGAGCAAGGAAAAGGACGCCGAGACTAAGTTCAAGGACGTCTCCGAAGCCTATGAAGCGTTGAAAAGCGCTGACAAGCGCGCCGAGTACGACGATCTGCGTCGTTATGGCCAGCACGGCCAGCCGTTCCAGGGCCCGCCAGGCTGGCAAAGCCGTGGCGGTTTTGGCGGTCAGGACACAGGGGATTTCTCGGACTTCTTCAGTTCGATTTTCGGTAATCGCGGGCCGGGTTTCGGTGGCGGGCAGTCAGGTCGCAGCGCCGGCCGTCGAGGGCAAGACGTGGAAATGGAATTACCGATCTTCCTGGAAGAAACCCTGTCGAGCGAGTCGAAAAAAGTCAGCTTCCAGGTGCCGCAGTACAACGCGGCCGGCCAGCATGTGAGCAACACCAGCAAAAGCCTGAACGTGAAGATTCCGCTGGGGGTGACCGACGGCGAACGCAT
Source organism: Pseudomonas sp. CFBP 5748 (assembly GCF_053850495.1). NCBI lineage: Bacteria > Pseudomonadati > Pseudomonadota > Gammaproteobacteria > Pseudomonadales > Pseudomonadaceae > Pseudomonas > Pseudomonas sp. CFBP 5748. Next base: position 87,567 of record NZ_JBSPTN010000010.1, read on the forward strand.
CCGCCTCAAGGGCCAGGGTGCGCCAGGTATCGGCGGTGGCGCCAACGGTGATTTGTACCTGACGATTCGCTTCGCTCCGCACCCCAAGTTCGACGTCGAGGGCCAGGACCTGATCATCACCTTGCCCCTGGCACCGTGGGAATTGGCGCTGGGCACCGAAGTGGCAGTCCCGACCCTCACTGGCAAGATCAACCTCAAGGTCCCGGCCGGCAGCCAGAATGGCCAGCGCATGCGCGCCAAGGGCCACGGCCTGCGCAACAAGGCCGGCGAGCGCGGCTACCTGTTCGTGCAGCTCAAGGCCGTGATGCCCAAGGCCAGCGACGAGGCGGTCAAGGCGTTGTGGGCGGAACTGGCGAAGAAGGCTGCGTTCGATCCGCGGGAGAACTTTTGACTGTTTTGAGGGGCTAGACTCGACAGTTAAAGCATTGGGAGAAGCAGACCATGAACAACCCGATCATTGAACTGAACCTGATGGAGTTTTGTGAGGCCGCCGCCTTGCAAGATATCCATGTGATCGAAATCGTCGCCCATGGCATCCTCGAACCCCACGGTACTGCGCCGACCGATTGGCGTTTCACTGATTACGAACTGGTCCTGGCCCGCCGCGCCGCCAAGCTGCGCCGCGAGTTGGATCTGGAGTGGGAAGGCGTTGCCCTGGCGCTGGATCTGTTGGAAGAGGTGCAGCAACTGCGCAGCGAAAACCGCATGCTCAAGCAGCGGTTGGGGCGGTTGGTGGAGTGAAAAGCGGTCTATAAGCAAGCGCCAACCTGTGGGAGCGAGGCTTGCCCGCGATGAGTTCAACTCGGTTCTCAAGAGTTGAGGCGCCTGTATCGCGAGCAAGCTTTGCTCCCACAAGTCTTGCTCTCAGGCCCTCATTCCATTCAAAACAGAAAATACCGCTGCGCCATCGGCAGCACGTCAGCCGGCTCGCACCACAGCAACACCCCATCGGCCTTGACCTGATAGGTCTGCGGATCGACGTCGATGCTCGGCAGATAGTCGTTGTGGATCAGGTCGGTCTTCTGCACATCGCGGCAGCCCTTGACCACGGCGATTCTCTTCTTCAGCCCAAGCTGCTTCGGTAGTCCCGCCTCGGCGGCGGCCTGGCTGATGAAGGTCAGGCTGGTGGCGTGCCGCGAGCCGCCGTAGCTGGCGAACATTGGTCGGTAGTGCACTGGCTGCGGCGTCGGGATCGAGGCATTGGCGTCGCCCATCAGGCTGGCGGCAATGGCCCCACCCTTGAGAATCAGCGTCGGTTTGACCCCGAAAAACGCCGGGCGCCACAGCACCAGGTCGGCCCACTTGCCGACTTCGATGGAGCCCACTTCATGGCTGATGCCGTGGGTGATCGCTGGGTTGATGGTGTACTTGGCGATGTAGCGCTTGATGCGGAAGTTGTCGTTGCCTTCGCCATCGCCGGGCAGGGCGCCGCGTTGCTTCTTCATTTTGTCGGCGGTCTGCCAGGTTCGGGTGATGACCTCGCCGACGCGGCCCATGGCCTGGCTGTCGGAGCTGATCATCGAAAACGCGCCGAGGTCGTGGAGAATGTCTTCGGCGGCGATGGTCTCGCGACGGATGCGGCTTTCGGCGAACGCCACGTCTTCGGCGATGCTCGGATCCAGGTGATGACACACCATCAACATGTCCAGGTGTTCGTCGATGGTGTTGCGGGTGAACGGCCGGGTCGGGTTGGTGGAGCTGGGCAACACGTTGGCGAAGCCGCAGGCCTTGATGATGTCCGGTGCGTGACCGCCACCGGCGCCTTCGGTGTGGTAGGTGTGGATGGTCCGGCCCTTGAACGCGGCCAGGGTGGTTTCGACGAAACCGGACTCGTTGAGGGTGTCGGTGTGGATCGCCACCTGTACGTCGTACTGGTCGGCCACGCTCAGGCAGTTGTCGATGGCCGCCGGCGTGGTGCCCCAGTCTTCGTGCAGCTTCAAGCCGATGGCCCCGGCCTTGACCTGTTCGATCAACGGCTCCGGCAGGCTGGCGTTGCCCTTGCCGGTGAAGCCGATGTTCATGGGGAAGGCATCGGCGGCCTGGAGCATGCGCGCCAGGTGCCATGGCCCGGAGGTGCAGGTGGTGGCGTTGGTCCCGGTGGCCGGGCCGGTGCCGCCGCCGATCATGGTGGTGACGCCGCTCATCAATGCTTCTTCGATCTGCTGCGGGCAGATGAAATGGATGTGGGTATCGATACCGCCCGCCGTGAGGATCATGCCTTCGCCGGCGATCACTTCGGTGCTGGCGCCGATGGCGATGGTTACGTCGGGCTGGATGTCCGGGTTGCCGGCCTTGCCGATGGCCGCGATGCGCCCGTCCTTGAGACCGACATCGGCCTTGACGATGCCCCAGTGGTCAATGATCAGCGCGTTGGTGATCAAGGTGTCCACGACCTCGGCGGCCAACAGCTGGCTCTGGCCCATGCCATCGCGAATCACCTTGCCACCGCCGAACTTCACTTCTTCGCCGTAGGTGGTGAAGTCTTTTTCCACTTCGATCCACAGTTCGGTGTCGGCCAGGCGGACCTTGTCGCCGACGGTGGGGCCGAACATGTCGGCGTAGGCTTGGCGGGAGATTTTCATGTGCTTGCCTTGAGATTCAATTGAATGTTGAAACCGTTCGCTGCGCTCACTTATCGCGAGCAAGCTCGCTCCCACAGGGATACGCGATCAAAATGTGGGAGCGAGCTTGCTCGCGATGAGGCCAGTACAGGCCTCCATGGCTTAAAGGTCGCCCATCACCCGCCCGGCAAACCCGAACACCCGGCGATGCCCGGCCAGGTCCACCAGTTCCACTTCGCGGCTCTGGCCGGGTTCGAAGCGCACGGCGGTGCCAGCCGGGATGTTCAGGCGCATGCCACGACTGGCGGCGCGGTCGAAGGTCAGGGCATCGTTGGTTTCGAAAAAGTGATAGTGCGAGCCGACCTGGATCGGCCGGTCACCGCTGTTGGCGACGTTCAGCGTCAAGGTGCGGCGGCCGACGTTGAGCTCGATGTCGCCGGGCTGGACCTGGTATTGGCCTGGAATCATTGCGGTTGCCCCAAAGTCTTGTAGTAAATGGCGGTCGGAGTGGAGGTCCCGTCCGGGCTCAGGCAGTAGTCCGGCAGTTCACCAACGCGGGTGTAACCCATGGCGCGGTAGAACGCCTCGGCCTCGGAGCCGGCCTGGGTGTCGAGGTACAGCAGGCCGCGCTTGTGCTGGCGGGCGCCGAGCTCCAGGGCGCTCATCAATTGCTGGCCCAAGCCCCGGCGGCGGGCATCGCCGCGTACCAGCAGTTTTTGTACTTCGGCACGGTTGAGCCCGTTGGGCTTCTGGCACAGGGCAAGCTGGACGCTGGCCTGCACTTGCTCATCCTTGACCACCACCCACAGCAGCAGGCTGCCCTGGTCAAGACTGGCCTGGACCTCGTCGAAGTAGGCGCGTGCCTGGGCGGCATTGAGGTCAGCCATGAACCCCACGCTGGCGCCATAGCCGACGGCGTCGAGCAACAGATCGATCAGGCCCTGGCGATAATGGGCAAAGCTTTCAGCGTGGACTCGACGCAACTGGGCGGGGTTCATAGGCATCACTCCTTGTCAAAGGCAGGCGGTTGCGCCCCGGGATCGAGGACCAACTGCATGAAAGTCAGGTCCAGCCAGCGGCCGAACTTGGTACCCACCTGGGGCATCTGCCCGGTGGTGATGAAGCCGGCTCGCTCGTGCAGGCGAATCGAGGCGGCGTTGCCGCTTTCGATGGCGGCGACCATGACGTGTTTACCGCAGGCCCTGGCACGCTCGATCAGTGCGCTCATCAACCGCGGGCCGAGACCATTGCCGCGCTGATCGTTGCGCACATACACCGAATGCTCCACGGTGTGCCGGTACCCGTCGAATGGTCGCCAGTCGCCGAACGAAGCATAGCCGAGCACGTTTTCATCGGCATCGACGATCACCAGCACCGGGTAGCCCTGGGATTGCCGGGCGCTGAGCCAGGCTTGGCGATTACCCAGGTCCACGGCCTGTTCGTTCCAGATCGCCGTGGTATTCAGGGCGGCTTCGTTGTAGATGTCACGGATCGCTGGAAGGTCCGTATGTAGGGCGTCACGAACGTGGTAAGTCATGGCGCGGCCTCAGGCGATGGGCTGGTGGACGGTGACCAGTTTGGTCCCGTCGGGAAACGTCGCCTCGACCTGGATCTCCGGGATCATTTCCGGGATGCCTTCCATCACTTGCTCGCGGGTCAGCAGCGTGGTGCCGTAATGCATCAGCTCGGCCACGGTCTGGCCGTCACGGGCACCCTCGAGCAGCGCTGCGGAGATGTAGGCCATGGCCTCTGGGTAGTTGAGCTTCAAGCCACGGGCCAACCGCCGTTCGGCAACGAGGCCGGCGGTGAAGATCAGCAGCTTGTCTTTTTCGCGTGGGGTCAGGTCCATGTGCAATCCATAAGGGCAGATAAAAAATTCAAACTCAAAACACAAATACCTGTGGGATCGACCCTGTGGGAGCAAAGCTTGCTCGCGATAGCAGCGCCTCGGTCGATCAGAAGGACCGGGTTATTGTTCATAGCGAGCAAGCTTTGCTCCCACAGAAAAGCAAATTCAGGTACTCCAGATTCTGGGTGGTACGGCCTCTCTTCCAAGCAACGCAGGCCTGAGCAAACGCCACAACGCAATCAACCACCCCCGCGCCAGCAACGCCTCTTTCGCCAGGCACCGAGCCACGACCAGGCCGGGCAATTGGGTCAGGTCGCCGCGCACGTCATGGCCCAGGGATCGGCACTGCTCCAGCAGCTCGCTGTCGATCTCGCCAGTCACCAACAGCGTGGCGAACACCGGATCGCCGCCCAGCCCGATGGGCGAGTCGAGCAAGCCATCACCGCCCACAATGCGCTGGCGTTCATGCCACAGCAACTGGCTGTCGCGACGGATGTCCAGCCGTGACTGGAAATGCCCCAGGTCGAATCGCTCGCCGCTGGCCGGCCGGCCGAGGGCAACCATGTCCCAGTAGAACAGCCGCCCATCGCCGTGCAGGTCGATGCTCGTGCTGAGTTCGGCCTGGGCCGCGCTGAAGACGATGGTCTCCTGGGGCAACCATTCCAGCGTCGCACCGGCGGCCACGCTCAGGGTCAGTTGCTGATACGCCGGGTCGGCAGCCCGATACCACTTCGCCGCGCCGGGGCTGGTCAGTTGCGCCCAGGCGCCCGGGCTGACGTGGGCCGAGATGTCCAGCCGGTCGCCGCCGGCAATCCCGCCAGGCGGGTGGACGATGATGTGTTGGCACACTTCGGGGCCTTCGGCGTACAGGTGCTTCTGCACCCGCAGCGGGCCTTTGTGGCGACGCTGTACCGGACGCGTGCAGTCGCCGAATCGGGCGTAGCCCAATTCCAGCTCAGCGTGCCAGCTGGGGGTGAACAGGCCCGAAGGCACCAATGCAGAGACAGGTAGATTCATGATTTCTGCTTATCGTCAGGACGTTACAGACTAGATCGTAACCAGCCCGCGCACACCCTCGGCTTCCATATTTTCTCCGCGCCCCTGCTGCACGATCTCGCCCCGGGACATCACCAGGTATTGATCGGCCAACTCGGCGGCGAAGTCGTAGAACTGCTCCACCAGCAAAATCGCCATGTCGCCCCGGGCCGCCAGTTTCTTGATGACCACGCCGATCTCCTTGATCACCGACGGTTGGATGCCTTCGGTGGGCTCGTCGAGAATCAGCAGCCGTGGACGGCTGGCCAGGGCCCGACCAATGGCGAGTTGCTGTTGCTGCCCGCCGGACAGGTCGCCGCCACGGCGCTGCTTCATCTGCAGCAGCACCGGGAACAATTCGTAGATAAACGCTGGCACCTCCTTGGCCTCGGAACCGGGAAAACGCGACAGGCCCATCAGCAGGTTTTCTTCCACCGTCAGCCGCCCGAAAATCTCCCGGCCCTGGGGCACGTAGGCGATGCCGGCATGCACCCGCTGATGCGGCTTGAAGGTGGTGATGGGCTTGCCTTCCCAACTCACCGCGCCTTCCTTGGCCGGCAACAGGCCCATCAGGCATTTGAGCAAGGTGGTCTTGCCCACGCCGTTGCGACCCAACAGGCACGTCACCTCGCCAACCTTCGCGTCGAACGACAAGCCGCGCAGGATGTGGCTACCGCCGTAGTATTGGTGCAGTTTGTCGACTTGCAGCATGTCTTGAATCCCTCTCAAGTCCCCTTTGGGAACAATGGCTTTCTGTGGGAGCAAAGCCCGCTCCCACAGAGGGAATGTGTTCGCAGGGCTACCGACCGAGATACACCTCGATCACTCGCTCATTGTCCTGCACCTGTTCCAGCGACCCTTCGGCCAGCACACTGCCCTGGTGCAGCACGGTGACGTGGTCGGCAATCGCGCCGACGAAGCCCATGTCGTGTTCCACCACCATCAGCGAGTGCTTGCCCGCCAGGGATTTGAACAGCTCGGCGGTGAACTCGGTTTCGGCGTCGGTCATGCCCGCCACCGGCTCGTCGAGCAGCAACAGTTGTGGGTCCTGCACCAGCAGCATGCCGATCTCCAGGAACTGCTTCTGCCCATGGGACAGCAACCCGGCGGCGCGATTGACCGACGACGTGAGGCGAATGGTCTCCAGCACTTCGCTGATGCGCGTGTGTTGTTCGCCGGTGAGTTTGGCCCGCAGGCTGGCCCATACCGATTTGTCGGTCTTGAGCGCCAGTTCCAGGTTTTCGAACACGCTCAAGGCTTCGAATACCGTGGGTTTCTGGAACTTGCGACCGATGCCGGCCTGGGCGATTTGCACCTCGCTCATGCTGGTCAGGTCCAGGGTTTCGCCGAACCAGGCCTTGCCATGGCTGGGCCGGGTCTTGCCGGTGATCACGTCCATCAGTGTGGTCTTGCCCGCACCGTTGGGGCCGATGATGCAGCGCAATTCGCCGACGCCGATGTACAGGTTCAGATCGTTCAGGGCCTTGAAGCCGTCGAAGCTGACGCTGATGTCTTCCAGGGTCAGGATCGTGCCGTGACGGGTGTTCAGGCCAACGCCGGCCGCCTGGCCGAGGCCGATGGCGTCGCGGCTGCTGCCCTGGTCTTTGTTGGGTTCGAGGATGGGTTCGAGCATGAAATCGGCCGTCGGTGTGATTCTCATTGTTCGCCTCTCTTCTTCAGCAAGCCGATCACGCCTTTAGGCAGATACAGCGTCACGACGATGAACAGCGCGCCAAGGAAGAACAGCCAATACTCGGGAAACGCCACGGTGAACCAGCTCTTCATGCCGTTGACTACACCGGCGCCCAGCAGTGGTCCGATCAGCGTTCCGCGCCCGCCGAGGGCGACCCACACGGCAGCTTCGATGGAGTTGGTCGGTGACATTTCGCTGGGGTTGATGATGCCCACCTGCGGTACGTACAACGCCCCGGCCAGGCCGCACAACACCGCGCTCAACACCCAGACGAACAGCTTGAAGCCACGGGGATCGTAGCCGCAGAACATCAGGCGGTTTTCCGCGTCGCGCAGGGCGGTCAACACACGACCGAATTTACTGCGGGCCAGGCGCCAGCCGATGAACAGGCTCGCCACCAGCAACAATACCGTGCTCAGGAACAGCACCGCCCGGGTGCCCGGCTCGGTGATGCCAAAGCCCAGGATCGAGCGGAAGTTGGTGAAGCCGTTGTTGCCGCCAAACCCGGTTTCGTTGCGGAAAAACAGCAGCATCCCGGCGAAGGTCAGGGCCTGGGTCATGATCGAGAAATACACGCCCTTGATCCGCGAGCGGAAGGCGAAGAAACCGAATACCAACGCCAGCAACCCCGGTGCCAGCACCACCAGGCACATGGCCCAGATAAAGCTGTCGGTACCGGCCCAGTACCAGGGCAGTTCGGTCCACGACAAGAAGGTCATGAACGCCGGCAAGCCATCACCGGCAGCCTGGCGCATCAGGTACATGCCCATGGCGTAGCCGCCCAGGGCGAAGAACAGGCCATGACCGAGGGAGAGCAAGCCGGCATAACCCCAGACCAGGTCCAGGGCCAGGGCGACGATGGCGTAGCAGAGAATCTTGCCCACCAGGGTCAGGGTATATGCCGAAACATGCAGCGGGTTGTCCGCCGCCAACAGCGACAGCAGCGGCAGGCTCAGCAGCACGGCCAGGATCAGCACACCGACGGCGAGAGTGACTTTGGGACCGGCCTTTTGCGTGGCCGTGAGCATCAGGGGCTGGTTCATCAGTCGATTACCCGTCCTTTGAGCGCGAAGAGGCCTTGCGGACGCTTCTGGATGAACAGAATGATCAGCGCGAGGATCAGGATCTTGCCGAGTACGGCGCCGATCTGCGGTTCGAGAATCTTGTTGGCGATGCCCAGGCCGAAGGCGGCGAACACGCTACCGGCCAACTGGCCGACGCCACCGAGCACCACCACCAGGAACGAGTCGATGATGTAGCTCTGGCCCAGGTCCGGGCCGACGTTGCCGATCTGGCTCAGGGCCACGCCACCGAGTCCGGCGATGCCCGAGCCGAGGCCGAACGCGAGCATGTCCACGCGGCCGGTGGGCACGCCGCAGCAGGCAGCCATGTTGCGGTTCTGGGTGACGGCGCGCACGTTCAGGCCCAAGCGGGTCTTGTTCAGCAGCAGCCAGGTCAACACCACCACGAACAGGGCGAAGGCGATGATCACGATGCGGTTGTACGGCAGCACCAGGTTCGGCAACACCTGGATCCCGCCCGACAGCCAGGCCGGGTTGGCGACTTCGACGTTCTGCGCGCCGAACAGCAGGCGCACCAGTTGGATCAGCATCAGGCTGATGCCCCAGGTGGCGAGCAGGGTTTCCAACGGACGCCCGTAGAGGTGGCGAATCACCGTGCGCTCCAGAGCCATACCGATGGCCGCGGTGATGAAAAACGCCACCGGCAGGGCGATCAGTGGGTAGAACTCGATGGCGTTCGGGGCGAAGCGCTGGAACAGCATCTGCACCACGTAGGTGGAATAGGCCCCCAACATGAGCATCTCGCCGTGGGCCATGTTGATCACCCCCAGCAAGCCGAAGGTGATTGCCAGGCCGAGGGCGGCGAGCAGCAGGATCGAGCCCAGGGACATGCCGCTGAAGGCCTGGCCCAACAACTCGCCCACCAACAGTTTGCGCTTGACCTGGCTGAGGCTGGTTTCAGCGGCGGTGCGTACGTTGGCATCGGTTTCGACGCCGGGTTCGAGCAGGCCTTCGAGGCGGGTACGGGCCAGTGGGTCGCCGGTTTCCCCCAGCAATCGCACGGCGGCCAGGCGCACGCTCGGGTTGGCGTCCACCAGTTGCAGGTTTGCCAGGGCCAGGCTCAGGGCGGCGTGCACGTCTTCGTCCTGCTCGCCGGCCAGTTGTCGGTCGAGGAAAGCCAGTTGGGCTGGACGGGCGCTTTTTTGCAATTGCTGCGCGGCGCCCAGGCGCACGTGGGCATCGACGGCAAGCAGTTGATGGCTGGCGAGGGCGGTTTCGATCAGCCCGCGCAAGCGGTTGTTCAGGCGCAGAGTCTTGGGTTGGCCGTCGACGGTCAACTGGCCTTGCTGCAAGGCATTGATCAGTTCGACACGCTCCGGCTCAGGCTGCGCGGCCCAGGTTTCCAGGAGCTTGGCCTGCTGGGTCGGATTGGCGGCGACGAAGTCTTCGGTGTCACCGGCGTGGGCCTCCAGCGGCAACAGCAGCACCAGGGCGAGGATGAGGCGGTAAAGGGCGGTGGGCATATGCTAGGCCTTGCGCAGTGCTTTTTGTGGGAGCGGGCTTGCTCGCGAAGGCGGTGTGTCAGACGACTCAAATGTTGAATGTGAATCCGCATTCGCGAGCAAGCCCGCTCCCACAAGGGAGTTGTGTCGGCCTCGATATCCGGGGCCGACACCCATGGGCTCAGTTGCTCTTCACCGCATAGTCAGGCTTCTTGTCGTTGCCGGCGATGAAGGGGCTCCACGGTTGGGCGCGGATCGGGCCTTCGGTCTGCCAGACCACGTTGAACTGACCGTCGGCCTGGATCTCGCCGATCATCACCGGCTTGTGCAGGTGGTGGTTGGTCTTGTCCATGGTCAGGGTATAGCCCGACGGCGCGGCGAAGGTCTGGCCGGCCAGGGCTTCGCGGACTTTGTCGACGTCGGTGGACTTGGCTTTTTCCACCGCTTGCGCCCACATGTGGATACCAACGTAAGTGGCCTCCATCGGGTCGTTGGTCACGGCTTTATCCGCGCCTGGCAGGTTCTTGGCCTTGGCATAGGCCTTCCAGGAATCAACGAATTTCTTGTTCGCCGGGTTATCCACGGACTCGAAGTAGTTCCACGCCGCCAGGTTGCCCACCAGCGGTTTGGTGTCGATGCCGCGCAGTTCTTCCTCGCCCACGGAGAACGCCACGACCGGTACGTCGGTGGCCTTCAGGCCCTGGTTCGCCAGTTCCTTATAGAAGGGCACGTTGGAGTCGCCGTTGACTGTGGAAATGACCGCCGTCTTGCCGCCGGCCGAGAACTTTTTGATGTTCGCCACGATGGTCTGGTAATCGCTGTGGCCGAACGGGGTGTAGACCTCTTCGATGTCCTTGTCCGCCACACCTTTGGAGTGCAGGAACGAGCGCAGGATCTTGTTGGTGGTGCGCGGGTAGACGTAGTCGGTGCCCAGCAGGAAGTAGCGCTTGGCGCTGCCACCTTCTTCGCTCATCAGGTATTCCACCGCCGGAATCGCCTGCTGGTTCGGCGCCGCGCCGGTGTAGAACACGTTTGGCGACATCTCTTCGCCTTCGTATTGCACTGGGTAGAACAGCAGGCCGTTGAGTTCTTCGAACACCGGCAACACGGATTTACGCGACACCGACGTCCAGCAGCCGAACACCACGGCAACCTTGTCCTGGGTCAGCAGTTGACGGCCCTTTTCCGCGAACAGCGGCCAGTTCGACGCCGGGTCCACGACCACCGCTTCGAGCTTCTTGCCGTTCACACCACCCTTGGCGTTGATCTCATCGATGGTCATCAGCGCCATGTCCTTGAGGGACGTTTCGGAGATCGCCATGGTCCCGGACAGCGAATGCAGGATGCCGACCTTGATGGTTTCGGCGGCCTGGACGGTCCAGGCCATGCCCATCGCGGCAATGCTTGCCGAGAGTGTAAAAGCCTTGATCAAGCTACGACGCTTCATTGTGCGATCTCCGTGGTCTTTTGAGTTTTTTTCGAGGGCAGATGCAAACGCTGAAGGCGCTTTTGCAAGGGGTGTGCCCGGTCGGCAAAAGGCATTGGAAATGCGGGGTTGGCGGGGGATGCGCGCGAGGTAATGCACCATGAATGAACGCATTGCGGGGGCTGGTGCGAGGAGGTGCGCCACATTGGGGCGAGAGGGTTGCAAGTCCCCTGTGGGAGCGAGCTTGCTCGCGATGGCGGTGTGTCAGTCACTTCTAATCTGATTGATCTACCGCTATCGCGAGCAAGCTCGCTCCCACAGGTTGTTTTGCAAGTCAGGTAGAGCTCAGCGGCGGCGCATCAGGCCGATGAAGAACAGGCCGCCGATGGCGGCGGTGGCGACACCAATCGGTAAATCCTCGGGGGCGATCAGTGTCCGCGCCGCCACGTCCACCCACACCAGGAACAGGCTGCCGAGCAGCACGCAGGCCGGCAACAGCCGCCGATGTTCGGCACCGACCAGCCGCCTGGCAATGTGCGGCACCATCAGCCCGACAAAACCAATCGAGCCGCTGATGGACACCAGCACACCGGTCATCAGCGACGCGATCAAAAAGATCCACAACCGTACTTTCGCCGCGTTCAAACCCAAGGTCACGGCGGTCTGTTCGCCGGCCATCAGCGCATTCAGCGGGCGGGCCATGCCCAGCAGTAACACCAGCCCCAGCAACACACTGGTGGCCGGCACAGCCAGCAGTTCCCAGCGCGCCAGGCCCAGGCCGCCGAGCATCCAGAACATCACCGCGGAACTGGCGCGATGGTCACCCAAAAACAGCAGCAGATTGGCCGCCGCCATCATCACGAATGACACCGCCACGCCGCACAGCAACAGCCGATCACTTTCCAGGCGACCCTGGCGACTGGCAATGGCCAGCACCAGCAGCATGCTCAGCAGCGCGCCGATGAACGCGGCCAGTGGCAGGGTCAGCAAGCCGATGATCTCGCCGACATGCAGCACCACGATGACCGCGCCCAGGGTCGCGCCGGACGTGACTCCCAGCAGGTGCGGATCGGCCAGCGGGTTGCGGGTGACCGCTTGCAGCACCGCACCGATCAGCGCGAGCCCCGCGCCCACCAAAGCACCCAGCAGCAAGCGCGGTACACGGATCAGCCAGACGATATGTTCCTGGCCTGGAGTCCAATAGGCGTTACCGACACCAAAAGCCTTGTTCAGCAAAATGTCCCAGACCACCGCCACCGGCACCCGCGCTGGACCAAAACCCAGGGACACCACGCACGACACCAGCATCAGCGCGCCGAGGAGCACCAGCAGGGCGCCATAGCGACGACCGTTCATTGGCGGTGAAAACCCCGCGCCAGGGTTTGCACCGCCAGCACGTTATCGATGCCCGGCGTGGCCTGCACGTAGGGGATCACGATGAAGCGTCGGTGCTTGATCGCCTCCACCGATTGCAGGGCCGGGTTGTCCAGCAGGAATTGCTGCTTCTGCTCGGCGCTGACTTCGCCGTAGTCGACGATCACGATCACCTGCGGGTTGCGCTCCACCACGTTCTCCCAGTTCACCCGGGTCCAACTGGTCTCCACGTCATCCAGAATGTTGCGTCCACCAGCCGCGTCGATCAGGGCCTGGGGCATGCCGAGGCGGCCGGAAGTCATGGCGCGATCTTCGCCGCTGTCATACAGGAACACTCGCGGCTGGTCGGCTGGCAGATGTTTGCGCACATCGGCCACCTGGGCCTGCATCGTGGCGATCAGTGCGTTGGCGCGATCCTGTACGTCGAAAATCCTGCCGAGATTGCGCAGGTCGTTGTAGGTGTCTTCCAGCGAGGCTGGCGGACGTTTCATCACGAACGCGCAGGATTCGGTCAACTCATACACGTTGATGCCCAGCGGTTGCAGGGTCTGTGGCGTCAGGTCGCCGCCCACCCGCATGCCGTAGTCCCAGCCAGCAAAAAAGAAATCGACGTTGGCACTGAGCAGGGTTTCCACCGACGGGTACTTGGCCGCCAGTTCCGGCAGGCCATCGAGAATCTTCGCCATCTCGGGCGTCACCGACTTCCAGCCACTGATGCCGCTGTAGCCGACCATGCGCGGCTTGAGGCCCAGGGCGAGCATCATCTGGGTCATGTTGATGTCATGGCTGACGGCGTGCCGAGGTGCCTCGTTGAACACCACCTGGCGGTTGCAGCTCTGCACCGTCAATGGGTAACGGGTCGCTTCGGCAAGGGCATGGGCGCTGACCAGCAGCAGGGCAAGCGACAGCAGGGAACGCAGGGTCATGGTTGGGTTATCCAGGTAATTCGTGGGTAGCCGGACAGCGGGTGTTCATCCACCAGCGCGTCGACGCCGAACACCTCGCGCAACAGCTCGGTGGTCAGGACATCCTTGGGTGTGCCGCTGGCAACGATGCGCCCGTGTTCGATCACGTACAGTCGGTCACAGAAGGCGGCGGCGAGGTTCAGGTCATGGAGGCTGGCGAGGGTGCCGATGCCCAGGCCTTTGATCAGTTGCAGCAATTGCAATTGATAGTGGGGGTCGAGGTGATTGGTCGGTTCGTCGAGGATCAGCAACTGCGGCTGCTGGGCCAGGGCCCGGGCGAGGATCACCCGTTGCTTTTCACCGCCCGAAAGGGTGGCGAAGCCGTGCTCACCAAAACCTTCAAGCCCCGCCGATTGCAGGGCCTGGAGGACCAGGCGGCGGTCCTCGAGGTTGTCGCCATCGAACAGGCCTTTGTGGGGCGTGCGGCCCATGGCGACCACTTCTTCCACCGTCAGGCCGAAGGCGTCGGGAAACTCTTGCAGCACCACGGCGATGCGTTGGGCGCACCAGCGCGAGGACTGTTTCCAGACGTTGTGATGCTCGAGTTTGACCTCGCCGTGTTCCGGCCGGCTGAAACGGTAGGCACAGCGCAGCAGGCTGGTCTTGCCGCTGCCGTTGGGCCCGATCAACCCGACGAACTCCCCGGCCGCCACCTGCAACGTCACGTCACGCAGCTGGAACTGGTGATGGCAGTGGCCATGGCCCAGGGGCGTCCAGGCGAGGTGGGAGAGGGTTAGCGAGGTCATGCATACACTCAATTATTGGGCCGAAACACAATCCCATTGTGGGAGCGGGCTTGCTCGCGAAGGCGTCTGCACATCCAACATTAATGTGACAGATACACCGCTTTCGCGAGCAAGCCCGCTCCCACATTTGGATGGTGTTCACAGTTCGAAAGACGGGCGCGATTGTAGAGGTTTCGCGTGCCTTCCGTTAATGCACCGTCTTCAGCTTGAAGATGAGACAACCTCAGGCTGGCGATTGAAGCGGGTGACGAGCCGATCCAACACCCACACCACCACCAGCGAAGCCCCAACCAACGGGAACACCACCGCCAGGGCCAGCATGATGAACACCCCGGTTTTCCACGTCGGCAGATCGTGACGCAGTGGCGGTACGCCGAACTTGCCCTCTGGCCGGCGCTTCCACCAGATCACTACGCCACTGACAGCGCTGAGCAGGATCATCAGGCAAATCAGCAGCACAATGATCTGGTTCAGCGGGCCAAACATCTTGCCTTCGTGGAGCATCACCCCGGTTTCGGTGGCGCGGGCCACCACGCTGTAGTGCGTCCAGCGCACGTCGGCCAGGACCTTGCCGGTGTACTGGTCCACGTGCAGGGTGGCGTCATTGCGCGGGTCGTCGGCGAACACGGCGATGGTGAACACACCGGTGGACGTGGTCGGCAAGGTGATGCTGTAGCCGGGCGTGACCTGGCGTTCGCTGGCGATGTCCTGCACCGCTTGCAGGCTGACGGTCGGGGCGGCGGGGCCGTCGTGCATGCCGCCGTGGGCCATGTGTTCGGCATGGTCGCCGGACATTGGCATCGGCGTGTTTTCCACGGCCCAGGGTACGGTCTGGCGGTGGGCGTTGTTGAGACTGCCTGCCTCCACGTCGGACTTGGGCACGTCGTTCCACATCGCCGCCGGAAAGCGATTCCAGAGGTTGGCGTATTGCTTGCCCCAGAAGCCGGTCCAGGTCATGCCGCTGAGTAGCATCACCAGCAGGAGCGCCGCCCCCCAGAAGCCGATGACCACGTGCAGGTCGCGCCAGAACAAGCGGCCACGACTGCTCCAGCGTGGCCACAGCACACCGGCCGACGATTGTCCGCGCGGCCACCACAGGAACAGCCCGGACACCACCAGCACCACGCCCCAGCCGGCGGCCATTTCTACCAGGCGATCACCGACGGTGCCGATCAGCAACTCGCCATGGATGGCCCGGGCCATGGCTTGCAGGTTGTTTTTCGCATCCTGCTCGCCGAGGACATCGCCATGGTACGGGTCGATGAACACGTTCAGTTCCCGGCCTTTGTCGATCACCACGAACTGCGCGCTGCGCTCGGCGTTGGGCGGCGGCAGGTACTGTTTGACCTGGCCTTCGGGGTAGGCCTGGCGGATCTGCTTGAGCAAGTCGTCCGCCGCCAGGGTGTGATGGCCGGCGGGCACGTTCAGCAGGCTGCCGTACATCAACGGGTCGAGTTGCGGCTTGAACAGGTAAATGATGCCGGTCAGGGCCAGCATCACCATGAAAGGCGCCACGAACAGCCCGGCGTAAAAATGCCAGCGCCAGGCCAGGTTGTAGAAATTGGGTTTCGGTTGGCTCATTGCAAAGCGCTCCGCAGGGCAAATTGGGTTGTTATGTTGTGCGGTCAGTCAAGGTGGACCGAAAACCCTGTGGGAGCGAGCTTGCTCGCTCCCACAGTGGGTGTCCTCGCTGACAGATCTCCGGTGCTGGTTAGAAACTCATATCCACCTTGGTCCAGAGCGTGCGCCCCGGTTCGTTGATGGCTTGCGGGTCGCTCGCCGGGTAACCGAACCCGGCGTTGCCGGCCAGGTTCAAGTGTTCGGCGTAGGCTTTGCCAAACAGGTTGTCCACGCCGCTGCTGACCTTCCAGTGCTGGTTGATGCGGTAGGCGCCGTTGAGTGAGAACACGCCGAAGCCCGAGCTTTTGCCGTAGTCCTTGCCCACCACGTTACCCTTGTTCTCGTCGACCCGGTGCTGCGCCGCCACCACACGCCACAAAGCGCCGGCACTCCAGCGGTCTTCGCTGTAGGTCAGGCCCAGGCGTGCGTCCAGTGGTGGCATTTGCGCCAGGGCGCTGCCGTCGCTGCTGTTCTTGCCCCAGGCGTAGGCCAGGGTCGCATCGGCTTTCCAGCGCTCGGTCAGCTTGTAGGCCGCGCCCAGTTCGCCGCCCATGATCCGCGCGTCGATGTTCTCGGCCCGGGAGGTGGTGCCCATCATGCCGGGGGTGTAGTCGAACAGGATGTAATCGCGCACCTGCCCGACATAACCCGACGCCCAGGCTTCGAGGGTTTCGGTCTTGTACTGCAGGCCGAAGTCGAGCTGGGTGGTTTTCTCCGGCTTGATCGAGTCGAAGGCATTCAGCGAACCGCTGGGGCCGGCGTTCGGCGAGAACAGCTCCCAGTAGTCGGGGAAGCGTTGCGCGTGGCCCACGCCGGCATAGAGGGTGGTGGGACTGTCGGCCAGGTCGTGTTCATAGCGGACGAAACCGCTGGGCAGAGTATCGGCACGGGTCTCGTCGGCAGTCGGATTGGGCCGGGCGGACATGCCGGAGCCGATGCTCTGGCGATAGTCCTTGGCCGAGGCGCGGTCGAGCCGGGCGCCGGTAATCACTCTGTCGCGGTCGGCGGCGTACCAGGTCAACTCACCGAACACGCCGTAGTTATGGAAATCGGCGTCCTTGGTGCGCGGCAGGTCCTTGTAGGTGTCGACACCCATGCTGCTGCGCTGGCGATGCTCGTTGGTCTGGGCATCCAGGCCACTGATCAATTGCACATCGGCCCAGCGCCAGGTGGCCTTGATACGCGCCCCCAGGGTGCGGCGGTCGACGTTGGAGGCCATGGGCCCGGCCATCATCCCGGTGCCGGACGGTGTGCGCAGGGTGTAGTTGTCCATCACATGGTCGGCGTAGTTGTAGTAGACCTGCGCCTCGACCTTATCCAGCACCTCGCCGATGTTCGAACGCTCGAAACGCAGCCCGAGGCTTTCGCGCTTGAACTGTGAGCCGTCCATGCTGCGCCCGGCGTAGCGCGCTTCGCCGTCGCCTTTGCCGGCGGTCAGCTCCAACAGGGTGTCGGCGTCCGGTGTCCAGCCCAGCGTCACGTCGCCGTTCCACTTGTCGTAGCGCGACGGTACGGTGTCGTTGTTGCCGTCGCGGTAATCGTCCGAATGGGCGGTGTTGCCAATCACCCGTACATAACCCAGCGGCCCACCAGCGGCGGCATCCACCACTTTGTCGAAACGGCCGTTGGAGCCGGCCAGCACGCTGGCGTTGACCCGGGTGCCGAGTTCGCCGAACTGCTCAGGCTCGCGCTCGAACAGCACCGTCCCGGCCGATGCGCCGGGGCCCCAGAGCACGGTTTGCGGGCCTTTGATGACGGTGAGCTTGTCGTAGGTTTCCGGCGATATGTAGGACGTCGGCGCGTCCATCCGGCCTGGGCAAGCACCCAACAACATGCTGCCGTTGGTGAGGATGTTCAGCCGTGAGCCGAACATGCCGCGCAACACCGGGTCGCCATTGGTGCCGCCGTTGCGCACCAGGGCGAAGCCGGGGATGGTCTTGAGGTAGTCGCCGCCGTCACTGGCCGGCACCGGTTGGCGCGGGTCCTTGGGATTGGTGACGACGGTCAGGGGCGAGCTGGGGGCGATGGCGGTGATGACCGTCGGGCTCAGTTCTTCGACCTGCTTGTCGTGATGCTCGTGCTCATCGGCAAGTACGAGTGGGGTGAGCAGCAGGCCGCACAGGGCGGCGATGGTTTGGCGTAAACGAACTCGTGGCTCGTTCAGGGGGCAGCGAACCTGGGCAGCGCCCAAAGCGATGCCAGCAGAAAACCTGGACATGATGATTCCATCGAACAAACGTAGACGACGCGGTCGGGCAGCCTGGGGCTGTCTTGTACGACCGGGTTGGGTAAGTGTCGGGCTTACGCGTCGAGGGGCGGTGCGCGGGTGCGGGCACCGGGGAAGAACGCAGGCCGGGCATGGCCCAGGCGTGGGGAAGGGCTGGTGTAGGTGTTGGTGTGGGGTGTGTCGAAGACCGCGAAGGTGTGACCGCCAGGCAGTGCGGGGCAATTGAACAGCAGGCTGCAATAGCCGCACTTTTCCCACAATGCATGGTGCTCGCTCTGGGGCGGGCAGTGTTCGGCTGCCGGCGCTTCGTGCGCCGACATGCCCATCTCCATGTTCATGTCCATGGACACAGGCATGGACATACGCTGACCCATCGGCATCGACTGGGAAATCAGCGGGCCGATAAAGATCATCAGCATGGCGAACAGGCTGATCCAGCTGCCGCGTGTCAGGCTCATGGGCTGACGGCGGGGCATGGACTGCCTGGCGCGAAGAGGTTGCACGGGCGGCTACGACTACTGGGCGTGCATGTGCGTCTTGGTGCCGTCGGGTGCTTTTTTCTGCACCGCGACGTCGACCGTGACATCCCCGGCTTTTTCAAAATGCAGGGTCATGGCAAAGCGTTTGCCATCGCTGAGCAGGCTGCGGTCCTTCAGGTCCAGCAGCATCACGTGATACGCCATCGGCGCGAAGGTGACGGTCGCACCGGGGGCGATATCAACGATGGGCACCGGCTGCATTTTCATCAGGTCGTTTTGCATCACATGCTCGTGGAGCTCGGCCTTGCCGGCAATCGGCGAGTCGACGCTGAGCAGCTTGTCGGCGGTGGTGCCGCCGTTGTGAATCACGAAATACGCGGCCACGGTCGGTGCGTTGGGCGGCAACTCCTGGGACCACGGATGGGCGATCTCAAGCTCGCCCACCTTGTACTGGTGAGCTTGGGCGAAGCCGACGGGAAGCAATAGGGCAGCCAGCAGGATAAGTCTGTTCAACATGGCGATTCTCCGGAACGATTCAGGGCGCAGTTTGATGCGGGAAGAATCAGGCCAGAGGCGAGGCGCGGGGGTTGAGGCTGGGCCATTGCTGGCGTGGCGTGGGGCTGTCGAGCGTCGAGTGAGCGGCACTGCGATGGGCCAGTTGTGCATCCAGATACAACTGCGGGACATGCCCGGCGAGCGCCACCAACGGCGCTGAGCCTGAGCAGCACCAGCAATGCTGCATGGTCGAGTGACTGTCTTTCTGCGGTGTGTCTTGTTCGAGTTTGCCCAGGGAAATCGCCAGCATCTTTGTGCCGCTGGAGGAACAGAAACTGCCCCACAGCAGTTGCTCGGCTGACGCATCGGCGGTCGCACCACCGCTGTTGGAAAGCGGCATGGCAAGCATGTTGAACAGCACTGCGAAGCAGGCGATCCAGGCAAATGCAAGCCGTTGTCGGGACATGGGGCAATCCGCTCGGTTGGGCGATCAGGTGGCGGTATTTAGCCTGATCGGGGTTGAGAAGTAAAAAGGCCACGTGCGGTGTAGGGTCGCAGGGCTGGTGTTAACAGTAGCAACAGATCTTCGAGTGAGTGTTTTTGTGGCGAGGGATGTTGATCAGTTGGCTCTCGATCGTTCCATATCCTCATTGGTAGCAACTTGCATCCTCCCTGTTGCCTGAACGACGTCGTTAAGGGCCGCGCGAATCAGTATCCCATCACCGGCATCCTCTTCGAAACACGCAACCGGATAAGCGACCATTTCCTCATGTGTATTGAGATAGGTGGCAGCGTCGAAACGCGTGAGTTTTTCGACCATGACTGACTCTCCATTGGTAATGTCATCCACCTTCTGACGGTGCATGAGATCCTTGTGGCGAGGGGATTTATCCCCGTTGGGCTGCGTAGCAGCCCCAAGAGCAGTGAATGCAGTCCGCCAGACAAAACTGTGAGCTTATGTTTTGGGACTGCTTCGCAGCCCAGCGGGGATAAATCCCCTCGCCACAGGGGTGGGTTTGACCAATCGATTTTGATCAAACCCAACGTCCTGTCGCTTATCTCGGGTCGACCACATCCAATGCCCGATTCGCCAACAACTGGCCCAGCTCAATCATCTGCTGGACCCCTTGCGCGATATGTCGTCGCGAGCCCTCCAGATCGAATGCGAGGTCGCTGACCATGGCATTGGCCGAGGCCAGGGTTTCGCTGAGGTTGGCGAGCAGGCATTCGGCGTCGATGTTAGGTGCGATGACGAAAAGTGTATCTAGCCTGTCGGATGGTTCTTTGTCGGCTGACGGCTTGAGGTAATAGTCCAAGGCGCGGGTGGCCGCATCGTCGAGTTTTTTGGCGTTGGCCGACTGGCAACGGGATGTGTGGTCGTCTGGGGTTGGGGGATTCGGTGTGTTCTTGAACATTGCTGGAAACTCCATGTTATGGAGCCGCAACCGTTTCGCGACTAAACGAAGGGCGGCGGCTGTGCGCAGGTTAGTCGACCGGGGAGTCCAGCATTACCGGCGCGCCCGAAGGCGCCCTGCGCACAACCACCATCAAGTGCAGGGATGAAATACCTGACTGACGAAGCTTGTGAACCCGCTGAAAACCTCGGGCGACTAAACCCGATCACTGAAGGGCAGTGACGGGAATCAAGTTACCGAGGGCCTCCAAGGCGCACAAGCCGGCGGATTCTGGCGTAGTTGTAGGCAGCGACGCAAGGTGATGTAGCCTGCTGACGTAGTTCTGACAGGACAGGCTTGTAGGACGGTGCAGTTTTCTGTCAGACCAACTGCCGCAGCCCCCGCAACACCTCATCCACCGTCCCAAACTTCCGATCCACCTCCGGCAACACCGGCCGCTTCAACACCAACACCGGCACCCCTCGCTCCCGCGCCACCTCCAGTTTCGGCTCGGTAGCCGTGCTGCCGCTGTTCTTGCTGACCAGCACATCGATCTGCCGTCGTTCGAACAGTTCGCGTTCACCGTCAATGTGAAACGGCCCACGGGCCCCAATCACTTCGCAGCGTTCGTTACCCGGATAAACCTCCAGCGCCCGCAAGGTCCAGAATTGCTCGGGCGGGATTTCATGCAGGTGTTGCAGCGGCTCACGACCGAGGGTGAACAGGGGGCGGTGGAAGGGTTGCAGGGCTTGGATCAGTTCAGCCCAGTCGGCCACTTCGCGCCAGTCATCGCCGGCCCGGGGTTGCCAGGCCGGGCGGCGCAGGGCCCAGCAGGGGATGGCGCAGGCGCGGGCGGCGTGGGCGGCGTTGTGGCTGATCCGGGCGGCGTAGGGGTGGGTGGCGTCCAGCAGCAGGTCGATGCCCTCGGCGCGGATGAAGTGCGCCAGCCCTTCGGCACCGCCGTAGCCGCCGACGCGCACCTGGCAGGTCAGGTCGGTGGGGATGCGGCCGATGCCCGCCAGGCTGTAGATGTGCTGGGGCCCGAGCGTGCGGGCGATGGCCAGGGCCTCGGTGACGCCACCGAGCAGCAGGATACGTTTCATAACAAGGCTCCGGCGTGACCGACGATCCCGCCCTGGCGGTCGATGGCGAAGACTTCGACCTGGACCTGGGCCGGCACCACGCTGCGAGCGAAGGCCAGCGCGTGCTCACACACAGCATCGCCAAGGGCGATGCCGGCGGCGCTGGCCATTGCCAGGGCTTGCTGGCTGGTGTTGGCCGCGCGGATGCCTTGCTGCAAAACCTCATCGGCACCGATGGCGGCGGCCCACTCGGCCAGTTGTGGCAGGTCGATGCTCGAGTGACGGCTGTGCAGGTCCATGTGGCCGGCGGCGAGTTTGCTGATTTTGCCAAAGCCGCCGCAGAGGCTGAGCTTATCCACCGGGACCTTGCGCACATGTTTGAGCACGGCGCCGACGAAATCGCCCATTTCGATCAGGGCGATTTCCGGCAGGTTGTAGACCCGGCGCATGGTGTCTTCGCTGGCGTTGCCGGTGCAGGCGGCGATGTGCAGATAGCCGTTGGTTTTCGCCACGTCGATGCCCTGGTGGATCGAGGCAATGTAGGCCGCGCAGGAGAACGGCCGGACGATGCCGCTGGTACCGAGGATCGACAGGCCGCCGAGGATGCCCAGGCGCGGGTTCATGGTTTTCAGCGCCAGGGCTTCGCCGTCCTCGACATTGACCGTGACTTCGAAACCGCCGGTATAACCGCTTTCCTCGGCCAGACGGCCCAGGTGATCGTTGATCATTTTGCGCGGCACCGGGTTGATCGCCGGTTCACCGACGTTCAGCACCAACCCCGGTCGCGTCACCGTGCCGACGCCGCGACCCGCGACGAAACGTACACCGGGCTCGGCGGTCAAGCGCACCTGGGAAAACAACAGGGCGCCGTGGGTCACGTCCGGGTCATCGCCCGCATCCTTGATCGTCCCGGCTTCGGCGCCTTGTTCGGTCAGCCGGCAGAACTCCAGGCGCATCTGCACCTGCTTGCCCTTGGGCAGTACGATTTCCACGGCATCGGCTTCGGTGCCGCGCAGCAGTAATCGAGCGGCCGCCAGGCTGGTGGCCGTGGCGCAACTGCCGGTGGTCAGGCCGCTGCGCAAGGGGGCGGGTTGTTCGGCGGTTTCGTCACGCATCGAGGGGTTTGACCAGGTCGAGCAAGGTGATCGGCAAGGCCTGGCGCCAGGTGTCGAACTCGCCCAAGGGCTGGACCTGGGCAATGTGGATGCGGGTCAGTTCACCGCCGTGACGTTCGCGCCAGTGCATCAGGGTCGTTTCGCTTTGCAGGGTCACGGCGTTGGCGACCAGTCGACCGCCGGGCTTGAGCTGGGTCCAGCAGGCGTCGAGCACGCCTTCGCGGGTGACGCCGCCGCCGACGAATACCGCGTCCGGCCGCTCCAGGTTCGCCAGCGCCAGCGGGGCGCTGCCGCGAATCAGTTGCAGGCCGGGCACGCCGAGGGTGTCGCGGTTGCGTTCGATCAAGCCTTGGCGGCCTTCGTCAGCTTCGATGGCCAGGGCCCGGCAACTGGGGTGGGTGCGCATCCATTCGATGCCGATGGAGCCGCTGCCGGCGCCGACATCCCAGAGCAACTCGCCGGGGGTCGGGGCGAGGCGGGCGAGGGTGATGGCGCGCACGTCGCGTTTGGTCAACTGGCCGTCATGTTCGAAGGCGGTATCGGGCAAACCGGCCAGGCGTGACAGGCGCGGTGTCGACGGTTCGGCGCGGCATTCGATGGCGATGAGGTTCAGGTCGGCGACGCTGTCAGCGGACCATTGCGCGGCGCAACCGTCGATCCGTCGTTCCGCCGCACCGCCCAGATGCTCCAGCACGGTCATGGTGCTCGGGCCGAATCCCCGCTCGCGCAGCAAGGTCGCCACGGCGGCGGGGCTGTGGCGGTCATTGCTCAGCAGTAACAGCCTGACGCCTGTGGATAAATACCCATTGAGCGCCGCCAGGGGACGCGCCACCAGTGACAGCGTGACCACGTCCTGCAACGGCCAGCCCAAGCGCGCCGCGGCCAGTGAACAGGAGGAGGGCGCCGGGATGACCCGCATCTGCTCGCTCGGCAGCTGTTTCGCCAGGCTGGCGCCCACGCCGTAGAACATCGGATCGCCGCTGGCCAGTACACACACTGGTTCACCTTGCCGCGCGAGCAACGGTTCCAGGGAAAACGGGCTCGGCCACAGCGCCCGTTCGCCGCGGATACACAGTGGCAGCAGCGCCAGTTGCCGGTCGCTGCCGACAATGCGTGACGCCCGCAGCAAGGCATGGCGAGCCGTTCGGCCCAGGCCCTTGAAGCCGTCTTCACCGATGCCCACTACGGTCAGCCAGGGGGTCATCTCTGTTCCTCGAATGGATGGGGTTGGTCGGCGGGCTTATCCCACAGTCGACCGGGCCGCCATCATACCGTGCCCCTCCGAAGGTTGGGTCGGCGTTATCGGTATACGTACCTGAGGATATAACTGTAGAGATCGTGATAGAGCGAGTCGGGCACCGGTGTGGTGGATATCTGAGCGGCGAGCAGAGCCTGATGACATTCCTTGACCATTTCTTCGCGGTCTTTCAATTCGTAGAGAGGGCGACGAGTGGTTTTTTCAAAAAGGCTTGCATAATTTTGCTGGTCCCCGGTTAGGGTCAAGGTTCCCCCCGCGTCCCTGGTATAGGTGCTTTGCGCGCGTAGTTGTCGTTCTTTGAGCGCGCCAAACCCCCGCTCGTAGAAATAGAACCTCGAACCGCTGACTGCTTGAGCGGCCATCTCCAGCGCCGGAAGGGCCGCTTTGGCGAGGTCCAGGCTTGCGTCGAGCATCGGCACGGTGACGAACCTTTCCATTTCCCCCGCCTGAATGCTTTTAAACGCTCTCTTGATGCTGGACAAATGAGCGAAGTCCTTGCAGCAGGCGACGACATGCGTTTCGAACTGATAACCGACCGCCGTTGCCAACGGAGGAAAATCTGCAAAACCCTGACTGTCGAACGCGGCCTCCATGATGATGTTGTATTTTTGGGTGAAGGCCCTCTCGAAGATTTTCTTGCCGATGTCCCGAATGAATGCTTCGGTGTGCTCATAAGCGTACAGGATGCCTTTTTCCATCAATTGCTTGTAGTAGGGATGTTTTTCTCGATACTCGGGCAGGTACAGCCGGACATAATTATTGTAGCGCCCGGAGGGCAGCAGGTTTTTTTCCAACAGGTAGGTTTTACCCGAGCTTTGGAGGCCCGCGACAACAAGTATTTTGGGGACCGGCTCGGCGGTGATGTCGTTGAACAGTGAGAGGGCGATCTCATCGAATGCTGCTGTGAGCTGTTGGGGGGTGTAATTCTGAGTTTGTGACATATCCTGATTTCCTTATCGAAGATGAAGTGACTGCCCACTGAATACAGCGGTTTTTCGCTGCTGGTTCAAGTGCGAATGGATTTCAAGATATCTTTTTGTTTTTAAAGGTAAAAATTCTTACGATGCGAAGGTGCACGCGCTACGCTCAGTTGCGATTCGGTGAACGGAAAACATCCATTGCGAGCGAGTTCGCACGACCTTTTAGAAAAGGGCGCGCTTGGCAATTCAACCCATTGTCAGCAATCCGACCAGCAAGCTTTTCATGACCCCCGGCAAAGCAGGCATAATGATGACCCCTCGCCGTCGTGGCGTTTTCTTACCTGCCGGTCCTGCCTTGAGCGAACGTCCATTCCCCAGCGTTGTACGCCCCTCCGGTTGCCCGGGGTTGCTGCGTGTCGTCCAGGCGCTGGACGGGGGGATCTGTCGGATCAAGCTCAATGGCGGCGCCATCCTGGCGGATCAGGCCGACGCCGTGGCCTCTGTGGCCGGGCGGTTCGCCAGTGGCGTGATCGAGGCGACCAACCGGGCTAACCTGCAGATCCGCGGGATTGGCCTTGGCCACGAGGCCCTCATCGAGCCGTTGCTGGCCGCCGGGCTTGGCCCGCGCAACCCGGCCGGCGATGACGTGCGCAACCTGATGCTCAGCCCCTCGGCCGGGATCGACCGGCAGATGCTGTTCGACACCCGTCCATTGGCGGAGCAGATCCTCTTCACCCTGCAAACCCACGAGCGCTTCCATGAGCTGTCGGCCAAGTTCGCCGTGCAACTGGACGGTGGGGAAGCGTTGGCGATGCTCGAACATCACCACGACCTGTGGTTGTCGGCGCTGGTCCGTGATGGCGAGCCTTGGCTGGCCTTCGGCTTGGCCGGTTGCCCATTGGATAAACCGGCGGGCAGGGTGCCCCTGGCCCAGGGGCATGCCTTGGTGGTGGCGGTGCTGGAACTGTTCCTCGACCTGGCGCGCCCGGACCAGATCCGCATCCGTCACTTGTTGGCTGAAATCCCCACCGATGAATTCATGACCCGATTGGCCCGCCGCGTGCCGCTGCAAACTTGCCTGGATTGGCAACGGGGCGGGGCCAACGACGGACTGCACATCGGCGTTCATCCCCAGCATGACGATCGCGTCTACGTCGGCGCGGCGGCGCCCCTTGGCCGACTCGATGCCGGTATGCTGCGGGAGGCGGCGCAATTGGCGCGGGAGAAGGGCGACGCAAGCCTTCGTTTCACCCCTTGGCAAAGCCTGCTGCTGCCCAACGTGCGCCGCGAGGACGCCGACGAAGTGCTGGCGCGGCTTGAGGGGTTGGGCCTGTTGTGCTCGGTCGATCAGCCCCTGGCACAACTCATCGCCTGCACCGGTTCCAGTGGCTGCGGCAAAGCCCTGGCCGATACCAAGGCCGATGCCCGCCGACTGGCCGAGCTGCTGCAACGCCAGGGTCATGCCCTGAAGGTCCATCTATCGGGTTGCCCGCGTTCCTGCGCGGCGGCTCATATCGCGCCTGCCACCTTGCTGGCGGTCGCCCCCGGTCGTTACGACCTGTATTTTCGCGATGCCACGCTGCCGGGTTTCGGCGCGTTGCAGGCACACAATCTGACTATTGAAGCGCTCGGCCACTGGCTCGACGCTCGCCCCCGGAGCCCCCTTGATGCTTGATTACATCCGCGACGGTCAGGAGATCTATCGCAACTCCTTCGCGATCATTCGCGCCGAGGCCAACCTGGCGCGCATTCCGGCCGACCTGGAAAAACTCGCGGTGCGAGTGATCCACGCTTGCGGCATGGTCGAGGCCGTCGATGGCCTGCAGTTTTCCGAAGGCGCGGGCACGGCGGGGCGCCAGGCGTTGGCCGCGGGTGCGCCGATCCTGTGCGATGCGCGGATGGTGTCCGAAGGCGTGACCCGGGCTCGGCTGCCGGCGAACAACCCGGTGATCTGCACCTTGCGCGACGAGAGCGTGCCGGCGTTGGCCCTTGAACTGGGCAACACCCGTTCGGCCGCCGCCCTGGAATTGTGGCGTCCGCACCTGGAAGGCAGCGTCGTGGTCATCGGCAACGCGCCGACCGCGCTTTTTTATCTGCTGGAAATGCTCGACGCTGGCGCGCCGAAACCGGCGCTGATCCTCGGCTTTCCGGTGGGCTTCGTCGGCGCCGCTGAATCCAAGGCGATGCTGGCGGCCAACAGCCGTGGCGTGCCGTTCGTGATCATGCAAGGCCGCCTCGGCGGCAGCGCCATGGCCGCCGCGGCCGTCAATGCCCTCGCCACGGAGATTGAATGATGCAGCAGCCTGGACGTCTGATTGGCCTCGGCGTGGGCCCCGGTGACCCGGAACTGATTACCGTCAAGGCCCTGCGCCTGCTGCGCGAATCGCCCGTGGTGGCGTACTTCGTCGCCAAGGGCAAGAAGGGCAATGCCTTCGGCATCATCGAGGCGCATTTGCAGGAGGCGCAGACCTTGCTGCCGCTGGTCTACCCGGTCACCACCGAAGCCCTGCCGGCGCCGTTGTCCTATGAGCAAGTGATCGCCGATTTCTACGACACCGCCGCCGAACAGTTGGCCGTGCACTTGGATGCCGGGCGCGACGTGGCGGTGATCTGCGAGGGCGATCCGTTCTTCTACGGCTCCTACATGTACCTGCACGATCGCCTGGCCGAGCGCTATGACGCCGAAGTCATTCCCGGCGTGTGCTCGATGCTCGGTGGCGCCTCGGTGCTCGGTGCGCCGCTGGTCTATCGCAACCAGAGCCTGTCGGTGCTCTCCGGTGTTCTGCCCCATGAAGAACTCAAGCGGCGTTTGGCCGATGCCGATGCGGCGGTGATCATGAAACTGGGGCGCAATTTCCCCAAGGTTCGACAGGTGCTCCAGGAACTGGGCCTGGACGGGCGCGCGCTGTACGTCGAACGGGCGACCATGGCCAACCAGAAAATCGTCCCGCTGGATGACGTCGAGCCGATGTCCTCGCCGTACTTCTCGCTGATCATCGTGCCGGGCGAACGGTGGCAAGGCTGATGACATCCAAGACAGCGGCCATCGTCATCCTCGGCCCGGGCAGCCTCGCCACCGCCCGGCGGATCCAGCAGCGCTACCCTGATGCCCTGATTCACGGCCTGAGCGGACGGGTCGAGGGCGCGGATCGTTCATACCTCGAATTCGGCGCGACGTTGCGTGAGCTCTACCAACAGGACACGCCGATCATCGCCTTGTGCGCGGCCGGCATCGTCATCCGCACCCTGGCGCCGCTACTGCTGGAAAAAGGCGTCGAGCCGCCGGTGCTGGCGGTGGCCGAGGATGGCAGCGCCGTGGTCCCGCTGCTGGGCGGCCTGGGCGGGGTGAATGTCATGGCCCGGGAAATCGCCGCCGCGCTGCAAGTCGCCCCGGCGATCACCACCAGCGGCGAATTGCGTTTTGGCACTTGCCTGCTCAATCCGCCGAGTGGCTACAGCCTCGGCGACCTGGAGCAAGGCAAGCGTTTTGTCTCCGATCTGCTGGCCGGTGAATCGGTGCGCATCGAAGGCGCCGCGCCGTGGCTGGATCAGGCGCAGTTGCCTGAGGATATACAGGCACGGCTGGCGATCCGTATCGACAGTGCTGCGGGAACACCAGCGGCGGATGAGCTGCGGATTTATCCGCGCAATGTGCTGGTGGCGTTGAGTGCAGGGGCGTCGGCGGACATTGGCACGATCCTGGAGGAGGCCGGCCTCGCGCCGCAGTCGCTGGCGTGCCTGTTGGCGGCGGACAGCGACATGGCCCGTCCTGAGTTGCACGAAATGGCTTCGACCTTGGGTGTGCCGCTGCGTTTTGCCGCAGCCAATAGCAACCTCGAAACGTGGTTGAGCGACGTCCTCGGCCAACCGGCATCGCTACAGGTCATGGGCAGTCATGCCATCGCCGTGACCGAGCAACCCCTCGATCCGCAGCAGATCGGTCGCCCGCGCGGGCGCCTGGCCGTGATCGGCCTCGGCCCGGGCGCTGCGGAGTTGATGGTGCCGGCGGTGCGCGCCGAACTCGACCGTGCCACCGATGTACTGGGCTATGAAACCTATGTGCGCATGGCCGGGCCCTTCCGGGGCGATCAGGTGCAGCACTGCACCGACAACCGCGAAGAAATGCAGCGGGCCCGACACGCCTTTGAACTGGCGGCCCAGGGGCGGTCAGTGGTTGTGGTGTCGTCCGGCGACCCGGGCGTGTTCGCCATGGCTGCCGCCGTCCTGGAAGCATTGCATGAGTCGACGGATTCCCATTGGCACAACGTCGATTTGCAGATCCTGCCGGGTGTCTCCGCCTCCCTGGCCACCGCCGCCCAAGCCGGTGCTCCGCTGGGTCATGACTTCTGCGTGATGTCGCTGTCGGACAATCTCAAGCCCTGGTCGATCATCGAGAAGCGTCTCGACCTGGCGGCCGAAGCCGACCTGGCCCTGGCCTTCTACAACCCGATCTCCCGTTCCCGGCCATGGCAGTTGGGTCGGGCGCTGGAGATCGTCGGGCAACATCGCACGGCGCAAACGCCTGTGGTGCTGGGGCGCGATATCGGTCGTCCGGGGCAGACGTTGCGTGTCACCACGCTGGGGGCATTGACCCCGGATCAAGTGGACATGCGCACCATGGTGCTGATCGGTTCCTCCACTACCTGCGTGTTCCCTCGCGCGTCCGGCGCCAGCTGGGTCTATACGCCTCGCTGGTATGGATCCAAGCCAGCCTCCTGAATGAGGGCGGCCTGCCTGGCCGCCCTGTTCGATTGCAACTCTCGATTCTCGTCATTGAATCTTGAATCTTTGAAATGCATTGAAAGCCTTCCTGTTTGAGTTGTTGGGTTTTAGGCGTTAGTTTGTCTGCCTTCTATCGTTTCTTAATTCTGCCTGGTGCGGCGGTGGATCTTTATTTATTTTAGTCTTGCTATTATTCAAGTTGGACGAGGAGTGTTTTTATGCAGGATGCAGAAGTTAAAAACAGCGACGGCCTGGTAAAGTTCATCAGTCTTTTCAAGTTGTCAGATCTTGAACAGGCGTTGTCGCCGTATAAAAAAAGCGAACAATACGAGGCGGTCCTCCGTTATTACTTTGCCTGTATCGCTACGCCGGAATCCCACAGGCTGCTCGAACCATTGGGGCTTTTGAAACAGACGCTGGCCCAGCTATTGGGCAACCGCAGGGTCAAGCGTAGCCAGGACGGGCGTGTGTCTGGTCCCGCCGGGGCTGGTGTGGATCTGGCGCAGATATACGACAAAATCGAGCATCACGAAGCACGCCTTCAATTCAGTAGCGAGCAAATGAGAAAGTTGCCAGCGGAGGTGCCCAAGACGTTGCACTTCGTCTGGCTCGGTGGCGGACTTGGCGACATCCAGCGCGATTATCTCAATGTATGGCGACAGGTGTTGGCACGGCACGGCTATGCCCTGAATCTTTGGTATGACAGTGATGCGTTACTGGCGTGGCAAACCAATAAGCTTATTGTCGAAGCCGCCAAGGCCGATGTCTTTTTACATGATGTAGATGAGCGTATTGCCGAAGTTGATCTGGGTGCCCTGTATAACGAACGGGCCATTGTCCTGAAACAACAGATGCAAGCCCATATCAATGCCGCCGTGGCGAAGGGCGGATCAGCCGACGAAGCCCGGCTGGATTTACTGACCCGCGCCTATGGTCAGGATGCGCAAGTGCTGCGCCAACAGTTGGAACGCAATCGTCGCAGTATCCTGGGCATGGACGGCTTCAAGTTGCGTGACCTTGCTGCCGGTGCAGTTTCGTTGCAGTTGCAGGATGTCTATGACCGGGAGATGCGGTTGCTGGGCAATATGGCGTCGGCATCGGATGTCGTGCGCGCGGAAGTCCTGTTTGCCGAAGGTGGCGGGTATACCGATATCGACCACCTTCCGCCGTTATCGGCAACCCTGGGCGGAGTCGACATCAGCGGTTTTGGCCATGATGCCCGTCTGGGGACCCTGCAATTACTGCTGAACGAGAATCCCGAATGGATGCCCGGCCGCCAGGCTTCCTCCCGTTATCGCGCGCATATTCCCGCCGAACATCTGCCAACACTGGAAGCGTTCGCGCGAAGCCGGCCAAGCTTGAGTGAGGTCTTCGAGTTGCCGGCGCAGCGGTCGGCCCGACCTTTCGCGTTGCGTGCCCTGAGCATGGAACTGTCGTTATCCAATGCATTTCTGATGGCCCATCCGGGCGCCGAGATTCTTCAAAGCGTGATCGACCGTCTGCGCTCCAACTACGAGTTGGTTGACGCGTCGGTCCAGTTGGCTGCCCAGCGCGATGTCGCATTGAGCGACGTTGCCGGCATGTTGACCCTGGTGGAAGAAGTATTCGAAAAAAACCATGGGCCGCTGAGCCGCCTGCCGATGGGCGAAGTGCTCAGGGCGATAGCGCGGATATCGGGCGTAGCGACCCACTTCGGCGACGGCATTCGCTTCGAAAGCGAAGGAACTGTCCATCTGACGGGGCCCGGCGCCATGCGCGACGGCATGGCCGACTACGCGAATGCGCACTTGAGCGCGGCAGTTGCCAAGACTTTGCACGAGGAGGCTGGCGTTGCCCCTTATCTGACGGTCAATGGCGCCACGGAAGAGGAGCAGGATCACTCCTGGAAAGAGAATGGAAACGATCCCGAGAAATGGGTCAGCAATGAGCAGGCGCGTTGGCGCGAAGGTCAGTACAAGGCCCGCTACAAGGGCGATATCGCGCAGTTGCTCAAGCATTCGACGATTGAGTTTCAGCAGGGATGGCCGCTGATCGAAGGGCGCGCGGTGCTGCTGACCGATGTGCTTGAGCGACTGGTCGAGGGGCTCGGCGAGCCATTCATCGAGGCGATGAGGCAGGGGCATGACGGTGAGATCCGCTTCGAAAAGCCGCTGCCGCTGAGTTTCGATGATCGCGAGCTCATCAAGAGTCAGGCGCCCGACGCGCTTGTTCCGGTCTTCCTGAGTGACAAAAAAATGCGCGACCAGGGGATCGATGAGGTGCTGAGTGACATCGCCAATGGCTCTCGTCGTTTCATTGAAGCGAGTCCTTTGCAAAGACTGGCACTGGGCGTGTTGTTGGGGCTGGATTCCCTGGACAACCCACATTTCAATGCGGCCACCAGTGAGCTGGAGAACCTGGCCAATGGCGTCGCCGAGCAGGGCGTTTCCGGGCGTTACGCGGTCATCGAGCGCCAGTTGTACAAGCGCAAGGCCGCGAGGTTCATGAGTGGCCTGGGGAGTGATCCGACGTACGCGTCGATGCCATCCGACAGCGCTTTGGAACTGAAAAAAACCGCCTTGAAGGAGGCGCGGACCCTGTATCAATGGGGGCGGCATGTCGGGCGGATCCAGAAGGTGGCCACCCTTGAGCACCGTATCCAGGTCATCGAGCGGTCAGGGCAATTGCTTGATGGGTTCGGGCATAACGGTGTGCAGATGGTTCCCCAGGATTTGCTGCTCAACCGCGATGGCGAAACGATTGGTGGGCGTTGCTATCCCCTGGCGCTGGTGATGAGTGCGGCACTTGCGCAGGGTGATGCCGCCTCCGGGCACTTGCGCGAGCGCTTCTTTCTGGCGGTGCTGGAGCCGGGGCAAGACGATTCCCAAGGCTTTCTACAAGCGTTGGAAGAGCTGCGAGACGTACCGATGAGTGACGTTGGTCGCACGCTTGGACAGGCTAGCCTCGATCAGGTCACCGCCGCTCTGGAGAAACACGCCGGCCCGCGTACGCTGATGCTCAACTCTGACAATCATTCGATGCTGGTGGCCAAGACCGTCAGTGCGGAACGCGCCACCTATCATTTTTTCGACCCCAATTTTGGTTTGTGTAAATTCGAGCAGCCGGATGCGTTCCGACGTGGTCTGGAGCATTTTTTCCAGAAAGAGGGCATGGCTCGTTATTACGCCGCCTATGGCAGCGAAGCTCGGCCTGAATTCGATCTGATCGACCTGCAAAGTGAAAAGGTCGCGGCCTGGCAACTCTCCGATGGGTTCACGGTCAAGCACCTGCTGCAACCCGGGGCTTTGTCCGGACCGTCGCAACGCCCCATCAGGCAGCGGGTGGCCAACGCACGTGGGCAATCGCTGCAAAGCAATCCTCGACTGGGTAGCTGTCTGCTGGCGCTGGATGGCCATTGGTGGGGCCAGCAGATCGAGCAAGTGACGACCCATCTTCAGCAAGCCAATCAGTTGGCGCCGCACCTTGTGCCGTTGTTCGAAACCCTGGAGGTCATGTCGAACGGGTCGTACCGGATGAACCTGATCGATCCGCAAAAGCCTGAGCAGTTGGTACGGATCGTGACCGACGACCATCGACTCCTGCGGATAAAGAACTACCTCTCGGAACGCTTTTCGGTCCTGGCCAACAGACCTTCCGTGCCGAGCGATCCGACCGAGGTGGGCAGCGTCCACACCTTGAACGCCGGCTTCGCCATACAAGCGCTGATGAACGCCTTGCGGAGCCGAGAGGGGCCTGAGCGGCCATTGAGCCTGGCGGTCCGCTTGCATGCCTATGTCAATTACGCGCAATGGGTGCATGGCAACGTGGCCGATATCGCCGGCCTGGTCGGCCTGGTTCGACAGGCACTGGCCCAGGAGAAACTGATTGCCCGTACCGTCGCGCCAGTGGTCAAGGCGGCAGTGGGAAGCAGCGTGAGCGAAGCGACCGGGGGATTGCTGCAATTGGCGAATGTCGGATTCGACATCTACCAGTTGTCGGCTGCACAAACCGAAGTCGAGCGCGCTCAGTTCGGTACCCAACTGGCGTTCGACTCGGCCAGCCTGATGTTGTCGGTGGGTGCCTACGCCGTCGGTGCCACCACCGCTGGAGCATTGCTGGGCGGTGCTGCCGTGATGCTGGGCGGGTTGGCGGTGGGAGTGGCGGCACTGGCCCAAGGTTTTGCCACCATTGCCGAAGAAGCCAAGCAGGTCGGGCTGTTTTTCGATGAGGTGGCAACCGCCCATCTCCAGCCCTATCGCCCTGATGCCAGCGGTGGTGCATGGCTGCCGCGTTCGTCGCTGATCGTTCATACACTGGACCTGACCCGCGCCGAGCTGATGCTGGACAGCCCCAAACTGTATCCGTTGCGCGATCATTTCGGGGTGCCTACCTTTGATGACGATTACGAGCGGGCGATCGATGTCCGTCGGTATCTGAATCTACCGGGGCGAGCCAAATTCGCGCCGCCCGCGGGTTCAGTCATCGTCCTGCCCTGCACACCGCAAACCTGTTATCGCTACGAGTACAAGGCATTACCCTTCGCCAGACTGCGCCATGACACCGGGTTCGACACGGCGCGGCGCCTGGAGAAAAAGACCGCGCAGAGAGGATGGCTGTTTCTGTTTTCCTTCTACTCGTTCCCCAGTGACTACATCCTTTATCGCCTGGTCCCGGATTATCGACCGACAGCGATCAAGGTGTTGCTCGATGGCATCGATCGCTCTCTGGTGGTGCCCGTGCTGCCACCGGATTGGCACGGAAAAATCACCTATGAGATCCAGGGTGCCGGCAAGCGCTGTGCATTGGTGCTCCATCCCGGCGTGAGCCTGACCCTCGATACGACGCGTCCGTTGAACTCGAGTTGGGTGTTGGACGCCCCTTGGGCCCAGGAGAGTGATATCCGGATCGAGCGTTACGCAAGACTGTTCATCGGTGACGTTCAAGTGACGCTCAGTGGATCGGGGCGTCATGACGTGCTGCTGCGGATCAGCCAGGATCAAGTGTTCAAGATGGAGGCGGGCAAGCTCGTGGTTGTCGAGCAGGAGGTGCCTGCGAGCATGGATCGGCAGGCGTTGCAGGAGCACTTCCAGACCCTGGCCAGGCAGCACCGCCTGGTGATGCCGTATACACCGGTTCATCGTTACCTGGTGCCGTTCGAGAAGCCGGACGAACCCCGCTACGTCACGGCCTGGTATGACGCCAAGGACGACCGTTTCCTGTTCATGCGTGACGAGTTGCCGGGCGTCGATGAAGCGGTGCTGGGAGCGGTGGCGGGCGGTTCCTGCTATTTCTACGACCCGCAGAATCTGATCATCTGGCAAGCCGACGCGGTCACCGGGCTGCTGAGCCATCGCTATTGGTTGCGCAGCACAAGGAATGTGACTGCCACCATCCAGCGTGTCGAGGCGGATGCGCAGGGGGTGATTCATGTCGTACAGCAAATCACTCGCGAGGATCAGACCTACGATGTACTGGTGTATGTGATTCATGAGGGGCAATTGCTGCTCAGTTCAGTCACGCGCGATCTGGATCCGGCGTTGGAGTCCATTTTCAGCGCCAGCGAGACACTGGCCGACTGGTCGCAGGTCTTGGGCAGCGATTACCCCTTTGTCCCGTATGTTCGCAACGAGGACAGCTTTGCCACCGTCAATTGGCAACCGGCGCCCTTCGTTTCGGTCTGCTGGAAGAGTGAGGCGCAGTTACGGGACATGGCCTGGGTGCGCGACAGAGACGGCTTGATCATTCGTCCTTCGTCCAGACCCAACCAGCACCGTGGCTGGGCCGATTCGATCAAGAACATGACCGATCTGACGCTGCTCACGCTGGCCGACGACAGTGATATGTTCGTGGTTTATGACCGGCTCAGAAAGGAACTCTGTCGTAGGCAGCGAACCTTGGTCGCGGGCAAAGGGCAGTGGTCCAACAGATGGTTGCAGTCCGACAAGCTGGAGGATGTGATCGCTGTCGAGAGTGGATACGTGGCGCTGACATCCGATGGCCGGTTCTTCAACCTGACGAGCCTGGGCGATCTCGAGCTGGGCGGCGTGAACGAGGCATGGTTCAAGGATCGGGTGCATTGGTGGTTGGCGTTGGAGTCGCTGGCCCGGCAATACGCGAGCGAGTGCTTTGCCCTTATCGGTTTGAGCAACTTCAATGACGACGCCAAGTTGTGTGCCTGGTATGTCGGCAACAGGCTGTTGCTGGCTGAACTGGGGCACGCCAAGGAAGTACGCCTGCTCGGCGCCACCCCGGATGGCGAGGCGGCCTGGTTATTCGATGTTTCGAGTGGCGAAGTCTATCGCCAGGCTTTTATCGATCCACAGAAGTTGGCGGCGATATTTGGCCAGGGCTCACGCGTGCTGCAGGCTGATGCATTGCCCCGCGCGGAACGTGAATGGGCGCCCTGGCAGTTTGTCGAGCTGAAGGCCGAAGGTGTGGGGCTGCGTGGCGTGACATTCGAGGGGGTGGTGCTCGCGTTACGCGACCAGGAGCCGGCGTTGATTACCGGTGTCACTCGTCAATGGGTGGTCGCACAGGATGGACGGGAGCAAGAGGGGCTCAGGCTATTGGCGGCCCAGCCGTTCCATAGCGCACTGCTGTCGGTGGAGGAGCCTGAGAGCCTGAAGTGGTTCGTCGCCAGGACCGGGCGTGTCATCCGGGTTCCCAGGGCCGCCATTCCGGAATCCTTCGCGTTATTGGGAACCCAGCGGCAGACCCAGGTATTACTTCATGAAAGCAAGAATGGACAGCTGTTGACCTTGCCCGGCACGGGGCAAATGGGACCACTCAGTTATGTCCAGCGTGAAGGCGAGGTGCTGGTTGTCGAGGGCCAGGAGGTGAAGATCGATGATCTCCTGGCGCTGATGCCGGACGATGTCACGACCCTGATCCTGCGCATGGGGCAAGGCGCGGTGAGTTACCGGCTGTCAAGAGCGGCCTGGTTGCGGGTCAAGTCGGTCATCCTCGACTGCCGACATTCACTGGGCAGCGCGGTGACAATCCCCGGCAAATTGATCTGGGACCTGGATGAGCCTGACCCGTTGTTGCTCAGTCGCGTCCATGAACACCTGGTGATCATTGATCCAGACAGTGGGCACAGTGTGATTGTTCGCGAGGTGTATGCGGCAGATATCAACTTGCGCGGGGAAGTCCTGCTCAGTTTTGGCGGGAATCGGCATTATGCCGTTTCGACCCTGATAGAGCGGTTGGATGCCTTGCCGGATGTCCAGGGCGGCGTCACGCTCAAGGCGTTGTCGAACGTGTCGTCTGTGGTGGAAACCAATGAGGTGGGTTGATTACGGCACCAGATAGCCCTTGACCCCGGTAAAGATGATCTGCGCCGCCAGCGCGCAGACAAATAGCCCCATCAGGCGACTGACGATCTGCAAGCCCTGGTCGCCCAGAATCCTCTCGATGCGGCTGGACAGGTACAGCACCACGCCGACGGTGAAGCTGGCCAGGGCGATGCTGATGATGGCCATGAGCTTATCGTCCCAGTGCGGTTGGCTCACGCCCATCACCAGCAGGGCGCCGATGGTGCCGGGGCCGACGGTCAATGGAATGGTCAGCGGGACGATGGTCACGTCCTGCTGCACGTTGTCGGTCTGGACCGCCGACTTGCCTTGGGCCATGCCCAGTGCCGAAATGAACAGCACGCTGCCGGCGCCGATACGGAACGCGTCCACGGTGATGCCGAACACGCTGAAAATCACCCGCCCGAACAAGTACAGCAATACGCTGGACACCAGCGTCGCGGTCGCGACCTTCCAGGCCAGGCGGCGTTGTTCCTTGCGTGAGTAGCCGCGAGTCAGGCCGATAAAACACGACAACACGAAGAAGGGGCTGTAGAGCACCAACATCTTCAGGTAAACGCTGAACAGCACATGGAGCATGGTCGAGGCTCACGACGAATGAAATTGGCGTGGAGTTTATCAGGCGCCGGGGTGCCTGTCGGCTTACCGTGAGCGTTTTAAGTGCAGAAAAACTTCTCTTTATTGTGGCGATGTTGTTTCAGGAGGGCAGGGGGTTTTTAGTGTCGCAGGTATTATGTGTGGTTACAGTTTTGCGCTTGTTGTTCGGGGCTGGATTACGTCATTTTGTGCTTGGGATCCATGGAGGATCTTAATTGAATAAGGGAACTATGTATGAGCGTTAACTTTGATTCAGTTGTAACGTTGACGGACCGTCTTGATCGCCTGAGTAATTATGATGTCACGTCGGACAATGTTGTTGTTTCTTCGCGTGCCGCCAAGGTGGGTTTAGTTGGGTTCAATGAGACTGTCGAAAAACCCGACCGTGCTTCCATTGTCGGGGACAGTATCCTGGCATTTGTATCGGGCATGACGGAGCAGAATCAAGCGGATATTCAGCACTCCTATCTGTTTGCATCGTTAGTGGCTAACAGGCAGTACCCGCGGGACGAACAGGGTAAAGAGTGGTATCAACTATTTCTTAACGTCATGCAGGATTGCGGCTGGACTATTCTGCAACGGTATTACGACACGGTTGCGGCTTCCGGCAAGAGCTTCCAAATGGATCAGCTGGCGTTGAAAATTCTGGGTTCGGCCGTGGCCGCAGCTACTGTTCCCGGCCCAACCTCAATGCTGATGCTTAAAGTGGCCGGTGATGCAATAGCTGCGCTGCAAACCGGTGGTAAACCGCTTCGGGTTTTTGATCAGAACATCAGAGACTCCGGTGCGGGAGGATTTGGTGTGGCGGCCTGCCACGAAACTCCGGACGGCGAAGTTATTCTGGCCCTGGGCGCCGTGCGCTTCATCAATCGGACCAATCAGACCAAAGTTCTGTTTGTGGACTGGGACAGCGGTTCGGTCGATCTGTATCGCGGCGAATGCCATATGACCATGGTACCGGCAGTTATTAATCGTACCCGAGCCACGATAATTGCCAGGTTGGGTGATCGTGCGCAGAAAAGAATCGAAGAGTACGAGATCTGATCTCTTGTGAACTTTTGGCGACTACACAGTAGTCGCCATCCATTGGCGAAGCAGGTGATGATATGAAAGATCAGTATTCGGTTTTTATTAATGCCGGGGCTGTTGTCTTGCTGGCAAACGATATGCTGGAACAGGAAAGGCGTGATGTACTGAGTTCGGTGCTATTTGCGCAGCTGGTCGCCAACAAGAAATATCCAGCTCTTTCGCAGCCGGGTGAATGGTATGGTGCCTATCGGGAAGTTCTACAGAACGGTTGGTTGCAGAGGGCTGTAGCGTGGGACAGATTTACACTTAATGCCTCAGAAAAATGCAACATAATTGCCTGGGTGGAAAAACAACTGGAGGCGCATGTTGATCGAACTATTGTGACGGACGTCACTCGCTTATTGAATCGCGTCGCTCAATTGTCTTGCACCCTGCCGGCCATTGATCTATTGCGCGAGCATGTTCAGGGGCCTAGACAGCCGGAGCCTGCCAAAACAACCGTTGAAAGAGGTTACAGGGTCAGGCTGCAAGTCATTCTGGCGCAGCCAGGTCCTGTGCTGAACAGTGTCTGCGTCGACTTTGAAGCCGGGCAGGTGACTTCCAATCCTCTTGGGGCACTCTTCTCCACCGATCAAGTACTGGGCAATATTCAGCTGAGGTGTTTCCAGGCGAATTTGTCAGATGCGCTCTATGCGCCCCTGCGCGATGCGATTGTCAAAAAACTGGGGGGTAAGGCGACCGAGAATATTTTTGATATTTCTGACGCTGTTGAGCATCAGGTGTCGAGGGCTGTGTGTTTATGAATGACATGGGCCGCAGTGACGTACCGAGGGCTGCCGTCGTGGGCGGGAGTATCGTGTCATTTGATGAGAGGCTGTCCCTCCAGGACCGAGAAGATATCTACCTGAGCAACCTGTACGCGCAATTGGCAACACGTTCGGCATACAGGGACGGCCTGGTAGGCAACTGGTTCGACTACTACAAGAATAAGCTCAGGTACTTGGGATGGGATTCGGCGCGTCCTGTCAGGCCCGAGCAGGCTGGACAGGGATTAATGGCCGATAGCGTTTCACGGCAAATATCCCAGTCGTTTGGCGGGAGTTTTTCACGGCAGGCGAGTCACGCCTTAGGAGCCCTGGAGCGTAATCCCGAGGCCCTTGAGGTGTTCGAAAGAACAAGCCTGCTGCGTGATACGGGATTCTTCCAGGTGATTCCTTGTACGTCCAAGTCCTCCGGAAAAATAGAGATAGGCCTCTATCACAAACAGTTCAGCACCCGCAGAACGGTCTCCGGATTTCTGTTTTGGCCAATAGAGGAAGTGGTGGAAAGCAGCCAGGAAGAAATGGCAGTCGTTACATTTAGCACGCTGCATTACGCAACCTTCAGAGCAAAAGTTGCAGCCGCTGTGATCGCTGAAACCAACCGCCATTTGCACGCATTGGAACTTTAAGCCGCGTGGCGGCGCGCCGTTGACCGTCCTGTCGCCACTTAGGACGTGTGCGCCGCTGACCTGTTCTGTTGATCGCGCTGGGCCACCCAGTGCTCGATCAGCTCGCGCAGTTGCGACAACTCCACCGGCTTGGCCATGTGTCCATCCATCCCGGCCTGACGCGCACGTTCCTTGTGTTCGGCGAGGATGTGCGCCGTGAGCGCCACCACCGGGGTGCGGGTCCGCTGGTTGCCCACTTCCCAGGCGCGCAGTTGCTGGGTGGCGGAAAAACCGTCGAGCACTGGCATTTCGCAGTCCATCAAGACCAGGTCGTAGCGCTGCTCCTTCATGGCCTTGAGGGCTTCTTCGCCATTGCTGGCGGTGTCGGGTTGCAGGTTGAGCTTGCCGAGCATGCCGCGGATGACCTTGGTGGAAATGCTGTTGTCCTCGGCCACCAGGATGCGGAAGTCGCTGGGTACCTTCACCGGGGTAACCGGGCCCGCGTTCACCGGCACGTTCTGCGCCTGGCCTTTGTTGCGCTGGTTCAGCTCGTCCGCCAGGGTGGTCTTGAGGGTGTAGCCGGCCACTGGTTTGGCGAGAATGCGCTTGACCCCACTGTTGCGCGCGACAATCTTGCTCGGCGCGTTGCTGATGCCGGTGAGCATGATCAACAGGATGTCGTGGTTCAGACTCGGGTCTTCCTTGATCTTGGCCGCCAGTTGCATGCCGGTCATGCCGGGCATGTTCTGGTCCAATAGCACCACGTCGAAATAGTCCCGCAAGTGAGCCTTGGTGCGCAGCAGCGCCAGGGCTTCCT
Organism: Pseudomonas sp. CFBP 5748; assembly: GCF_053850495.1. Lineage (NCBI taxonomy): Bacteria > Pseudomonadati > Pseudomonadota > Gammaproteobacteria > Pseudomonadales > Pseudomonadaceae > Pseudomonas > Pseudomonas sp. CFBP 5748. Next base: position 128,216 of record NZ_JBSPTN010000010.1, read on the forward strand.
TGCCCGACGGCACCGCGCTGACATTCAGGCCCCAGGCGCTGCACTGCTGCACCAGCACCTTGCGACAGGTGTCGTTGTCGTCGACGATCAGCACGCGCGCCCCTTGCAGCGGGCTATCGAGGTCGGAGGTCGGATGTTCAAGGCGATCCGGGTCCAGCGGCAACGTCAGCCATAAGGTGCTGCCCTGGCTGCTGCCGCTTTTGATGCCGAATTCCCCGTGCATCAATATGATCAGCTGGCGGGCAATGACCAGGCCCAGGTTGCCGCCCAGGCGCGTGGCCGAGAGGAAATTCTTGCTGTGCAGCTCGGCATGCATCAGCGTGTCGCGCTCTTCGGCGTCCATCGGCGATCCACTGTCCTGCACGGCAATGCGCAGGCGCGGCTGATTGCTGCGCTCGTCGAGGGCCACGACGATCAACACCTCGCCCTCGTCGGTTTTTTTCAAGGCGTTTTCCAGCAGGCTCAGCAGTGCCTGGCGCAGGCGCGTCGGATCGCCGCTGATGACCCGTGGTACTTGGGGTTGGATGAAGCTGATCAGCTCGACATTCTGCTGTTCTGCCTTGGCGCGGAAGATGCTCAGGCAGTCCTCGATCAGGGCATTGAGGTCGAACTGCACATCATCGAGTTCGATCTGCCCGGATTCGAGTCGGGAAATGTCGAGGATCTCGTTGATCAACGTCAGCAGTTCATTGCCGGCGCTGTGGATCGTCTGCACGTAGTCACGCTGCTTGACCGACAGGGGGGTGCCCAGCAGCAGTTCGGTCATGCCCAGCACCCCGTTCATCGGGGTGCGGATCTCGTGGCTGATCTTGGCCAGGAACTCGGCCTTGGCATTGATCTCGGCATTGCTGGCCGCCAGGTCGCGACTGATGCTGAAACGGCTCTCGTTGATGGAACGCTGGCGTTCACCCAGGGCGACACTCATCAACAGGCCGCTGATGCAGATAAATACCAGCAGCGTGACGATCAGCCCCTGGGGAGGGACTTCCGTGAGCCCTTGCAGGGCCGGCAGGGTGATCAGCGTACCGAGGTTGAAAACCACCATCGCCGCGACAAACAGCCGTGCCGGGCGGTAACCCTTTTGCCAATGCCAGGCGCTGACGAACAGCATGCTCAGGCCAGCCAGGGCCACCAGGGCATAGGTCATGATATTGAGCGGCAGGGTGTTGACGAACAACAGCAGCAAGCTGCACAGCATGACGAACACAATGTCCCCCAGCAGCAGCCGGTTCAACGGATGCGGTCCCAGGGGCGCGAAGAAACGGTAGGCGAACATCAGGCCGCAGGGCGCGGTCAGCAGCAGGGCCAGGTAGGCCCCGGGGGTCTGGATCGCGGGCCAGTCAGGCAGCCAGGGCCCCGCCAGGTTCAGCAGCAGCACCAGGCTCAGCATCAGCAGCCCTTCACAGGCCGCCAGCCACAGGCAACTGCGTGAACGGGTATAGGCGTAGCGGGTGAGGTTGTGCAGGATCAGCATGGCGATGCAGCCGAACAACAACCCATAGATCAGCGTCTGGTTCTGATTCGCCGCCGCCAGTACCGCCGGTTGCAGCGTGACGTAGGGGCGCAGTTCGTGCCGGGACGCCAGTCGCAGGTAGACGTCCAGCGGTTTATCGCTGTGGGGCAGCGCCAGCATGAAATCGCTGGTGGGCACGGGGAGTTCGGTACGTGGCAGGGTATCGCCGCTGACTTGTTGGTCAATCAGGGCGTCGCCGTCCAGCACATAGAGATTCAGGCGAGACAGGTCGGGCGCGAAGATGCGCAGTATTTGTTCATGCCTGTCGGGGGCCAGCCGGAAGCGCAGCCACAGTGCGCCGCCAGGCTCGGCGGCCCTGAGGCGGTCGAGGTCGATGGGGCTGAATTGATTGGTGTAGCGGGCAGAGCGGATGTCGCTCAGCTTCAGGTCGCCCTGTTCGTCGAGCAATACCGCCCAGCCACTACCGGGCGCGGCCTGTGCGGGGAACATACAGAGCAGCGTCAGCAGGGTGACGGTTAAGCCTATGGCAATCCTGAGCCAGCGCACGGCGAAATCCCTTCGTAGGTTGATGCCAGATTATAACTATGCGCGGCGCCCGAGTAGACAGGCAAGGGCCATAGACCCTTGTCTGGCTGAATGACCGGATTTATTCCAGATTTTCGCCACGCTCGCGGGCAATGGCGCGGTAGCCAATGTCCTTGCGGTAGAAACAGCCTTCCCAGTCGAGCTCGGCGGCAAGCTTGTAGGCTTGCTGCTGAGCAGCGTCGACATTGGCGCCCATGGCGGTGGCGCAAAGCACACGACCACCGGCGGTGACCACTTGGCCGTCCTGCAACGCAGTACCGGCGTGGAACACCTTGCCTTCCAGCTGGGCCGCTGCTTCCAGGCCACGGATTGCGCTGCCTTTGGCGTAGTCGCCCGGGTAACCGCCGGCTGCCAATACGACACCGACGCTTGGGCGCGGATCCCACTGGGCTTCGACCTTGTCCAGCGCCTGGGCCAGGGCGGCTTCGACCAGCAGCACCAGGCTCGATTGCAGACGCAACATTACCGGCTGGGTTTCAGGATCGCCGAAACGGCAGTTGAATTCGATGACTTTTGGGTTACCAGCCTTGTCGATCATCAGGCCCGCGTACAGGAAGCCGGTGTAGACGTTGCCTTCCTCGGCCATGCCACGCACGGTTGGCCAGATCACCAGGTCCATGACCCGCTGATGCACTTGGGAGGTGACCACCGGGGCCGGGGAGTAGGCACCCATGCCGCCGGTGTTCGGGCCGCTGTCGCCATCGCCGACTCGTTTGTGGTCCTGGCTGGTGGCCATCGGCAAGACGTTCTTGCCATCGACCATGACGATGAAGCTGGCTTCCTCGCCGTCGAGAAACTCTTCGATCACCACCCGGGAACCGGCGTCACCGAAGGCGTTGCCGGCCAGCATGTCGCGCACGGCGTCTTCGGCTTCGGCCAGGGTCATGGCAACGATCACGCCTTTACCGGCGGCCAGGCCATCGGCCTTGATCACGATCGGTGCGCCTTTCTCGCGCAGGTAAGCCAGGGCCGGCTCGATTTCGGTGAAGTTCTGATAATCGGCGGTCGGGATCTTGTGACGCGCCAGGAAGTCCTTGGTGAACGCTTTCGAGCCTTCCAACTGCGCGGCGCCGGCGGTCGGACCGAAGCAATCCAGGCCGCGGGAGCGGAACAGGTCGACCACACCGGCGACCAACGGCACTTCCGGACCGACGATGGTCAGCGAGACGTTCTTCTCGGCGAAATCGGCCAGTTGTTCCAGGGCCAGCACGTCGATGGCGACGTTTTCGCATTTGGCTTCGATGGCGGTGCCGGCATTGCCTGGTGCTACGAAGACCTTCTGCACACGGGGATCCTGAGCCACTTTCCAAGCCAGGGCGTGTTCACGGCCACCGCTGCCAATGATCAAAACATTCATTTCAAAAACCTCGGATGACGCTGATTCTGTTGAGCACCACAGAGATGCTTTTCTGTGGGAGCGAGTTTGTGTGGGAGCAAGGCTTGCCCGCGACGCAGGCAACTCGGTTGATCAGGCGAACCGAGGTGATGCTATCGCGGGCAAGCCTTGCTCCCGCACAAATCCAGCTCCCACATTGATCGATGTTAGTGACGGAAGTGACGCATGCCAGTAAAGACCATGGCGATGCCAGCCTCGTCGGCCGCAGCAATCACTTCAGCGTCACGCATCGAGCCACCTGGCTGGATCACCGCGGTGATGCCGACCTTGGCCGCGTTGTCGATGCCGTCGCGGAACGGGAAGAATGCATCGGAGGCCATGACCGCGCCCTGTACCTGCAAGCCTGCGTGTTCGGCCTTGATCGCGGCGATGCGGGCCGAGTTCACGCGGCTCATCTGGCCGGCGCCGACGCCGATGGTCTGACGGTTCTTGGCGTAGACGATGGCGTTGGACTTGACGTACTTGGCGACTTTCCAGGCGAAGATCAGGTCGTTGATTTCCTGTTCGCTCGGGGCGCGCTTGGTCACCACTTTCAGGTCTTCGCTACCGATCATGCCGATGTCACGGCTCTGTACCAGCAGGCCGCCGTTGACACGCTTGTAGTCCCAGGCCGGTGCACGGTCGGCCGACCATTGGCCGCAAGCCAGCAGGCGCACGTTGGCCTTGGCGGCGACGATGGCGCGGGCTTCTTCGCTGACCGAAGGGGCGATGATCACTTCGACGAATTGGCGCTCGACGATAGCCTTGGCGGTCGCGGCGTCCAGTTCACGGTTGAAGGCGATGATGCCGCCGAAGGCCGATTCGGTGTCGGTGGCGTAGGCCAGTTCGTAGGCTTGACGGATGCCGCCCTCGGCGTCCGGGCTCACGGCCACGCCGCATGGGTTGGCGTGCTTGACGATCACGCAGGCGGGCTTGACGAAGCTCTTCACGCATTCCAGCGCGGCGTCGGTGTCGGCCACGTTATTGAACGACAGTTCCTTGCCTTGCAGTTGGGTGGCGGTGGCGATGCCGACTTCGGCAGGCTTGGCTTCCACGTAGAACGCCGCGCTCTGGTGCGGGTTCTCGCCGTAGCGCATTTCCTGGGCCTTGATGAACTGGGTGTTGAAGGTGCGCGGGAATTCGCTGCGGCCTTCGGTCGACAGGGTTTCAGCGGCCTGGTTCACTGTGCCCATGTAGTTGGCGATCATGCCGTCGTAGGCGGCGGTGTGTTCGAAGGCCTTGAGCATCAGGTCGAAACGCTGGGCGTAGGTCAGGCCGCCGGCCTTGAGGTTGTCCAGCACGCTGGCGTAGTCGCTGGCGTTGACCACGATGGCCACGTCTTTGTGGTTCTTGGCTGCCGAACGGACCATGGTCGGGCCACCGATGTCGATGTTCTCGATGGCGGTCGGCAGGTCGCAGCCTGGCTTGTTGATGGTGGCTTCGAACGGGTAGAGGTTGACGGCTACCAGGTCGATCGGCTTGATGCCGTGTTCGTTCATGATGGCGTCGTCGATGCCGCGACGACCCAGGATCCCGCCGTGGATTTTCGGGTGCAGGGTCTTGACCCGACCGTCCATCATTTCTGCAAAACCGGTGTAGTCCGCGACTTCCACTGCGGCGACGCCGTTGTCCTGCAGCAGCTTGAAAGTCCCGCCGGTGGAGAGAATCTCGACGCCCAGCTGTTGCAGCTCGCGGGCGAATTCGAGGATCCCGGTCTTGTCGGAGACGCTGATCAAGGCGCGGCGGATCGGCAGGCGGGTGGTCTGGTCGGTCATTTCAATTTCCATCAAAAGCAAGGGAAGTCAGCAAAAAAGGCGACCGTTTTTTACGCGGGCGCCTTTCTGGTTTGATTGAATGCTTACAGCAGATCGTACTGCTTGAGTTTCTTGCGCAGGGTGCCGCGGTTCAGGCCCAGCAGCTCACTGGCCTTGGTCTGGTTGCCCTTGACGTAGTTCATCACGCTTTCGAGCAGAGGTGCCTCGACTTCGGAAAGCACCAGGTTGTACACATCCGTGACGGCAGCGCCCTCAAGGTGGGCGAAATAATTGTGCAGCGCCTTCTCGACACTCCCGCGAAGGGTCTGACCTTCTTCGCTGGGCGTGTTGAGGTGCTGTTTCAAATTCACGTTGTCGCTCACGGGTGTTATTCCACTCACTAAAGTCTCGGTCATCATCGTCATGCGGCCACCCCTTCGTCCCCTGTCAGGCTCTTGTAACGCTCAGCGAAGAACCCCTGAACGTCGGCGCATTGTGCTTGTGTACCATCCAAACGATTGAAACGGGCGCGAAACTCCCTGGCGCCCGGCAGGGTTGCGAGATACCAGCCCACATGCTTGCGAGCGATGCGTACACCCATGACTTCTCCGTAGAAGGCATGCAGCGCGGCCAGATGCTCTAGCAGAATACGTTCCACCTCGGACAACTGCGGCGCAGCGAGCTTTTCGCCGGTGCGCAGAAAGTGTTCGATCTCACGAAAAATCCATGGGCGCCCTTGGGCGGCCCGGCCAATCAACAGTCCGTCGGCACCGGTCGCGTCCAACACATACCGGGCTTTCTCGGGCGAATCGATGTCGCCGTTGGCAAAGACCGGGATCGACACCGCCTGCTTGATCGCGGCGATGGTGTCGTACTCGGCTTCACCGGTGTACAGGTCGGCACGGGTGCGGCCATGGACCGCCAACGCCGTGATACCTGCCTGTTCGGCAATCTTCGCCACCGTCAGGCCGTTCTTGTTCTCCCGGTCCCACCCGGTGCGGATCTTCAGGGTCACCGGCACATCGACTGCGGCGACGACGGCCCGCAGGATCTCGGTGACCAGGGTTTCATCTTTCAACAGGGCGGAGCCGGCAGCCTTGTTGCAGACCTTCTTCGCCGGGCAGCCCATGTTGATGTCGATGATCTGCGCGCCCAGTGCCACATTGGCCCGGGCCGCCTCCGCCAGCATCTGGGCGTCGCCACCGGCGATCTGTACCGAGCGGGGCTCGGGATCACCTTCGTGGATCATGCGCAGACGCGATTTGCGGGTGTTCCACAAACTCATGTCGCTGGTGACCATTTCCGAAACCACCAGACCTGCGCCCAGTCGTTTGCACAGCTGACGAAAGGGCTGGTCGGTGACGCCCGCCATAGGGGCGAGAATCAGGCCGTTCTGCAATGTATATGGGCCGATGCGTACCGCCGACATAGGACTTCCCTGAAGTGGGGCCGGATCATGAGACTTCGAAAAAGGGTTGGCATGATACCCGCTCTCGATGACTGGATAAAGGTCGAATTGGATAAAATCTGAACAGCTATTTTGTTATCGCCAGCGGTTTGGTCCGGGTGGGGTCAGTCAGAAAGCTGCCGTCAATCGGCCGACCCTGGCCGCTTCACTCGGGCGAATGGAAGCTCAAGCTGTAGTTCACCGCTTTAGGTCCTGGGTCCAGGATGTCCAGTGCGATGTGGATGGGCGTCTGCGGCGGCATTTCGCCGCGGCCTTCGAGATCGCCACCCAGGTATTCCCCGGGCTTGAAGCGGCGGCTGGCGATCAGGTGCCCGTTCAGGTCGGCGAAACGCAGCTCCAGCAGCGGAAAAGGCTGGGAGAAGGGCGCACGGTTGTAGATGATCGCGTCTACCACCAGGGCACCGCTGAACTCCGGATGGCTGCGTACCACCAGGTTGCTGCTCTTGATCTTGGCGATGTCGACCTTGGACGGAACGTCGCAGCCGATGGTCGGGCAGATTTGCAGGAACCATGGGCGGTACTGGTCCTGGCGGGCCAGTTCTTCGAAATGGTAGGCAATGTACTGGCCGGCCAGGGCTGCGCTGGCGAGCAGTATCAACAGGCCCCACAGCAAGCGTCGACCCCAGGGCGAGCGGCGTTTGCGCCAGTCCAGTTGCAGCGGGTCGTCGTCCAGGTCGTGGAGGGCCTCGGCGCGTATTCCCGGTTCATGGCGCTCGCGCGTCTTGCGCAACGGCACCGGCGGCACCGGTTCCTCGTCGTGATCGTCGGTGGCAGACAGGCGTTCGAGATGTTCGTGGGGCTCGTCGTCTGGTTCCAGGCGCAGCAGGGTGACAGGCTCGTCATCCGGCTCCAGCGGTTCCAGTGCCAGGGACAACGACGGCTCGGTGCGCGGTGGCCGGGCGGGTTCATGGGGTGCGAATGACTCGACGGGCGTCAGGGTGACGGCTTCGGCGCGCTCGGTAGTGGTTTCGCTGTACAGGCTATCGGACCACGGCTCCTGCTCGTTCGAGAGGTGGTCGCGTTGCGCGCTCAGGTTGTCTTCGCGGCGTCGGCCGAAGGTGTCCGGTGCCCGCTTGTCACGCCGTTCCAGGCGTGCCAGTTCCTTGTCCAGATCATCGAGGTCGAGCTCGGCGGCGGTCCATTGTTTCTGGCTGATCGCCCGAGGTGGCGTTTCTGCGGCAGGCGTCTTGATCGGCGGCGCCAGGGGGCTGACGGTTTCCTTGCCAGTACGTTGTTCCAGCAATTGCCGCGCGGCATTGAACACTTGCAGGCACGAGCCGCAACGAACCACTCCGCGGGCCACGGTCAATTGACCATGGTTGACGCGAAAACTGGTGTGGCAATGCGGACACTGGGTGACGAAGCTGTCAGTCATGCGGCAATCCGGTTGATACAGGCGGCCATTCTAGCGCCGACGTCCGGTAATGCGCACCCAGCCATCGCGATTGGCGATCGGGTCCAGGGCAAAGTCCGTGGCATAGGCGGCGGCGACTTCCTCGCCCTGCTCGGCGAGGATGCCCGACAATGCCAGGCGCCCACCCGGCTTGACCAGGCTGGACAATTGCGGCGCCAGGGACACCAGCGGGCCGGCCAGGATATTGGCCACCAATACGTCGGCCTGGACTTGTGGCAAGTCCTGCGGCAGGTATAGCGGGAACAGTGCTTCGGCAATGTTGTTGCGTCCGGCGTTGTCGCGGGATGCTTCCAGGGCCTGGACGTCGATGTCGGTACCGACCGCCTCTTTGGCGCCCAGCAGCAGCGCGGCAATCGCCAGGATCCCCGAGCCGCAGCCGAAATCGAGGACGTTGCAGCCCTTCAGGTCCTGGCCGTCGAGCCATTCCAGGCACAGCGCGGTGGTCGGATGCGTGCCGGTGCCGAACGCCAGGCCCGGGTCCAGCAGCAGGTTCACGGCCTCGGGCTCTGGCGCCGCGTGCCAGCTCGGTACGATCCACAGGCGCTGGCCGAAGCGCATCGGCTGGAAGTTGTCCATCCAGCTGCGTTCCCAGTCCTGGTCTTCGATCACTTCGCTGTGATGCTCGGGCAGCGGGCTGCCGGTCAGCAGCTCAAGATGGGCCAGCACGCTGGCGGCCTCGGTGCCGCCTTCGAACAGGGCCAGCAGGTGGGTGTGGGACCACAGCGGCGTGGTATTGAGCTCCGGCTCGAAGATCGGCTGGTCTTCGGCGTCCATGAAGGTCACCGATACCGCGCCTACTTCAAGAAACGCGTCTTCGTAGGTTTCGGCTTGTTCCGGGCTGATGGCCAGACGTACTTGCAGCCAAGGCATGGCGGGCACCTTTGGAAAAAATCTACAGGGGGCAGCGCAGGGCTGCAAAGGCGCGCAGTGTACGCCAGGTCGCGGTCAAAGTGGATAAGTGAGTCTGTGCCGGCGGGGTTGGTGTTTCGATATATATATGTATGGCATGGCCGTGTTGTCGGGCGGATAAGGTGCGGGTCCACACAACAGGGAGGAATGTGATGGACAACACGGCCGAGCGGCAAACAAACGTGAACGGCGCGGGGCCGGTAGCTTCCCCGCAGGTGGCAACGGTACAGGCAACTTTGGAGAAATTGTCCCGGTGGCAGGCGGCTATCGAGGCGCGACTGCAAACCCAGATGAGCTTGCTGGAGGTGCTCGAAGAGTATGTGTTGGTCGAGCTGCGCACTCACTATTACCAGGGCAACATTGACCCGCACTTCATTGGCACCCTGCTCGACACGGTGTTGCAACGCATGATCGACCACAAGCCTGTGGTCACTGACGAAGAACAGAATGCGCCCTATCGCTGGCCGGACGGTGCTGACCTGGGGTTCCCGGTCGAGCGCCGGGAGGTTATCGCCCAGGCGGTGGAGGGAACCGCCGCGGGGTTTATCCAGCACTACAAGGACTATCTACGCCGCCATTGGCAAATGACAGAGGGCGACGCTGCGCTTGAGGAGCTGATCAGACAAAAGCTCGGCGAGCATAGGGTCGCGATCGACAGGCTGTTCCAGCCTGACCAGTTGCTCGGCATGGATGTCGACGGGTTACGGGAAAACATCGAAAAACTCCAGGATTCCTGGCGTCGGACAAATCAATTGGCCGCCTTGGCAACCGCTGGCGAGCGCCAGAATCTCAAGGCGCTAACCCGGTTGCAATTGCCTGATTGGTTGCGGGGGCTGAGCAAAGCTGAACATAAAAGGTTGAGGGCTTTTCAGGAGCAGACCTCGCAAGCTCAGGTGCTGGTGGATGAACTGCTCGATGGCCTGGGTTCGTTGCGTGCGTTCGCCCGGCACTTGGCCAAGGACTATGTCCGGCGCGAACTGGACATGGAGGTCGAGCCCGACAGCATTCGCGTGCAATTGCAGTGGCGCTCCATCATTGACCAGCCGGTGCAAGTCCACAGCCTGAGCGAGCTGCTGGCAGCAGGGCCGGTAAGGCCGGACAGCGTGTCGGTATTCCTGGTGGAAAACGGCGGCATGTTGCGTAACCAGCCACTTTCGCCAGCCTTCATTACCCAACTGCTGGCGGATGTGGATGCCCCTGCCGGGTACTTGTCGGCATTGCTCAGTCAATATGAACGCCCGGATCTGAAAGACGCCATGCTCGATTGGTTCGTGGCGCGACTGGAGCAAAGCGCGTTTATCGCTCGTTGTGCAGGTCATTTGCAGGCGCCTCACCACGAGGCTCTGAAAGCCCTGTGGGAACCTGAGGCCTCGGGACGATCGGTCACCGTTTGGCGTGTGTCCTGCCTTGCCCTTCCAAACGAGCTGAAGTGTTCCGACCTGCTGTTGTTCTACCGCGAAGACCGGTCGGGTGAGCTCAGCGAGCTGTTGCTGTACGCCCCCGGCAAGCCTGATGGCCAGGAGTGGATCGAGTTGCCCTCGCTTCGGGCCGTGAGTGCGCAAATAGGTGCATGGATTGAACGTGAAGCGGGTCGCCAATACCTGCTGCAGCAACTCTCTGTGGCCGAGCGTGATGTGGCCCGGGAGTACTTTGCCGCCGTGGCGGACAAGCCGACGGCATGGGATCTGAACAAAGATCCCAGGGCCACGACGACTGCCTTCAAGGCCTGCCTCGAAGCGTCCGTTGCCATGGGCTTGGCCAACAACCTGGCGCAGGTGGAGCAGGACGAATCGCCTCGGTGGTACGCCGCCCTGCCGCTTGACTCCCGGCGCATCATCAGCAGTTTGAGCCAGGAGTTTCGGGTTCATCAGCAGGTCTTCAACGAGCAGCTTGCGGGCTATGAAGTCTTTGTGGATTTCGCCAAGCGTACTGTCAGCCAAGCCATCGCGCCGTACATGCGCAGCACGGGTGTGCAGGAAGTGGTCGACCCCGCAACGGTGCTCATCGACTACAGCCCGGGGCTGGCGGATGGCAAGACGAAGGTCGCCAGCCTGCTGGAACTTGCCATCCATGGGTATGACGACAATTGGGGCATCGACAACCCCAGGAAGGGCGTGCGCTCATCGGTTGGGCAGGACCTGGGGCAGGTCCGCAGTGCGGAGCTGGCGACCTACATTCGACGGGCTTACGTGGGCGAGCAGTATGCGCGCCAGGTTCGCGCCCGGTTTCTCGATGCCAATGCTCCCGAATACACCAAGCGACGCACGGCCTATCGCAACCTGTTGCTGACCAGAATGGACCGCGACCTGCGTGTCGCGACGGGCAAGTCCTTGCTGAACGCTCGTGAGTTCTGGTGGCTCACTCGGCAAATCACGCTCCTGAGTGAGTCGATGCCTGTGAACGGTGCAGTGAGTTCAGCGGCCGTCGCACAGCGCGAAGGCGTGTTCAGGTTTACCGTCGGCGGCCATCTCGTATTGGGTGTCTATGTCTTTGCCTACTTTGATCCCAAGGGGGCCTATTGGCTGTACACCCCCGACGCTCCGGATGGCGTCATGTTTCGCCAATACCAGGACTTCCCCGGGGCGGTCGCCGCACGCCTGCGTGATTACGTGCTGGAGCGCGTGGCAGTCGGTGCCCGTGCCGCCGCCAGGAGCTCGCTGATGGGGTTGGCGGCAACGAGCGTCGGCCTCGATGCGGTGCGCGAGTTCAATCGGGTGATGGATATCTCGGCGGAGTTCGATGCCTACATCGAACGCGCTGTCACTGACGTGGAGGACGTCACCAACAGTCGCGGCGAGGTGATCAGGCATCAGGTGATCAAGGGGCTGCTCTTTGCCTCCGCTCCCGTGTGCATGGTTTATCCGCCCTTTGCCCTGCTGCTGGATGCCGGTTTTATTGCCCTCAGTTCCAGGCAGGCGATCGAGGCGCATGTGCAGGGCGACACGGATCGGGCGCTCGGCCATTGGCTGCAAGCGACTTGGGGGGCACTGTTCGGCATGCTGGGGGCAACGAGCATGGCCCCATTGCTGGGACAGGCTGTCAGGAGCCTGAAGCTCGCCGTGAGGCCGATGTCACTGGCCGCCCAGCGCTTGAGGCATGTGCCATCGGTCGCCGCCAGGGAAGCCGGGCCGCTGATCCAACCCATCCGTTTCAATCCGAAACAAGCGGTCAGGAAACCGCCCAAGAATTTGCAGCGGGTGACCGAGGGGGCTTTCCAGGGCACCTATCTCAGCCCGTCCAGCGCAACGCAGCCGCGAAATGCCTTCTACATACGGCATAAAGGCCGGTACTACCAGGTAAGGGGGGATATCTATTTCGATGGTTTGTGCCTGGTGGATGCCCGTCGGCCCGGCGCGTTTTACAAACCGCCCGTGTACCGGATGGCGAATGGCAAATGGGCACGTAAAACCGTCGGCATGAGCGGCGGCAATGATGACGTACGCAACCTGGGGCGAGTGAGCGATCTGCGGGAGGCGTTTCCCGGGCATATCTTCCCGGATGTGGCGCGAGGCGCGTTGCAAGGCGAGGCGGTGGTGGCGAGGTTCAGCGAAGCGGCGGCGGACAATTATCTGTTCTCGTTGAACGCGCAGACCTGTGTGATCGCTTCGTTGTACAACCCGACCACCAGGGTGGGGGCTGTCATTCATTTCGATCACAATATCCGCGCGCTGATCGAGCGCAGTGTTCGTGATGTGACGCAGCGCCTGGGAGGGGCCGCCAAGGATATCCGCGCCACTCTAGTGGGGGGAGACTGGTTGACGGGGGCCGATATTGGCGGGCGGGTGAGATCGGCGATGAGGCGCAAGGGGCTGCAGCCTACCTGGGATCATTGGTCGTATTCTTCCTGCTTCGGGAATACCTACGGCGTGTCACTGGATCTGCGCAGTGGGGTCACCTCGGTATTCAAGACCTCACAGAGTCAGGTTGAGCGCTACTACATCCCAGTGCTGGCGAGGGCGAAAAAGAGTTCTGATCCGGTGTCGGTGCGTGCCCGTGGGTTCATGACGCGCTTGCGCAGCGAACCACTGGTAGCCAATGCCAATGGTGCGGTTCACACCCCGCAGGGCAGGCCGGCGACGGCGGCGCAGATCGAAGCGCACGCGTTCCCTACCGTGGCGCTGAGTTGATTCATTCGCGTGTCTGAAAGACTGGCAAAAAAAGACCCCGGCCAATGACCGGGGTCTCTTTTACATCACTTGAAACATCAGTGCTGGTTGCCCAGCTTGTGTTCCAGGTAATGGATGTTGACGCCGCCTTTGCAGAAGCCTTCGTCACGGACCAGGTCGCGGTGCAGCGGGATGTTGGTCTTGATCCCGTCCACGACGATTTCGTCCAGCGCATTACGCATGCGCGCCATGGCTTCTTCGCGGGTCGCCCCGTAGGTGATCAGCTTGCCGATCAACGAATCGTAGTTCGGCGGAACCGCATAGCCGCTGTACAGGTGCGAGTCGACACGTACGCCATTGCCGCCCGGGGCATGGAAATGCTTGACCGTGCCTGGGCTTGGCATGAAGGTTTTCGGGTCTTCGGCGTTGATCCGGCATTCCAGCGAGTGACCGCGGATAACCACATCGTCCTGGGTGAACGACAGCTTGTTGCCAGCGGCGATGCTGAGCATCTCCTTGACGATGTCGATACCGGTGACCATTTCCGAAACCGGGTGCTCCACCTGAACTCGGGTGTTCATTTCGATGAAGTAGAAACGACCGTTCTCGTACAGGAACTCGAAGGTACCGGCGCCGCGGTAGCCGATGTCGATGCAGGCCTTGACGCAGCGTGCCAGGACTTCTTCGCGAGCCTGCTCGTCGATGCCCGGTGCCGGCGCTTCTTCGAGGACCTTCTGGTGACGACGTTGCAGCGAGCAATCGCGGTCACCCAGATGGATGGCCTGGCCCTGGCCGTCGGACAGCACCTGGACTTCGACGTGGCGTGGGTTGGTCAGGAATTTTTCCAGGTAGACCATCGGGTTGCCGAACGCCGCGCCAGCTTCGGAGCGGGTCAGTTTCGCCGAGGAAATCAGGTCTTCTTCCTTGTGCACCACACGCATGCCGCGACCACCGCCGCCGCCAGCGGCCTTGATGATCACCGGATAACCGACTTCGCGACCGATGCGCAGGGCGGTTTCTTCGTCTTCAGGCAGCGGGCCGTCGGAACCCGGAACGGTAGGCACACCGGCAGCGATCATGGCGTGCTTGGCCGACACCTTGTCGCCCATCAGGCGGATGGTGTCGGCTTTCGGGCCAATGAAGGCAAAACCGGAGTTTTCGACCTGTTCGGCGAAGTCGGCGTTTTCCGCCAGGAAACCGTAGCCCGGGTGAATGGCGGTGGCGCCGGTCACTTCGGCAGCGGCGATGATCGCCGGGATGTGCAGGTAGGAGTGCGCAGCCGACGCCGGACCGATGCAGACGGATTCGTCGGCCAGGCCCAGGTGCATCAGTTCCTTGTCAGCCTTGGAGTAAACGGCGACGGTCTTGATGCCCATCTCTTTGCAGGCACGCAGGATCCGCAGGGCAATTTCACCGCGGTTGGCGATCAGTACTTTTTCCAACTTCGCAGGTTTCAACATCGAAAGCTCTCCGCGGTTCAAACGATGGTGAACAGCGGTTGGTCGTACTCAACCGGCTGGCCGTCTTCAACGAGGATGGATTCGATCACACCGCTGGTTTCAGCTTCGATGTGGTTCATCATCTTCATGGCTTCGACGATGCACAGGGTGTCGCCTTTCTTCACGGTCTGGCCGACTTCAACGAAGGACGGCGAGGACGGCGAGGACTTGCGATAGAACGTGCCCACCATTGGCGAGCGAGCCACGGTGCCGTTGAGCGCTGGTGCTGCCGGAGCTGCCGGAGCGGCGGCGGCAACGGGCGCTGCTGCCGGAGCAGGGGCGGCGGCCGGTGCGTGCATCGGTGCCGGTGCATAGAACTGCTGGGCCGGGGTCTTGCTGTGGCGGCTGATGCGTACGGACTCTTCGCCTTCCTTGATCTCGAGCTCGTCGATGCCGGACTCTTCCAGCAATTCGATCAGTTTCTTAACTTTACGGATATCCATGAATCATCAACTCCCAAGGGTCGGTCAGGGGCGTTTAACGCTTGTTGTTCAAGCTGTTGCCTGTTTTTCAAGCTGCTCTAGAGCGGCCTCCAGGGCCAGTCGGTAACCGCTGGCGCCAAGGCCGCAGATCACTCCCACCGCTACATCGGAGAAGTAAGAGTGATGGCGGAAAGGTTCGCGTTTGTGCACGTTGGACAAATGCACTTCGATGAATGGGATGCTCACCGCCAGCAGCGCGTCACGTAATGCGACACTTGTGTGCGTAAAAGCTGCGGGATTGATCAAAATGAAGTCCACGCCTTCGCCGCGCGCGGCATGGATGCGGTCGATCAATTCATATTCGGCGTTGCTTTGCAGGTAGAGCAAATGATGGCCGGCGGCGCGGGCTCGCTGCTCCAGGTCCTGGTTGATCTGGGCCAGTGTCACGGCCCCGTAGACGCCCGGTTCGCGGGTGCCCAGCAGGTTCAGGTTGGGTCCGTGCAGGACCAATAGGGTCGCCATCTGCTGTTCCTTGTTATCTGTGAGCAGGTGTCAGAACCCGGCGACTATGCCGCAAAGTCTTTGTGACTGTCCAGTTCTCTGCAATAGCCAGCACGATGACCGATGTTTGCGCGAAATTTGTGACCGAGGTCTCTGATCCGGTCATACGGTTTGAAATCGAACCCTGTGGGAGCGGGCTTGCTCGCGAAGGCGGCGGTACATCCAACACCGATGCAAACTGACCCACCGCTTTCGCGAGCAAGCCCGCTCCCACCATGGATCTGTGGTGCTTAAACCCTGAACGCCTGCACCGCCGTGTGCAGCCGCCCACCCAGCACCAGCAGGTTGTCGCCCTGTTCCCGGCCTTGGCCGATGCGTAGCAGGTTATCCCCACCCAGTTGGTGAATCCGCTCGCTGTGATCACGGATTTCGCTGACGGCACCGCTTTGTTGGGCGGTGACATCGGCGATGCGCACTGCGGTGTCGGAAATGGTCTGGATGGCCCCGACGATTTTATCCAGCGCACCGTCGGCAGCTTGTGCCTGGCTGGCGGTGGCTTCGGCGTGTTCGACCTGGGCGCGCATGCCATCCACCGATTGGCGTGCGGCCAGTTGCAGGCGGGCGATCAGCGTTTGGATTTCGGCCGTGGCCCCGGCGGTGCGTTGGGCCAGGGAGCGGACTTCCTCGGCCACCACGGCAAAGCCGCGGCCCATTTCTCCGGCGCGAGCGGCTTCGATAGCGGCGTTGAGGGCCAGCAGGTTGGTTTGGTCGGCAATCGAACGAATCACGGTCAGCACGCCGCCGATGGTGGCGGACTCCTCCGCCAGTTGTTCGATCATCTGCGCGTTGCCTTGCACTTCCCCCACCAGCGCGTGCAGACCGGTGAGGCTCAGGCCAATGACCTTCTGGCCTTGCTCCACGGCATGTCCGGCGCTGCGGCTGGCGTCGGCGGCCTGGCTGGCATCGCCGGCGACTTGCTGGATGGTCGCTTCCAGTTCGCTGAGGGAGTCGCGGATCAACGCCGTGTCGCCGGCCTGGTGCTCGGCACCGCTGTGCAGCTCGCCGCTTAACTCGGCCAGGGTTCGGCTGCTGCCGGCGACCTGCTCGGCGTTGACGCGAATGGTCCCCACCAGGTCCACCAGATAAGCCCGCAGCCGATTGAGCGACGCTTCGATGTCCTGCAACTCGCGATTGCTGGCGCCCACATGGATGTCGCGGCTGAAATCCCCTTCGGCCCAGGTCGACAGGGCCGGTGCCAGTTGCGTCAAGGTCCGGGCCAGGCGCCGCTGCAAGGTGTCGATCAGCAGCGCGATCAGCAGGATCAGGCCGATCATCACGCCCTGGATCACGCGAACCTCTCCTTGAATCTGCCCATGTTGAGCACGAACCGCAGGCTCCATGGCATCGATTGCCTGTTGTACATCGGCGATTTTCAAGTGGGTGGCGCTGCTCAGTTCACTGCGCTTCTGGATCAGCTCGCGGGTGCGTCCCAGTTCGGCGGGGTAGCGGCTGAGCAGGCTATTGAGTTCGCGCTTGAGGGCGATGCCGGCATCTTCGGCAGCGGCTTTTTCCTGGGCCTCCAGGCCCATCAGCGCGGCGAAATCATCACTGCCGGATTCGCTGCTGGCTGTCACGCCCAGTAGCGGCAGACTATCGAGGCGTTCGGCCTGCGCGCGGATGCTCGCCAGCTCCCGTTCGACGTCGGCGGCCAGTTCGCTGCGACCGCTGCTGACCAGTTTGTCCCGGGCCAGGGACAACCGGCCCAGGTGTTGTGATGCGGCGAACAGCGGGGGCAAGTAAGCGGGGGCAGCATTGGCATATTGGGCGAGCTGGTCGAGACTGGCGCTCAGTTCACGTTCAGCCTGAAGCAGCAAGGCCTGCGGATCGCCCGCCAGTTTGCCGGCGGCCAGCAGATCGGTCTTGCTGAAGCCGTCAAGGTTCGACAGGCTCGGGCGCAGGGTCTTGGCCAGTTCCGGCGGGAATTGATCCAGGTCTTTTTGCAGGGTCTCCAAAGCCTGGGTGGCAGCGCTCAGGCGCAAGGCGTCGCCGCTGTCCAGGTACGCCCCGATATTGCGCGCCACCTCGCCCTGGAACTGCCGCGACAGGCCCAGGTAACGTTCCATCAGAAGATAGGGGCGCTCCAGGGCGATTTGCGACCACCACAGCGTGGCGCCCAAGCCAAGGCACACGGCGACTAAAAGGAGGGTGTTGAGATTGGTCAGCAGCTTCAGGCGCATCAAAGGTCTACCAGGGGCAGAATCGTAAGTGCCTGAAGTTATTGCGTTTGCGTTACAGGTTTATGACCGAGTCAGTGGATTCTGATGAAAAGGTGGCACTTTGCTTTGATTGCCGGGCGCTCTGCACGCGGTTGCGTCCTGCGTGCTTGGCGCGGTACAGCGCTTCGTCCGCCTGGCTGGCCATCATCAGGCTGTCGGAGTCGTCGCTCATCTCCACCACGCCGGCGCTGAAGGTGCACCACAAGTCTTGGGGCTGAGCCGGATAATGGATTTCGGCAAAGCGTTGGCGGATTTCATCGAGCACCTTGCAGGCGGCATCGATATCGGTATCGGGCATGACGATGGCGAACTCTTCACCGCCGTAGCGGCCGATAAAGTCGGTCTTGCGCAGACGCTGCTTGAGAAACAGCGCCAGACTCTTGATCACCCGGTCGCCCATGGGGTGGCCGTGGCTGTCATTGACCCGTTTGAAATGGTCGATGTCCAGCATCGCAAAGCTCAGGGGCTTGCCTTCGCGACGAGCCCGGAAGCTGCAATCTTCGAGCAATTGCAGGATATGAGTGTGATTGTACAGCCCGGTGAGGCTGTCGCGTACCATCCGTGCCTTGAGATTACGGGCCCGCGCCGCACGGTTGCGCACGGTGGTGATCAGGTGTCGGGGCTTGATCGGTTTGGTCAGGAAGTCATCGCCGCCTTCGCTCATGGCGTCGAGCTGTTTGTCCAGGTCGTCTTCGGCGGACAGGTAAATGATCGGCACACTGACGTAACGGTCGTTGTGGCGAATGACCTTCGCCAGTTCCGTGCCGGTGCAGGCGGGCATGTACATGTCGAGGATGATCAGGTCGGGCTGGAAGTCCGCCAGCTCGGCCATGGCCTGGATCGGCTCGATCAACGTGCGGGTGACGATGCCGGCGCTGTTGAGCAGGCGTTCGGTGTGCAGGGCCTGGGCGCGGGAGTCGTCGATGATCAGCACTTTGTAGGGTTCGTACTGGGCGACGCAGGTCAGCACTTCGATTTTTTCCAGCAGGCTTGAGGCTTCGAGGGTGCCGGTGAGAAATTCCTGGCCGCCAGCGCGCACGGCCGCCAGGCGTGTCGGGGTGTCGGTTTCCAGCAGGCTGAAGAACAGCAACGGCAGCGGCTGCTCCAGGCCTTCCTGGGCTTCGGCGGCCAGTTTCAGGCCGATGCCTGGGCCGCTGAAGTCCACGTCCATGACAATGGCCGCGGGCAGGCGCTCGACCATCGAGGTGCGAAACGCTGCGACGCTGTCCAGGGCCAGGGCGCTGAGGCCAAAGAATTCCAGCTGCTTGGCCAGCCGTTCAGCGCGGTCATGGTCCTGCAGCATTACGTAGATGGGTTTGCGCAGCGGCGGCAGAAAGGTTTGTTCGAGCTGGTCGCCGTGGCGCAGGCCGGTGCGGGACAGGCGCTGCATCAAGCGGTTGATTTCGGTGATCAGGTGGCTGCTCAGGCGCCCGCGATTGGCGTCCACTGCTTGCAGTGACTGGCTGATGCCTTCGGCAAGCTGGGAGTGTTCCGGCTGTTCGAAACGCTCGGCAAAACGCAGCAGGCGCAGATTGGCTTCGCTGAGTTCCGACAGGTCGGTGCTGGACCATTCACTGCGTTGCAGGCGCTGCCAGATCTCCAGGATCTGACGAGCCTGATGAATTACCCGCTGGGCAAAGTGGTGCTTGAGGCGCTCACGGCTGGGGTCTTCTGGCTCGGTCATATCCTGACTACTAGTTAGGGTGCATGCTGAGATCGACTGGTGGCTCTATGCTAGCACCTCTTTCTCCCCGTCATGAGTGTCATACGTCAATATTATGTCTAGGGGCGAAATTCAGTTTATGACCCATCAGTCTCGTAGGCCGATGACGGCGCTTCCTTTATAGTGGCAGATCGATTGCCCTGTCGTGGCCGGCATGATTTGCGCCGCATTATCGCGTTTCAAATCAGGCACGATGGCGTAGGGTTGTGGTCGAACCGTGAACTCAAGTGATTTGAAGGGACATCGCCATGCTGGACTGGAAAAACCGCGCGGGCAGCGCGCCTGAACGTGCCGCCGAACCGAAATCGGCTACCCGCGGCTACCTGGGTGGGCTGTTTTTCAGCCGGGCACTGGCCACGCTGATCGGCCTGTACCTGCTGGTGACCATTGCCGTCGGCTGGTACTGGAGCCAGGAACCCGCCCTGTTCCCGGTGCAGCAAAATGCCCAGGCGGCGGCCGAGAAGGACGGCCGGCAAATGGTGGTGGGCTACACCACCGTCGAAACCCTCAAGACCGTGGCCGGGACTCTGCTGAACAAGCCCGGCGGCTACATTTCCAACGACCGCTTCCCGCCAGGCCTGTGGATGGACAACATGCCGAGCTGGGAATACGGCGTGCTGGTGCAGGTTCGCGACCTGAGCCGCGCCTTGCGCAAGGACTTCGCCCGTTCCCAGTCCCAGTCCGCCGAAGACGCCGACCTGGCCAAGGCCGAGCCGCGTTTCAACTTCGATAACCGCAGCTGGGTGTTGCCCTCCAGCGAGTCGGAATACCAGGAGGGTATCAATTCCCTGAGCCGCTATCAGGCCCGGCTGTCCGACCCGACCCAGAAAAATGCCTTGTTCTACGCCCGCGCCGACAACCTGAACAACTGGCTGGGTGATGTCGGCACTCGCCTGGGATCGCTGTCCCAACGCCTGTCGGCCAGTGTCGGCCGGGTCAAGCTCAATACCTCGCTGAAAACCGAAGTCCCGATTCCGGGCCAAGTGCCGCAGGTAGATGAAGAGGTGGTCGAAACCCCGTGGCTGCAAATCGATAACGTGTTCTATGAGGCCCGCGGCCAGGCCTGGGCGCTGTCGCACTTGCTGCGCGCCATCGAAGTGGATTTCGCCGATGTGCTGGCGAAAAAGAATGCAACGGTCAGCGTGCGGCAGATCATTCGTGAGCTGGAAGCCTCCCAGGAGCCGGTCTGGAGCCCGATGATTCTCAACGGCAGCGGCTTCGGTGTATTGGCGAACCACTCGCTGGTGATGGCCAACTACATCTCCCGCGCCAACGCGGCGGTGATCGACTTGCGGCAATTGCTGAACCAGGGCTGATTCCATGGACGAAAGCAGCCGGGAGGTCGCTCATCGGGCGGCCTCGGATGCCGAGCTGATCGCTTGGGTCGACGAACACGACAACCCGCTCGGCAGCCTGGTGCGTTCCGATCTGCGTGAGCGCGGCCTGATCGGCCGCGGCACCTACATCCTGCTGTTCAACTCGGCCGGTGAGCTGTGCGTTCACCGGCGGACTTTGAGCAAGGCGATCTACCCGGGTTTCTGGGACGTGGCGGCAGGAGGCATGGTCCAGGCGCACGAGACCTACGCCGAGTCGGCCGCCCGTGAGCTGGCGGAGGAGCTGGGCGTGAGCGGCGTGGAGCTGACGGCCCATGACCATTTCTATTTCGAAGACACCGGCAGCCGCCTGTGGTGCTCGGCGTTCTCGGCCGTGTGGGACGGTCCGCTGATCCTGCAACCTGAGGAAGTTCTCGAGGCGCGTTTCCTGGCCGTCGACCAAGTGCTCGATGAAATCCAGCGCAAGCCTTACTGCCCGGACTCGCTGGCGGCGCTGGAACGTTATTTGCGCGTCCATGGCGATGGCGTCGCAAAGAAGCTATAAATTGGCGCCGATTGGCCCTTAGCAAGTCGGCTTTTTGCCGTTACACTGCGCGACTTTTCAAGCTGAATCGCCTCTGCGGTCCAGTAGCGCTGCCCCTGCCTGAGTGGGGCTTCGCGGCCGAGGTACGTTCTCCCCCTCGACCAGTCTTTGTCCTCCCAAGAGGATTGCCGGTGGCCAAAAAAGCCGCATCCTTCGCCGCCCTGGGCGGCCTGGTATTTTCTACCGACGCCGGTCGTCACTGCCCTGATTGCCGTCAACCGGTGGATGCCTGCATCTGCAAACAGACCGCCATCCCTGAAGGTGATGGCATCGCTCGCGTGCGCCGTGAAAGCAAAGGCCGCGGCGGCAAGACGGTGACCACGATCACCGGCGTGCCGTTGGCCGAAGACGCGCTCAAGGAACTGGCCACCACGTTGAAGAAACGCTGTGGCACCGGTGGCGCGTTGAAAGACGGCATCATCGAGATCCAGGGCGATCACGTCGAGCTGTTGCTGGCGGAACTGACCAAGCACGGTTTCAAGGCGAAAAAATCCGGCGGCTAGCAGCCTCTGTGAAAACCACCCTCGGCTTGATCCGAACCCAACGTTCGGCGTCGCCTACATGGTTTTCACAGAGCCTGTTCTGAACGGGCTTCTAAACTCAGCGCTGCGAGCAGGGTCTACCTTGCTGACAGACAATTCGTCATTTTCACTCTTTAGACTGCGCCAGCCTCCGACCGGATGGTGCATTTTGACTTCTTTATAGGGGACTTCGATGTCCGTACGACGCACACGCAAAGACGATGGCAGCCAATGGACAGTTGCGGACAGCCGCAGTGTTTACGGGATTCGCCATTGGGGGGCCGGGTATTTCGCGATCAATGACGCCGGTCGCGTCGAAGTCCGTCCCAACGGCCCCGACAGCTCGCCCATCGACCTGTTCGAGCAAGTCGACCAGCTGCGCCAGAGCGGCCTGTCGCTGCCCTTGCTGGTGCGCTTTCCCGACATCCTGCAGGACCGTGTGCGCCAGCTCACCGGCGCGTTTGACAGCAACATCGCGCGCCTGGAATACCAGAGCCAGTACACCGCGCTCTATCCGATCAAGGTCAACCAGCAGGAAGCGGTGATCGAAAACATCATCGCCACCCAGAACGTCTCCATCGGCCTGGAAGCCGGCTCCAAGCCGGAGTTGCTGGCGGTGCTGGCCCTGGCACCGAAGGGTGGCACCATCGTCTGCAACGGCTACAAGGACCGTGAGTTCATCCGCCTGGCGCTGATGGGCCAGAAGCTGGGTCACAACGTCTTCATCGTCATCGAGAAAGAGTCCGAAGTCGGCCTGGTGATCGAAGAGGCCGCCGTGCTCAAGGTCAAGCCACAGGTTGGCCTGCGGGTGCGCCTGTCGTCCCTGGCGTCGAGCAAGTGGGCCGACACCGGTGGCGAGAAGTCCAAGTTCGGCTTGTCTGCCGCACAACTGCTGTCGGTGGTAGAGCGCTTCCGCGCCGCCGGCCTGGACCAGGGTATCCGCCTGCTGCACTTCCACATGGGTTCGCAGATCGCCAACCTGGCGGACTACCAGCACGGTTTCAAGGAAGCGATCCGTTACTACGGTGAGCTGCGCAACCTCGGCCTGCCGGTGGATCACATCGATGTCGGCGGTGGCCTGGGCGTGGACTACGACGGTACCCACTCGCGCAATGCCAGCTCGATCAACTACGACATGGACGATTACGCCGGTGTCGTGGTCGGCATGCTCAAGGAGTTCTGCGATGCCCAGAGTTTGCCGCATCCGCACATCTTCTCCGAAAGCGGCCGCTCGCTGACCGCCCACCACGCCATGCTGGTGGTGCAGGTGACCGACGTCGAGAAACACAACGATGACGTGCCGGTGATCGAAAACAAGGAAAGCCTGCCGGAAACCGTGCAGTGGCTGGTTGACCTGCTGGGCCCGACCGACATCGAGATGGTCACCGAGACCTACTGGCGCGCCACCCACTACATGAGCGACGTGGCCACCCAGTACGCCGACGGCAAGCTGACCCTGGCTGAAAAAGCCCTGGCCGAGCAATGCTACTTCGCCGTGTGCCGTCGCCTGCACAACTCGTTGAAAGCTCGCCAGCGTTCCCATCGCCAGGTGCTGGATGAACTCAACGACAAGCTCGCCGACAAGTACATCTGCAACTTCTCGGTGTTCCAGAGCCTGCCGGACACCTGGGCCATCGGCCAGGTGCTGCCGATCCTGCCGTTGCATCGTCTTGACGAAGAGCCGCTGCGCCGCGCCGTGCTGCAAGACCTGACCTGTGACTCCGACGGCAAGATCAAGCAGTACGTCGACGAGCAGAGCATCGAGACCAGCCTGCCGGTCCACTCCCTCAATCCGGGTGAGGACTACCTGCTGGGGATCTTCCTGGTGGGCGCCTATCAGGAAATTCTTGGCGACATGCACAACCTGTTCGGTGACACCGATTCGGTGAACATCTACCAGAACGCCGATGGCAGCGTTTACCACGCCGGTATCGAAACCCACGACACCATCGAAGACATGCTGCGTTATGTGCACCTGTCGCCGGAGGAGTTGATGACGCACTACCGCGACAAGTGCGCCAGTGCCCGCATCAGCGCCGCCGAACGCACCCAGTTCCTGGATGCGTTGCGCCTGGGGCTGACGCGTTCGTCCTACCTGTCTTCCTGATGGGCCGTTAACGCCCTCCGGGGCTGTCAGAAAATACACCGTATTTTGCGGGTTTTTTCGGACAATCCCGGAGGGCGTTTTTATTTGTGCCGGCTGTTCATTCCGCAACTCGGTTCATCTAACCGGCGATGTCCTTATTTCGTGTAGTCCCTTTCCTAACTTGTACTTGGGCCCTCTACTCGGCCATGGCTCTCAGCGAGAATCCCCGGCCGCCCCTCCTGTAGAGAAACGCCGATGTCCGATCCAGCCCGCGAGCCAGCATTTCGTCTGGAGATAGCCGGTCTGCCCGAACCCTTTGTCGTCGTGGCCTTCACGGGTAGCGAAGCCATCAGCGAACCCTTTGTCTATGAAGCGCAGTTGTTGATCAACGATCCGACCCTGGACTTGGCGGGCTTGTTGTACCGCAGCGTCTGGTTGAGTTTCGGGGCTGCGGGCCGGGGCATTCATGGTCAGCTCCACGAGCTTGTACAACTGCGTCATGACGCCAGCTGCCAGGTGCGTATCGGGCCGAAGCTGGCTTGCCTGGCGCAGCGCTTCAGTCAGCGTGTGTTCAATGCCCGTTCGGTGCCGCAGATCATCCGCCAGGTGCTCAAGGCCCATGGCATCAGTGGCCGCAGCCTGTGTCTGGATTTGAGCGGTGACTATCCGCTGCAGGACTTCTGCACCCAGTATCGGGAGTCGGACTTGCAGTTTCTCCAGCGGGTGTGCGCCCAGGCGGGCATCCACTTCCATTTCGAGCAGGCTCGGGACAGGCATTGCCTGGTATTTGCGGACAGTACAGGCAGTTTTCCCCCTGTCGGCGAGGCGGTTTACGCGGGCGATGGGCAGACGCCCGGGGTGAGGGCCTTCAGCGTTCAAACCGATGCATCGGGGGAGCAGGTCGCCCAGGGCCGCAGCGATCTGCTGGGCCTGCATTGTGGCCGGGCGCTGTCGTTGGCGGCCCATCCTTTCAACGGTTGGAACCAGCGCTGGCTGTTGACGAAGATTGAGCATCGCGCTCAGGCCGGCGTGTATAACAACCATTTTCGAGCCATCCCCTGGGGGGCGCCGTTCGTGGCGACCGGGATCCCTGCAAAGCCGCGCATGGTCAGCCGGCAACGGGGTTGGGTGGTGACGGTGGATGAGCCAGCGGTGCCAATGGCCGGGCGAGTGGCGGTGCAGTTTGACTGGGTTTATCAGGGCGAGGGGGCCAGCCCCAGTCATTGCTGGCTGCCCTTGGCGCCCGAGCTGGCCGTTGACGGGCCAGGCGTCATCCGTGACGGCACCGAGGTGTTGGTGAGCTTTATCGAAGGCGACCCGGATCGGCCGTTGATCAGTGCGTTTCTCGACGTACCTGCAGCCGTAGAGACAGCGGATGAGTCATCGTCGAGCGAACCTCCCGTGCAGTCTGTGGCCGATCCGTTCCTGTTGGCCGCGATCCAGAGCGCCGAGCCGCTGGTGTTATTGTGCCTGTTGCCGGGAGGAGGAAGCTTCAGCCCTTGTGCTCAGCCGGTATGTACCTGCCGTATGCTGACGCGGCGCGGCGCGGGCGCGGCCCCATGAACGCTGCCGCCATGCCTGGAGCTTCGCCTCAATGGCTATTGCTCGACGTACCGGGCGCTCCCGGGGCTGCACGACTTCTGCAAGAACAGTTTGCCGGGGCTCGACGCTTTGCCTTGTTCGAAGGCACCGAGTTGCATGGGCTGAGGGAACACGGTCCGCTGCTGGTGGATTTACGGCAATCACCGGCGCTGGCCGGTCTGTGTCATCTGGATGCCGGTGCCTGGCCGGGGCTGCTGTTGGTAAGCGCATCGCCAGTCGCGCCATTGCTGGCGCATCTGCGGCGTATGCTCACGGTGACCCTGGGCCTGCATCACAAAGCCTTGTTGAACTACTACAACCCGCACACCGCCAGCTACTTTTTCGACGGTTGCGACCCGCGGGAGCTCAGTTGCTGGTTGGGGCCCATCGGGTGGCTGCGCTGGTTCGGCGGCACCTGGGCCGACCGGGCGATCGGCAGCCAGGGCTGGCAGCAATTGTCCAATCCCGGTTTACCGGTGCAGGCGCTGGAGAACGAGCACAGCCTCAGTGACCGGCAGCAGCGTCAGTTGCAGCAATGCCTGCTGGAGCGTCATGCCTGGCAATGGTCTTGCTCCACGGGGCGGGATTACCGCCTGCTCTGGGGAGACTTGCAGCAGGGCTTGACGCTGGGCTTCACCGAACGGCCGGTGCTCGACGACTGGCTGTGGCTGCGCCTGCAATACCCCGACGCCCAGCCAGTGTCGGGGCTGCCGGGCGGTTCGCAACGCGAGCGGCTCGATCATCTGCGACGGTTGTGGCGGGACAGTCCGGATTGAAACGTTATTGGGCGTGAGCAGCGAGCCAGTCGTCACGCCGCTGCAAGTGCCAGGCGATAGCACCGAGGGTCAGGCTGCGCAATGCCATGAACAACAGGAAGGTGATCCATAACCCGTGGTTGCCCAACCCTTGCAGCGCCCAGGCGAACGGCACCACCAGTAACAGGGTCAGCAGCATGCCGTTGCGCATTTCCCGAGCGCGGGTGGCGCCGATGAACAGGCCGTCAAGCAGATAGCTCCAGACTGCAATCAGTGGCAGCGCGGCCAGGTAGGGCAAGTAGCGATAGGCGGTGTCGCGCACGTCGGGGATGTTGGTCTGCATATCGATGAACAGGTGGCCGGCGAGCAGAAACAGCAGGGCAAAACCGACGCTGGCAATCAGTGACCAGCCACAGGCCACCACCAGCGAGCGGCGCAGGGCCAGGCGGTCGCGGGCGCCAATGGCGTGGCCGCACAGTGCTTCGACAGCGTGGGCCAGGCCGTCCAAGGCATGGGCGGTCAGCAGCAGGCCGTTGAGCAGCAGGGCATTGGCTGCCACGGTGGCATCCCCCAGGCGCGCGCCTTGCACCGTGATCAGGAAAAACACCGCTTGCAACGCCAGACTGCGAATGAAAATGTCCCGGTTTACCGCCAGCAGCGGGCGCCAGTTTTGCCACAGCCCCAACGCCGCCCAGGCAATCCGCCCCGGCCAGGCCCGCAGCGTTTTGTGAGCCAGGGCCAGGCCGACCAGCGCCCCGGTCCACTCGGCGACGACCGACGCCCGGGCCGATCCGGTCACACCCCAGTCCAGACCAATCACGAACCACAGGTTCAGGGCAATGTTCACCAAGTTGGTCACGAGCAAGATCGCCAACGGTGCCCGGGCATTCTGGGCACCTAGGAACCAGCCCACCAGCGCATAACTGGCCAGCGCCGCCGGCAGGCCGAAGAGCCGGGTATGGAAGAAGTCTTGGGTCAGTTGGTTGAGTTCGGCGGACGGCTGCATGAAATGCAAGGCCACGCCACTCAACGGCACACCGACCGCCCCGAGCACTATCGACAACCCCATCGCCAGCAACAGGCCTTGCAGTAACACCTGGCGCAACGCCGCCCCGTCCCCGCGTCCGGCAGCCTGGGCGGCGAACCCGGTGGAGCCCATGCGCAGGAACCCCATGGCCCACGCCAACACCGTATACAAACTCGCCCCGACCGCCACCGCGCCCAACTGGTGGGCATGGGGCAAATGGCCGATGACGGTGCTGTCCACCAACGCCACCAGCGGCACGGAAATGTTCGAGAGAATCATCGGCGCAGCCAACGCCCAGACCCGTCGATGGGTGAGGCGGTCGCGCCAATCGGTGATCAGGTTGGACATGAGGGCTCCTTGATGGAGCGCGATTGTAGCGGGTTCCAGGGCGGATACTGATCGTTCCCACGCTCCTGCGTGGGAATACCTCTAAGGACGCTCTGCGTTCGGCTTTAGGACGCGGAGCGTGGGAAGGATCTCAACTCCGTGGGAGCAAGGCTTGCCCGCGATGAAGATGACGCGGTCTTCCAGGGAGCCGAGGCGTCTGTCTCGCGAGCAAGCTTTGCTCCCACACAGCGCTCTCGGCCCTAGTGAATAATCCAACTCAACACCCACAACCCCAGCACCAACCAAATAATCCCCATGACGATCGACGCCCGCATGAACGCGCGGATCGCCGAGTACAGCAGCATCAACCCGAGGATCAGTGCCAGGATGCTGATGATCGAGGTGTCCATGCCCAGGGTGCGGGCCAGGCCATCGACGAAGTTGCCGCCGGCATTGGCCAGGGTGTTGAACAGGCCGCTGAGCAGGTCGACGATGAAACGGATCACCGAACCGAGCGCCTGGCCGAGCCATTCGAAAAAGCTTTCTACCTGCATGTATGCATCCTGATGAGAGGGGGGACGTTGAGCCTTTGGCTTCTGATTGTAGGAGCTGCGCGGGCCGCAATCGTTCGATTATGGGGCAAACCGCCGCTTCGTACCGAGACTCTTGCCTTCCCCGGTCATCCCCCCGAAGCTATGCGCATTCAGGAGAGCCCGATGAACCTTGTTGAACTGACCGAACGCCTGCACTCCATTCGTGACCGTAACGATTGGCGGCCATTCCACAGCCCGAAAAACCTCGCCATGGCCGCCAGCGTGGAAATGGCCGAACTGGTGGAGATTTTCCAGTGGCTGACCGAGGACCAGTCGCGCCAGCTGCCCGCGGACAAACTGGCCCACGCCGGGCAGGAAGTCGGCGACATCGTGTTGTACCTATTGCTGCTGTGCAGTGAACTGGGGTTGGACATGGACGCGGTGGTACGCAGCAAACTGGCCGACAGCGAGCGGCGGTTCGGCCAATGAGCGACCGTCATTTCGATCAACTCGCCACGCGCTTTGCGGAAAAAATCTACGGCGGGGCCAAGGGCGCGATCCGTCTGGCGGTGCTGCAGGCCGATCTGCTTGAGACCTTGCCGGATCGCCCGTTGCGGGTGCTGGATATCGGCGCCGGCCTGGGCCACATGTCGTTGTGGTTGGCCGAGCGCGGCCATCAGGTGACCCTGGCCGAGCCGGCCGAGCCGATGCTCGAAGGCGCCCGCCAACGGTTTGCCGATGCCGGCCAGAGCGCCACGTTCATCCAGGCGCCGTGGCAGGAATTGCTCGGTCAGCTCACTGCGCCTTACGACCTGGTGTTGTGTCATGCGGTGCTGGAGTGGCTGGCCGAGCCCCACGCGATCCTGCCGGTGCTGCATCAACTCACGGTCCCGGGTGGTTGGCTGTCCCTGGCGTTCTACAACCGCGACGCGCTGGTCTATCGCAATCTGCTCAAGGGGCATTTCCGCAAATTGCGCAAGAACGACATGGCTGGTGAAAAACAGAGCCTGACACCACAACAACCCCTTGATCCGCGGGAATTGGCGGCGCAACTTGAAGGCTTGTGGCAGGTCGAAACCCAGAGTGGCGTGCGGGTTTTCCATGACTACATGCCGGTGGAGTTCCAGGGCCGCGTCGAGCTTGCGCAGTTGCTGGAAATGGAGCTGGCCCATCGTCGCCATCCGGCGTTTGCCGGGTTGGGACGTTATCTGCACTGGATCTGCCGTCCCCTCTGATCTGAAAGAGCAATCGGAGCGCTAAATGAAAGGTCGTTCAGGGTTGTTGGTGCTGTGCCTGGGGCTGGCGGCCTGCCAGGCCAGCAACCCGTATGTCGCCACATCTAACCCGCTGCCGCCGGCACCGCCCGAGGCAGCCACGGTGTTCGACCGCAGTGCCTACCCGGCGCCGCCCCGTGATTACGGGCGCTATCGCAGTTGGGCCTGGCTCAACGGCCGTCTGCCAGCGGGTACCGCCTGGGCGGACTCAGCCCAGGTGGCTGAAGCGGTGAGCAATGCCCTGGACCAGCGTGGCCTGCGCCCATTACACGATAACCGGCCGGCCGATCTGTTCGTTAGCGCCGATCTGCGCCTGGAGACTCGCGTGCGCCAGGTTCGGGAGGACTATGATTCCGGTTACTACGGCGGCTACAGCCGTCATGACCGCTATGGTCCCGGCTATGGCATGTACCACTCGGTGCCGATGGTGCGCACGTATCAGGAGCAGGTCGTGGTGGTGCGGGTGGATCTGTTCGATGCCCGCAGTGGTCAGCCGGTATGGAGCGCCAGCGCCGAAACCAGCCAGCGCGGCAATCAGAGTGAGCACACCGATGCCATTCGCGAAGCGGTGGAAAAAGCCCTGTCGGCTTATCCTCCAAGTTGATTACGCAACGGAGAAAAATCATGTTTCGCCGTCTTGCTCTACTGGCGTTCGCTGTACTGCTCAGCGCCTGTGCTACCAACCAGGTCAACCACGACTTCGACACCAGTCGTGATTTTGCCGCCTATCGCAGCTGGAGCTGGAAGGAACCGGCGCTGCAATATCGGCCCGATGATCCGCGGATCAAGAGCGACCTGACGGAGCAGCGGATTCGCCAAGCCGTGGCCGATCAACTCGACCAACGCGGCCTACGCCCGGCTGCGGCTGGCGGGCGAGGCGATGTGCTGGTCCAGGCCTACCTGATCGTCGAGGATCGCCAACAGCAAGTGACCACCAACTACGGCGGCGGTTGGGGCAGCCCCTGGAATGGCTATTGGGGTGGGCCGATGTACAACGAAACCCGCAACATCAGCTACAAAGTCGCCACCGTGCAGATCGACCTGCTCGACGGCAAGGACGGCAAGCTGGTGTGGCGCGGCAGTGATGAACGAATGCTCAGCAACTCGCCCAACCCGACTGATCGCGACATGGCGGTGCGTGAGACCGTGGGGCGGATTCTGGCCAACTACCCTCCGCGGTAGGCAGATCCAGCATCGAAGCAAGCCAACCCACCGCTTTCGCGAGCAAGCCCGCTCCCACAGGGATTGGTGGTGGATGCAATTTCTATGATCACCAAGGAACCCATGTGGGAGCGAGCTTGCTCGCGAAGGCGGCTTTGCGGCCGACCTGTTCATCCCGTATGTACCCGATAAAAACTGTCGCAGCAGCGCCCATCTCAGCCAACCGGCCGCCACTCGCCTACCATGTGCTCCAACTCCCCAGCCCCGACCAATCGCAAATCCCCACTGGACCCTGCCGCACTCGCCAGCAGCGTCACCTCACTGGGCAGGCGCACGGGTTTCTTGAAGGTCACTTCGATCTCGATGTTGGCATCGGGCAGGTGGTCGTCCAGCGCCGCCAGGGTCCTGGCTTTGTTCCATAGGCCGTGGGCGATGGCGGTGGGGAAGCCGAACAGTCGGGCGCTGAGGCCGCTCAGGTGGATCGGGTTGTAATCGCCGGACACCTTGGCGTACTGCCGACCGATGTCCGTCGGTGCCGTCCAGCGTGCCACTTCAGTCAACAGCAGGCTTTCCTGCGGCGAGTCTTCCACCAGCGCGCCATCCAACTGGACGCCTTTGCAGAGCATTTGGCTCGTGGCTTCCCACAACGGTCCCAGTTGATCATCGAGGCGGGTCACCAAGTCGAACACCGCGCCCTTGGGATGGGCTTGCAGATTTTCGACATTGACGCTGGCCCTTACCTGGCTGACGCCGCCCATGGGCCGTAGCACACGGATGCGGTTGCTCAAGTGGATCAGCCCCAGCAGTGGAAACGGAAAGTCCCGGGCAGTGAGCAATTGCATTTGCAGGGCGAACGTCAGGACGTGGGGATAGGTCGGCGGCAACAGACCGTTTTCGGTAAAACCACAGACCTTGCGATAGGCCGCCAGGCGTTGCTGATTGACCTGCACCATTTGGCGCAATCCTTCCTCGGGCAACGTTTTCCCGGTGACTTTGCGCCGTGTCGCGGCTTTCGCATACAGCCCGGACATACTCGGCGCGCCACTTACCTCATGCCATTGGATCGTCATGGTCATGCTCCCAAAAGGCTTTGCCCACAGACCCGCAACGCCTGCCCGGTCACCGCGCCTGTTCCCGGCTGCGCCAGCCACGCCACGGCTTCGGCGACGTCCTGGGGCAGGCCACCCTGGCCCAGGGAACTCATGCGCCGCCCGGCTTCGCGCAGGGCGAAGGGGATCTCGGCGGTCATGCGCGTTTCAATGAAGCCCGGTGCCACGGCGTTGATGCTGATGCCGCGCGCCTGCAACGCCGGCGCCCAGGCCTGGGCCAGTCCGATCAGCCCGGCCTTGCTTGCGGCGTAGTTGGTTTGCCCGCGATTGCCGGCGATGCCACTGATGGACGCGAGCAACACTACGCGGCCATTGTCCCGCAGGGTGCCGCTGTCGAGCAGGGCCTTGGTCAGCACTTGCGGGGCGTTGAGGTTGACCGCCAGCACGGCGTCCCAGAACTCCGGGGTCATGTTGGCGAGGGTCTTGTCCCGGGTGATACCGGCGTTGTGCACCACGATGTCGACACCGTCCGGCAGGTGCTCGATCAATTGTGCGGCGGCGTCCTCGGCGCAGATATCCAGCGTGACGCTGCGCCCGCTCAAGCGTGCCGCCAGGGCGTCGAGGTCGGCCTTGGCCTGGGGAACGTCCAGCAGAATCACGTCGGCGCCGTCCCGGGCCAGGGTTTCGGCGATGGATGCGCCGATCCCCCGGGCTGCGCCGGTGACCAGGGCCTTGAGCCCGGTGAGCGGTCGGGTCCAATCCTGGACCTGGGTGCCGCAGGCGTTGAGGCGAATGACCTGCCCGGAAACGAAGGCACTTTTGGGCGACAGGAAAAACCGCAGCGCGCCTTCCAGCTGCGTTTCGGCACCGTCGCCGACATACAGCAGTTGCAGCGTCCCGCCGTGGCGCAGTTCTTTGGCCAGGGAGCGGCTGAAACCCTCCAGCGCCCGCTGGGCACTGGCGGCGAACGGATCGCCAAGGCTTTCCGGGGCACGACCGAGGATAACGACATGGGCGTTGCGGTCGAGATTTTTCATCAGTGGCTGGAAAAACGCCCGCAACTGTTTGAGCTGATCAGCCTGCACCAGATGGCTGGCGTCATACACCACTGCCTTGATTTTCGGGCCGTGGCCGGGGATCCACTCGCTGGCCAGGGTCGGCTCGGCGCCGTAGACGAAAATGGCATCGGTCAGGCGCTTGGCGAATGTGCCGACTTGTTCGGTCAACGGCCCGCCGCCCAGCAACAGCGCCCCCTCGATCGGCCGCAGCCGCCCGGCCTGCCAGCGCTCCAGACGCACCGGTGATGGCAGGCCGAGGGCCCCGACCAGACGCAGGCCAATGGGCGAATTGGCGAAGTCGATATAACGGTCTGACATGGAACACACTCCGGCTGATGAGGTTGAAAGTGTGGACCATGATTGGCAATCAGTCGTTCGATTGGCGAGATAAAGCCTAAGCTTGTGCAGGACTATTAGCGCATTCGTACCTGCACAGGGAGTTTTTCATGACACAGCTACGCCGCGTCGCGATTATCGGTGGTAACCGCATTCCCTTCGCCCGCTCCAACGGGCCCTATGCCACCGCCAGCAACCAGGCGATGCTGACCGCTGCCCTCGAGGGGCTGATCGAGCGCTACAACCTGCATGGCCTGCACATCGGCGAGGTTGCCGCCGGTGCGGTGCTCAAGCACTCCCGGGACATGAACATGACCCGCGAATGTGTGCTCGGTTCGCGGTTGTCACCCATGACGCCGGCCTATGATGTACAACAGGCCTGCGGCACCGGGTTGGAGACAGTGCTGCTGGTGGCCAACAAGATCGCCCTGGGCCAGATCGACAGCGGCATTGCTGGCGGGGTAGACACCACTTCGGACGCGCCGATTGCGGTCAATGAGGGGCTGCGCAGGATTCTGCTGCAAGCCAATCGCGCCAAGACCACCGCCGACAAGATCAAGACCTTCCTGCAACTGCGCCCCCAGCACCTCGTTCCTGACCTGCCGCGTATCAACGAGCCGCGCACCGGCCTGAACATGGGTCAGCACTGTGAAATGATGGCGCAGACCTGGCAGATTCCCCGTGAAGAGCAGGATCGATTGGCGTTGGACAGTCATCAGAAAATGGCCGCGTCCTACGCCGAAGGTTGGCATAACGATTTGATGACGCCATTTCTCGGCCTGACCCGGGACAACAACCTGCGCCCGGACCTGACCCTGGAAAAACTCGCCTCCCTCAAACCCGCCTTCGAAAAAAGCGCCAAGGGCACGATGACGGCGGGCAATTCCACGCCACTGACCGATGGCGCCTCGTTGGTGTTGCTGGGTAGCGAAGAATGGGCCAAGGCCCGTGGCCTGCCGATCCTGGCGTACTTGCGGGACGGCGAAACGGCGGCGGTGGATTTCGTCAATGGCGCCGAAGGGCTGCTGATGGCGCCGGTCTACGCCGTGCCGCGACTGCTGGCGCGTAACGGCCTGACCTTGCAGGACTTCGATTACTACGAGATCCACGAGGCGTTTGCCGCCCAAGTGCTGTGCACGTTGAAGGCTTGGGAGGACGCGGATTACTGCAAGACCCGCCTGGGCCTCGACGCGCCGCTGGGCACCATAGACCGCAGCCGCTTGAACGTGAAGGGCAGTTCCCTGGCCGCCGGGCACCCGTTTGCCGCCACGGGCGGACGAATTGTCGCCAACCTCGCCAAGTTGCTGGATGCGGCGGGGCGAGGCCGGGGGCTCATCTCCATTTGCGCCGCCGCCGGCCAGGGTGTGACGGCGATTATCGAGCGGTGAGGATCGCGCCGTCCTGTTGAGACGCCAGTGCCCGCTGCTGGCTGGCGTAGCGCTCGGCGAGGATCGAGCAAACGATCAGCTGCAACGGGTGGTAGATCATGATCGGCAACAGGATCAATCCCAGGCCGGGGTTGTTGCCGAAAATCAACGCCGCCATCGGCACCCCGGCGGCCAGGGACTTCTTGCTGGCACAGAACACCGCCGCGATTTCATCGGTGTTGCTGAACCGCAGGGCCCGGGCGGTGCGGGTGGTCATCCACAAAATGATTGCCAGCAGCACGGCGCTGCCGATCACCGCGCTGAGCAACACGCCGTGGCCTTGCTGTTGCCAGATCCCCGACACCATCGAATTGCAGAACGCCGCGTAGACCAGTAGCAGGATCACCAATTTGTCGATGACGCTGGTGTAGCGTTTGTACCGACCGAAAAAGCCCGCCAGCCAACGCCGCAGGAACTGTCCCAGTACCAGCGGCAGCAGCAACATCATGCACAGGTCGAGCAAGGTCGAACCCAAGTCAATGCCGCCGGCACCGCTGCCGACCACGAAACTGACCAGCAACGGCGTCAGGACCACCCCCAGTACACTCGACAGGCTCGCGTTGAGAATCGCTGCCGGCACATTGCCGCCGGCGCTGCCGGTCAGGGCCACCGAGGAGGAAATGGTCGAGGGCAGGGCGCACAGGTAAAAGAACCCCAGCATCAGCAGCGACGGCACATGACTGCCCAATAGCCAGTTGCTGAGCAGCCAGAGCAACGGAAACACGCCAAAGGTAAAGCCCTGCACCATCAGGTGCAGCCGGGTGTTTTTCAGGCCGTGGCGGATCTGCTCGCCGGACAGGTTGACCCCGTGCAGGAAGAACACCACGAAGATGCCGATATTGACCACCCACTCGGCGTGCATGGCGCCGCCGCTGGCGCCAAAGGTTGGAAAGAAATACGCCAGCAGCGTGGCGAGCAACATGCCGCAGAGGAACCAGTCGGTCACCATGCGTTTGAGGTGTCTGAAGATATGCATAGGGCACCGCAAGTTGTAAGAAAAGTCGACTTAGCCTAACGTCGTCCCCACCAGTCGTCTTGCGACATAAGGCCAATCAATGCCGACTAACGGACACCAGCAGCTCGAACGGCGCATTCCCGACCTGACGGAATTGCCGAGGCCGCTGTATGCCCGTGTTGAAAGCTTGAGCGCCGGCTCCTGGACGCAAGCTCATCGGCATGATTGGGTGCAGTTTTCCTACGCTATCAGTGGCGTTCTCGGCGTGCACACCGCTGAGGGCAGCTTCTTCGCTCCGCCACAGCGGGGCATCTGGATCCCGGCTGACCTGGAGCATCATGTCGTGACCTCCACCCGGGCGGAAATGCGCAGCCTGTATGTCCATCGCCAAGCCTGCCCATGGGCCGATGAGCGCTGCCGGGTGTTGGAGGTCACGCCGCTGGCTCGGGAGTTGATCAAGGTTTTTTGTCAGATGCCGGCTGATTATCCACAGGGCGATAGCCGGGAGGAGCGCCTGGTGCAGGTGTTGCTCGACCAGTTGGCAACCCTGCCGGAAGTGGGTTTTTCCCTGCCGCTGCCTCGACATCCTCGCCTGCTGGGGCTGTGCAACGAACTGATCGAACGGCCCGAGCAGAACGTCACCTTGCAAGCCTGGGCCGAACGCCTTGGCACATCGGAAAAAACCCTGATGCGCCTGTTCCAGCGTGAAACCGGCCTGAGCTTTCGCGCCTGGCGCCAGCGCGTGCGCTTGCTGTCGTCCCTGGGGTCGCTGGAGAAGGGCGATAGCGTGACCAGCGCGGCGTTGTCCTGTGGGTATGATTCTACGTCTGCTTTTATCGTGGCGTTCAAGGGGATGTTCGGGTTTACGCCGGGGGAGTTGTTCAAGTCTTGAACCCGGATAGCCGACATGACTGTCAGCTCTTGTCGCAAATACCTGTGCATTCAGTTGTCAGTGTCACGCCCGGTCTCGGCTATGATTCGGCTCGGTCGATCTGATCCGGCACATTGTGTGCATCACAGGTTCATAGGTCGGCAACCCCTCCCCGTGGAGCAAGGATTGCCGTATAACGACTGTCATTCGCGTGTTTGGTAATAAAGGACCCACAATAAAAGCTGATGAAGACTCCAAAACGCATTGAACCCCTGATCGAGGACGGTCTGGTCGACGAGGTGCTGCGCCCACTCATGAGTGGTAAAGAAGCAGCTGTTTATGTGGTGCGCTGCGGCAACGAGCTACGTTGCGCCAAGGTCTACAAGGAGGCGAATAAGCGAAGTTTTCGTCAGGCGGCCGAATATCAGGAAGGCCGCAAGGTCCGCAACAGCCGCCAGGCTCGTGCCATGGCCAAAGGCTCCAAGTTTGGTCGCAAGGAAACCGAGGACGCCTGGCAGAACGCCGAAGTGGCGGCGCTGTTCCGCTTGGCAAGCGCCGGTGTGCGCGTGCCCAAGCCGTACGACTTCCTTGAAGGCGTGCTGCTGATGGAGCTGGTGGCCGACGAGTACGGCGATGCGGCGCCGCGTCTGAACGATGTGGTGCTGGAGCCGGACCAGGCCCGTGAATACCATGCGTTCCTGATTTCCCAGATCGTGCTGATGCTGTGTACCGGCCTGGTGCACGGTGACCTGTCGGAGTTCAACGTACTGCTCACGCCGACAGGCCCGGTGATCATCGATCTGCCGCAAGCCGTGGATGCCGCGGGTAACAACCATGCCTTCAGCATGCTGGAACGGGACGTGGGCAACATGGCCTCCTACTTCGGTCGGTTTGCGCCGGAGCTCAGGCGCACCAAGTACGCGAAGGAGATGTGGGCGCTGTATGAAGCCGGAACCTTGCACCCGGCCAGTGTGCTGACTGGCGAATTCGACGAGCCGGAAGAATTGGCGGACGTTGGCGGGATCATGCGCGAGATCGAGGCCGCCCGCCTGGACGAGGAACGTCGGCAAGCCGTTCGCGCCGCCGACGATGCCCCACCCGGCAAAACCGAAGAACCGCCTCCGCCCTGGATGCAGTGATCGGTTGAACCACAAACCCGGCCAAGGCCGGGTTTTTTATGGCTGCCAAAAAACTCAGCCTCACCGCAGATCCATTGTGGGAGCGAGCTTGCTCGCGATAGCGGTGGATCAGCCTGCATCGATGTTGAATGGACTGCCGTCATCGCGAGCAAGCTCGCTCCCACAAGGGGGTTGAGTGTTCCAGGGGCTGTCAGGCGTGCGCGGTTTCCTGGCAACACCCCGACGCCAGTTCCTTGAGGATCGGGCAGTCTGGGCGGTGGTCGCCATGGCAGTGTTCCACCAGGTCCTGG
Organism: Pseudomonas sp. CFBP 5748; assembly: GCF_053850495.1. Taxonomy (NCBI): domain Bacteria; kingdom Pseudomonadati; phylum Pseudomonadota; class Gammaproteobacteria; order Pseudomonadales; family Pseudomonadaceae; genus Pseudomonas; species Pseudomonas sp. CFBP 5748. Next base: position 166,029 of record NZ_JBSPTN010000010.1, read on the forward strand.
AGGGTGTCGCGCAGTTCGGCCAGTTCGCGGATTTTCTGGTTCAGTTCGTCGATGTGTTGCCGGGCCAGGGCCTTGACGTCGGCGCTGGCGCGTTGGCGGTCCTGCCAGAGGGTCAGCAGTTTGCCGACCTCTTCCAAGGAAAACCCCAAGTCCCGGGAGCGCTTGATGAACGCCAGGGTGTGCAGGTCATCGGCACCGTAGATCCGGTAGCCGCTGTCGGTGCGATGGGCCGCCTTGAGCAGGCCGGTGGATTCGTAATAGCGGATCATCTTCGCGCTCAGGCCACTCTGGCGGGCCGCTTGGCCGATGTTCATCGCTTGTCCTCCAGGTGCTTGGGTGTCCAGAATTTCAACAGTAACGCATTGCTCACCACGCTGACGCTCGACAGCGCCATGGCCGCGCCGGCCAGCACCGGGTTGAGCAAGCCGAACGCCGCCAGGGGAATGCCGATCAGGTTATAGACAAACGCCCAGAACAGGTTCTGGCGGATCTTGGCGTAGGTCTTGCGGCTGATGTCCAGGGCCGCCGGCACCAGTCGCGGATCACCGCGCATGAGGGTGATGCCTGCGGCGTGCATCGCCACGTCAGTGCCGCCGCCCATGGCAATGCCGATGTCAGCGGCAGCCAGGGCCGGGGCATCGTTGATGCCGTCGCCGACCATCGCCACCACCGAATGGCTTTTCAATTGCTGGACGATGGCAGACTTATCCGCCGGCAGTACTTCGGCATGGACGTTTGTGATTCCCAGCGCCTCGGCCACCACCCGGGCGCTGCCGCGGTTGTCGCCGGTGAGCAAGTGGCTGGCGATGTGGCGTTCATTCAAAGCGTGTACGGCCGCGAGGGCGCCGGGCTTGAGCGTGTCACCGAAGGCGAACAGGCCCAGCACCCGTGGCGTCGCGTCTTGATCGATCAACCACGAAAGGGTCCGGCCTTCGGTTTCCCACGCCTGTGCCGATTCGGCCAGCGTACCGGGACTCAGGCCCAGTTCGTCCAGCAGGCGCCGGTTGCCCAAGGCCAGGCGGCGACCGTTGAGGCTGCCGGCAATACCGCGCCCGGTCAGGGTCTGGCTGTCGCTGATATCCGCCACGTCCAGGCCGCGCTCGGCGCAGGCGTCCAGCACCGCTTTGGCGAGGGGGTGTTCGCTGCCTCGTTGCAGCGCACCGGCCATTTTCAGCAGCGTGTCTTCATCACCATCAAGGGCACTCAAATGGGCGATGCGCGGCGTGCCGGAGGTCAAGGTGCCGGTTTTGTCGAACACCACCGTATCGACTTCATGGGCGCGCTCCAGGGCTTCGGCATCCTTGATCAGAATGCCGTGGCGCGCGGCCACGCCGGTGCCGGCCATGATCGCTGTCGGTGTCGCCAGACCCAGGGCGCACGGGCAGGCAATCACCAGCACGGCAACGGCGTTGATCAGCGCGGTTTCCAGCGGCGCACCGTACAGCCACCAGCCGATCAGCGTCGCCAGGGCCAGCACCAATACCACCGGCACGAAGATCTGGCTGACTTTATCCACCAGTTTCTGAATCGGAGCCTTGGCCGCCTGGGCGTCTTCCACCAGGCGAATAATGCGCGCCAGGACGGTTTCGGCGCCCAGCGCCTGAGTGCGCACCAGCAGCCGGCCTTCGCCGTTGATGGCGCCGCCGGTGACTTTGTCGCCGGGTTGTTTGGGCACCGGCAGGCTTTCGCCGCTGATCAACGCTTCGTCGGCGTGGCTCTGGCCTTCCAGCACTTCGCCGTCCACCGGGAAGCGCTCGCCGGGCTTGACCAGCACCAGGTCATTCAAGCGCAAGGCGCTGATAGCGACGTCTCGTTCCTGGCCATTAACCACCTGGATCGCCCGCTCCGGCCGCAAGGCTTCGAGAGCGCGAATGGCGCTGGCCGTCTGGCGCTTGGCGCGGCTTTCCAGGTATTTGCCCAGCAATACCAGGGCAATCACCACGGCCGAGGCCTCGAAATACAGGTGTGGCATGCTGCCGGGACCGGCGATGACCCACTCATACAGGCTCAAGCCGTAGCCGGCGCTGGTGCCCAGGGCTACCAGCAAGTCCATGTTCCCGGCCCCGGCGCGCACGGCTTTGAAGGCGGCGACATAAAACCGCGCGCCGAAAATGAATTGCACTGGCGTTGCCAGGGCGAACTGCACCCAGGCCGGCAACATCCAGTACACGCCGAACGGCTGCAACAGCATCGGTAGCACCAACGGCACGGCCAGCAAAATCGCCAGCACCAGGGCCAGGCGCTCACGGTTCAAACGGTTGGTTTGCCTGTCACGAGGCTGCTCGGCCTGCCAGATGTTGGCATCGTAGCCAGCGCGCTTGACGGCATCGATCAGGGTTTGCGGGTCAACCTGACCGAGCAATTCGACATGGGCCCGTTCGTTGGCGAGGTTGACGCTGACGCTGCCCACACCGGCGATTTTGCTTAAGGCCCGTTCCACCCGGCCGACGCAGGAGGCGCAGGTCATGCCCTCGATGTTCAATTCCAGGGTTTGAGCAGGAACGCTGTAGCCGGCCTGTTCGACGGCCTGTCTCAAGGCGGGCAGGCTGCCCTCGGGCGCCTGGACCCGCGCCTGTTCGGTCGCCAGGTTGACGCTCACGGCGCCAGCGCCGGCAACTTTGCTCAAGGCCCGTTCGACCCGCCCGGCACAGCTGGCACAGGTCATGCCGGTAATCGGCAGATCGAAAGTAGTGGATTCGGACATCGCTCAGGCTCCCTGTAGTGAATGCCTACAGGATCAACCTTGCCATGCTGGCAAGGTCAAGCGCCAATCCAAAAGCATGCACATATCCCTTGTGGGAGCAGGGTGTCAGTAACCGAGCCCAGCCTGCTTGAGGTACATGCCTTGTTGATTTATGGCGATGCGGAACTTCAGGATATCGCCGGCCCTGAGTGTGATTTCCTGCGACCCGGGCGCGAGCATGCCCGGATTGCATCCCGGCGCCTGCCCCGGCAGCAACTTCAGGCGCAAGGAGAATTGACCCGGTGGCAAGTTGAACGAGGTGCTCTGCTCCTGGAACAGCCGCGCCGAGAGCTGATCCTGAACGTAAATGCCGATTTCGCAGGAGGTCGCCACTTCCAGGCGCTCGCGGGAAATGATCAGTACGCCGAAATCTTCGCCGGTGGCCGATGCCTGGGGGGCCACCGCTGAAAAACCGAGCATGCAAAACAGGCTGAACGCTGACCAGCGCATGGCTGAACCTCCGGTGTGAAATCCTTGATATGTGCAGCTTGGCTGAGCGCGGTGCCGATTGCCAGCCCGGCAGTTTTCGCCAGAACTTGACCTTGCCATGATGGCAAGCTTGAAGCTATTGGAAACCTCATCCAAAGGAGTCATCTCATGCAAACCTTCAATGTTCAGGGAATGTCCTGTGGTCACTGCGTCAAGGCGATCACCCAGGCGGTCCAGGCCAAGGATCCGGCGGCCGACGTGCAAGTCGACCTGGGCGCCAAGACCGTTCAGGTGCAAAGCTCGCTGCCGGCCGATGCCGTGCTCGAGGCCATCAAAGAAGAGGGGTATGAGGTCAGCGCCGCCTGAAGATTTTTAATAGTTAGCGACCTATCGGAATGTTCAAGGGCGCCCGGCAGGGCTAGACTGTCGGGCTGCTGACTGACGCCTGAGCTGGACGCCCGATGAACCTCCGTACCATTCTGATTCTTGGCGCCTTGAGCGCTTTCGGTCCCTTGGCGATCGACTTCTATTTGCCGGCCTTCCCGGCGATGGCAAGCGCCTTTGGCACCGACGAAAAACACATCCAGTTGACCCTGGCGGCTTATTTTCTCGGGTTGTCCATCGGGCAATTGGCCTATGGGCCGGTGGCGGATCGCTTCGGACGACGTATTCCGTTGTTGGTTGGCATCGGCTTGTTCACCCTGGCGTCCCTGGCTTGCGCCTACGCGCCGAGCCTCGAATGGCTGATCGGTGCCCGCTTCGTCCAGGCCCTGGGTGGCTGCGCCGGGATGGTGATTTCCCGGGCGGTGGTCAGCGACAAGTGCGACGCGGTGGGCTCGGCCAAGGTGTTCTCGCAATTGATGCTGGTGATGGGGCTGGCGCCGATCCTCGCGCCGATGCTCGGCGGGTTGTTGGTGAACCTGTATGGCTGGCAGTCGATTTTCATTGGCTTGACGCTGTTCAGCGCAGTGGCGTCGACAGCGGTGGCCCTGTGGCTACCGGAAAGCTTGCCGGACCATGTGCCTCGGCAACCGTTGTCAGGTGCGCTGCGCCAATACGGTCGGCTATTGACCGATTCGGTGTTCCTCGGTCATGCGTTGACAGGGGGCATCGCCATCGCCGGGATGTTTGCCTACATCGCCGGCTCGCCTTTCGTTTTCATCAAGCTCTACGGAGTACCGGCCGAACACTTTGGTTGGTTGTTCGGTATCAACGCAGCGGGCTTCATCCTGGTGGCGCAGGTCAATGCCCGGTTGTTGTCCAAGCGTGGCCCGGCCTTCCTGTTGAGTCGCGCGGTATGGATCTACCTGGGCGCCGGCTTGAGCCTGCTGGCCGTCAGCGCTTTGCAACCGGAACGGTTATGGCCGTTGCTGATCCCGCTGTTTATCTGTATCGCCAGCCTCGGTTGCATCCTTCCCAATGCATCGGCCTGCGCCATGAACGGGCAGGGCGCCCGGGCCGGCAGTGCTTCGGCGATGCTGGGCTGCCTGCAGTTTTCCGTGGCTGCCGGGGCAGCCGCCTTGGTGGCGGCGCTGCATGACGGCACCGCCGTGCCGATGGCGCTGGTCATCAGCCTGTGCGGGCTGTTGGTGGTGGGTGCAGCTGTGCTGACCCGCCGCCTGCAAAATGCCCGGGCGCTGGTCGAGGCCAGTCGCCAGGTTTGATTCAGCTGGCTGCGCGCTGTTGCTGTTCGGGGAAATGATGGGGCGCGTGAAGTCGCGCTTGCAGGGTCTTGGTGAAGGCCTGGGCTTCGGCCTCGGTGCGGAAGGTTACGACGTGCTGGTCGAGGCGCACCTGCCATTGGGATTTTGCCACTTCTTTTATCAGGATCTTCATTGCTGACCTCCTCACGTAAAAGATTGCGTTGCAAAGGTCTCGAGTGTAGACCGGAATGCGATCGTAATTGTGACAAGGGTCAATTCTCAGACTGACGGCATGGGATTTTCTGTGGGAGCAAAGCTTGCTCGCGATAAACGGTGACGCGGTCTGATAGAAACCGGGTTGCCTCTGTCGCGAGCAAGCTTTGCTCCCACAGGAGTCAGGCCCTCGGTGGTCAGAAGCCTTCCAGCACAATCTTGCCCTTGGCCTTCCCACTCTCCAGCAGCGCATGCGCCCGGCGCAGGTTCTCGGCGTTGATGGTGCCGAAATGCTCGCCGACGGTGGTCTTCAAGGTGCCGGCGTCGATCAGTGCCGCCACCCGGTTGAGCAGTTTGTGTTGCTCAATCATGTCGGCCGTTTCAAACAGCGAGCGGGTGTACATGAACTCCCAATGCAACGACAGGCTCTTGCGCTTGAGCTTGAGCTTGGTCACATCCAACGCCTTGGGATCGTCGATCAACGCCAATTGGCCCTGGGGCGCCAAGGCTTCGACCAACTGATCCAGATGCTGGTCGGTCTGGGTCAGGCTGGCAACGTGGGTCACTTGAGGCTGGCCTGCTGCTTTCAGCGCGTCGCTCAACGGCTGGCTGTGATCAATTACCAGGTCGGCGCCCAGGCCTCGCACCCAATCCTGGGTCTGCGGGCGGGAAGCGGTGCCAATGACCTTGAGCCCGGTGAGCTGGCTGGCCAACTGCGTCAGGATCGAACCCACGCCTCCCGCAGCGCCGACGATCAACAGGCTCTGGCCTTGGTCGCCCTGGCCTTCCTGGATGTGCAGCCGCTCGAACAACAACTCCCAGGCCGTGATGGCCGTCAGTGGCAGCGCCGCCGCATCGGCGAAACCGAGGGTCTTGGGCATGTGGCCGACGATGCGCTCATCCACTACATGCAACTCGCTGTTGCCACCGGCCCGGGCGATGGAGCCGGCGTAGAACACCTTGTCGCCAGCCTTGAACAGCGTGACTTCGCTGCCCACCGCCTTGACCACGCCGGCCACGTCCCAGCCCAGTACCTTGGCAGCGCCGTCTTCGGGCTGGACGTTCTGGCGGACCTTGGTGTCCACCGGGTTCACCGAGATGGCCTTGACCTCCACCAGCAAGTCCCGAGGGCCGGCGACAGGTTCCGGCAGTTCGATATCTTGTAGCGACAGTGGGTCGTTGATGGGCAACGAATGGTAGTAGGCGATGGCTTTCATGAAGCAGCTCCGTGAGGTGAGTTCGATGGCGCTCATGGTTAGCTATTTATTGGCGAGATAAAACCGGCTAAAAGAACAGGCTCTTTCAATATTTTTTTGATAATGGAATTGTCATGCTTCGATTCGATGACTTGCAATTGTTTGTCCGGGCGGCGGATCTGGGCAGTCTTTCGGCCGCGGCCAGGGTCATGGACCTGTCGGCGGCGGTGGCCAGTGCTGCGTTGAAGCGCATCGAGCAACACCTGGGCGCGCGACTGTTGGCCCGTTCTACTCGCAGCTTGCGGCTGACCGCCGAGGGCGAAGGCTTTCTCGAATATGCCCGGGCCGCATTAAGCAGCCTCGACGAAGGCCGGCGGTTGTTGACCAGCGGCCAGGACCAGGTCAGCGGAGTGTTGCAGTTGTCCGCGCCGTCGGACCTGGGGCGCAACCTGCTGCTGCCCTGGCTGGATGCGTTCCAGCGCGAGCATCCTGGGCTGACGGTGCGGCTGCTGCTGGGCGATCGCATCGCCGACTTGTTCAAGCAACCGGTGGACATTGCCTTGCGTTATGGCGAACCGGAAGACTCGAGCCTGGTGGCCTTGCCTGTTGCTGCGGATAACTACCGGGTGTTGTGCGCGTCGCCGGATTACCTGGCACGCCACGGTGAGCCCCATCAGTTGGAACAACTGGCCCAACATAACTGCTTGCTGTACATGCTCGGCACCCGGGTGCATGACCGTTGGTGTTTTCATGATGGCAAGCGGGAAGTGAGCCTCACTGTCAGCGGTGATCGTTTCAGCGACGATGCCGATGTGGTGCGGCGCTGGGCGGTGGCAGGTGCGGGGATCGCCTACAAGTCGTGGCTGGATGTCTCCACCGATGTGCTGGCCGGGCGTCTGAAAATCCTTTTACCGCACCTGCAATGCGAGCGCGCGCCGCTCAATTTGTTGTGTGCCCATCGGGCGCAACTGAGCAAACCGATCAACCTTTTGCGGGAAATGCTCCAGGCTCGTTGCGCAGCGTTGACGGCCCAATTTCCGCTATCGACAGGGCCCGGCCATTAGTCGCGCGCAAATAGAGAATTTTCCCTCACGAACAATCGCCTCCAAAGGTTTCCGGAGGACAGGAAACCTTGAACGCCCCGCTTATACTAGCGGCCGCCTGAGTCGGCGCGGCATCCAGCGCGGCGTCGCGCTATTTGCAGCGGTCGGGTCGCCTTGGGCGGCCCCATTGCTGGTCAATATGCGCCAGAGCGGTAGACGAATGATTCAACAGGGAGTGAATACATGGAACATGCACCTTGCATCAGCCAGATCGCCACGCTGCTGGCCGACCCCAAGCGCAGCGCAATGATGTGGGCCTTGATGGACGGCACGGCCCGGCAGGCTGAAGAGTTGGCTTTGCTGGCCGGGCTGTCGCCGTCTTCGGCCAGCGCTCATCTGGGACGCCTGTCCGCCGGAGGCCTGTTGAAAGTCGAAGCCCGGGGCCGCAAGCGGTTTTTCCGCCTGGCAGCGCCCGAGATCGGTGCTGCCGTCGAAGCGCTGGCCAGCGCGACCCTGGCCAGTACGCCGCGGCAGATTCCGGACGTTTTCAAGCGCGGGGTCATGCCGAGCAAGGCGCCATCTGCCCCTGCCTCGTTGATACGGGCCAGGCTTTGCGACGATCACCTGGGGGGAACCCTGGCCGCCGATCTGTACCAGCGTCTGCTGGACGGCGGATGGATCGAGCAGTGCGACCAGCGAGTGGTCGTCACCCACAAGGGCGCCAATCAGTTCGCCGGGCATGGCCTGTTCATCCAGGCACTGGCCTATCGTAATGCCCGCATCGCTTGCGCCTGCCCGGACTGGAGCGAACGTCGTCCGCACTTGGGCGGCGCGCTGGGGGCTGGGTTGCTGCAACTGTTCATGCAATCGGGCTGGTTGAGCCTGCCCAATGATTCGCGGGCCTTGCAAGTGACGGTGCTCGGCCAGCAGGAAATCCACCGGTTCGCCAGGCAAGAGGCTGTGGAGATGGCGCTATAACACGTCGTCCAGGGTTGTCGGCAGGTCGCATCCAGCAATAACCATCGGCCAGGTTCGCGCACACTCGGTCCGGGGAACTATCGGATTGGGGGATGCACATGGATATTCAAGGTTACAGCGCGGCGGAGCGCCTGGAGCGGCTGCCCATCAGCGGCTATCACCGGGTTATTTTCATCATTATTGCCCTGGCGTTTTTCTTCGACTCCATGGACCTGGCCATGATGACGTTCTTGCTGGGCTCGATCAAAACCGAGTTCGGCCTGAGCAGCGCCCAGGCCGGTTTGCTGGCCAGCTCCAGCTTCTTTGGCATGGTGCTGGGGGCATCGCTGTCGGGCATGCTGGCTGATCGTTTCGGGCGCAAACCGGTGTTCCAGTGGAGCATCGTGTTGTGGGGCGTCGCCAGTTACCTGTGCTCCACCGCCCAGGACATCGAGACCTTGACACTGTTTCGGATCCTGCTGGGTGTCGGCATGGGCATGGAGTTTCCGATTGCCCAGTCGATGCTCTCGGAGTTGATTCCGGCCAAGCGTCGGGGTCGCTACATTGCCTTGATGGACGGTTTCTGGCCGCTGGGTTTCGTGGCGGCGGGTGTGCTGTCGTATTTCTTGCTGCCGGTGATTGGCTGGCGCGACATCTTCCTGGTGCTGGCGGTGCCGGCGGTGTTTGTCCTGGTGATTCGCTTCTTTATTCCTGAGTCGCCGCGCTGGTTGGAGCAAGCCGGACGGGGTAACGAAGCGGATGCGGTGCTCAAGCGAATCGAAGACAAGGTCCGCGCCTCGCTGGGGCGTCAGGATTTGCCGGAGCCGATCCGCTTGCCGAGGGTTGAGAGCGCACCGGGCAACTTCTTTTCGGCACTGGCGCAGATCTGGTCACCGCTGTATCGCCAGCGCACGATGATGATCTGGAGCGTCTGGTTCTTTGCCTTGCTCGGTTTCTACGGTCTGACGTCCTGGCTCAGCGCGTTGTTGCAGCAGTCGGGGTTCGCCGTGACTCAGTCGGTGTATTACACCGTGCTGATTTCCTTGGGCGGAATTCCCGGCTTCCTGATGGCGGCCTGGTTGGTGGAGCGTTGGGGGCGTAAGCCGGTGTGCGTCATCACGCTGCTGGGCGGTGGGGCGATGGCGTTTCTCTATGGCCAGAGCGCGGTGTTTGGCGGCAACGTCAGCCTGTTGATCGGTACCGGGTTGTTGATGCAGTTTTTCCTGTTCGGCATGTGGGCGGTGCTCTACACCTACACGCCAGAGCTGTACCCCACCTCGGCCCGGGCCACGGGCTCGGGCTTTGCCTCGGCGGTCGGGCGCGTCGGTTCGCTGCTTGGGCCACTGGTGACCGGGCTGGTCTTTCCCATCACCGGGCAGGGCGGCGTATTTGCCCTGGGCGCGCTGTGTTTTGCCGTGGCGGCGGGGGTGGTCTGGTTGTTCGGGATGGAGACGCGGGGCAAGACGTTGGAAGAGTTGAGCGAAGTGACAGTCGCCGATTGAACGCTATCCCCTGTGGGAGCGAGCAAGCTCGCTCCCACAGGGATTTCGGTGACGCTTAAGGTTTAACCAACCGCGCATCCAGGCTGTTCTGCGCCAAGCGCTTGGCCTGGTCCTGGGTCATGCCCAGGTGGGTGTACAGCGCGTGGAAGTTCTCGGTGACGTAGCCGCCGAAGTACGCCGGGTCGTCGGAGTTCACCGTCACCTTCACGCCGCGTTCGAGCATGTCGAGGATGTTGTGCTGCGACATGTCGTCGAACACGCACAGCTTGGTGTTGGACAGCGGGCACACGGTCAGCGGAATCTGTTCGTCGATGATCCGCTGCATCAGTCGCTCATCTTCGATGGCCCGAACGCCATGGTCGATGCGCTGGATCTTCAGCAGGTCCAAGGCTTCCCAGATGTACTCGGGTGGACCTTCTTCGCCAGCGTGGGCGACGGTGAGGAAGCCTTCGTTGCGCGCACGGTCGAACACACGCTGGAACTTGCTCGGTGGATGGCCCATCTCCGAACTGTCCAGGCCCACGGCCACGAAGGCATCGCGAAACGGCAGTGCCTGGTCGAGGGTTTTCTCGGCTTGCTCTTCGCTCAAGTGACGCAAGAAGCTCAGGATCAAGCCGCTGGTGATGCCCAGTTGCTGCTCACCGTCCTTGAGGGCGGCGGCGATGCCGTTGAGCACCACTTCGAAGGGCACGCCACGGTCAGTGTGGGTTTGCGGGTCGAAGAACGGTTCGGTGTGGATCACGTTCTGTGCCTTGCAGCGCAACAGGTAGGCCCAGGTCAGGTCGTAGAAATCCTGGGAGGTGCGCAGCACATCGGCGCCCTGGTAATACAGGTCGAGAAACTCCTGCAGATTGTTGAAGGCATAGGCCTTGCGCAAGGTGTCGACGTCGCTCCATGGCAGGGCGATCTTGTTGCGTTCGGCCAGGGCGAACAGCAGCTCAGGCTCCAACGAGCCTTCCAGATGCAGGTGCAGTTCAGCCTTGGGCAGGGCGTTCAGCCAATCGTACATGTTCTTTTCTCATCAGCGAATCGATGGTGGGCATTCTACAGGGGCTGGCAGCAATGTCTGGTAAAACCTGACCGGCTGATCCACTAACCGGCCTGCTGCTCCCTTCGGTAAGCATAGGTGTCGGCGAAGCGCGACAGCAGAAATTGCGCGCAGGTGGTGGTCGGGTACTTCGGCGGATGGGCGTCATCCTGGCAACCGGGCAGGCACTGGATCAGCGTGTCGGGGTGCGGCTCGGCAAAGAATGGCATCGAATAACGGTCCACCCCCAGCGGGCTGATCACTCGATGCGGCGTGGACAGGTAACGGTCGTTGCTCCAGCGCGCCATCATGTCGCCAAGGTTGATCACGAACGTGCCGTCGATGGGCGGTGCGTCGATCCACTGGCCGTCGACGTTGCGCACTTGCAGGCCTCCGGCGGCGTCCTGGTAGAGCAAGGTGATGCACCCGTAGTCGGTATGGGCGCCGGCACCTTGCTGTTCGTCGCTACTGGCGGTATGGCGCGGCGGGTAATGGATCAGGCGCAGCACGCTCACCGGCTCGTTGAAGCGTGTGTCGAAAAAGTCCCGCTCGATGCCAAGGGCCAGGGTCATGGCCCGTAGCAGGGTTTGTGCGAGTGCCTGCATGTCGCGGTAATGCTGCTCCATCAAGGTTTGCCAACCGCTCAGGTCCGGGTGTCGGTTGGGACCACGCAGAGGCTTTTCCGCCAGTACTTCGGGATGATCGGCCGGCAGGTGCAGGCCCATGTCGAAGGTTTCCTTCAGGTCGCTGGGCTTGGCCGGGTCCAGTTGTTCCGTGGCGACGGCGCCGTAGCCGCGGTGGTGACGGGTTTGGGTGATGTCGATCTTGAGCTTTTCGTCGACGGGCAGGGCGAAGAAACGTTGGGCGTTATCCAGCACTTGGGCGATGCGCGCCGGGCTGATCGGGTGGCCCTTGATGTAGAAAAAGCCCCATTGGCGGCAGGCACGGTCGATCTGCTCGGCGACCGATTGCCAGGCGCTGGCATCGTCGGTGTAGAGAGGGCTGATGTCGATGATGGGAAGGCTGTTCATACTGCTTTCCTGAGTTTGAATGCGGACCCATGTGGGAGCGAACTTGCTCGCGATAGCGATTTATCTGTCGACATCGATGGTGAAGGTCAGTCCGCTATCGCGAGCAAGCTCGCTCCCACAGGGTTATGTGTTTGGCCTGAGGGTTACTTCGGAATCTCAGCCTTCATGCCTTCGACGTAATAATTCATCGACGCCAGTTCCGCGTTGGTGGCGCTCACGCCTGCGGGGATTTTCTCGACGCCGGCCTGGTCCTTGATCGGCCCGGTGAACGGATGGAACGCGCCGCTCTCGATGTCGGCGATGATCTGTTCGGCTTCGCCCTTGACCGCCGCTGGCACCAGGTCGCTGATTGGCAGTTTTACCGTGCCTTCCTTCAGGCCGCCCCAGTAGTCCTGGGATTTCCAGCTATGGTCGAGCACGCTCTGGGTCGCCTGGATGTAATGCGGGCCCCAGTCGTTGACGATGGAGGTCAGCACGGCCTTGGGACCGAAGTGGGCCATGTCCGAAGCGTAGCCGACTGCGTATACGCCGCGCCGCTCGGCGGCCTGGATCGGTGCCGGGCTGTCGGTGTGCTGGAACACCACGTCCACGCCCTGGTCGATCAGCGCGTTGGCGGCGTCGGCTTCCTTGCCCGGGTCGAACCAGGAATTGACCCACACCACTTTGATCTCGGTGCCAGGGTTGTACTTGTTCAGGGCCAGTTGGATGGCGTTGATGTCGCGGATGACTTCCGGGATCGGGAAGGACGCGACGTAGCCGATCTTCTTGGTCTTGGTCATCTTGGCCGCGAGGAAGCCGCCGACGTAGCGGCCTTCGTAAGTGCGAGCCAGGTAGGTGCCCAGGTTCTTGTCCTGCTTGTAGCCGGTGGCGTGTTCGAAGATCACTTTTGGAAATTGCTTGGCGACTTTCAACGTCGGGTTCATGTAGCCGAAGGAGGTGGTGAAGATCAGGTCGTACTTGTCCTTGGCCATGTTGCGGATCACCCGCTCGGCGTCAGCCCCTTCCGGTACGTTTTCCACGTAGTTGGTGGTGATCTGCTCGCCGAATTTCGCCGCGAGTTCCTTGCGCCCCTGTTCATGCTGATAGGTCCAGCCATGGTCGCCGATCGGGCCGATGTAGACGAAACCGACCTTCAGCGGGTCGGCGGCACTGGCGCTCAAGCCGGCGCTCAGGCCGACGGCTGCGACAACGGCGCAAAACAACTTCTTCAAGGGGCGTTTGTGCATGAACTCGAACTCCATATTGTTGTGAGGTTGGCTGTACCGCACCAATGCAAAATGCTGACCAACAAGACAACAAAATCTGCGATCTTTCTGAGGCAGTCATCGCGAGCAAGCTCGCTCCCACAAGGACAACGCAATACCTGTGGGAGCGAGCTTGCTCGCGATGAGGTCCTTGAGATCGATAAAGGTGCACCTGCCACCCACTCGCCACTCCCTGGTGCGTCACTTAGCCCGAACGTTCGCCGCCCCCTACAGTCAGTAGCTCATGACCCCACCCACGGTGATAGGCCCGCGATGCTCACTTTGATCAAACAAGAAAAACTGCTGTTGCTGGCGCTGATCGCCGCGGTGGTCGCCTATCCACTGGAGCACTGGCTGTTGGGCAGCGGGCAGATCGTGGCGTTGCTCGGCGGTTTGGTCCTGATCGGCTTTATCGTCGCGGCTTCCATGCGTGTGGCCCATCACGCCGAACTGCTGGCGGAGAAGGTCGGTGATCCCTACGGCACGATGATCCTGACGTTGTCGGCGGTGCTGGTCGAAGTGGTGATCCTGGCGATCATGATGAGCAACGAAGCGTCGCCGACCCTGGTGCGGGACACGATCTACTCGGCGGTGATGCTCGACATCAACGGCATTCTCGGGCTCGCGGCGCTGATGGGCGGGATCAAGCACGGCGAGCAGGCTTACAACGATGATTCGGCGCGCACCTACAGCGTGATGATCCTCACCGCCATGGGCGTATCGATGGTGGTGCCGGAGTTCATTCCCCGCGAGAGCTGGAAAATGTATTCGGCATTTACCATCGGCGCGATGATCGTGTTGTACACCCTGTTCCTGCGCATGCAGGTCGGGCCTCACAGTTACTTTTTCAGTTACAGCTACCCGGAAAAACGCCGCAAGAAAGAGCCCGTGGAAAATGAACCGAAGCCCATCAGCCTGACGTTCTCCATCAGTGCCCTGGTGTTTGGCGTGGTGGTGATCGGCGCGCTGGCTGAAGTCATGTCCAAGGCCATCGACCTGGGGCTGGAAGGCACGGGCGCGCCGCCAGTGGTCACGGCGATTCTGGTGGCCGCGATTTCCGCCGCCCCGGAGATCCTCACGGCCCTGCGTGCCGCCTTGGCGAACCGTATGCAATCGGTGGTGAACATCGCGCTGGGCGCTTCGCTGTCGACCGTGATCCTCACGGTGCCGGTGATGGAAGCCATGGCGCTCTACACCGGCCAGCCGTTCCAGATGGCCATGACCCCGGTGCAGACGGTGATGATCTTCATCACCCTGATCGTCAGCGCCATCAACCTCAACGATGGCGAAACCAACGCCATCGAAGGCATGACCCACTTTGTGCTGTTTTCGACGTTTATCATGTTGTCGTTGCTGGGCCTCTAGAAGAGCATCGCGGGCAAGCCTTGCTCCCACAGTGAAGGGTGGGTGTTGATGAAGGTAGCCTCGCCGCGAGACCTGTGGGAGCAAGGCTTGCCCGCGATGGCGTCCGGTCAGGCGCCGGCAATCAACTCCCGCGCCGCCTGGCTGTGATCGGCAATCAACCCCTTCAAGTCCAACCCTTCGACCTGCCCATCGATCACCCGCCATTGCCCGCCGACCATTACCCGATCGGCCCGGTCCGCGCCGCACAGCAGCAGGGCCGAGATCGGATCGTGGCTGCCGGAGAAACGCAATTCATCGAGCTTGAACAGCGCCAGGTCTGCCTGCTTGCCCACCGCCAATTCACCGATATCGCTGCGTCCGAGCAGTTGCGCCGAACCCCGGGTCGCCCAGCTCAGCACGCGTTCCGGGGTGATCGCTTGCGCGCCATAACGCAGGCGCTGGATGTACAGCGCCTGGCGGGTTTCAAGGATCATGTTCGAGGCGTCGTTGGAGGCCGAGCCGTCCACACCCAGGCCCAGGGGGGCGCCGGCGGCGGTCAGGTCCAGGGTCGGGCAAATGCCCGAGGCCAGGCGCATGTTGGAACTCGGGCAATGGCAGATGCCGGTGCCGGCGGCGCCGAGACGGGTGATTTCTTCAGGGTTGAAATGAATGCCGTGGGCCAGCCAGGTGCGCGGGCCGAGCCAACCGACGCTGTCCAGATAGTCCACGGTGCGCAGGCCGAAGCGTTGCAGGCAGAAGTCTTCTTCATCAAGGGTTTCGGCCAGGTGTGTGTGCAGGCGTACGTCGAGTTTTTCCGCCAGTTCAGCGCTGGCACGCATGATCTCGGGCGTGACTGAAAACGGCGAGCAGGGCGCCAGGGCAATCTGGATCTGCGCGCCGTCGCCGCGTTCATGGTACTGGGTGATCAACCGCTGGCTGTCGTCGAGAATCACCTGGCCCTGCTGCACGGTCTGCTGCGGCGGCAAGCCACCGTCGTCCTCGCCCAGGCTCATGGAACCGCGGGTCAGCATCGCGCGCATCCCCAGTTCACGGACACTTTGCACCTGCACGTCGATGGCATTTTCCAAGCCTTCGGGAAACAGGTAATGGTGATCGGCCGCCGTGGTGCAACCGGAAAGCAGCAGCTCAGCGAGTGCCACTTTGCTTGCCAGGGCGAGTTTTTCCGGGGTCAGTCGCGCCCATACCGGATAGAGGGTTTTCAACCACGGAAACAGCGGCTGGTTCACCACCGGTGCCCAGGCACGCGTCAGGGTTTGATAGAAGTGATGATGGGTGTTGATCAGCCCCGGCAGGATCACATGCTCGCGGGCGTCGAAGACCGTATCGCATGGCTGGACGGGGTGTTGGCCGGCACTCAGCAGTTCGACGATCACACCGCCCTGCAGGACGAGGCCGCCACGGGCATCGAGGTCGTTGGCAGTAAAAATGGCGAGGGGATTTTTTAACCAGGTACGGGTCGCAGGCATGGTGGCCGGCTCCTCTGAAAGTGGGTTCAGGTTAGCCAGCTCAGTGATGCCCTGTCTGCTGATCCAGGGTCGCCGTTGGGTAGGGCGAGGTGCGGAGTTTACTCAGGTTGTGTTGCAGTTTTCCAGAGCCCGCCGAGATCAAAATGTGGGAGCGGGCTTGCTCGCGATAGCGGTAGGTCAGTCGACATCGATGTTGGATGTGAGACCGCCATCGCGAGCAAGCTCGCTCCCACAGGGTTATCGGTGTTCCACAGGGTATCGGGTGTTTACCAGGGAATCGTCTCGCCCTTGTAGTTGACGAAATGATGTCCGCCCTTACCAGCGAAGGCATTCACCTGATCAATCAGGCCACGGGTGCTGGTCTGGACATCGATATCCGCCCCTTCACCGCCCATGTCGGTCTTGACCCAGCCCGGATGCAGCGACAGTACCGTCAATGTCTGTTCGCCCAATTGAGTGACAAAACTATTGGTCATCGAATTGAGCGCCGCCTTGCTGGCTTTGTACAGCGCCAGTTCCGGGGCGTCGGGCATGGTCACGCTGCCCAGCACCGAACTCATGAACGCCAGCACGCCGCTGCCGTCGCGGATCTGGCCGACGAAGCGCTGGGCCAGGTTGATCGGCGCCACGGCGTTGGTGAAGAACAACTGGCCGACTTCGGCCAGCGTCGCGCCACCGGGACTCTGATTGTCCGGGCCTTTGACACCCGCGTTGATGAACAGCAGGTCGAAGGTTTCACCCTTGAGCTGTTGGCTCAGGGCGATGACGGCTTGCTGATCGTCCATGTCGAGCTTCTCGATCCGCACCGGGCCCAGTGCTTTCAACGCCTCTGCGTTCTGCGGGTTGCGCACGGTGGCGGTCACGTTCCAGCCATCGCTGAGCAGTGTCTTCACCAGGCCGAGGCCCAAGCCTCGGGAGGCGCCGATGATCAATGCGTTTTTTGCCGAATTCATGAAGGCATCCTTGAGTGAGAAGGTCACGGATTTAATGGACAACGTTGCCCGAGCCGTTGTTTCAGCTCGTGACGCAACGCGTCGAGTTCGGTCATGCGGGTTTCGATCAGGTTCAGCTTGTCTTGCAGCAATTGCGCTACGGCGCAGTCAGGGTCCTGCGCCTGCCACAGGGCGGCGACGCTGGCGCCGATCTCGCCCAGGGTAAAACCCAGGCGCTGGGCCGTCTTGATGTAGAGCACCAGTTGCACCATGTCGGCGGGGTAGTGGCGATAGCCATTGGCGCTGCGCTGCGCAGCGATCAGGCCGCGCTGCTCGTAGAAGCGCAGGGTGTCACGGCTGACGGCGCAGGCTTGGGCGAGTTCACCGATGCGCATGGTGGGTCTCCGAAGGGCTTGACCTTGGAGCATACCCCAGGCTTTAGGCTCTTTGCTTCCCAATTATCTGGAGCAAGGTGTATGTGGACTTTGATGCAATATCGCCGGGTGGTGCGCGGCAGCGCCTGGTACGACCTTATCGTGTCGGCCGTGCTGGCCACGCCGTGGAGCTTTGCGGCGTTGCATAGTGTGTTGACGAGCATGGCTCAGCTATTTGACCTGCCTGGAGAACTGCCGCCGTTTGCGCCGGCGCATCTGCTGATGGTGAATCTGCTGGGCTCGATTGTCTGCGTGTGGTCGGTGCTGCGGATTCGGGATCCGCAGCCGCTGTATGGGCGTTATGACGCGATGGGGCGGTTTTTGTTTTCGACCTGGATGCTGTATGCATTGCTTCATGGGGCCAGCGCGGTGTTGTGGGTTTTCCTGTTTTTAGAGGTGGTGTGGGGCGTCATGCAAATACTGCCCATCCGTGGCGAGGGAGCTTGCTCCCGCTGGGGTGCGCAGCACCCCTCGTAAGGAGGCGACTGCTGCGCAGTCGAGCGGGAGCAAGCTCCCTCGCCACAGGGTTTCTCAATGCCCCGCCTGCCAAGGCTGTCCCAGCGACACCGGCGCATACAGCCGCGTGCGCACCGCGTCCCGGGACAGCAACACCAGCACCACAATGGTCGCGACGTACGGCAGCATCGCCAGCAAGCTCGATGGAATCGCCAGCCCCAAGCCCTGGGCCACCAGGTGCAGGATGCTGGCGAGGCCGAACAGGTAGGCGCCCAGCAGCAGGCGCCACACCCGCCAACTGGCGAACACCACCAGCGCCAGGGCGATCCAGCCACGTCCGGCGCTCATGTTTTCGGCCCACATCGGCGTGTAGGCCAACGACAGATAAGCGCCGGCCAACCCGGCCATGGCGCCGCCGAACAGCACCGCCAGGGTTCGCACCCGCAACACCGGCAGGCCCATGGCGCTGGCGGCATCGGGATTCTCGCCGACGGCCTGGATGATCAACCCGGCGCGGCTTTTCACAATCACCCAGGCCACCAGGGCAAACAGCGCGAAAGACAGATAAACCAGCAGGTCTTGGGCAAACAGCATCCGCCCGATCAACGGGATTTCACTCAAGTACGGAATCGCCAGGGGCTCGAACCCCGCCAGCGGTCTGCCGACCCAGGCCGCCCCGACAAAACTCGACAGGCCCACGCCGAAAATCGTCAGCGCCAACCCGGTGGCCACCTGATTGGCGTTGAACACCAGCGCCACCAAGGCGAACAGTGCCGACAACAGCATCCCGGCGGCCATCGCCAGCAGCACACCGAGCCACAGGTTGCCGCTGTTGAACGCGACGATAAAACCCATCACTGCGCCGAACAGCATCATGCCTTCCTGGCCCAGGTTCAGGACGCCGCTTTTCTCGCAGACCAATTCACCCAGGGCCACCAGCAACAAGGGTGTGCCGCAGCGGACCATGGCGTAGAAAATATTGCTCAACAGGTCGATATCCATCACAGCGCTCCTGCCTGTACGGCGGTGGTTCGTGCGCGCCGGGCCCAGCGCAGGTTCAGGCGCGGCCGATACAGGATCAGGACGTCGCAGGCCAACAGGAAAAACAGCATCATCCCCTGGAACAGTTGGGTGATCGCTTGGGGCAGATTGAGCGACATTTGCGCGCTCTCGCCGCCGATGTACAGCAATGCCATCAGCAGGCTGGCGAACAGAATGCCGATGGGATTGAGGCGTCCCAGAAAGGCCACGGTAATTGCCGCGTAGCCGTAGCCCGGCGACACCTGCGGCACCAGTTGGCCAATCGGCCCGGTCACTTCGCAGACACCGGCCAACCCGGCCAGCGCGCCGCTGATCAGCAGCGCCAGCCACACCAGCGGCTTCTGGCGAAAACCGGCGAAACCGGCGGCGCGCGCGTCCAGGCCCAGTACCTTGATCTGAAAGCCGACAAAGCTTTTCTGTAGCAAGACCCACACCGCCACCAGCGCCAGCAGGGCGAAATACAACCCGGCATGCACCCGGCCATCCTCCAGCAGCAACGGCAGGCGACTGGCTTCGCCGAACATCGCCGACTCCGGAAAGTTGAAACCCTCCGGGTCTTTCAGCGGCCCGTGCACGCAAAACAACAGCAGGTTCAGCGCGATGTAATTGAGCATGATGCTGGTCAGGATTTCATTGGCATTGAAGCGCGTGCGCAGCCACGCCGTGAGCCCGGCCCAGGCCGCACCGGCGAGGGTGCCGGTCAGCAGAATCAGCACCAGTGCCCAGCGGCTTTGCAGGCCGATGATGTTTACCGCCAAGGCGCTGCCGGCCAGGGCGCCCAGCAGCAGTTGGCCTTCGGCGCCGATGTTCCAGATCCGCGCCTGATAAGCCACCGCCAGGCCGAGGGCACACAGCAGGATTGGCAAGGTCTTGACCAGCCACTCGGACACCCCGTACAGATCGCTGATCGGCGCGATCAGCAAGGTGAACAACGTTTGCAACGGGTCATGCCCAAGCGCGATGAACAGCAGCGAGCCACAGCTCAGGGTCAATACAGCGGCCAATAGCGGCGAGCACCAGAGCATCAGGCGCGATTGCTGGCCACGGGGTTCGAGAGAAAGCAGCATGTAAAACTCCGTTAAACCGGCGTGGGGGCGGGGGATTGAGGCGCGTCGAACTGGCCGGCCATCCAACCGCCGACGTCGCTGAGCCGAGTCTCGACCGTGGGGCGCAAGGCCGACAGACGCCCGCCGCACAAGGCTCCGAGGCGGTCGCTGATCTGAAACAGTTCATCGAGGTCTTCGGAGATCACCAGAATCGCCGCGCCCGCATCGCGCAAGGCAATCAGCGCGCGATGGATGGTCGCCGCCGCGCCGACGTCCACGCCCCAGGTTGGGTGAGCGGCCACCAGCAGTTTGGGCTGTTGAAGGATTTCTCGGCCGAGAATGAATTTCTGCAGGTTGCCCCCCGACAGGCTGCGCGCCGGGGTCTTGGTGTCGGGTGTCTTCACACCAAAACGCCGGATGATCTGCTCGGCGAGATCCTCGACCTTGCTGCGTCGAATCAAGCCATGGCTGACCAACCCCTGTTGGAAGGCGCTGAGCAAAGCGTTATCCGCCAGGCTCATTTGCGGCACCGCTCCGTGGCCCAGGCGTTCGGCCGGGACAAACGCCAGCCCGCGCCGGCGACGGGCATCGGGGCGCAGGTGCGCCACGGGTTGGCCGTCGAATCGGATCGTTTCGCCTTGCTGGCGGGCAAGCTGTATTTCTCCGCTGAGCAACGCGAGCCACTCGTCCTGACCGTTACCTGCCACCCCGGCGATACCGACGATTTCGCCGCTGCAAACCTCAAGGTCAATGTTGCGCAACGAACAGCCGAACGGGTCCGGGTTGTGCCAGGACAGCTTGTTGATCTGCAGGAAGGCTTTGTCTGCGCTGACCTTGGGGTAGTCCGTGATCAGCCCGGCCGCTTCGCCGACCATCAACTGCGCCAGTTCCCGATCCGAGCATTGCGCCGGTGTGCAATGCCCCGACACTCGTCCGCCGCGCAGCACCGTGGCGCTGTGACACAGCGCCCGCACCTCAGCCAGTTTGTGGCTGATAAACAAAATACTGCAGCCCTCGCTCGCCAGATGGCGCAGGGTCACGAACAATTCTTCGGCTTCCTGGGGCGTGAGCACCGAGGTCGGCTCATCGAGAATCAGCAAGCGAATGTCCTGCATCAGGCAGCGGATGATCTCTACCCGCTGACGTTCGCCAATCGACAGGCTGTGGACCAGCCGCTGCGGTTCCAGCGCCATGCCGTAGCGCCGGGAGACTTCGCGGATCCTGGGTTCCAGTTGTGCCGGTGTACCGGCCGCCGCGCCCATGGCCAGGGCAATGTTCTGCGCCACCGTGAGGGTTTCGAACAATGAAAAATGCTGGAACACCATGCCGATCCCCAGGCTGCGGGCCTGTGCCGGGTTGCGCAGATTGACCCGTTGGCCTTGCCAGATCACCTCGCCCGAATCGGCCTGGGTGACGCCGTAGATAATCTTCATCAGGGTGCTTTTGCCCGCACCGTTTTCCCCAAGCAGGGCATGGATTTCGCCGGGCTGGATATTCAGGTCGATGGCGTCGTTGGCCAGGCAACCAGGGTAGCGTTTGCTGATCTTGCGCAATTGCAGGCGCGCAATGGAATCGGGGTTGGACATGACAGGCTCGGGTCGATGGACATGAATGCCTGTGGATAAAGCAATTTCCTGGCCATCAGGTCAGGAAATTCGCGCTTGCCCCAAGGCACAGGCCTTCAGCGCATAACCGGACGGGTTTCACCGGCAGATGTCGGCACCGTATTGGGGCGCGCGGGTTGCGGCGAGCCCCGGTTTTGCCCGCTAATAGATGGTTAAAAAATGAACAAGCGCTCGCGAGCCATGCCCTTCTTGGGGTCGAGGGAGCCATGAACGGGTTATCCACAGGTTGCTCCACAGTTATTGTGCGCAAGCCAGACGCTCGGGCATAAGCACTGTGCGGCTTTCTTCTAAAGGTGATAAACCGTTGCAAGCATCTGTTTTATTGAAAGAATTGTCGGATAAACGGGGCTTTGAATAAAAAATGAGCAACCCGCTCAAACCCGCATGACAGAAGGGTTACAGCCGGATGTGCTCAGGTTATCCACAGCCGGGTGCACAGTGGATGTGGGCAAATTGCAAGTTTTGCGCGCGCCCCGAAAGGTGGCAGACCTTCGGTTTCAACGCTCGAGCAGAATTCGCCCGCGGCTCAGGTCGGCCAGTTGTTTTTGTAATGTCTCGATCTGCGCCTCACCCACGGCCAGCTGCATGTCCACGCCATTGGCCGTAAAGCTTTCTTCATTCACCAGCCCGCCACATTCGGCAACCCGCAGTTTCACCAGAGGCAGTTCCGCGAACCCGCAGGTGCAGCGAAGCGCCACCCGGCTGATCAATTCAATCTTGTCAGCGTTTTGCAGGCACTTGTTCGCGCCGCCGCCATAGGCGCGAGCCAATCCGCCCGTGCCCAACTGGATTCCGCCATACCAGCGGATCACCAGCACCACGACCTGGTCGCACGCCTGGGCTTCAATGGCCGCCAGGATCGGCCGTCCGGCGGTACCGCCCGGTTCGCCATCGTCGTTGCTGCGATATTGATCACCGAGTTTCCAGGCCCAGCAATTGTGCGTGGCGTTCAGGTCGCTGTGCTGTTCGATAAAGGCCTGGGCATCGGCGGGGCTGGTGATGTGGGCTGCAACGGTGATGAAGCGGCTTTTGCGAATTTCTTCGCGGTATTCGCAAAAACCGGCAAGGGTAAAAGGCATGGGGATCTTAGAAAGCTGGTGTCAGGCCGCAGCCCTTGAGAATGATGCGGATCAGGTTGTCGCCGGCATCGATCATGTCTTGCTTGGTCAACTTGCTGCGACCGGTCACGCGGCAGATCTGCGTAGCGAAGTCGGCGTAATGCTGGGTGCTGCCCCATAACAGGAAGATGAGGTTCACCGGGTCGACCGGGTCCATCTTACCGGCATCGATCCAGGCTTGAAACACGGCAGCACGGCCGTTGAACCAGGCGCGATAATCCTGGTTGAAATATTCGGTCAGGCATTCGCCTCCGCTGATCACTTCCATGGCAAACAGCCGCGACGCCTGGGGTTGGCGCCGGGAGAATTCCATCTTGGCGCGGATGTAGCGGGTCAAGGCTTCGGCCGGATCATCTTCAGCCGTGAGGGTATTGAAGGTGCTGTCCCACAATTCGATGATGTTGCTCAGCACCGCCACGTACAACCCGAGTTTGTTGGTGAAGTAGTAATGCAGGTTCGCCTTGGGCAGCCCGGCTTTCAGGGCGATAGCGTTCATGCTGGTGCCTTTGAATCCGTGACGGGCGAATTCATCTTCGGCGGCCTTGAGGATGGTCTCTTCGTTCTTTTGACGAATGCGACTGGTGGGCTTGCCACCGTGGGCAGGGACTTCAAAGGTCATGGACGTTTCCGGGCTGGGTCTGTGGGGCAAGCAACTGCGTTGATAGCGCACCGGCAGCGATCCGACAAGTGCCTCTGCTATATAAAGCCTGACTGAACACTTGTGGGAGCGGGCTTGCTCGCGAAAGCGGACGGTCATTCAACATTGATGCCGACTGATACAGCGCCTTCGCGAGCAAGCCCGCTCCCACAAAGAGCAAAGGTATTAGCGGGTTGCCGCGAGGCTCTCGAGAAAACTTTCCAGCACCAGGTGAGGCCGTCGGCCCTTGCGCGTAACCGACGCCAGGCTCAGGTCGTAGAAACGCACGGTGGGTTTTAGCGCACGCAACCGTCCTTGCTGGACCCAGAGGCTGGCGTAGTGATCCGGCAAGTAACCGATGTAGCGCCCGGTGAGAATCAGGAACGCCATGCCTTCGCGGTCCGATGCACTGGCGGTGCAATTGAGCGCCTGGTAATGGGCCTGGATCTCGGCCGGCAGGCGGAAGGTCGGCGCGATAGCGTCCTGGCTATTGAGACGCGCGTCGTCGAGTTGCTGGTCATCCACATAAAACAGCGGATGTCCGACCGCGCAATAGAGCAACGACCGTTCGCTGTACAACGGTTGATATTCCAGTCCGGACAGCGCACTGGCCTGCGGCACCACGCCGACATGCAAGCGTCCATCGAGCACGCCTTGCTCGACTTCGTTGGGCGCGATCATGCGAATCTGGATCTGCACGTCGGGCCCACGTTCCTTCAACTGAGCCAAGGCGTGGGTGATGCGCATGTGGGGCAGGGTGACCAGATTGTCGGTCAGGCCGATGATCAACTCGCCGCGCAAATGCTGGTGCAGGCCGTTGACCTCGGTGCGAAAGCTCTCCAGCGCACTCAACAATTGCAACGCCGATTGATAAACCTCGCGACCTTCCTCGGTCAACGAGAACCCGGCGCGCCCGCGTTGGCACAGGCGCAGGCCGAGGCGTTGTTCGAGATCGCTCATCTGCTGGCTGATGGCGGAGCGTCCGATGCCAAGCACCGTTTCGGCTGCGGAGAATCCGCCGCACTCCACCACGCTGCGGAAAATGCGCAGCAAGCGGATATCGAAGTCGCTGACCTGGGCCAGTGGATCGGGACGGCGAACGCTCATAGTTTAGTGATCCACTGACTGAAGGTTAGAAAAGTTGGATTTCACCGACTTTATCGTCGTGTCAACTTAGCTGCAAGAACGTCTTTCGATCCCCTGACGCTTATGTCCTGCGAGGTTTTGTCGATGAACATGCCCGAACACGCTGCCGGTTCCCTGGCCAGTCAGCTCAAGCTTGATGCCCACTGGATGCCTTACACCGCCAACCGCAATTTCCAGCGCGACCCGCGTTTGATCGTCGCCGCCGAAGGCAGTTGGCTGCAGGATGACAAGGGACGTAAGGTCTACGACTCGCTGTCGGGCCTGTGGACCTGCGGTGCCGGGCACACGCGCAAGGAAATCCAGGAAGCGGTCGCCAAGCAGTTGGGCACTCTCGATTACTCGCCGGGTTTCCAATACGGCCATCCGCTGTCGTTCCAACTGGCGGAAAAAATCACCAGCCTGACCCCGGGCAATCTCAATCATGTGTTCTTTACCGACTCCGGTTCCGAGTGCGCCGATACCGCGGTGAAAATGGTCCGCGCTTACTGGCGTCTCAAGGGCCAGGCGACCAAGACCAAGATGATCGGCCGTGCCCGTGGCTATCACGGCGTGAACATTGCTGGGACCAGCCTTGGTGGCGTCAACGGTAATCGCAAGCTGTTCGGCCAGGCGATGATGGATGTCGACCATTTGCCTCATACCTTGCTGGCGAGCAATGCGTATTCCCGGGGCATGCCGAAGGAGGGTGGCATCGCCTTGGCCGATGAGCTGTTGAAGCTGATCGAACTGCACGATGCCTCCAACATCGCTGCAGTATTCGTCGAGCCAATGGCCGGGTCGGCGGGCGTGCTGGTGCCGCCTGAGGGGTACCTCAAGCGCCTGCGGGAAATCTGCGACCAGCACAGTATCCTGCTGGTGTTCGATGAAGTGATCACCGGTTTCGGTCGCACCGGTTCGATGTTCGGTGCCGATAGTTTTGGCGTGACCCCGGACCTGATGTGCATCGCCAAGCAAGTCACCAATGGCGCGATCCCCATGGGCGCGGTGATTGCCAGCTCGGAGATCTATCAGACCTTCATGAATCAGCCGACCCCCGAGTACGCGGTGGAATTCCCCCATGGCTACACCTACTCGGCGCACCCGGTGGCCTGTGCGGCAGGCTTGGCGGCATTGGACCTGTTGCAAAAGGAAAACCTGGTGCAGAGCGTGGCCGAGGTCGCGCCGCATTTCGAGAATGCCTTGCACGGTTTGAAGGGCTCGAAGAACGTTATCGATATTCGCAACTATGGCCTGGCCGGGGCGATCCAGATCGCGCCGCGCGATGGCGATGCGATCGTGCGCCCGTTCGAGGCCGGCATGGCGTTGTGGAAAGCTGGGTTCTACGTACGTTTCGGCGGCGACACCCTGCAGTTCGGGCCAACGTTCAACAGCAAGCCGCAGGACCTGGATCGTCTGTTTGACGCAGTGGGCGAAGTGCTGAACAAACTCGACTGATGCAGTCCTCTCTATAGCTTTCAATAACGGGCGTCCGACGACGGGCGCCCGTGGATAAATTCTGGAGTCCCCATGAGCCTCATTCCGCATTTGATCAATGGCGAACTGTTGAGCGACAGCGCTCGTACGGCTGACGTGTTCAACCCGTCCACTGGCCAGGCGATTCACAAGGTGCCATTGGCTGATCGCGCGACCATCCAGCAGGCCATCGACGCTGCCAAGGCGGCTTTCCCGGCTTGGCGCAACACCCCGGCGGCCAAGCGTGCGCAGGTGATGTTTCGTTTCAAGCAGTTGCTGGAGCAGAACGAGTCGCGCATTGCCCAGTTGATCAGCGAAGAACACGGCAAGACATTGGAAGACGCGGCCGGTGAGCTCAAGCGCGGCATCGAGAACGTCGAGTTCGCCTGCGCGGCGCCGGAGATTCTGAAGGGCGAGTACAGCCGTAACGTAGGACCGAACATCGACGCCTGGTCAGATTTTCAGCCTCTGGGAGTGGTGGCGGGCATTACACCGTTCAACTTCCCGGCGATGGTGCCGCTGTGGATGTATCCGCTGGCGATCGTGTGCGGGAACTGCTTCATCCTCAAACCGTCCGAGCGCGACCCGAGCTCGACGTTGCTGATTGCCCAGTTGCTGTTGGAGGCCGGTTTGCCCAAGGGCGTGCTGAGCGTGGTGCATGGCGACAAGGCCGCCGTGGATGCACTGATCGAAGCGCCGGAAGTGAAGGCGCTGAGTTTTGTCGGTTCGACGCCGATTGCTGAATACATCTACGCCGAGGGCACTCGACGCGGTAAACGCGTCCAGGCACTGGGTGGGGCAAAGAATCATGCGGTATTGATGCCGGATGCCGATCTGGACAACGCCGTCAGCGCACTGATGGGCGCGGCGTACGGTTCATGCGGTGAGCGTTGCATGGCGATTTCGGTGGCGGTGTGTGTGGGCGACCAAGTGGCGGATGCGCTGGTAGCCAAGTTGGTGCCGCAGATTCAGTCGCTGAAGATCGGCGCAGGCACATCTTGCGGGTTGGACATGGGGCCACTCGTGACGGGGCAGCATCGCGACAAGGTCAGTGGCTATATAGAAGACGGCGTGGCGGCGGGTGCTGCGCTGGTGGTCGATGGTCGTGGCTTGAGCGTGGCCGGCCATGAGGAAGGTTTCTTCCTGGGTGGCTGCCTGTTCGATCGCGTCACACCCGAGATGCGTATCTATAAGGAAGAGATCTTCGGGCCGGTGCTGTGCATCGTCCGGGTCAACAGCCTGGAAGAGGCGATGCAACTGATCAACGATCACGAGTATGGCAACGGTACTTGCATCTTTACCCGTGATGGCGAGGCGGCGCGGTTGTTCTGCGATGAGATCGAGGTCGGCATGGTGGGGGTCAACGTTCCATTGCCGGTGCCAGTTGCCTATCACAGCTTTGGCGGCTGGAAGCGTTCGCTGTTCGGCGACCTGCACGCCTACGGCCCGGATGGGGTTCGTTTCTATACCCGTCGCAAGGCCATTACTCAGCGCTGGCCGCAGCGTGCAAGCCATGAAGCATCACAGTTCGCTTTCCCCAGCTTGTAACGGGTACTAGAAGAGGCCGGCGCCCTGGGGCGCCGGCCTCTGCTTTTGCGGGGCTTTTTGACTGATGTGACAGAATTATGAAAATAAGTGTTGACGGCAAATTCTGGACGTCTATAATTCGCCCCACTTCCGGCGCAGTCGAAACGGAAAACTCCTTGAGTTTCAATGAGTTACCATTGTTTTGAAGGTGTCGGGCTTCAGTTCATCGAAGCCAGGAAGGAGTTGATAAGGCAGTGTTGTTTGGCCTTGTCAGCGGTTCGATCGTCTCGGTCGAAAGCGGAGAAAAAGAGGTGTTGACAGCAGCGAGTAACGCTGTAGAATTCGCCTCCCGCTAACGAGAGATCGGAAGCGCAAGTGGTTGAAGTTGCAAAGGAAACTTTGAAAACTTCTTAAAATAACCGCTTGACAGATACACGGGGCGCTGTAGAATGCGCGCCTCGGTTGAGACGAAAGATCTTAACCAACCGCTCTTTAACAACTGAATCAAGCAATTCGTGTGGGTGCTTGTGGAGTCAGACTGCTAGTCAACAGATTATCAGCATCACAAGTTACTCCGCGAGAAATCAAAGATGTAACCAACGATTGCTGAGCCAAGTTTAGGGTTTTCTCAAAACCCAAAGATGTTTGAACTGAAGAGTTTGATCATGGCTCAGATTGAACGCTGGCGGCAGGCCTAACACATGCAAGTCGAGCGGTAGAGAGGTGCTTGCACCTCTTGAGAGCGGCGGACGGGTGAGTAATGCCTAGGAATCTGCCTGGTAGTGGGGGATAACGCTCGGAAACGGACGCTAATACCGCATACGTCCTACGGGAGAAAGCAGGGGACCTTCGGGCCTTGCGCTATCAGATGAGCCTAGGTCGGATTAGCTAGTTGGTGGGGTAATGGCTCACCAAGGCGACGATCCGTAACTGGTCTGAGAGGATGATCAGTCACACTGGAACTGAGACACGGTCCAGACTCCTACGGGAGGCAGCAGTGGGGAATATTGGACAATGGGCGAAAGCCTGATCCAGCCATGCCGCGTGTGTGAAGAAGGTCTTCGGATTGTAAAGCACTTTAAGTTGGGAGGAAGGGCAGTTACTTAATACGTGA
>NZ_JBSPTN010000011.1:0-193520 GCF_053850495.1 Pseudomonas sp. CFBP 5748
TAGGTCATCGTCAAGATTAAATTCCGAAACCCCTATCTGCTGATGCAGGTAGGGGTTTTGTTTTGCCCGCGAGAAAGTTCTTACGACAAGCACGGACAGCTCCCGGCTGTCACAGCCCCCCGACAGTGCTAAGGTTCGGCCCTAGCTTTTGCATTTCAAGGATGCCCTTCATGCCGGACGCGACGTCCCTTAGCCCTGCTTTCATGGTGGTTCACGGGAATCGCCTTGATGAGCTGCGCAGCCTGGTGATCAGCTTGATGCGGCGTTATCCGCTGGGCCCTCTTGAAAATGAAATTGCGCTGGTACAAAGCAACGGTATCGCCCAATGGCTCAAGTTGGCACTGGCTGAAGATCCGGAAGACGACGACACGGGCGGCTGCGGTATTGCCGCTGCCATTGATGTGCAGTTGCCAGGCAGCTTCATGTGGCAACTTTATCGAATGGTTCTGGGACGTGACGAGATTCCGATCAAGTCCTTGCTGGATAAGGCGCCGCTCACCTGGCGACTGATGCGTCTGCTGCCGCAGTTGATCGAGCAGCCTCATTTCGAGCCTCTGCGGCGATTCCTTACCCACGACACCGACTTGCGCAAGCGCTATCAATTGTCCGAGCGTCTTGCCGATCTGTTCGACCAATACCAGGTGTACCGGGCCGACTGGCTTGAAGACTGGGCGGAAGGTCGACACCAGACCAGAAACGTCCGAGGCGAAATCAAGCCGCTCGCGCCAGCCAATTGTTGGCAAGCTGAACTGTGGCGAGCCTTGTTACTGGACGTCGGAGAAAAGGGCATGGCCCAGAGCCGTGCTGGCGTTCACCAGCGTTACATCGAGCGTATCAACAGCCTGGAGGTCGCGCCGAAAGGTCTGCCCGCGCGGGTGATCGTGTTTGGCATTTCTTCGTTGCCTGCCCAAGCCCTCGAGGCGCTCGCCGGCCTGTCCCGGTTCAGCCAGGTCCTGCTGTGCGTCCACAACCCGTGTCGTCACCATTGGGCGGACATCGTGGCCGACAAGGACTTGCTGCGTCACCAATACAAGCGTCAGGCACGCAAGACCGGCATGCCCGTCGTCCTCGACCCGCAAACCTTGCATCAGCATGCTCATCCGCTATTGGCTGCCTGGGGCAAGCAGGGGCGCGACTACATCAACCTGCTCGACAGCTACGATGACCCCAACAGCTATCGCTCAGTATTTCGCGATGGACGAATCGACCTGTTCAGTGACGGGAATCCCACGACCCTCCTCAGTCAGTTGCAAGATGACATCCTGGAGCTGCGTCCCCTGAATGAAACCCGGGAACACTGGCCTACCGTCGATACGGCACGAGATGGGTCAGTCCGTTTTCATATTGCCCACAGCGCTCAGCGCGAGGTAGAAATTCTCCATGACCAGTTGCTAGCCCACTTTAGTGCTGATCCGACCCTGCGCCCTCGGGACATCATCGTCATGGTCCCGGATATCGACAGTTATGCCCCGCATATCCGTGCAGTGTTCGGCCAACTGGATAGAACCGATCCCCGTTTTATTCCATTCACCCTGACCGACCAGGGCCAGCGTGGACGTGATCCGCTGCTTATCGCCGTCGAGCACCTGCTCAAGCTGCCTGACAGCCGCTTCCCGGTCAGTGAAATCCTCGATTTGCTGGATGTCCCGGCGTTGCGGGAGCGTTTCGGCATCGATGAGGCTGACTTGCCGACACTGCACCGCTGGATCGAGGGTGCGGGCATTCGCTGGGGCATGAGCGCCGAACACCGTGCCGGGTTGGGGTTGCCTGCGGAACTTGAGCAGAACAGCTGGCATTTCGGTCTGCATCGCATGCTGCTGGGGTATGCCGTCGGCAGTTCGCTCGCCTATGAGGGCATCGAACCCTATGATGAAATCGGCGGCCTTGATGCAGCGTTGATTGGGCCTTTGGTTGCCTTGCTGGATGCGCTGGAAGTCGCCCATAAGGAACTCACCCAACCCGCATCGCCGCAGGAATGGGGTTCGCGTCTGCACGACCTGGTGCAAGTGTTTTTCCAGGCGAGCAACGAGCATGACGACTACCTGTTGGCCCAACTCGAAGATTTGCGCGAAACCTGGTTGGAAACCTGTGAGTCAGTGGGGCTGCACGACGAGTTGCCGCTGACGGTCGTGCGCGAAGCCTGGTTGGCCGGACTGGATCAAGGTCGACTGTCCCAACGTTTCCTGGCCGGGGCGGTCAACTTCTGTACCTTGATGCCGATGCGTGCGATTCCCTTCAAGCTGGTGTGCCTGCTGGGAATGAACGATGGCGATTACCCGCGAGCCCAGCCCCCCTTGGATTTCGATCTCATGGGCAGCGACTATCGCCCTGGCGATCGGTCCCGGCGTGAGGACGACCGCTACCTGCT
Source organism: Pseudomonas sp. CFBP 5748 (assembly GCF_053850495.1). NCBI lineage: Bacteria > Pseudomonadati > Pseudomonadota > Gammaproteobacteria > Pseudomonadales > Pseudomonadaceae > Pseudomonas > Pseudomonas sp. CFBP 5748. The sequence goes on from NZ_JBSPTN010000011.1 coordinate 2,369, forward strand.
ATTGGAAGCGCTGCTTTCGGCCCGGGAAAAGCTTTATATCAGTTGGGTGGGGCGCAGCATCCGCGATAACAGTGAGCGCCCCGCATCGGTGTTGATCGGTCAGCTGCGCGATCACCTGGCCAGTGGATGGCGACTGGCAGATGACAGTAAGAATCTTCTCGAAGCACTGACTCAGGAGCACCCTCTGCAACCGTTCAGCGCTCGTTATTTTCATCAAGGCGATGAGTTGTTCAGTTACGCCAGCGAATGGCGAATGCTTCACGCCGCCCACGATCACACCGGCAAGACCCAGGTGCTGGAGCCCTACCTTCAGGAAGAACCCTTGGGCCTTGGCCAGTTGCAGGACTTCCTGCGCAATCCCGTCCGCCATTTCTTCAGCCAGCGACTGAAAGTATTCTTCGAGGTCATCGAAGCGCCGCTGGCCGATGATGAACCGTTCGTTCTCGATGCCTTGCAACGCTACAGCCTGAGCGACAGCTTGCTCGAGGCCGCGCTGGTTCGCCTGGACCAGCCGGAGCTTGCCTTGGCCGCCCACGCCAAAAGGCTCCAGAACAGCGGCCTGTTACCGATGGCCGGTTTCGGTGAGTGCATGCAGCGCGAGTTGATCGAGCCCTTGCCTGATCTGCTCCAGCGTTACCAACAGCTCCTGGCGTTATGGCCCACGCCGCTGACCAGTGCTGTGCCTGTCAGCCTGCAATTGCATGGGGTAAGCGTCGAAGGCTGGCTCAGCGGCCTGCACCAGCGCTCCGACGGTGCGGTCCTCGCCATTACCGCGATTCCCAATAGCATTGGCTCTATCAAGACCCGCAAATGGCATCGCCTGATACGTCCCTGGGTCAACCATCTGGTGGCCTGCGCTAACGGTTTGTCGATGACGACGGCGCTGGTGGCCAGTGATGACAGCTTGCTGCTGGCGCCTTTTGATCAGCCAGTCGCGCAGAGACTGCTCGGCGATTTGTTGCAGGCTTGGCAGACCGGGATGCGCCAGCCGCTACCGGTCGCGGTGAAGACTGCGTTTGCCTGGCTGGGCCAGAGCGATCCGGCCAAAGCCGATGCGGCGGCTCGAAAAGCCTACGAAGGCGATGGACAGACCTCTGAAGGCGAACGACGGGAAAGTCCGGCCTTGGCCCGACAGTTTGCGGATTTTGATGCCCTGACGGCTGACGAAACATTCCCCGATTGGTGCAATGCGCTTTACCGGCCTCTGCTCGACGCGCCATGGCGTTCATTGGTCAGCGAGGAGGCACGCTCATGAGTCATCAGACACCATTGGCCCTGGCCTTCCCGCTACGTGGCAGCCAGTTGATCGAGGCCAGTGCTGGTACCGGCAAAACCTTTACTATTTCGGCGCTGTATCTGCGTCTGGTACTTGGGCATGGCGACTCGGCAAGTGGCTTCGGTCGCGAGCTGCTTCCTCCGCAGATCCTGGTGGTGACCTTCACTGACGCTGCCACCAAAGAGTTGCGTGAACGTATTCGCACGCGCCTGGCCGAAGCTGCGCGTTTCTTTCGTGACGAGATTCCTGCTCCGGATTCGCTGATCGCAGAGTTGCGGGACGAGTTCCCTGCCGAGCAATGGCCTGGCTGTGCGAACCGGCTGGACATTGCCGCGCAGTGGATGGACGAAGCGGCGGTCTCGACCATCCATAGCTGGTGTCAGCGGATGCTGCGCGAGCATGCTTTCGACAGCGGTAGCCTGTTTACCCAAACCCTGGAAACCGACCACAGCGAATTGCTTGGCGAGGTGTTGCGCGACTATTGGCGGCTGTTCTGCTACTCGATGCAAGGTGAGGCGCTGAACTGGGTGCGTGCTCATTGGGGAGGGCCTGCTGCACTGTTGCCCCGTGTGAGAGGGTTGTTTTCCAGCGAGCGTGGCAACGGAGAGGGGCTCGAACCTGCCGAGCTCATCGCGGCCTCCCTGCAGGAGCGCAGTGCCGCTTTGCTCGATCTCAAGGCGCCGTGGCGGCAATGGGCCGTGGAGCTGCTGGAGATCTGCCAGCAAGGTGTCGCCAGCAAGAGTGTCGATGGTCGCAAGATGCAGGCACGCTACTTCGAACCCTGGTTTCAGAAAATCACGGCGTGGGTGGATGACGAAAGCCTCGAGCTGTTGGACATTGGCACCGGGTTCACCCGGTTGACGCCCGAGGGCATGGCCGAAGCCTGGAAAGGCGAAGTGCCAAGCCATCCCGGGCTGGACGCCATGGCCGCTCTCAAGGCCAGCCTGGATGCCTTGCCCACGCCGGATGCCGCGGTGCTGCAACATGCCGCGCAGTGGGTTGGGGCGCGCTTCGAGGCAGAGAAACGTCGCCGCGCGGAGATGGGCTTCGACGACATGCTGCTGCGTCTTGACGCCGCTCTGCAAGCCGAGGGGGGAGAGCGTCTGGCGAGCCTGATCCGCGAGCAGTTCCCGGTGGCATTGATCGATGAGTTCCAGGACACCGACCCGGTTCAATACCGGATCTTCGAAGGCATCTACCGCATCGAAGATAACAACCCTGAAACCGGCCTGTTCCTGATTGGCGATCCGAAGCAGGCGATCTACGCGTTTCGCGGTGCCGACATCTATACCTACCTGCGAGCCCGCGAAGCCACCGCTGGCCGGCTGCATACGCTGGGCACGAACTTCCGCTCCAGCCACGCCATGGTTGGCGCCGTGAACCATATTTTCCAGAACGCCGAAGCTCGCCCGCAGGGGCGCGGAGCCTTCCTGTTCCGGGAGCCATCGGGTGTGAACCCGGTGCCGTTTTTGCCTGTTGAGTCCCAAGGACGCAAGGAGTCCCTGCTGATCGCAGGGCAAGCCGTTGCGGCATTGAATATCTGGCACCTGCCTTCGGATCAGCCGCTCTCCGGTGCGGTGTATCGGCAACACATGGCGGCGGCCTGCGCCAGTGAGATCACGGCGTTGCTCAATGGCGGCCAGTCGGGACGCGACGGTTTCACGGTCGATGAAAAAACGCTCCGAGGGTTGCGACCGGCGGATATCGCCATCCTGGTGCGCGACGGCAAGGAAGCGCAGGCCGTGCGAGACCAGTTGTCCGCACGAGGAGTACGCAGTGTCTATCTGTCCGATAAGGACTCGGTCTTTGCTGCTCAGGAAGCACGGGATTTGCTGATATGGCTCAGGGCCTGCGCCGAGCCGGATGTCGAACGGCCGCTGCGGGCAGCACTGGCCAGCATTACCTTGAACCTGTCGCTGACGGAGCTGGAGCGGCTCAACCAGGATGAGTTGGCCTGGGAGGCCCGGGTCATGCAGTTCCGAGGCTATCGCACAGTCTGGCGTACCCAGGGGGTGCTGCCCATGTTGCGCCGTCTGTTGCATGATTTCGAATTGCCCCAGGCCTTGATGGCGCGCAGCGATGGCGAGCGGGTGCTGACCAACTTGTTGCATCTGTGCGAACTGTTACAGCAGGCCGCCGGCGAGCTGGATGGCGAGCAGGCCTTGATTCGACATTTGTCCGAGCACCTGGCCTTGTCCGGGCAGGCGGGAGAGGAGCAGATCCTGCGCCTGGAAAGCGATGAACAACTGGTCAAGGTGGTCACGATCCACAAGTCCAAGGGGCTTGAATACCCGTTGGTCTTTTTGCCCTTTATCTGTTCGACGAAACCGGTGGATGGCAGTCGATTGCCTTTGCATTACCACGATGAGTCCCGCCAGGCGCAGATCAGTCTCAAGCCCACCGCCGAGTTGATTGCCAAGTCCGATGACGAGCGTCTGGCCGAGGACCTGCGGCTGCTTTACGTGGCGCTTACCCGTGCGCAACATGCCTGCTGGCTGGGTGTCGCTGATCTCAAACGCGGCAACCACAGCAGCTCGATCCTGCATTTGTCCGCGCTGGGGTATCTATTGGGTGGCGGTGTGCCGTTGGCCGAGTCGGTGAAGTTGAGGGGCTGGCTGGAGGCGCTGCAACAGGGCAGCGATGCGGTGAGTTGCCAGGAAATGCCCCAGGCCACCGATGAGTGCTACCGCCCCCCGAGTAACGAAGCAGTGTTGCTCGAGCCCCTGATACCCGTGCGCAAAGCCAGCGAAAACTGGTGGATTGCCTCCTACAGCGCGTTGCGCATTGGCGAAAGCCTGAGCGAAGGCAGCGATAGCGCGCCAGAGAATCCGCAGGCCCAGAAACTGTTCGACGATGAGCGACTTGACCCGGATGCCCCAAGGGAAGTCATTGCCGTGGGCGGCGACATCCATCGCTTTCCCCGCGGGCCCAACCCTGGCACCTTTCTTCATGGACTTCTGGAATGGGTCGCCGGGGAAGGGTTTTCATCGGCGCCGACGGATATCGAGGATGCCATTGCCCGACGCTGCAATCGCCGTGGCTGGAAAGGCTGGATCACCACGCTGAGCGAATGGCTGCAACACCTGATCCAACTGCCTTTGCCTGTCGGTAACGGCCAGACGCCGGTGGTGTTCGAGCACTTGACCCATTTCCAGGTCGAAATGGAATTCTGGTTCGCCAGTCATAAGGTCGATGTGCTCAAGCTCGATCAACTGGTTTGCCGCTTCACCCATGGCGGTGTGGCCCGTGTCGCCGCCGAGCCGGTGTTGCTCAACGGCATGTTCAAGGGCTTCATCGATTTGACCTTCGAGCACGACGGCCGCTACTACGTGGCCGACTACAAATCCAACTGGCTGGGTGTCGATGACATGGCCTATACCGCGCAGGCCATGGAGCAGTCGATCCTGGACAATCGCTACGACCTGCAATACGTGTTGTATCTGTTGGCCCTGCATCGTCAGCTCAAGGCCCGCCTGTCCGACTATGACTACGACCGGCATGTCGGCGGTGCCTTATATCTGTTCCTTCGGGGTACCCGCTCAGCCAGTCAGGGTGTTTATTTCACCAAGCCGCCACGGGCGTTGATCGAGCAGCTGGATCGTCTGTTCCAGGGGGCACCCGAACCCAAGGCCGAGCCGGCGTGGGTACAGGGAGAGTTGCTATGAGTCGTTCTTTTGCCGACCTGCGGCCCACATCGTCCGATGACGAGAACCTGGTTGAACTGGCGCCTTTGACTCGTGCAGATGATCTGCTGCTGTTGCTGACGCGTTGGGTCGAACGCGGTTGGTTGCGTGCCCTGGACAAGGCATTCGTCGCGTTCCTCCATGAGCTGGCGCCTGACGATGATCCGTTGGTCCTGCTCGCCGCGGCCCTCACCAGTCATCAGTTGGGCCATGGGCATGTCTGCCTGGACTTGTTCGAAACCCTCGAGGAACCGGACTTCGCCCTGTCGCTGCCCCCGGAGGGTGACTTGCAGACCGGCGTGCTGCCGTCGCAAATCCTGCGGACCCTGGATGGCGCTCATTGGTGCAACGTCCTGGCCTCCAGCCGCCTGGTGGCGCTGGCGGTCGATGGGAGCGAAGAGGCGCAGCAGCGCCCGTTGGTGTTGTCCGGCAAACGTCTCTATCTACGCCGTTACTGGGCCTATGAACGGCGGATAGATGAGACATTGCGCCAACGGCTTGCCGAGCAGGAAGCCGCGCCTGGCGACCTGCGCGAGCGTTTGGACGGGCTGTTCGGGCCGGCCAGCGCCACCGCTCCTATCGATTGGCAGAAACTGGCCTGTGCGCTGGCGACTCGGGGGGGCTTCAGTATCGTCACCGGCGGCCCAGGCACCGGCAAGACCACCACCGTTGTACGCTTGCTGGCGTTGCTGCAGGCGCCAGCGGTGGAAGCCGGGAAGCCGCTGCGGATTCGCCTGGCCGCTCCGACCGGCAAGGCGGCAGCACGTCTGACCGAGTCCATCAGCCAGCAGGTGCGGACTCTGGATGTGGACGACGCTGTGCGTGAACGCATTCCCTGCGACGTGACCACGGTCCATCGTTTGCTGGGCAGTCGGCCCGGTACCCGCCATTTTCGTCACCATGCAGGCAATCGGTTGCCACTGGATGTGCTGGTGGTCGATGAAGCATCCATGATCGATCTGGAGATGATGGCCAATCTGTTGGATGCGTTGCCGGCTCACGCGCGACTGGTGTTGCTGGGGGACAAGGACCAGTTGGCCTCCGTGGAGGCCGGTGCGGTGCTGGGGGATTTGTGTCGGGACGCCGAGGAGGGCTGGTACAGCCCGCAGACCCGAACCTGGCTTGAGTCGATCAGTGGCGAAAATTTTTCGGCCAGTGATCTGCAGCAAGACCTCGACGGCACCCATCCCCTGGCGCAGCAAGTGGTCATGCTCAGGCATTCCCGTCGCTTCGGCGAGGGCAGTGGCATTGGTCAGTTGGCCCGCTGGGTCAACCAGCAACAGCCTGAAAAAGCCCGTCAGTTGCTGATCGATGGCCAACATGCCGACCTGTGTTCCCTGGCGTTAAAGGGCGAGCATGATGGGGCGCTGGAGCGTTTGTTACTCGAAGGCCGGCCGGAAGGGCCGCAGGGGTATCGACATTACCTGAGCCTTCTACGGCAGCGACGACCAGCCATTTCTCGTCCATTGGAAGATGCTTGCTGGGCCGATTGGGCTCGGGAGGTCTTGTCGGCATTCGACGAATTCCAATTGCTCTGTGCTGTGCGTAAAGGGCCATGGGGTGTTGAAGGACTGAACCAGCGCATCACCGCCGCGCTGCTCAAGGCCCGGCTGATCGATAGCGATCATCAGTGGTACGAAGGGCGCCCGGTGTTGATGACTCGCAACGACTACGGGCTGGGGTTGATGAACGGCGATATCGGCATTGCCCTCAAGTTGCCCGAGCGTGCAGGGCCGGATGCCGGTAAACAGGTGCTGCGTGTCGCCTTCCCCCGCAACGACGGCCAGGGGGGCGTGCGTTTCGTCCTGCCCAGTCGGCTCAATGATGTGGAAACCGTGTATGCGATGACCGTGCACAAGTCCCAGGGCTCGGAATTCACCCACACGGCGTTGATTCTCCCGGATGCGCTGAACCCCGTATTGACCAAGGAACTGGTGTACACCGCCATTACCCGGGCCAAGCAATGGTTCAGCCTGATCGAGCCGCGGGCGGGAGTGTTCGAGGAGGCGGTGCGGCGCAAGGTCAAGCGCTTGAGTGGGTTGATGCTGGCGTTGGAACGAGATGACTGAATGATCAGCTTTCGTGATTCAATGCCTGGGTCGCGATTTTGACTGTTTTCTGTCGGATATGTCCGTAGAGCGCCGGCTCGCTGGCTTTTTGGCACTGTGCTATCGTTCCGGCACTTATCGTATGACCAAGAGATTTTCCATGAGAGTGGTGGTTCGGGAGGCAGTGCGCAGCAAGGACTGGAGGCATTATCTGCTTACCGGTCTTCTGTGGTTGCTGTCGCCTGTGGTGGTTGCCGAAGACCCGTCATCCACGAGCCGGGCCGAACAGCGGGCCGAAGCGGTCACTCAAGTCGTCTTGGGCATTCTCAGCTACGCTCGCTGGCCATTGGAACCCGCGCAACTGCAACTGTGCATTGTCGGGCCGACCCAATACACCGACGACCTGGTAAAAGGCACCACCCAGGCCACCGGCCGACCAGTGACCGTGCAGAGGTTGCTGGCCGATCACCCCAGCATCGCCACGGATTGCAACGCCGTCTACATCGGCAGGCTGACCAGCGACGAGCGCACCCGTCTGTTCGCCTCCTTGATCGGTAAGCCTGTGTTGAGCATCAGCGAGGGTGGTGACCAGTGCACTGTGGGTAGCCTGTTCTGCCTGCGGGTCGGTGATGAGCAGGTATCGTTCGAGGTCAACCTCGACTCGGTGGCGCGCAGTGGCGTGCGTATCCATCCGAGCGTTCTGCAGCTTTCCCGTCGCAGGCCGGCAACACCATGAGTCTGGCCAAAACACGGGTCCGTCCCACCCTGGGTTCGGTCATCGGGCGCGGTCACCTGATCGTCGCGTTGGTGGCAATCACCATGGCCAGTGTTTCCCTGACTTTGCTGGGTGTGCTTGCGTTGCGGGTCTACGCCGATCATAACCTGCACCTGATCGCCCGCTCGATCAACTACACCGTGGAAGCGGCGGTGGTGTTCGATGATTCGGCTGCGGCTACCGAAGCGCTGGCCTTGATCGCCACCACCGAAGAAGTCGCCGATGCCAGGGTGTTCAATGAGCACGGGCGCTTGTTGGCGCGCTGGCAGCGACCGGAAACCGGTCTTTTGTCGGAGCTGGAGATGCACATCGCCAAGGCATTCCTGGAAAAACCCATCAGCCTGCCGATCGTTCATCAGGGGCGGAACATTGGCAGCATCTTGTTGGCGGGGCATGGTGGCAGCCTGTTGCGCTTTTTGCTCAGCGGTCTGGCGGGGATCATTTTGTGCACGGCAGTGAGTGCCTGGGTGGCGCTGTACCTGGCGCGGCGCCAGTTGCGCGCGATCACGGGGCCGCTGCGTAGCCTGGCCGAGGTAGCCCACGCGGCCCGCAGCGAGCGAGCCCTGGACCGGCGCGTGCCGCCGGCCGCCATCGCCGAACTGGATAACCTGGGCAATGACTTCAACGCATTGCTCGATGAATTGGAATCCTGGCAGACCCACCTGCAAAGCGAGAACGAAACCCTGGCCCATCAGGCCAGTCACGACAGCCTGACCGGGTTGCCGAACCGGGCGTACTTCGAAGGCCGGTTGATCCGTGCTTTGCGCAATGCCAGCAAACTCGACGAACAAGTGGCTGTGCTGTATCTGGACAGCGACCGGTTCAAGGGCATCAATGATAATTTCGGCCACGCTGCCGGTGACGCGGTGCTGACGGCGGTGGCGACGCGGGTTCGCGCACAATTGCGTGAGGATGACCTGGTGGCGCGTCTGGGTGGCGATGAGTTCGCCGTGTTGCTGGCACCGCTGCACAATGCCGAAGACGCCGAGTTGATCGCGGAAAAAATCATCGCCAGCATGGAAATGCCGATTCAATTGCCCGGCAATGCCTCAGTGCTGACGTCCCTCAGTATCGGTATTGCCGTTTACCCTGATCATGGCGCCACGCCAGGCGCCTTGCTCAACGCCGCCGATGCGGCGATGTACCAGGCCAAACGCCTCGCCCGAGGCGGCCAACACACGGCGGGGTCGGAGCATTCCGTCGCGGATCTTCAAACCAGGAGCTGACTTGTGCGTCTATATCCTCAACGTTACTTGCGGCACTTCGCCGCGTTTTTGTTTCTCGCCGTCCTGGCCCTGAGCGGTTGCCAGACTGCACCGCAGAAAGGGCTTACCCCGGCGCAAGTGGCCGTGCTCAAACAGCAAGGGTTCGAATTGACTGACGATGGCTGGGCCTTTGGTCTGTCAGGCAAGGTGCTGTTCGGCAGCGATGTGGAAAACCTCAACCCGGCCAGCACCGAGATCGTCGAGCGAATTGGCAAGGCGCTGCTGGGGGCTGGAATCGAGCGGGTACGCGTCGATGGCCACACCGACGCCTCGGGTTCTCAAGCCTATAACGAACAACTGTCGATACGTCGCGCCCTTAGCGTGAGCAAAGTATTGATAGGCGTAGGCATGCGTGAAGAAAACGTCCAATCACGCGGTCTCGGTAGCAGCAAGCCAGTCGCATCCAACGACACGGTCGATGGGCGTACCGAAAACCGTCGCGTCGCCATCGTGGTCATCGCCGACTAGTCGGCAAACACCATCTCCCGGCTGTCCCCCATCAGCAGTGGCTGGTTCTGTTCAGTCACTTCGCGGATGTAATCCCACAGCAGGGTAATGCGCTTGAGCTTGCGCAGGTCCTCCCGGCAGTACATCCAGAACTGCCGGGTGACGTTGATTTCCTCCGGCAGCACCGGCAAAAGCCTTGGGTCCTGGGCGGCAAGGAAGCACGGCAGAATTGCCAGCGAACGCCCTTGCTGCGCCGCCACGAATTGCGCGATCACGCTGGTGCTGCGCAGATGAGCGTGGGCGCCGGGCAGTACGTTGGCCAGGTAGAGCAACTCGGAACTGAACGCCAGGTCATCCACGTAGCTGATGAACGAGTGATTGCTCAAGTCTGCCGGGCGCCGGATGGGTGGGTGGTTGTCCAGGTATGGCTGGGTGGCGTAGAGCTGCAGCCGGTAGTCGCACAGTTTGCAGCACACATACGGGCCGTGTTCGGGGCGTTCGAGGGCGATGACGATGTCGGCTTCGCGCTTGGAGAGGCTGATGAAGTGCGGCAACGGCAGGATGTCCACCGAAATGGCCGGGTAGGCGTCGACGAAGTGGCTCAACTGCGGGGTGATGAAGAAGCTGCCGAAGCCTTCGGTGCAGCCCATGCGCACGTGGCCGGACAGTGCGACCCCCGACCCCGAAACCTGTTCGCAGGCCATGTGCAGGGTGCTTTCGATCGACTCGGCGTAACCCAGCAGGCGCTGGCCTTCAGCCGTCAGGACAAAACCGTTGGTCCGGGATTTTTCGAACAGCAGCGTGCCCAATGACGTTTCCAGCGAACTGATGCGTCGCGACACCGTGGTGTAGTCGACGGCCAGGCGCTTGGCCGCCGTGCTGGCCTTGCGGGTGCGGGCCACTTCGAGGAAAAACTTGAGGTCGTCCCAATTGAGCGACCCCAGGGAGGTGATGTTTTTTTGCATGTTGGACCGGTTTTTATGTGCGTTCTTATTAGAAGTTTGCACATCTATACTCCAAAAACAGTCCCATCACCAAGGTGTCTATGCGCCTTGGTCTCTGCTGAACCAGCGCGCCCTATAAGAACAATCCCGGAGGCCAGCATGAATGTTTCCCTTACGCCCAACGACACTGCCCTGCAAACCGTCAGACTGCTGATCGATGGCGAGTGGGTTGAATCCCAATCCAGCGAATGGCACGACATCGTCAACCCGGCCACTCAGCAGGTGCTGGCGAAGGTTCCGTTCGCCACCGCATCGGAAGTCGATGCCGCCATTGCTGCCGCCCAGCGTGCCTTCCAGACCTGGAAGCTGACCCCCATCGGCGCGCGGATGCGCATCATGCTAAAGCTCCAGGCGTTGATCCGCGAGCACTCCAAGCGTATCGCCGCGGTGCTCAGCGCCGAGCAGGGCAAAACCATCGCTGACGCCGAGGGCGATATTTTTCGCGGCCTGGAAGTGGTCGAGCATGCCTGTTCAATCGGCACGCTGCAGATGGGCGAGTTCGCCGAGAACGTTGCCGGCGGCGTTGATACCTACACGTTGCGCCAGCCGATTGGGGTGTGTGCGGGCATTACCCCGTTCAACTTCCCGGCGATGATTCCGCTGTGGATGTTCCCGATGGCCATCGCCTGTGGCAACACCTTCGTGCTCAAGCCGTCGGAACAGGACCCGCTGTCGACCATGCTGCTGGTGGAACTGGCCATCGAGGCTGGCGTGCCGGCGGGTGTGCTCAATGTGGTGCATGGCGGCAAGGATGTGGTGGATGCGCTTTGCACCCACAAAGACATCAAGGCGGTTTCCTTTGTGGGCTCGACGGCGGTCGGCACTCATGTGTATGAGCTTGCGGGTCGCCATGGCAAGCGCGTGCAGTCGATGATGGGCGCCAAGAACCACGCCGTGGTGTTGCCTGACGCCAATCGCGAGCAAACCCTCAACGCCCTGGTCGGGGCCGGTTTCGGCGCGGCGGGCCAGCGTTGCATGGCCACCTCCGTGGTGGTGATGGTGGGCGCGGCCAAGCAATGGTTGCCGGAACTCAAGGCCCTGGCGCAGAAGCTCAAGGTCAACGCTGGCAGCGAGCCGGGTACCGATGTCGGGCCGGTGATTTCCAAACGGGCCAAGGCGCGGATTCTCGAGTTGATCGAGAGCGGCGTGAAGGAAGGGGCGAAGCTGGAACTCGATGGCCGTGACATCAGCGTGCGGGGCTTCGAGCAGGGTAACTTCGTCGGCCCGACCCTGTTTTCCGGCGTGACCACCGACATGCGCATCTACACCGAAGAAATCTTCGGCCCGGTGCTGGTGGTGCTGGAAGTCGACACCCTCGATCAGGCGATTGCCCTGGTCAACGCCAACCCGTTCGGCAATGGCACGGGCCTGTTCACCCAGAGCGGTGCGGCGGCACGCAAATTCCAGAGTGAAATCGACGTCGGCCAGGTGGGGATCAACATCCCGATTCCAGTGCCGGTACCGTTTTTCAGCTTCACCGGTTCCCGGGGTTCGAAACTCGGCGACCTCGGCCCGTACGGCAAACAAGTGGTGCAGTTCTACACTCAGACCAAGACCGTTACCGCGCGCTGGTTCGATGATGACAGCGTCAATGACGGCGTGAATACCACCATCAACCTGCGTTAAGGAGCCGGACATGAACATCGCCTTTATCGGCCTCGGCAATATGGGCGCCCCCATGGCGCGCAATCTGCTCAAGGCCGGCCATTCGCTGAACCTGTTCGACCTGAACCAGACGGTGCTGGCCGAGCTGGCAACGCTAGGTGGCACTATCAGCACCTCGCCGCGGGATGCGGCCCAGGGCGCGGCACTGGTGATCACCATGCTGCCGGCCGCTGCCCATGTGCGCAGTGTCTGGCTGGGGGAAGACGGCGTGCTGGCCGGTATCGCCGCTGGTACGCCAGCGGTGGATTGCAGCACCATCGATCCACAGACCGCCCGCGATGTCGCCGCCGCTGCCGCCAGGCAGGGCGTGGCGATGGCCGACGCTCCCGTCTCGGGCGGCACCGGCGGTGCGGCAGCTGGCACGTTGACCTTCATGGTCGGTGCCAGCGCTGAGCTGTTTGCCACCTTGCAACCGGTGCTGGCGCAAATGGGCCGTAACATTGTGCGTTGCGGAGAGGTCGGCACCGGGCAGATCGCCAAAATCTGCAACAACCTGCTGCTGGGAATTTCCATGGTGGGCGTCAGCGAAGCCATGGCCCTGGGCGACGCTCTGGGGATCGACACCCAGGTGCTGGCCGGGATCATCAACAGCTCGACGGGGCGTTGCTGGAGTTCGGACACCTACAACCCATGGCCGGGCGTGATTGAAACGGCGCCGGCGTCCCGAGGTTACACCGGCGGTTTCGGTGCGGACCTGATGCTCAAGGACTTGGGCCTGGCCACCGAAGCCGCGCGGCAGGCCCATCAGCCGGTGGTGCTGGGGGCGGTGGCTCAGCAGTTGTATCAGGCGATGAGCCAGCGGGGCGAGGGCGGCAAGGATTTTTCGGCAATTGTTAACAGCTATCGCAAGCCGCAATAGGCGCAGCATTGCATGAAGCGTTCATCCCCGGCGACGTAGCGGATTGAACCTGTTAAAAGCGGCGTGAGCCGCGTTGCAGGTTTAAGGCTGCGTCGCTGGCGCAGGAAATAAACCCCTGGGCGAGGTCTCGCCGCGAAGCTGTAATAAACGATATCTAATATGAATGTGTCCTGAGTAATCCTCGGTTTCATATATATGAAACGCTGCGAGTGATAACAAGTTGTTATAGTTGTGGAGCCTTGACAGAAAAAAATCGTTGCACAATACTCGGCGCTCAGGACGAGCAATTATTATCAAGGAGCGATACCCATGCCTTCGCAGGATACGTGCGTACTTATATCTGCCGGCCTTAAAAAGTTGGCGCTGAATCAAGAATGTCGAGACGCCTTCAGTAAAGACTCATTATTCTTCAGGTTATTCGAGCAAGCGGCTCACCGCTATATTATCGCCTCGGATCGAGAAACACTCCGTGATAAGCTGCAATTACTCCGCAATAAAGGCTATCGACTCGGTGTTGAGTATGTCGGCGAGGAGAATCATGATCCTCACGTCGTACAAACGTTCGTCGATGAGTACCTGAAATCTATCCAGACTTTCTCCAAGGCTGGATTAACTCCACAGTTGGGTTTCGATTTAAGCGCAGTGGGCATGCTTATTTCCCAGGAAACTGCCTATCGCAACGCCGCCACTATCTTGTCTGCTGCCGCAGAACATAACATTCCCGTGATGATCAGCATGGAACACTCTTCGGCGGTCGATAAGATCCTCGAAGTGTATTCCCAGTTGGCCCCAGATCACGCCAATATTGGCCTCACTGTCCAAGCCCACTTGCATAGAACAGTTGATGATCTATCTGCAATCATTGGTTATGGTCGTAAAATCAGATTGGTCAAAGGCGTTTATAACGAAGCGCCTGAAATAGCCCTGCCGCGGGGAGCGGAACTGGATGAGCGCTATTTGACGTTACTCGCCGAAATCCTCGAGGCCAGGATTGCGGTCAGTTGTGCGACGCAGGATCCCACCTTGATCAAGCGCATTTTCGACCAGGGGTACCATTCGCAGATCCAGGAACTGGAAATGCTCCACGGGGTGCAACCCGAGACGTTGCGCAAAGCCAAAGAAGCAGGGCTGGCTTGCCGTATCGCGGCGGTTTACGGCGACAGCTGGTACCTGCATTTTCTGCATCGACTCGCGGAGTCGCCTGAAAACGTCCTGGAAGCTCTCGCAGACTTCTACGACCCCTCCCGCATTGTCTTTGGCGCAGGTTATTAACGGAGCATCTCATGTTTATCGATCTCAGAAGCGATACGGTAACCAAGCCAACGGAAGGCATGCGCAAGGCGATTTATCAGGCAGAAGTGGGTGATGACTGTTTCGGTGAAGACCCGAGCGTGCGTGCGCTGGAGGAATACTGTGCCAATTACTTCCAGAAGGAAGCGGCGCTGTTCACCTCGGGTGGCACCTTGAGCAACCAGTTGGCAATCAAGGCACTGACCAACCCGGGCGATGAGATATTCCTGGACGCCTCGTACCACATCAATTTCTACGAGTCCGCCTCGACGTCGGCCTTTTCAGGGGTCAACTTTTCGCTTTCCAATCACGACAATGGCCTGTTCGACGTCAGTGACCTGGAAAAGCTCCACGCCTCCAAATGCCGCTGGAGTCAGACCTACGCGTTGCCACGGGTGGTGGTGATTGAAAACACCCTCGGCTGTAAAGGTGGTGCCATCTTTCCTCTGCAGCAAATGAACAATGTCTTTGCCTATGCCAAGGATATCGGTGCCTATCGTTATCTCGACGGTGCACGCATTCTCCATGCGTCTATTGCCTCCGGCATCGATGTGACGTCATACACCGACAACGCTGATCTGCTGTCCATGTGCCTGTCAAAGGGGTTGGGGGCGCCGATCGGTTCGATCATGGTGGGTTCCCAGGAGTTGATACTGCGCGCTAAAAAATACCGGAAATGGTTCGGCGGCGATCTGCACCAGGCCGGCATGATGGCGGCTGCCGGGCTTTATGCGATGCAGAATCACGTTGAACGGCTGGTCGAAGACCATGAGCACGCAGCCTTGCTGCACCAGTTGCTCAACGATATCGACGAGGCGCCCGCGCGCTACAAGGGCACTAACATGGTCACCCTGGACGTTGCCTCGCTGGGTATTGCACCGGTGCAGTTCGCAGCTGTTCTGCGCCAGAACGGGGTGGGGGGCTTGCCGTATAACGCCAGGGAAATGCGCTTCATGCCACATATCAACATCAGTCTCGACGATATTTATAAAGCCGCCGGGATTATCAAGGATACCGTTCGAGCGCTCAGTCGGGCCGGGGAGACGGTCAAGTGATCTATAAGAAAAACATTGTGCTGATCGTCGATGCCTATTCGACCGGCAGTCTTATTGCCCCCGCCTTTATTTCCCGTGGATTCGAATGCGTGCATGTGCGTTCCACCGCCAATGTCAACGAGTTCTATAACGCCTGGTTCCGTCCGGCGGACTTTACCCAAGACATTCTCTACAACTCGGACGCCGAGCTGCGTCAGGCGTTATCCGAATATTCCGTGCAGTTTGTGCTGGCTGGTTGCGAATTTGGTGTTGAACTGGCTGCTCATCTGGCTGGACTGTTTGATATTCCACGCCGTAATGATCCGTCCCACGCCATTCGCTGGCGCGACAAGTTTGAAATGCATGAAGCCTTGCAGCGCGCGGGTGTACGCTCGATCAAGCATTTCAAATCGGATTCGCTGGCCGCCATTCTGGAGTGGATAAAAGAGCAACGCATCCTGCCGGTGGTGTTGAAACCGATCAAAAGTGCCGGGTCGGACAATATTCATATCTGCACGCAGGAAAGCGAAGTTGAACAGGCCTTCGAGGTCATCAAGTCGAGCCGGAACCTGTTTCTCGAAAGTAACGAGCAGATTCTGGTCCAGCAGTATCTGGATAACTCGGATTTCAACTCGGAGTTGTCGGCGAGCAAATCCACTGATGTGGACATTGAATATTGCGTCAATACCGTGAGTGTCGACGGTCAGCACTATGTCAGCGAAATCATCCGGGTGTACCGCACTCGGATCGGCGATTCGCCGGTGCACGACTACAACCAGTTGATGTGCCCGGTGGACAATGCCGATGTCTACCGTCGTCTGTCGCAGTACATCTTTTCCGTGCTCGATGCACTGGGTATCCGCCAGGGCGTAGGCCACAGCGAACTGATGATTGTCGACGATGAACCGGTGCTGCTTGAAACAGCGGCACGGATGCCGGGTGGCATTGATCTGTCGGCTTATACACGGGCCTTGGGGCATAACCAGTTGAGCCTGTGGATCGACTCGCTGGTCAACCCCCAGGCTTTTCTCGATGACCGACAACGCCCGCGAAACAAGCTCTATTTTCATTCCAGCTGTGTGTTTCTGATTGCTCGACAGGCGGGGCCGATCAAGCGAGTGCCGAACCTGGCTCGGTGGAAAGCGATTCCTGGGGTACACAGCATCAAGATCCAGGATGAAGGGACGCTGAAGAAAACCGTTTCCCTGGAAAACTGCCCAGGTCACGTGTTCATTCTCGACCGCGACCGTGCCGCCATTCAGAAGAGCATAGAGTTGCTGCGCGAGGACGAACCCGGCGTCTACAGGGAAATGCTGGCATGAAAGACGTGTCGGGTGAGTTGGCCGTGCAAGGCGGGCTCAAGGTGTATAGCAGGCCCGTGGTCCTGTTGCTGTCGGCGACGTTTATCCTGACCGTTGCCCGGGCGCTGGCCTTGCCGTATCTGGTGGTTTATTTCTCCCAGGCCTTTGGCCTGGGGGTCACCGATATCGGTCTGGTGGTGGGCGGCGCGTTGATCGTCAGCTCCGTCCTGGGTGTCTACGGCGGCTTTCTGGTGGACCGGTTTTCCAACTATCGGATCCTGCTCGGCGCCGCCACATTGTTTGCCTTGGCATTTGCCGTGGCTTATCAGGTCGCCAGCCTGGTGCCGTTCATCATCGCCATCGTGGTGGTCAATCTGTCCTACGCGGTGATCGATATCGCGGTGAAATCAGGCATCGGTTTTCTGGTGACGGCGGACAAGCGCGCCA
Source organism: Pseudomonas sp. CFBP 5748 (assembly GCF_053850495.1). Classification (NCBI taxonomy): domain Bacteria; kingdom Pseudomonadati; phylum Pseudomonadota; class Gammaproteobacteria; order Pseudomonadales; family Pseudomonadaceae; genus Pseudomonas; species Pseudomonas sp. CFBP 5748. The sequence goes on from NZ_JBSPTN010000011.1 coordinate 19,463, forward strand.
GCGTGTTTTCCATGAAGTACACGCTGACCAATGTCGGTTATGCCATCGGCCCTTTCCTGGGTGTGCTCTGCGCGAAAATCAGCCCCGGCCTGCCGTTTGCGGTCTCGGCGCTGATTGGGGTGGCTTTTGTGGTGCTGTACAGCGGGATGGGCGAGCGACTTCCTCGCGGCGAAGGCGTGGCGCGGCCAAATAATGATTTTGCCCGCGTACTGGTCCATTTGGTGCGTAACTACCGGCTGGTGTGTTTTACGATCGGCGGCATTCTCAGTGCCATCGTGTTTGGTCAGTTCACGGCCTATCTGTCGCAATACTTGATCGTGACCAGCACTGCGGAGAATACCTACAACATCATCAACTATTTGGTGACCACCAATGCTTGCGTGGTCATTGGTCTGCAATACCTGGTCGGCTCCAGGATCAACCAAGGCAATCTGTTCCGGATGCTGATGCTGGGCATGCTGTTCTTCGTGGTCGGCCTGATGGGTTTTTGTTACGCACAGACCCCGGTTGTCTGGGTATTGGCCATGATCGTTTTTACCGTGGGCGAGATCATTATTATCCCGGTGGAATACCTGTTCATCGACTACATCGCCCCGGAGGACATGCGCGGCGTGTACTACGGTGCGCAGAACCTGTCGAACTTGGGGGCTGCGCTGGGGCCGGTGTTGTGCGGTGTTGCATTATCACTCTATGCACCTCAGGCCGTGTTCTACATGTTGTCCATGTGCGTGGTCGTGGCCAGTCTGTTTTATTTCCTGGGTTCAAGGCGCGAGAGGTGATTGATGATTCACTTCAATACGGCGGGTTCGGGGCTTATGTCCGCCGAGACGCTGAAGCTGATGCAACGTTACTTGCAGGACGAGTTTGAATCGGGGGCCTATGAAACCGAGTTGAATTACTCAGCGGTCCTGGACGTTGAGGTCTATGAAAACATTGCCCGGCTGCTGGGTACCGATGCACGTAACGTGGCACTTTTTGATGGCGCGACCAAGGCTTGGGTGACCGCGCTGGAGGCATTGGACTGGTCCGAAGGCGCGCGCGTGCTGGTCACTCCTTACGAATACGCGGGCAACCTGATCGCATTGGCAACATTGCAGCGCTTGTACGGCGTAGTGGTTGAAGTGATGCCGCTGCTGGCCGAGGGCAACCTCGACCTGCCATGGCTGGCCCGGCACATGAGCGCCGAGGTCAAGTTGGTCTCGATTGTCCATGTCCCTTCTTGCTGTGGGATCGTGAATGATATCGAGGCGGTGGGGCATATCCTTCGCGACTACCCGGCCTGGTACTTTGTCGATGCCTGTCAATCGGCGGGCATGCTGGCGCTGGATGTGCGCGCCGCCGGCTGCGACGTGTTGACGGCTGCCGGTAGAAAGTTCCTGTGTGGGCCGAGAGGAACAGGGTTTGCCTACTTGTCCGATCGTTTCCTGGCCACCGCGCAGCCTCGTTTCACCGACCTGGGCCGGGCCACTGTCGATGCATCCGGAGTCGTCACGCGGGGGATGGGAGATGCCCGCTGTTTTGAATATGCCGAACGCAACAATGCGGCCGTGGTGGGTTTGAATCAGGCGATCAAAGAGCGTTTGTCGAGCGCCTACGGGACGGAGTCCGAGCTCTATCGAGCGCTGTTCCGTCGTCTGGCAGACACCCCCGGCGTCAACTTGATCGCACCGGGTACCGAGCATCAGGGCATTATCGCTTTCACCCATGAGCGCTGTTCGGCGACAGAAGTCGTCAGCTATCTGCGAGCACGAGGTATCAACGCTTGGCCGGGATACGCTGCGCATACACCGTACTTCATGTTGCAGCACGGGCATCAGCGCTTTGTGCGAGTGTCCATCAACGCGAGGAACAGCGCTCAAGAGGTGGATGAGTTCATCGCGTTACTGTCCGAGTTGTAAATGATGAGCAAGACAACAAAGAGCATATAAATAGAAAGTCTATGTCGTGCGGTGTGTCGCAATGGAATGTGCGTCGTGTGTTGGCAGGTGACCGTCTGCGACAGTGGTACTGCACTAATTGTTTGGAAAAATAATTATGGCTGTGCAGGCGTTCGCGTCTGTATTCATCACTTCGAGTTATGAAAGGGAATTCCGATGAACGATGTAAACAGGTTTAATCCTTCTGCTGAACTCAGGCTGCGCTTGCGTCCTCTGTACAAAAAAGACAATTGGCACTGGCTGGTTGCCCTGGGCGCGGACCTGCTGGTCATTGCCTCGGCGATCTTTCTAGCCAATCGCTATAACGCTCTGTATCCGCTGGCACTGCTGCTCATTGGCTCCCGGCAGAGGGCGCTCGCCTCGCTGTTGCACGAAGCGGCGCACATGACCCTGGCGCAAGGCAAGGCGCTTAACAAATGGGTCGGTGAATACCTGCTGGCATACCCCATCTTCCAGGACTATGAAGCCTATCGTCGATCCCATGTGCAGATGCACCATCACCATCTGGGCGACAAGGATAAGGATCCCGACCATCGTTTCTACATCGAGTCGGGCCTGTATGAGGCTCAGGACCGTATGGATTTCCTGTTCCGACATCTGTTCAGGAGCGTAACGCTGGTCAATACCTACAAGTATTTCCTCTACCTGGTCAAGAACCGGGCGGGTGACATCCTGGCCAACCCGTTACAGGGCGTGAAGCTTCTGGTGGTTCATGGCGCGATGCTGCTGCTCTTCAGCTACTTCGTCGGCCCGTGGGCCTATGTCCTGTTCTGGTTGGTCCCGTACTTCACGGTATTCCAGGTGATTGGCTGGCTCTCCGAGATTTCCGAGCACTTCGGCATGTTCGGTGTGTACAAGGATGAGGTCCAGCTGACGCGCAATCGTTTCCCCTCGCTGATCGAGCGACTGTTTATCGGCATGCATGGCGACAACTATCATCTGACGCACCACCTGTTTGCCGGCGTGCCGTTCTGGAATCTGAAGCAGGCGCACCTGATATTGATGGAGGACGAAAGCTATGCGGCTGCCAACCGCGGCTGTGGCGGTATTTTCACCGCGAAAGGGCAGGCCCGATCCAGTCTCCATCAGATATTCGAGGCGTATCGAAGCGGTAAAATCAGCACCGTTGACGTGGCGGTGTAGCGGGCGGTCCGATCGCGCTGTGCTCCAAGCTTGCTTTGAGCACAGCGTATCGACAAAAGCGTACGAGGTATTGTCAGGCGAAGACGAAGTACTTGCGCACGGTCTCGACCACTTCCCAGGTGCCTTTCATGCCTGGCTCGATGACAAAAATGTCGCCGGCGCGCAGATGGATCGGCTCCATGCCTTGCGGGGTGATGATGCAGTAGCCTTCCTGGAAGTGGCAGTATTCCCACTTCACATACTCCACATACCATTTGCCGGGGGTGCAGATCCAGGTGCCCATGATCTTGCTGCCGTCTTCGCTGGTGTAGGCGTTGAGGTTGACGGTGTGCGGGTCGCCTTCGAGTTTTTCCCATTTGCAGGCATCGAGTACGGGCAGCGGGTGGGTATCGCGCAGGACGGTGATGGGTGCGGTCATGTGAACTCCGAAAGGGGCAGAAGAGAACAGGCACCCTAACGCGCGGCATGAACGGGTAGATGCCTGTGCTCGACACCGGGCTATCCAGAAGCGCACATCAGTCGGCTAGATGCCGAGCCAGGGCCTTGGCGTAGGCCGGCAAACCTTCGAAGTTACGGGCGCACAGCAACAACGCCCGGTGCGCCCAGGCCTCTTGCAGCGGGACGTATTGATACGTGGACTCGGGCGGGCGGCGGGCGATGGCGGCCTTTGGCACGATGGCGATGCCTGCGCCATGGGCCACCATGCGAATCACCCCATCGAAACCGTCGGCGCGAATGCGGATTTGCATACGCATCCCGGTGTGCAGTGCCTGTTCTTCGAGGTAGATGGCCAAGGCGCTGGAAGCGTTCAGGCCGACATAATCGTGGCTGAGGGTCTCGCTGAAACTCAGCGCTCGACCGTCAGCCAAGGGATGTCCGGACGGTAGGATCAAGACCAGTGGATCGTCGCGAAAGGGCCAGGTCTGAAGGCCGGTGGTGTCCACTGCGTCGGACACGATACCCAGGTCCGCCGCGCCTTGGCGCAGCGCGTGGGTGATCCGTGAGCTGGGCAATTCCTGCAGGTCGATATCGAGGTTGGGGTGGTCCTTGAGGAAACCGGCCAGCAGCTCGGGCAGGTATTCGGTCATGGCGCTGGTGTTGCACAGCAAGCGCACCTGGCCTTTGACACCCCTGGCGTACTCGGCCAGATCCTGTTGCAAGCGTTCGGCGTGTTGCAGCAACACCCGGGCATGTTGTGCCAGTGCTTTGCCGGCCGGCGTCGGGGTGACGCCGCGCCGCCCGCGTTCGAGCAAGTCAATGCCCAGGGACGCCTCCATGGCACGCACTCGTGCGCTGGCGGCTGCCAGGGACAGATGGCTGCGGGCCGCACCGGCGGTGATGTTGCCGGTGTCGAGGATATTCAGGTAGAGGCGCAGGTCGGTGAGGTCGAAGTGCATGGGCAATGTGATCCTGTGCCGGGGTTCTGTGGTGGCTGATCTGGCGCCTTCGCGAGCAAGCCCGCTCCCACATTTGAAATGCAATCCCCTGTGGGAGCGGGCTTGCTCGAGAAGGCGGCGGTAGCACCCACAAAATTATTAGCCTCTTGCTGAAAGAGAGGCACCCTCAGTATATGACAGCTTTTCAAGCCAAAGACCAAGGCCCACGATAGCCCGATGAACACTCTCATCGCTTTCTATCAAAACCTCGGCCTGGCCCTTTCCCTGCTGGTCATCGGCACCTTCCTGCTGGCCGGCACCATCAAGGGCGTGATCGGCCTTGGCCTGCCGACTATCTCCATGGGCCTGCTCGGGCTGGCTATGGCCCCGACGCAGGCTGCAGCGCTGCTGATCATTCCGGCCACCCTGACCAACCTCTGGCAACTGGCTTTCGGCGGCCATCTGCAAACCTTGATCCGACGTCTGTGGCCGCTGCTGCTGGCGATTTTCCTTGGCACCGGTCTCGGTACGCTGTGGATCGGCATGACGGGAGGCGCTTGGGTGGTGCGGGCCTTGGGCGGGGCATTGTTGCTGTATGCGCTGAGCGGGCTGTTGCTGCCAACGCTGCGGATCGCGGCCAACGTTGAACGGTGGCTCGCCCCGTTCTGCGGGCTGCTCACCGGCATCATCACTTCCGCCACGGGGGTGTTCGTCATTCCGGCGGTGCCCTATCTGCAAGCGCTGGGTTTGAGCAAGGATGAGTTGGTGCAGGCCCTGGGCCTGTCGTTCACCGTTTCGACGATGGCCCTGGCCGCCGGCCTGTTGTGGCGCGGCGCCTTGGGCGGGGGTGAGCTAAGCGCTTCCCTGCTGACGCTGGTGCCGGCGCTGCTGGGGATGTGGCTGGGGCAATGGTTGCGTCAGCGCATCAGCGCCGTGCTGTTTAAACGGGTGTTTTTCATCGGCCTCGGCGTGCTCGGCGGCCATCTGCTGGTCAGCGGTTAGCCGAGGACGGGCTGAGCATGTCGACGCGACGGATTTCGAAGTCGCGCTCCAGGTAATCCATGCGTCGTTCGAAGAACTGCTTCATGTGCGGCAGGTTTGAATGCACATCCAGGTGCGCCTGGGAGGCCCAGATCTCATAAAAGATAAACAGCGTCGGGTCTTGCTGGTCCCGCAGCATGTGGTACTCGATGCAGCCGGGCTCGGCGCGGCTCGGTTCGACGTAGGCGCGGAACAGCGCTTCGAAGGCTTGGGCTTTTTCCGGACGGGTCTTGGCGTGCAGGATGAAACCGTGCAGTTCACTCATTGGGCGGGCTCCTGGAATAAAAAGTGTCACGGAGTCTGCAGCAATAATCGACTGGTCATTCGTGCGTATAGGTCAAATCAGTTTTGCCATTGTGGTGCTTATTCCGCGCGAAGCTCATCGGTACGCTGCCGCCATCGTTTTCAACCTTTCCGTTCGGCGGCCATCCAAATGGCCCACGCCGTGGAACCCGATGAGGCTCTCCATGAAAAAAGTCCTGTTGCTCAATGGCGGCAAACAATTCGCCCACTCCGACGGTCGCTACAACACGACCCTTCACGACACGGCGCTCAGCGTGCTGGACCGTGGCGGTTTCGACGTAAAAACCACTTTCATCGACGGCGGCTACGACCTCCAGGAAGAAGTCGCCAAGTTCCTCTGGGCCGACGTGATCATTTATCAGATGCCAGGTTGGTGGATGGGCGCACCCTGGACCGTGAAGAAGTACATCGACGAAGTCTTCACCGAAGGCCATGGCAGCCTCTACGCCAGCGACGGTCGTACCCGCTCCGATGCCTCGCAGAAGTACGGCAGCGGTGGCCTGGTGCAGGGCAAGCAATACATGTTGTCACTGACCTGGAACGCCCCGCAGCAAGCCTTCGACGACCCCACCGACTTCTTCGAAGCCAAGGGCGTGGACGCCGTGTATTTTCCGTTCCACAAGGCCAACCAATTCCTCGGCATGACCGGCTTGCCGACCTTCCTCTGCGTGGACGTGATGAAACGTCCGAACATCGAGACCGATGTGGTGCGGTATGAGCAGCATTTGATTGAGGTGTTCGGCCTGAAGGCGTGACCTGTCTTTTGCTACGTATCCCGATACTATCCTGTGGCGGGTGGGGAAACCTGCTCCCACATAGCGGGGATAAATCCCCTCGCCACACAAGATCAATCGACAGGGGGATACGTGAAAGCCAGATCCGACGAGTTGCAGATTTTCGTCTGCGTGATCGAGTGCGGATCCATCTCCGCCGCCGCCGAGCAGGTCGGGCAGACGCCGTCGGCGGTCAGTCGGACCTTGTCGCGCCTGGAGGCCAAGCTCGAGACCACGCTGATCAACCGCACCACGCGGCGCATGGACCTGACCGAGGAGGGCAAGTATTTCTTCGAGCAGGCCAAGGGTATCCTCGACCAGATGGATGTGCTGGAAGAGCGCTTGTCGTCCCGCCAGAAAAACCCCGCAGGACGCTTGCGGATCAACGCCGCGTCACCGTTCATGCTGCACGCCATCGTCCCGCACATCGAAGAGTTCCGCGGGCTCTACCCGGACATCCAGCTTGAGCTCAACAGCAACGACCTGATCATCGACCTGCTGGAGCAAAGCACCGACATCGCCATCCGCATTGGCACCCTCAGCGACTCGACGCTGCACGCCCGTTCCCTGGGTTGCAGCCCATTGCATATCCTCGCCAGCCCCGCCTACCTGAAGCAGCACGGCACGCCCTTGAGTGTCGCCGAACTGGCGAACCATGCGCTGCTGGGCTTTGCCCAGAACGAGGGCCTCAACCAGTGGCCGCTGCGTCATGTACACGGTGATCGCTGGCCGATCCAGCCGGCCATCAGCGCGTCCAGCGGCGAGACCGTGCGCCACCTGGCGCTGCAAGGGCAGGGGATTGCCTGCCTGTCGGATTTCATGACCCGCGAAGACATTCGTGACGGTCGGCTGAAGGTGTTGCTGGCCGACGCCAACAGCGGATATCGCCAGCCGATCAACGCGGTGTACTACCGCAACTCCCAACTGGCGCTGCGGATCCAGTGTTTCCTGGACTTCATCCAGGGCAAGCTAGCCGACTACGCCTCGCGGGAATTCAAGGGCTGATTCGTGACTTCAAGGCAAGAGTGATTTGGGCAATGTGGACTGTTTCGTCAAGAAGTGGTCCTCGATACTTGTTCCATCACTTACCTGGCCAAGGAGTTTGTCCATGAACGTATTCGTCACCGGCGCTGCCGGTTTTATCGGCGGCTCCATCGCCACCGGCCTGGTACGCGCCGGGCATCACGTCACCGGTCTGGTGCGCAACGCCGAGCAGGCGAGCGAACTGAGTGCGCTGGGCATCCAGCCGATCGTCGGCACCCTGGAAGACAGCGCGCTGCTCACCGCGCAGGCCCGTGCCGCCGACGCAGTGATCAATGCCGCCAGCAGCGACCATCGCGGTGCGGTCGAAGCCTTGATCGATGGGCTCAAAGGTTCGAACAAAGTGCTGTTGCACACCAGCGGTTCGAGCATCGTCGGTGACGCTTCGGGCGGTCGTTCCAGCGAGACCATCTACTACGAAAACAAGCTGCCGCCGCCCACCGCCGACAAGGCTGCCCGTGTCGCGATCGACAACCTGGTCTTGGACGCCGCCAAGCAAGGCGTGAACTCGGCGGTGATCTGCAACACCCTGATCTACGGCCACAGCCTGGGCGTCAAGCGTGACAGTGTGCAGCTGCCGCGGCTGCTCAAGCAGGCGCGTAAAAGTGGGGTGGTGCGGCATGTGGGGTTGGGGCAGAACATCTGGTCCAATGTGCATATCGAGGACGTGGTCGAACTGTACAAACTGGCCCTGACCCGCAACCAGCCTGGCACGTTCTACTTCGTCGAAAGTGGCGAAGCCTCGTTCATCGACATGACCACCGCCATGGCTCGTGCATTGATGCTTGGCGAACCGCAGGACTGGCCGTTGGCCGATGCCGAAGCCGAGTGGGGCTACGAAATGGCCAACTACGGCCTGGGCTCCAACAGCCGCGTGCGGGGTAAGCATGCCCGTGAGTTGTTGGGCTGGGCGCCGAAGCGGACTTCGGTGGTGGAGTGGATTCTTAACGAAATGGTGTGAGGCAGACATCGACTTGTGGGAGCGAGCTTGCTCGCGATGGCGTCGGGTCAGTGGTATTGAAGGCGACTGACACACCGCTATCGCGAGCAAGCTCGCTCCCACAGGTTTTGTGTTGGCATATCGTCAATCGTGATGCACACCCGCCCGCTTGAGCATCTGCTTGCAGCGCTCGGACAGGTGAAACACTCGCAGGTGTTTGCCGGCTTTGCCGTAGCGCTCGCGCAGGGTCTTCAGTGCGGTAATCGCCGAGTAGTCGACGAAGCTCAGGTGACGGCAGTCCAGGGTGACCAGGGGTGGGTCGTTGGCCGGGTCGAACTGGTTGAGGAACCGTGTCGTCGAGGCGAAGAACAGTGTGCCGTGCAGGCGATAAAGTTTGCTGTCGTCGGCTTCCAGGTGCGTGTCGGCGTACAGCTCCCGGGCTTGTTGCCAGGCGAAGTTCAGCGCCGCAATGACAATCCCGCACAACACCGCGACCGCGAGGTCGGTGAATACCGTGATGACCGTCACCGCGATGATCATCAGCACATCATTCTTCGGCACCTTGTTGATCACCCGCAGCGAGGCCCAGGCAAACGTCTGTTGCGCGACCACGAACATCACGCCCACCAGCGCGGCCAGCGGAATACGCTCGATCAGCGGCGACAAAAACAACACGAACAGCAGCACCATCAGCCCGGCCACCACACCCGACAGCCGCCCGCGCCCGCCAGAGCTGAGGTTGATCACCGTCTGGCCGATCATCGCGCAACCGCCCATGCCGCCGAACAATCCAGACGCCATGTTCGCCGCGCCCAATGCCACGCATTCACGGTCCGGATAACCGCGGCTCTCGGTGATTTCATCGGTCAGGTTCAGGGTCAGCAAGGTTTCCAGCAGGCCGACCATGGCCATGATTACCGCGTAGGGTACGACGATCTGCAGGGTTTCCAGGTTCCAGGGGATGTCCGGCAGCGCAAAGGCCGGCAAGCCGCCGGCGATGTGGGCCATGTCGCCCAGTGTTCGGGTCGGTAGGCCAAGCAGGTAGACCGCCAGGCCGATGCCGAGGATCGCCACCAGGGCCGGTGGCACGCTGCGGGTCAGGCGCGGCAGCAGGTAGACGATGGCCATGGTCAGCGCCACCAGGCCAGCCATCAGATACAGCGGGGCACCGCTCAGCCAACTCCCGCCGCTTTTGAAATGCTCCAGTTGGGCCAGCGCAATGACGATCGCCAGGCCGTTGACGAAGCCAAGCATCACCGGGTGTGGGACCATGCGTACCAGCTTGCCCAACCGCAACAGCCCGAAGGCCATCATGATCAGCCCGCCGAGCAACACCGTGGCCAGCAGGTATTGCACACCGTGCTGCACCACCAGCGCGACGATCACCACGGCCATCGACCCCGCCGCCCCCGACACCATGCCCGGCCGGCCACCGAACAGGGCGGTCAGCGTGCAGATGATGAACGCGCCGTACAGCCCCATCAGCGGGTTGAGGTGGGCCACCAGGGCGAAGGCGATGCACTCGGGAAGCAAGGCGAAAGACGTGGTGAGGCCGGCGAGGGCGTCGGCGCGAAGACGTGCTGGTTTCATGGTTTACCTGATTGGGCGCCGGTGGAGAGTCGGCTGCCGGGGGAGCGGTGCAAAAACAGGTGCGAATGGTACGGAATTGAGTGCCGCGCGACCAGTCATTGGCTGCCGGGGGGCTGCTTTGCAGCCCAGCGGGAGCTAGCTCCCTCGCCACAGAAGATCAATCCGGGGATGAAAGTTCGGTGGTGAATTTTCATTGCCGCTGCTTCGCGATATCCGTCAGCGACACTTCTTATCTGTGTACGAAAATTACTTTCAGTGCGTTTGAAGATTTCTCCTCGAAATGATTTATGAGTTTCACGACACATCGACGTGACCCCATTCGAGGAGTAACGCATGGCACCTGAATTCGGTTATTGGCTGTTGGTCTACGCGGCCATCGCGATCATTGCGCTGATCGTTCTGATCGCCCGCTACCGGCTCAATCCGTTCATCGTGATTACGTTGGTGTCCATCGGTCTGGCACTGCTGGCCGGAATGCCGCCGTCGAGCGTGGTGGGGGCGTATGAGGCGGGTGTCGGCAAGACATTGGGGCACATTGCGCTGGTGGTGGCCCTGGGCACGATGCTTGGCAAGATGATGGCCGAGTCTGGCGGGGCCGAGCGGATGGCGCAGACGCTGATCGAACGCTTCGGCGAGCGCAACGCCCATTGGGCGATGGTGTGCATCGCGTTTCTGGTCGGGCTGCCGTTGTTCTTCGAAGTCGGTTTTGTGCTGTTGGTGCCCATCGCATTCACCATCGCCCGGCGCGTCGGCGTGTCGATCCTGATGGTAGGGTTGCCGATGGTCGCCGGGCTCTCGGTGGTCCATGCGCTGGTGCCACCCCATCCGGCGGCGATGCTGGCAGTGCAAGCGTTCCAGGCCTCGGTGGGGCAGACCTTGCTCTACGCGATCCTGATTGGCATCCCCACCGCGATCATTGCCGGTCCCCTGTACGCAAAATTCATCGTGCCACGCATCCAGCTGCCGGCCGACAACCCGCTGGAGCGGCAGTTTCTCGACCGCGAACCCCGCGCCGACCTGCCAGGTTTTGGCGTGACCCTGGGGACGATCCTGCTGCCGGTAGTGCTGATGTTGATCGGCGGCTGGGCCAACCTGATCTCCACGCCGGGCAGCGGTTTCAACCAGTTCCTGCTGTTCATCGGCAACTCGGTGATCGCCCTGTTGCTGGCGACCATCCTGAGCTTCTGGACCCTCGGCCTGGCCCAGGGCTTCAACCGTGAATCGATCCTCAAGTTCACCAACGAATGCCTGGCACCGACGGCCAGCATCACCTTGCTGGTGGGCGCGGGCGGCGGTTTGAACCGGATCCTGGTGGATGCTGGCGTCACGCAACAGATCGTCGGTCTGGCCCAGGAATTCCAGCTGTCGCCGCTGGTCATGGGCTGGCTGTTCGCCGCACTGATGCGTGTTGCCACCGGCTCGGCCACCGTGGCGATGACCACGGCCTCGGGCATCGTCGCGCCGGTGGCGATCGGTCTGGGGTATCCCCATCCCGAACTGCTGGTGCTGGCCACTGGCGCCGGGTCGGTTATCTTTTCCCACGTCAATGACGGCGGCTTCTGGCTGATCAAGGAATACTTCAATATGACCGTTGCCCAAACCTTCAAGACCTGGACGGTACTGGAAACGCTGATCTCCGTGGTCGCGTTCGGCCTGACCCTCGGGCTTGCGCGTTTACTCTGAACGCAACCACACCGGAGCCGCCATGGACATCCTCTACCAGATCCGCTCTCGCCAGGATTCCTTCAGCGCTGGCGAAGGAAGAATCGCCCGCCTGATGCTCGACGACGTAGGCTTTGCCGCCTCCGCCAGCCTCGATGAACTGGCCCAGCGGGCCGAAGTCAGCAGTGCCACGCTGTCGCGCTTCGCCCGTACCGTCGGTTGTCGCGACCTGCGCGATCTGCGCCTGCAATTGGCCCAGGCCAGCGGCGTCGGCAGCCGTTTCCTCGACCCGGCCGGCGCGCCCGAGCAGTCGGCGTTTTATGGGCAGATTGTCGGCGATATCGAGTCGACCTTGCGCCAGCATCTGTCGGCGTTCGAAGAGTCACGGTTTGCCGATGCCGTGCGTCTGCTGGGCAAGACGCGGATGATTCATGCGTTCGGCCTCGGTGGTTGGTCGGCGCTGTGCGGCGAGGAGTTGCAGGTGCGGCTGGTGCGTTTCGGCTACCCGATTGCCGCCTGCCGCGACCCGGTGATGATGCGCATCACCGCCACCTCCCTGAGCGACGAACATCTGGTCATTGCCTGTTCCCTCACCGGCATCACCCCGGAACTGTTGGGCGCGGTTGAGCTGGCCCGCAGTTACGGTGCGGCCATCCTGGCCATCACCCGCGCCGACTCGCCGCTGGCCCGATTGGCCGACGTGGTGCTGCCGCTGCAAGGCGCGGAAACCTCGTTCATCTACAAACCCACGGCGGCGCGCTACGGCATGCTACTGGCCATCGATGTGCTCGCCACCGAGCTCGCGCTGGCCCGCCCCGAAGACAATCAAGAGCGCCTGCGACGAGTCAAACTCGCCCTGGACGATTACCGCGGCGGCGACGATGACTTGCCGCTGGGAGACTGACATGGTGTACGACACGCTTATCCGCAACGCGCTGGTCATCGATGGCAGCGACACACCCGGTTACCGCGCCGACGTGGCGATTCGCGCCGGTCGTATCGAGCGCATCGGCGACTTGCACGATGCCCGGGCCGTTGAAGAAATCGACGCCGCAGGACGGGTGCTGGCGCCCGGGTTCATCGACGTGCACACCCACGACGATACGGTGGTCATTCGCCAACCCCAGATGTTGCCCAAGCTCAGCCAGGGCGTGACCACGGTCATCGTCGGCAATTGCGGCATCAGCGCGGCACCGGTCAGCTTGCGGGGCGATCCACCGGACCCGATGAACCTGCTCGGCAGCGCCCAGGCGTTCGTTTACCCGCGCTTCGCTGATTATCGCGGAGCAGTGGAAGCGGCAACGCCGGCGGTCAACGTGGCGGCGCTGGTGGGCCATACGGCCCTGCGCAGTAACCACATGGACAATTTGTTGCGCACGGCCAGCGTCGGAGAAATCGCCGCCATGCGTCAGCAACTGCGCGAAAGCCTGGAGGCCGGTGCGCTTGGCTTGTCCACCGGCCTGGCCTATGCCAACGCGTTTTCGGCCTCTACCGATGAGGTCATGCAACTGACCGAAGAGTTGAGCGCCTTCGGTGCGGTCTACACCACTCACCTGCGCAGCGAATTCGAACCGGTGCTCGAGGCCATGGAGGAGGCGTTCCAGATTGGCCGTCATGCGCAAAGCCCGGTAATCATTTCCCACCTCAAATGTGCAGGCGCCGGTAACTGGGGGCGCAGTCCGCAGGTGCTCGCGGCGCTGGAAAACGCCGCTAAAAACCATCCTGTCGGTTGCGACTGTTATCCCTACGCAGCCAGTTCCTCGACGCTGGATCTCAAGCAAGTGACCGATGCCCATCGCATCACCATCACCTGGTCGACGCCCTATCCGCACGTGGGCGGTCGCGACCTCGCCGACATTGCCAGCGAGTGGGACGTGTCGTTGCTGGATGCGGCGCGTCGGCTGCAACCGGCCGGCGCGGTGTACTACGGCATGGATGAAAGCGACGTACGACGGATCCTCGCCCATCCGTTATCCATGGTCGGCTCCGACGGCTTGCCCGAGGACCCGTTTCCCCACCCGCGTTTGTGGGGCGCTTTCCCACGGGTGCTGGGACATTTCAGTCGTGACATCGGGCTTTTTCCGTTGCACACCGCCGTGCACAAAATGACCGGTCTGTCGGCGGCACGCTTTGGCCTGAAGGAGCGTGGTGAAATTCGTGAAGGCCATTGGGCGGACCTGGTGTTGTTCAATCCGCACACCATTCGCGACGTCGCCGATTTCAACGAACCGCAACGGGCGGCCGAAGGGATTGATGGCGTGTGGGTCAATGGTGTCTTGAGCTATCGCGAAGGGCAGGCAAACGGGTGTCGGGAAGGGCGGTTCCTGGCGCGCGAGGGCGATCTGCGCCAGGGGTTTAGTCCAGCGAATGGCGTGTAAGGAGCTGAGAATGTGTAAATTGGCGTCACAATAATGGCGTCGTGGCACTAAAGAAGCCGGGCCCAAGGCCGAAGCACTAAGGTCAACCCATCTACACTGGGTCTTTTCAGCCAGGGAGCAACCCATGAGCTTCGGTAAAACCACTCCGATCCTGCGGATCTTCGATGAAGCCAAGGCGTTGGCATTCTATGTCGACTTCCTGGGGTTTACCGTCGACTGGCAACATCGTTTCGGCGACGACTTCCCGCTGTACCTGCAAGTCTCCCGTGACGACTGCGTGCTGCACCTGTCCGAACACCATGGCGACTGCACGCCGGGTTCGGCGCTGCGGATCGAGACCGATGAACTGGAAGCCTTCCAGGCGCAGTTGCTCGCCAAACAATACCCCTTCGCCCGCCCGCAAATCCAAGCCATGCCCTGGGGTAGCCAGGACATGACGGTGGTCGATCCGTTTGGCAACCGGTTGGTGTTTACCAATGGGATCTGTGTGTAGCGGCGGCTGTTCGGGGGCGAGATGATCAATCCGTGGAACGCTTGAGTGATGGATTGATCATCTCTTGATTGGAGCGTTAATGAAGCCTAGGGGATGGAGTATCGGCCTAACGATTGGTTGTATTTGTTAAGTCGGAACAGCAGTTCCCGTCCACGTTGTATCGTCGCCCGGGTGGCGTGGATCTCGCGTTGTATTTCCGCGCGGCGTAGTGTGCGGCCCCCCGCCTGGTTGGTCATCCGGTCCAGGGTTCGATCCAGGGAGCCTTTTACACCGGGGGCATAGAATTGCTCCACGCCAAGGGTATCGAATGCCGTATTTATGGCGTTGGAGTCATGCTCCAGATTGTCATCGAGCTTCAGTAAGGCGTCGTTCAATCGTTCGATTTTCTGTCCCGGGACACCGTTCGAGTTTTTGGTCGCCTGGGTAGACGCTTCGAAGTTTGGAATCCACGCGCCCGGGATCCGAAGGCCCTTTGTCAGGATAAAACTGGTCACCAACAACGATATTTTTTTTTGTCCTTTGGAGGTGCGTGGGCTCAGATCCTTCATGGCCTTATGGGACTTCCTGATCAGGTCGTAGGAGGCGGTCCTGCCGTCATGCTCTATCTCCTCGGGGTCCAGTCGGCTGACCTGTGGATAGATCGACTCCGTCAGGTGTCGTGTTGCCTCTATTTTGCTGGCGACTGCGTGAGTCGCTTGAGAGGTGCCGCCCATGGCGGCCAATGAGGCGACCCATCCGCCAGGCGCTGCCAGCACGCCGGCCCCGAGCGAGATCAGGTTATTGAGTGCGTTGTAGGCGTAGGTTTGAAAAACCCTTTTGGTGATGTCCTTTGTGCGCATGCTGTTGTAGAGCTGATAGTTCAGCGTGCCGACCCGGTTGTTCACCTCGGCCAGAATATTCGGGTAGGCGGCTATTTCGGCCTTGAGGTCGTTGAATTCCTCTTTGTCGTGGCCGTTTGGGTCGGTGTAGCGCAACGGGTTGTTTCCCACCATGCGATACAAGTTCAAGCCATCGACCGCCCCCGCCGGATCGGGGCTGATCCAGCGCTGTAACCATGGCGCGTAGTACCTGTGCCCGTAGTAATACAGGCCGCTGGCGTCGCGTTCCTTGCCGGAGTAGCGAATGGTCCGGTAGTCGGCTTCCACGGCCGAGCGGGAGGCCGCCCAGGCGGTTCCACCGTAGGGCAAATAGCTTTCCTGGCTGATCAGCCACGCCTGGTCGTCGAGTTCCATTGAGCTGGAACCCAGATGATCTTCGAGGTTGTAGCGCAGCGAGTTGGCGGCGATGCCGGACGGTCGGCCTTCAGTCCAGTGCAGATAACGGACGTTGTAACGACCGGCTTGCAGGGTAATGACTTCCAGGCGCTCGTTATGCCGGGTGCGGATTTCGAGGCCCGGCAAATAGCGGACTTCCCGGGTGTGCGTCACTGCCGACGCATAGGTCGTTTGTATCTTGCGTACCCGTTGACCCGTGCTGTCATAGGCATAGCGCTCAATGTCATCGCGGCCATCTTCGCGGTGGACCAAGACCACGCTGGCGAGTTGGTTGCGGGCGTTCCATTGCAGCGCCTGGCCTGGAGAGAGCATTTGCTGATTGCCGTGGACATCGAAGTTCGTGGGCACGTCGGGCATTGAGTGGCCCTTGTTCCAGGACAGGAGGCGATTGCTGGAGGCGGCAATGTTCAGTGTCCGGGTGTAGTTGTTACGCTCGCGAACATGGCGCAGTTCGATCAGGTTGCCTCCGGCGTCGTACTCGTAATGCTCGGTAAACTTGAACAGTTGTCGGGCGTCGAACGGTGTCCTGCTGAAGGCCGGAATATCAGGGTTGCTGGTCAGCCCCGCCGCCTCACGGCCCGTCGCGCTGATCAACTGGTAGAGGCTGTCGTAGGTGAATGTACCGATGGCGTCGACCCGCTGGTTACTGCCGAACTGCACCGGTTGGGCCCGGTCCTCGATTTGCGTCACGTTCCCCACCGCATCGTAGGTGTAGTGCAAATTCTGCAAGGTGCTGGCAGACACCGACGCGCTGAGCGAGGTCAGTCGACCGCTGGTCGGATCGAACACGGCGCGACTGACCACGCCATTGCCGGCCACTTGGGATTCGACCTGACCGAAGGCGTTGTAGACCAGATCCTTCACGATGACTTTCTCGGTCGCCGCGTCTTTTGGTTTCAGGCTCACGGACTTGAGTTGGCCTGCGATATCAAACGAGTAGCGCTGTCGGTGCTGGGCGGCGTCGAATTGCACGATAGGCGCTGCGAGGGCGTCATAGCGCCAGCGCGTCGTGTAGCCATGCCCCTTTTCCAGCAAGGCATCGCGATCTTTCTCATCGGCGGGCCAGTCCGGCTGGGTAACATCGGCGAGGAAGTGCCTGGTCTGGTCAAGCGGTTTGCCACAGAGCGCATATCCATTGATGAGCAGGCTGCCCGCGCTGTCATCGTGGCGGGTCAGTGCACCACACACATTACGCGCCGCCGATTCTGGCGAACTGTCGCCGTAGCGCAGGCATTCGACTCGACGCGGATCTTGATCGGGCGCGTGTTCGTGGATGGCGGTCGGCCTCAACTGATCATCGTAGGTGGTTCGCCATTGGGTGCCGCGCTGATCCCAGCTGCGCAGGACTTGTCCGGCGGCGCCAGGCAAACTCAGGCGCCAGCCGGCATCGACACTGTTCACCAACAGCGGCTTGCCGGAAAAGCTGTAGACGGTCGTCAGATTGGCGTCAGGTGTTTCGCCAGACCGCCGAGGGTCCCACTGCGCAACCTGCCTCCCGGTCGTGTCGTGGCGTTGGCGGGTGATGCGCGCTTGGGCTGTTTCGTCTGCGTTGCGCCGGCAGTAAGCGACCTGCCGCACGGGCTGTCCTCGGCTGTCGACCGCGTTGATCGTGGGCGTCTTGCGGTGAAGGCGTGGGTTCATGCTTGACCTCCGGTCGCCAGGGGGTGTTCTGGCATGACTTCTTCCAGTGTGTCGTTCTCGTCCTCGTCCAGGGTGTACCAGGGATGGCGGGTGTGCCGCCGCATTGGTGAGAGGCCATCACGTGTGGCAAGGCGCGTGCGGGTAGGGCGGCCCAATGCATCGTAGAACTGCTGGTCACAATGGCCGAACTGCCGCAAGGACTCGTCATTGATGTAGTGCGGCTGGTCGGCGAAGTAAGGACGATAGAGGCGGATCGGCAATCCCTTGCTGTTGTATTCCACCCGTTCGCTGACACGCCAGCGTTCAGCGGCGGTCTGCTCCAGTGGTTTTCCATCCTTGAGCGTCAGTGCTCCCTGGGCGTTGACGACACAGGCCATGCCCGGTTCGACCTGTTGCTTGCTTTGCAGCGTTCGACCGAAGCCATCGAAGCAAGTGATAGCGGTGCGGATTTGTTGCTGCTCGTCGTCGGGGTAACGGTCGGCGAGCAGCACGGCGATGTGCACCGGCTCGCGTACCAATGCATCAATTTGCTTTTTCAGTTTCACGTCATCGGCAGAGCGTATTGCAAGCGCCGCCAGCCGGGTTCGCGCCGAAGCGCGGATGTGCCCGCTGGGCAGCAGGTCACGGTTGGCCACGCACCGCGCCAGCCAGTCGGTGTCGGCCAATGCGGTGTCCGATATGCGCCCCATCCAACTGAAGGGCGCGTAATAGAGGGCGCTGGCAGCATCTTGCAGGGCTTGCCTGTTCTGTTTGATCGCCTCCGTCGGACTGTCGAATAGTGGCCGTTTGAACTGCGCTATGGGTTTGAAACCGACCGGTGCGTTGTTCTCGTTACCGTAAAAAGTCGTGGCCAGGACTTGGCCGAAGGCATCGACGAGACCTTCCTGTACGTTGCCGTTGGGATCGGTAATGCGCCATGGCTGGAGTGAACGGTAATCGTGGAGCGCCTGGGTGGCACAGCCATCGGGCTGTTTGAACGCGGTGATAAAACAGTGGCAGTTGTCGTAGCTGAACTCGGTCACACCATGGCTTTCACTCGCTTGCAGGGTCTGGATTTTGTAGAAGCCTTGCAATTGGGCGTAGGTCGCGAAGCCACTTTTGACTGACCAGAGTTTTTTGAGTGATGGGGTCGCCGGCAGGAAGCTCTCCATGCGGTGATAGCCCAGTCTTTCCAGCAGTTTTCCCTTGGGGCGGGCGTCCTGCGGCAAGAGATGGAAGGCTTTCAGGGTTGTTTCGTCCAGCTCGACGCTTTCCAGATGGTCGCCCAGGGCCTCGAAGTGAGCGACGCCGTCCGGCAGGGTTTCTGCGGTTGTGGCGTCCTTGTAGCGTTGCACGGACAGGCCTGTCAGGACACTTTGGGTGGTCCAGGTGGTTTCCTGGGTGAGTTCGATGAGCGTCTCATGTGTCATGTCCTGCGTGGCCAGCCCACCGTCTTCAGGGGCCTTGGGGCGTTCCTGGGCATTCGTCCGCTGGCGATAAGGCAGGCCCAGTCGCCAACCCTGAGGGGCTTGCAGATGGATGAATTCGGCACGGGTTTCGGTCAGGTAGTGGACCTGTTGCGCCGGATCATGGGCATCGCACCACCATTGCTGTTGGTCGGCATCGCTGAACGGCGGGGTGTCGCTGGCGGTTTTGCGTCGGGCGTAATGGATGTTGACGCTGTGAGTCCGCGAGCCAAACAGGTCGTGCTGCAGATTGAAGGTGTGCTGGCATTGCGGGTCGTCGCTCAGGCCTTCGTACTGATAGTGGATGGACTCCAGCAGCAGCGGCAACATCCGGGCATAGCGCTGTTTGCCGCCGGGGGCCTGGAGCAAACGTATCGCGTAGCGGTTTTCCTGGACCGAATACAACGTCCTGCTGTTCCGGTGAGGATCGATTGCGAAGACCTCGCTTCGCAGCAAATGACCGCTCAGGGCGCGGGACATTTCCAGGGTCGTCGCTGCGGTGGGCGAGGCCATGGGTGTGTCATTGCCGGTCTCGGGCTGGTATTGGCAAGGCAGGGGCTTGCCCAATGGCACGGCCAATGGGTCGACGCGGCTGTAACCGATTCGAGGCAGGTCCAGCGCTTGCCCGGTGTGAAACCAGGTCTTGGTCAGGCAAGGTGCGGTGAAGTCTGGCGAGTCAGTATCTTCGCAGGTGGTTTCATTGTCGGTTTGCAGCAAGAGGCCAAAGCCGCGAAATTCCCGTTCGACACCGTCGTAGTAGCCTTGGCGATAGGCGAATGTCTGCGACAGTCGATTACCCGTGATCTCATCCACCTGGGTCTGGCTCGACACCAGATGCAGGACCAGTGGTACATGGCAGGTAGGGGGCGTGTCGGTGGCTAATCTTTCGACTTTTTCATCGAGCCATTCCTGCGCCGAGCTGCGGTAGCTGATGCTGTTGGCGGCGCCCATATTGTTGTTGGTGCCGGTGAGCAGATAGGGTTTTTCGCTGACGAAGTCATAGCGCCAATGTTGTTGGGGCGTCATGTGTGGCGCGCTCAGGATCAGGCTGGAACAGCCGAGCCCTTGCAGGTCGGTGATGCTCACCTGGCATAAGCGATCGTAGCGCAGGCCTTGTGGCCAGGGCAGCGCAACGGGAGAGTTGAAGCCGTTGCCGCCGCGGTTCATGAAGATCAGCGCCTGATCGGCTTGCAGGTAGATCAGGTCGGCGGCGCCGGAGCCATCCAGGTCCGCCAGACGGACCCGCGAGGCGTCGAAGCTTTCGTAGGCAAGGCCCGGCGAACCCAGCACGATGCCTCTGCCGAAACGTCCACGCCCCAGGTTGGGCCAGCACTTCACTTCGTCATGACGGATGCGCACCAGGTGCGGTTGCCCACTGCCCAGCATGTCGCTGAAGGCCACCAGCTCGCCGGGCGAAGGGCTGAGCAACGCCAGGGTGTCGTCATCTTCGTGGCGGCGCACTTCTCGCGCTGGCGCAAACCCATGTTCGCGCTGATTGGCGTACAGGCGCACGCTGCGCGGGCCGATCAACGCCAGGTCACTGAGACCGGCGCCCATCAGGTCGGCCAACTGCCCTTGTGGCTGAAAAAACTCTGCGGGGAACGCCTTGAACGTGGCGAAGTCCGACCAGTCTCGGTTGGGGCCCAGGGAGAAAAAACCACTCAACCCCGGCGCGGCAACGACCCAATCCAAGCGACCGTCGCCGGTCAGGTCACTCAGTGACTGGCCCATGGGTTTGGCCGGGTCGGCCACAGGAATGCGCGGCAACGGCCGCCATTGGTCGTAAGCCACTTCATTGCTTTGGGCCTTGGCCCGCATGGGTTCGCGGTAATACCAACCGGCATCGCTTCGACAGAGCACCCCCGGCAGGCCTTCGCCGTACAGATCCACCAGTTGATAGCCTTGCGTTTCGTTGAACCGCGGCATGTGGTGCCAGGATTGGGCTTCAAACGGGAGCTTGAACTCGCTGTAGCTGAACTCGACAGGAGGACGATTGGCAATGGTCGGCGAGTCGTCGAACGCTTGGTCATGGGCTGCGATCAGGTGGTGATAGCCCAGGTGCGTTTGGCGGTATTCGAGTAGCAGGCGGCGCACCAGAACGGGAGCACTCCCCAATTCATCGGGAAAGCGGTGAAACATCAACACTTGGTGGCACAACCGTTGTGTGCGGAGTTCAAAGCCGTAGGCGAAGCTGGAAAATGCATCGCTGCGGGTTTGCCACGGCTGGCCTTCATAGCGTGGTTGCTGCGAGTACTCCGTGCTGCGCTCGCCATAGTCGAACAGCAATTCGAAATGCCATTGCACCGGCTTCAACCGTTCGCTTGTCCACGAATAGAGGTTCGCATCGGCCGCGAAATTGCCATAGCTCACCCGGCTCAGGTAGCGCTGGGCCGTTGCGTCTGCCTGGTATTGGTAGAGGATGTGCTCGCCGTGGGCGTTCAGGCTTTCTTCCAATAACCATTCGCCTACCCGATTGGCATCTTCAGGATCGGCCCGGCGCGATGCCGGATTTTTTCCGAACACATGGAGGCTGCCGTCGGCGCCGTGTACCAGCCAGAAACCCGCTTTGTCATGCTCCGATGCCCAGCGCTCAATGCGGTCGAAGCTGCTTTCAATGCTCGGGAAGTGGCGCGTTACCGTGTAGGTCCTGCCCAGGTCCAGCGTGTTGTAGCGGTCGATCCGCGTTGAGCGTACGGCGCCCTGTGGATCTCGCTCGGGCAACCACACCACGCCGCTTGGACCGAGGATCTCGTCATCTTCGGTGTAGGCCGGCACACCCTGGCTGGTGCGGCGCGCCACGCAGGGTAATGACAGCCCCCAGCCGAGGCCGAACACGCCGTTGCCGGCCGAACTGACATACCCCAGCGACAAGGAGGGCGCAAAGCCGCGCCCCGGCGAAATCGGCAGGGCAAGCTCATAGGAAGCCGTGCCGTGGGCGCCGATGGTGCCCCAACCCTTGCCGATGCTCTGGATGGCGCCGCCGCCCTTGGGCAACGCTGGCATGGTCACGGGCAATGCATTGGGTTCACTCATCGCGAACCTCCGCCGGCCCTGGCCGTGTAGCTCACATGCACGATGATGTCGGTCAGGGACTCAAGCATGTCCTTTTGTGCTTCGGGGTTTGGGAAGGTCAGGCACCACGTGGAGATCGCCCCGGTGTATTCGAAAGGCAGATAGCGTTCATCGTTGAAAGCCAGGGTGAACAGGCCGTTATCGTCGACCCCGGTGGAAAGCGCGATCTGTTGGTTGGCGCGGCGGCTTTCCAGGGCTGGGCCCTCTGGCGACAGGAACACTTTGCTGGCGGTCTGGGTCAGCGTGGCCCGGATGTTTTCATACGGGCCGACGATGGCCGGCAAGGAGACGCTGATGGTTCTGATGCGCCGCAGGTAATGCTGCTGATCCTTGTAGTCGTCTTCGAACAGCTCGTGGGTCAGCTCGAATTCGCACTTGCCCGCCCTCAGGTCGGCGTGAAGCTGTGCCCAGTCTTGGTTGATCGTGCTGGTTGTGGTTTTGCTCTTCAACTGACGCAGCGATACCGTCTTGCGAATTTCCAGCTCGCGTACGTTCGCTCGCAAGTACTCGGCCTGCATGTTCAACAGGGTCAGTTTCAACTGCTCGCCCGCGCCGAGTCCTCGATAGGTTGCATTCCAGGTGCCGGGTTGAATGAAGCGCCTGTTGAAGTCCGCCAATTCATACTGCCAGCAGGCTTCGGCGGCCAGGCACAGCGCCAGTGTTGCGTCGTAGGCTTGGCGGTAGAGTGTGGCAAATTGGCTGTTCAGCCATTGGTACAGTTGCGTTTTGGTAAAGCGCTTGCGGAAAAAGTCGTAGTTGGCCTTGGCCTGGTTCAGGCTCGATTCAGCCAGGCGTAGTTGCAGGCGCGTGGCCGTTTCCTGCTCGGCGAAATGCGCCAGTTGCGCATCGATCTGGTGCAGTTCGAGCAAAGCCTGATGGCGAGCCAGGATCCACTCCTCCCGGCGACGACTGAACTGCGCGGTACGGTCGAGATGGGCTGCGGAGGTACGATGGGAGACGGCGGCGCCTTGGGCGAGGGCAGTGGTCGTGTGCAGCGCACCTTCCCAGCGACAGCCGCCATTGCTGAAACCGAAAATGTTGGGCGTCATCATGAGCCCGCCCGCCACGACCTGGGCGCGGGATACATCGAGCTCGAATCCGCCGCTGCGCAAGTACAGGTGACTGGCCTGCCGCTCGGCCTCACTGATGCCTTGTTCCAGCAAGTGATGGTAGTGGCTGGCCCGGTTCTGGATGATCGCTTTACTGGCCAACAGCGCCTGGCGGTTATGACGATCGACGTTCAGTGCCTGGCGTTGCAGGTCGACGGAGATTTTCGCCAGGTCCCAGGCTTGCTGTTGTTGAAGTTCCTGCAATTGCGCCTGTTCTTTGCGTTCGATCAGAGAAAGCAGCGTGGCGCCGAACTGGCTGAGGCTTTCAACCGCACCCTGGGCCTGGCTGTGCATGACCGTGAAACGATAGTGCGCATGGTTTATGTCTGGCAGTCCTTGTGCGGCATTGCTCGGGATATTCAGGGTGTGGGCGCCGGGCAACGCGCGAGGGTCCAGCGGGGCCGCGAATATCGGCAAGTGCAGCGGTTTGCCGGCGATATCGAGGTTATGCCGCAGGTTGTACAAGCGACTTTCGGTCATGTCCCAGCGCTTGAGCAGCTCGGGGTTGAACGGCAAGCGCAACTGCGCACTGTCGATGCCCGGTAAGGTGGGCTGTGAACTGTCTTTGCGAATCAGCAACGTGGGGGTGGCACTTGAGCGGGCCAGTGAGCGTTCAAATGTGCGCAGGTGGCTGTTGGTTGTTTCGCTCAACGTCTGCAGGCTGACGGTGTTCCACTGATCGACCGGCTGCACGACTGGCCGTGGCCCCAGCAGGTCCAGTGCTCGTACATACCACAGCTTCGCCTCGCTCAGGCTATCGGCGGTCTGCTCGCGGTAGGCGGCGTCGCCACGGTTGATCAGGATATCCAGATAGAGAAAGTACAGCGCCTTGCGAAAGTGTACCGGATGACTCAGGGCAATCTGGTGCGGGTCATGGGGGGCCTGATCGGCATAGGCTGAGGTGTGGGTGCCGACCAACGGGACACTCTTCCAACACGCATCACTCCCACGCCCCGGATCGAAGACATAGCGCAGCCAGCGTTCGGCCTCCTCGTAGCGGTGTTCGTTGCTCAATCGATCGGCGACCAGCCACGGTACGTAGAGAAATAGCTCCGTGAAGTAACGACCATAAGGCCCATGGAAGTCCATCCGCGTGCTGGAAGCACCTGGCAAGTCGGGTTCCGGCAGGTGTTGCGTCTCCCAATCGAACAGTTCATCCAGGCTGTTTTCGGTTCGCCGGATCAGTTCTGCGGCGAACACGGTGTTCAACCTGATCGGCTGGCGTGGTTGGTCTTGGGCGTCGCTGTCACTGATCGCGGAGTTGGAAAAATCCAGCAGTTGGCTGGTGCCCAGGCTTGATCTCACAGAGGTGATGTCGGGGGTGAGGCGTTTGGCAGGGGGATCCTGCTCCAAGCGGATACCCGTTTCCGTTGCCGTTTCAAGGCTCGCTTCTTTGGTGTTCCGTTGAGCGCCAGTGGCTGTGGCCTCGGTTTGTGCGCTGTAGTAGACATCGGTGACAGGCAGCTTGCCTTGTGCCCCGGTGTAAACATCAGTGGCCGGTGACTCTTCTTTGGTTTGCAGGGGCACCTTGGCCTGAATGCGGTGGGCACTGCTGTCCAGGAGTGCTTGCTCAGCGCTTGGGTACTGCAGGTACTTTTTTGTCCCTGGTGCTTTTGCTGTGTGTGAACGATCAGCTTCGTGGCTGAGGTTTTTATCGATGCAAGTCGTTTCAATGAAAATGAAGTGGTTGGCCGAGTCGGTCTGGGAGCCCCTGACACACAACGCGAGGAAGAGTAAGTGCTGCGAACCTTTGCGCTGATGTGTTGCAACACTACCCAACAGCGGCTTGATGGCCTGCACGTCCTTGTCGCGCAGCGCTTTGTCCTGGCAATAGCCTTGCAGGCAAACACGCGGGGTGCTCCAACTGCCATCCTGTTTTTTGTAACACAGGCTCAGGCGCAACAGCGGCGCGCTCGGGCCTGGCTGGGCTGTGCTTGAGTCCGTGTGGGCAATGCGGGTGGCCGGATCCTGATGGATGCATTCAGCCCATATGACGAACAAGCGATTGTTGAACCAGACCGTGCGTATCGAGTGTTCGGCCGCGCTGTCGGGGATGGGCACGTCGGCCTTTTCCCAGTCCGACCAGGCGTATGGATCCGGCGGGTCAAGTTTGGGTGGGGTAGCGGGCGGTTGCGGCGGGGTACCATCGAGGGGGCGTTGAGCCATGTCCAGGGAACGCCAGAAGTAGGTGTTTTCGGACCTTGATTTGGCAATGAAGTAATAGGTGCTGTTGGCGAAGTCCTCGCCGTCGACGTAGCCATTGAGAATATTCAGGTTGGCGACTTCTTCGAGTCGGCTCAGGTAGGCCATGACTGCCGACTGAACCGCATCGGGTTGGATCCGGTGCTGGTTGAGGTCGTTTTCCAGTTGCCGGAAGTTGGCGCTCTTGTTGGCCCTGAGCGATGGCTCCAGATACGCGGCGGGAAAGTAGAGCAGCTTTTGATGGGCCGCCCAGCTCGGGTACTGATGCATCTCGTTGCGCCACGTGCGCAGGTGTTCGGTGGTTATGTCATCCGAGTCGTAACCGGGCTCCATGTTCATCAGGATCCGATGGATGTATTGCTGCAGGCTGGCAATGGCGCACGCCACGGGCGTGGTGGGCACATCCTGGCTGACTAGCACGTCGAGCAACCAGTATTCGTAGAGGTCCTGGGCCGTCTTGAGCTTCAGGTTCCTTGTCGTGGCGTTATTGGGCACGACCTTGTTCAGGTAGAACGCCAACTGTGCATCGCGCAGGCTTTCATCAAGCTGCTTTTTTATGGCAACGGTCATATTCAATCCTTGAATGTCGAAGGGGGGCGGGTGTCAGTGGCAGGCCGCGATCAGTGTTTCACCGACGGTCTTCCAGTCCGAGGTCGCGCTGTCGGCGTTCAGTGCGGTTGCCTTGAGCAAGAGGCTGGCCGACAGTCCTGTACTTTTGCAGCAGGCCTGGCAACGCATGACCCAATCCACGGCCTCCATTGATGTGGCGCGTTTGTGCTGCAATTGCGCGGTCAGGCAGCTCACTTCATCGGTGCTCCACTCCAGCAGCCTGGCCAGCAGGCTATTGGCATCTTCCTCCGGGTCCTGCGTACGCTGATTGGCAAGGTGCAAGTAATGCAACAGGCTTTCTTCTGACTGCGCGTGATGGCGAGCGCGGTGGCTGAAGCGTTCGAGCAGGTACCGCGTGTGTGGCGTCAACGTTCCCGAGCTCTTGGAAGTCAGCCACTTTGGCTTGTTCATCAACTGCTGGAGTGTGCTGCTGCCCAGGTGCAATCCATGGCAGGCCTGGGCCGCGCGAAGCACCGTCGCCAACAGGAACGGCATTTTCCCCGGGGAGGCCTTGATGGCCTCGACAATCGCCATGGCGCTGGTGTCGGCCATTTGCAGTACGGCGGGAACATATTCGGCGGACACGTCAGCCATGTCGTGCAGCAGGGTTTCCACCAGGCGTCGCTCATCGCCGAGGTTGGCGTCTGCCAGCAGTGTCGCCAGTCGCTTCTCCAGGTTCTGATTCAGCGGCAGGTCATTTTCCGTGGTGTCGAACAGGCGACACCATTGCAGCACATCACGGTTGTTTTGCCTGAGCCAGTCGACGGCCCAATCCAATGCCATCAGCACGTCGAGCATGTCGGGGCTCAGGGATTTATACGTGCGCAGTGACCCGGTCACCAAGGTTTTGCAGAAATGTTCCCCGCCCAATAAATGGGCCAGTTCTGTGCACTCCAAGGGCGTGAGCCCGAACATCCGCGCGATACGGGCCTGGCGATAGAGTGACGAGACAGTGGATAAATCATGTTTCAACGATGAAAGGTGTTTCTCGGCCTGTTTGGCAAGCAGCAGCAGCGAATCCTGCGTGATGGGAAGTCCAAGGCCGGCACTGAGATAGCTGAAGGTCTTGAGGTCCGTCGTGGCAAGGTCTTCTACCTGAGGGTGTTCAAGCAGTTGGGTGCGATTGAACACTTGGTCGAACAACGGAACGCGCTCACCACAAGCATGGGTCGGCATGTCATGCAGTAGCGAAGCAAATTCTTCAGGCGCGATGCCATGGCGCTGATTCAGGTACCGATAGACCCCCAGCGTGCGCAAGGTATTGGTGTTGAGCGCCATCGTTGTGCTGCCTTCGGCGCGCAGGGCATTGACGATCAGCGTATCCAGTTCGGCAACGGGAATACCGGTCCAGCGGTGCAGTCGGATCATTCGCTGCAAGCGGGCCAGACGTTCACGGGATACATGGGTAAAGGTCTTCGCTGAATTGAGAAGCGCCAGGGCTGGCGTCGAGGCCGGCCAGTTGATGTAGGCGGCCCCATAGTTGGAATGGTTGGAGGATGGGCTGTTGGTTGAGGGGCGAGGGCGGTAGGTGCCTTGCGCCAGCAGTTGCTCCAGCTGGTCGGTCGTCAGCCCGGTGCGTGCCTTGAAGAACTCGGGATCATCCAGCAGATTGATATTTTCAATGCCATAGCTTTTCCTCAGGACGCCGATGTTGGCATCTGGACCGGGCGGTTCGATCAGGAGTTTCTGCTGCTCTGGACTGAGCCCGGACAGCAGTTTTTGCGCCTCGATACGCGATTGCGAAACGACCCCGTAAACGGTGTCGCCTGGGGCAAACGGCACCTTCAGGCTCGCCCGATAATTCAACTCGCCGAGGGCCGGTTTGTTTGCGCCCAGCCCAAGCAGGCATTGGTGATGATGCAGGTCGTAGGGCAGGGTGAAGGGGTAATGTTCGCTGGCCAGTACTTCGTGGACGGTCTTGCCGGTGTCTGCCAGGTGCGCCTCGATCTGGCTGCGCAAGGTTTCATTGACGATGCCGAGCATTGGTTGCGCGACGAAGGCACTCTGCCGATTGATCTCTAACCCTTTGAGATCCGGTCGACGTTGTTCCAAGGTGATTTTGTCGGCGGACGGGGAGGCTTTTTCCAGCTGCCCGGCAAACAGATACAGCGCCCGCAGATAGGCCACGGGGGAGTCGAATGCGGCGATATCGCCTTCCTTGCAGAATTGATCCCAATTCTCTTTGAACAGCGCCTGATAGCGAGTGGACTCCGATAGCGTGTTCGAGCCCAGGCTGCGGCGCACGCGCTGGCTGGTGTCGTTGGAGGATATTTGCTGCTCTTGATACAGGCGACTGATCTGGCCGGCATAGCACGCCGCGTTGTCATAGACCTGCCCGGCATCCACGTCTGTGTGCTGGCCGAGCTCAAGGGCGAACTGCGTCTTGCCCATGCGCATGATGTCGAAAACCGAGTTCAGTCCCATGCGCTGCAGGGCGGTTCTGAAGTCGGTGTTGTCCTTGCCGATGGGGGCTTCGATGAGCCTGTGCAACAGAGAGTCGTCGCTTACGTCCATGTGTTGTCCATCTCCTGTTCGAACGAAATGTTCGGGTTCAGGAAACCGTACAGGAGCGCGCAATAAAAGGCGGTAGGACGAGGGCGGAGGATTTGTACGAAAGGGCGATGCGTGGTCTGTTCTGATGCAAACCCTGTGGGAGCGGGCTTGCTCGCGAAGGCGTCGGGTCAGCCAGTATTGAACTTGACTGACCCACCGCCTTCGCGAGCAAGCCCGCTCCCACAGTGAGTCGGACGTTAGACGCGGAAGTGACTCACCATCATCTGCAACTGATTGCCCAACCGCGCCAGTTCGACGCTGGACGCAGCGGTTTCTTCGCTGGCGGCAGCGGTCTGTTCGGACACGTCGCGCACGTTGATGATGCTGCGGCTGATTTCCTCGGCCACGGCGCTTTGCTGTTCGGCGGCGGCGGCGATCTGCTGGTTCATCGACTGGATGTTCGACACCGTGCGGGTGATGTTCCCCAGTGATACGCCGGCTTTGCGGGTCAGGGCCACGCTGCTGTCGGTGAGGCTGCGGCTGTTGTTCATCACGGCGGCCACTTGCTGGGTGCCGTTCTGCAGGCCGGCTACCAGGCCTTCGATTTCCTCGGTGGATTTCTGCGTGCGCTGGGCCAGGCCACGGACTTCGTCGGCCACCACGGCGAACCCACGACCGGCTTCACCGGCGCGCGCCGCTTCGATGGCGGCGTTGAGGGCCAACAGGTTGGTCTGTTCGGCCACGGCCTTGATCACGTCCATGACGCTGCCGATCTTGTCGCTTTCCTGTTGCAGCACGGTCATGGCATCGGTGGAACGTGCCACTTCGTTGGCCAGGCGCTCGATCTGGGCAATGGCTTCGCTGACCACCTTGTCGCCGGCACGGGCTTCGCCGTCTGCGGCGGCGGCTGCCTGGGAGGCTTCTTCGGCGTTGCGTGCGACTTCCTGAACGGTGGCGGTCATCTCGTGCATGGCGGTCGCGACCTGATCGGTCTCGACTTTCTGGCTGTTGACCCCGGCGCTGGTCTGCTCGGTCACGGCAGACAGCTCTTCGGCGGCGCTGGCGATCTGGGTCACGCCATCGCGGATGCCGCTGATCAAGTCGCGCAGGGTCACGCCCATGCGCGCAATGCCTTGTTGCAGGACGCCCAGTTCATCGCGGCGGGTGACGATGACCGTGTGCGACAGGTCGCCACTGGCGATGCGTTCGACCACGGCCAGGGTTTCACGCAGCGGTCCAGTAATCTGGCGCGTGATGATCACGGCCGCAATGATGCCCATCAGCAACGCCAGCAAGGTGCTGGTCAGTTGCAGGGTCCGCGCCTGGGCGCTTTCGGCGTCGCGGCGGTCGAGCTGGATCTGATACAGCTGCTCGCTCAGGGACACGATGGTCGCGCCCTGTTCAGTCATTTCCTTGCGTGCCTGCACCACATCGGCCGTGGCCAGCTTGAAGGCCTGCAAGGCGCTGCGGTATTGGGCCAGGGCGTTTTCCAGCTGGCGCAGTTCATCCTGGCGGGAGCTGGAGAAATGCTCATTCAACGGTTTGAGCGAGACAATGGCGGCGTCCAGTTGGGTAACGGCCTTGCGTTCGGTGTCGGCGTTGCTGTTGGCGGTGTAGCCGCGCACTTCATAGCGGGCCAGCATGAACGCCTGCTTGGCCTGGGTGATGGCCTGGAACTGGGCGAAGCGTTCATCGCCGAGGGCCATTTGCCGCACGTCGGCATCGATGGTCTCGATCAGCTTGTAGGCGATATCGGCGTTCGCGCCCATGGCGTCACGGGCGGTGTTGCCGGTGCGATAGGCGCTGCGCATTTTGTTCAGGGACACCTGATAGGCACTGATGGTCGCGCTCTGCTCCTTGAGCAGTTTGACGTTTTCCGGGCTCTTGAAACTGCTGAGCAGTGCGTTCTGTTGCGCCACGAAACCGTCGAGGGTGGTCTGCACATTTTGTGCGGCGGTCTCGTCGCCATTGGTCAGCATGTATTGCAAACGCGTGACCCGCAATTTGGTCAGGCCGGCATTGAGCTGGGTGATGTCGCTCATCCAGTTGCTACGGTCGATCAGACCGCCCAGGCTGGTCCAACTGGTCAGGGCCAGCAGGCAGGTCAGGACCAGCACCAGGCCGAAGCCCAGGCCCAATTTCATGTTGACGCTAATGTTGCCAAACCAGCTATTCATCAAAATCCTCCAGGAACGTTGTGTTGCTTGATCGTCGGTACGCTGGAAGGTTGTTGTTGTTAAGAGCCAGCAAAAACGTGTGCAGGGCTATATCGGCCGCTGCCCCTGGATCTGAAAGATTTTTTTTGACACCAGGATTGCTGAATATCCAGGTGCATACCTCCAAGCTTTTTTTCACATCGGTTTCACTGCCTGCCGACGTCGGTCTCTCTACTGTCGCGCCATCGAATGACTGGGTGGATGCCGTCGGGGCGGCTTGATGTGGAACTGAGACTGAGCCTTTTCGGCCTGACGCGCTCGATCGATACGCGCCGGTTTGCCCGTTACCGAAACGCCGTGGTGGTCGTGGCGGCGGCACTGCTGGTGATCCCGTTGACCCTCTGGCTGCTGAGCCCGGCTGCGATACCGGATCTTGCCCACGGCAACGTCGCCGGCGCCCGGGCGTTGACCGAGGGTTGGGCCAAGGGGGAGATGATCGTGCTGGTACGCCATGTCGAACGCTGCGACCACTCCAAGGCCGCGTGCCTGAATGATCGCGAAGGCATCACTGACCGGGCCCGTGCCGTTGCGGTGGGCCTGGGGGCGCGGTTCGAACAACTGGGCCTGGACAACGCCGACCTCTACAACAGCCCTCTGGTCCGTGCGGCCCAGACGGCGGGCTACATGTTCAACAAGGTGAGTGCTGGCGACACCTGGCTGTTCAATTGCCGCCACGACCTTCTGCGCAATGCCCTGGCCCATAAAGTAGCCGGGCGTAACCTGATTCTGGTCACCCACAGCGAATGCATGCAGGCATTGGAAACCACGCTCCAGCGGCCGACCTCGACGTTTGGCTACGGCGCTTCGCTGTTCGTTTCCACCGCCCAGCCACAAGCACCGCAGTTGCTCGGTTTTATCGAAGCATCTGACTGGCGCTCGGTGGCGTTTCAGTAATTTTTCCCACGATCAGGACCGCCCATGCTGACGTCTGCTCGCGCCCGTTTCTATGGGCTCAATCTTGGAATTCCCCTGGTCTTCGCCGTGGTGGTGTTCCTGCTGTTTGACATGACCCGCATCGACATCGCTTTCAGCGATTTATTCTACGACCCGCTGCATCAGGTATTTCCGTTGGGGCACGTGGGGCTGTTCGAGAAAATCACCCACAAGTGGGCCAGGATCATCCCGAACTGGACCGGCGAGGCAGCGATTATCGGGGCGCTGTTGTCGTTTGTCTGGCCGATCTTCAAACCGGAAAGACGCCCGGGATTACTTCGCCTGCTGGAGAAGACCCGCTTGGCCGCGCCGTTGCGTTTTGCCCACAAGCATCGGCGCGATTTTCTCTATGTGGTCTTCGCATTTTCCCTCAGCACTGGCGTCATTCATTACCTCAAAGGTCATACCAGCGTGTATTGCCCGGTGGAAACCACCCAGTACGCCGGCAAGATCGAGCACAAGGAATGGTTCCAGAATTTCAACCTGCTGAAAGTCGCCGGCGACGGTCGTTGCTGGCCTGGCGGTCATGCTTCCGGCGGCTTCACGATGCTGGCGTTGTATTTCGTTGCGCGCCGTTACCGCTGGCGCCATTCCAAAGCCTTGATGTATGGGGCGCTGGCCCTGGGGTTTATCTACGGCACGACACGGGTCCTGCAGGGTTGGCACTACATGTCGCACACGTTCTGGGCGGGGATTTTCGTCTGGTTGAGTTGTTGGCTGATGGCGCTGGTGTTTTACGGGCGGGAGGCCCTGGAGCAGCCTTTGTCGAAGCGACCTCAACCAACGGTGGCGCGAGCCTTGCCTGAGTTGGATAACGCTCAATCCCAGGCCTGAATGCCAGGCAAAAAAAAGCCCGCTGGGAGAGCGGGCTAAAACCTTAGTTTCTTGAATGAGCGAGGGGACTTTACCCAATCACACGGGGGTGTGGGGTGAAGAAAAGTTCATGAGGCCGCTTCCTTGCAAGACCTCATGCCCTCGGCCTCTGCTTACCTGAGGTCAAACCGATCCAGGTTCATCACCTTGACCCACGCCGCGATGAAGTCTTTGACGAACTGCCCCTGGGCATCCGCGCTGGCATAGACTTCAGCCAAGGCCCGCAACTGTGCGTTGGAACCGAAGACCAGATCGACACGAGTGCCGGTCCATTTGACTTGGCCGGTCTTGCGGTCGCGGGCTTCGAACGCTTGCTGGGTGTCGGAGAGCGGTTTCCATTCCACGCCCATGTCGAGCAGGTTGACGAAGAAGTCGTTGGTCAACGCCCCTGGCCGTTGGGTGAAGACGCCGTGCTGAGCATGGTCGGCGTTGATATCAAGCACCCGCAAGCCGCCGATCAGGGCCGTCATTTCCGGCGCGCTGAGGGTCAGCAGTTGGGCCTTGTCGATCAACAGCGCCTCGGCGGACACGCGGTAGCGGCCCTTGAGGTAGTTGCGAAAGCCATCGGCGATGGGTTCGAGAAAACCGAACGACTCGACATCCGTCTGCTCCTGGCTCGCGTCCATGCGTCCCGGCGAGAAAGGTACCGTCACGCTGAGCCCGGCATTTTTTGCCGCTTGTTCGATGCCGGCACTGCCGCCCAGTACGATCAGGTCCGCCAGGGAGATCTTTTTGCCACCGGACTGGGCCGTGTTGAACTCGTTCCGGACTTTCTCCAGGGTCGCCAGCACTTGAGCCAGTTGTTCCGGCTGGTTGGCGGGCCAATCTTTCTGCGGGGCCAGGCGCAGGCGTCCACCGTTGGCGCCGCCGCGCTTGTCGGAACCACGGAAGGTGGATGCGGCGGCCCACGCAGTAGACACAAGCTGTGAAACCGACAGGCCCGAGGCCAGCAGCTTGCCCTTGAGGGCGCTGACGTCGCTGTCGTTGACCAGGGCATGGTCCACCGCTGGGATAGGGTCTTGCCACAGCAATTCTTCGTTGGGCAGTTCCGGGCCCAAATAGCGCGAGAGCGGGCCCATGTCGCGGTGGATCAGCTTGAACCAGGCGCGGGCGAAGGCGTCGGCCAATTGCTCCGGGTTCTCCAGGAAACGCCGCGAGATCTTTTCGTAGATCGGGTCGAAGCGCAGCGCCAGGTCAGTGGTCAGCATCGTTGGATTACGCCGTTTGGACGGGTCATGGGCATCGGGGATGATGCCGGCGCCTGCGCCATTTTTTGGTGTCCATTGGTGCGCACCGGCCGGGCTCTTGGTCAGCTCCCACTCAAAGCCGAACAGGTTTTCCAGGTAGTTATTGCTCCAGCGGGTGGGCGTGGTGGTCCAGGTCACTTCCAGGCCACTGGTGATGGTATCGGCGCCTTTGCCGGTGCCGAATGTGCTTTTCCAACCCAGGCCCTGCTGCTCCAGGCCGGCGGCCTCAGGCTCGGCGCCGACATTGTCCGCGGGCCCGGCGCCGTGGGTCTTGCCGAAAGCGTGGCCGCCGGCAATCAGCGCCACGGTTTCTTCATCGTTCATGGCCATGCGGGCGAAGGTTTCGCGGATATCCAACCCGGCGGCGACCGGATCCGGTTGGCCCTCGGGGCCTTCCGGGTTGACGTAAATCAGCCCCATCTGCACCGCTGCCAGTGGGTTCTCCAGGTTGCGCCCTTCGTCGGTACGGCTTTCTTCGTTGCCAGGTTCGGCCACCAGTTGTCCTTCACCAGGATCCTGCATGGCGGCTTTATCCGGTTTGCCGTAGCGGACGTCGCCGCCCAGCCATTTGTTTTCGGAACCCCAATAGACGTCTTCATCCGGTTCCCAGACGTCCGCGCGGCCACCGGAAAAACCGAACGTCTTGAAGCCCATGGACTCCAGCGCGACGTTGCCGGTGAGGACGATCAGGTCGGCCCAGGAAATGTTGCGGCCATATTTCTGCTTGATCGGCCAGAGCAGCCGGCGGGCCTTGTCGAGGCTGACGTTGTCCGGCCAGCTGTTGAGCGGCGCAAAACGCTGCTGGCCGGAACCCGCCCCACCGCGCCCGTCACCGGTGCGATAGGTACCGGCACTGTGCCAGGCCATGCGGACAAAGAGCGGCCCATAGTGGCCGAAGTCCGCCGGCCACCAGTCCTGGGAGTCGGTCATCAGCGCCCGCAGGTCTGCTTTCAGGGCTTGGAAATCCAGGCCCTTGAACGCTTGGGCGTAATCGAAGTCCTCGCCCATGGGGTCGGACAGCGAGGAGTGCTGGTGCAGGATCTTCAGATTCAGTTGGTTCGGCCACCAGTCGCGGTTGGTCGTGCCACCGCCGGCGGCATGATTGAACGGACATTTCGATTCGTTTGCCATGAGGAGCTACCTTTGGTCGTGTTCATCCAGCTATCCGGCCCGGTCGGGCTTTATAGCGGTAGGTGAAATCAAGGACGTAGGTGCAGGGCTCACAGTTCGTTCAACTGATCGTTGTGACCACACGGCAATCTGGTTGCCAATACGGCGGCCCACGGCAAGCCCAGTACGCTTCTGAAGTCTTCGTATCTCTTATCAGGTTTCAACGGGCCGGATTACACCAGCCTGAATTAAGGCTAGCCCCCCTCTGCCAGATAGCTAATAGGCGCAGTATTAACGGGCGATAGGAATTATCTTTTATCGGGGGCTGGCAGATGAGGTAGATGATATGAATGGCGCCTGCCGTGACGGACCCAATAATGAACAAATGCCCGCGCAGCACGGCCTTCCATGAAGCGGGTCATGCCCTGGCCTTTTGGTGGAACGGTCAACCGATAAAACGCATCACCGTGCGGACCAAGGCCGAGGCCTGCACCGGCCCTCTGTTCGACCTGTGCGGTAATCCCCTTTACGCAGAAGGGATGGTGGAAGCGGATTATCTTGTCCCGCGTCCGGCCTTCAACGCTCCGGGGATCGCTGAATACCTGCCCTCGATGGTCGATGCCATTGAACGTGACCTGCTCCATTGCTTCGCGGGGCCGGTGGCCGAGGCGGTCTACCGGCACCGCAGGTCCGACCGGTTGATCAGGGGCAGCGGCCGGGGAGACCTGGACCGGGGGCTCGAATTGATCAGCCTGCTGCCCTCGCGCAAGCTACTTGATGCCGAATCCCAGGCCATTGCCCGTTGCAGCTGTCTGGTGCATCGCTACTGGCCGGCTGTCAGCGCCGTGGCGGGCTTTCTGCAAGAGCACGGCACGGTTGAGGGGAACGCCGTCACAGCGCTGCTGTGCGAGATGACCGGGGAGCGACCGATGTTGCTTGGCCATCAAGTGGCAAGCCTCGACTCGTGATCGAGGCGTTGCCACTGGCCCTATCCGACTCGGATGAAAGCCACTGCTCGCTAGCGCTTCACCGTTTCCTCAAGAGAGAAGCGCCCCAGTGGGTTCTGTTGGAAGTGCTCGATGTTCTTGCGCGAAATATTGATGTACGGGCTGTAGTAGAGATCGATCCAGTTGACGTCCTGCTTGGCGATCGCCTGAAGGTCGGTATACATCTGCTTGCGCTTGGTCGGGTCGACTTCTACCCGCGCGGCCGCGACCAGATCCTTGACCTTGTCGTTCTTGTAGCGGGTCATGTAGTTCATGTTGGTGTCGTGTCCCAACACGAAGGTGGTCTTCTGGTCCGGGTCGAGGATGTCGTTGGTCCAGTACATCACGGATAGATCGTAATCGCCGTCGATCAGCATTTGCCAACTCTGGGTTGGGTCGACTTTCTGCAAGGTGGCTGTGACGCCGACCGCTGCGAGCTGTTGCTGGACCAGCACGGCGATCTGCTCGTCGGCTTCATTGCCCGCATTGACCACATAGTTGAGCTTCAGGCCTGAGGCGCCTGCATCTGCCAGCATTTTCCTGGCTTTTTCGGGGTCGTACGGGCGCTGCAGATTATCGGCATTGTGATAAAGCGCGCCTTTAGGAATGTAGGAATACGCCACCTGGCCATGGCCGAACGTCACGGTATCGACCAGGGATTTTTTGTTGATCGCAAGGTCCAGGGCCTGGCGTACTTCAGGCTTGCCCAGCAATCCGTGCTCATGGTTGATCAGCAGATGATCCTCACGGGTGGAGGGATCCATGTGTACGACCAGGTTGGGATCTTTCTTCAGGGTTTCGACGCGCGAGAAGGGCACGAAGATCGCCGAATCCAGTTCCCCGGCCTGTACCTTCAACATCCGCGTATTGTCATCGGGGATGGAGATCCATTCCACGCCATCCAGGCTCACCTTGTCGGCCTGCCAGAAGTTGGGGTTCTTCTCCAGCACCACGCGATCACCGCGTAGCCATTCCTTGACGACAAAGGCGCCAGAGGCAACCGGGTCCTGGGCATAGGCTTCCTCACCCATTTTTTCCATGGCCTTTTGCGACAGGATGGAGACGTTGGGCAACGCCAGCTGCGCGAGGAAGGGGACTGAAGGGCTCGTGAGTGTCACCACCAGTGTCTGCGGGTCGGTTGCTTGGGCCTTGTCGATAATCTTGTAGGAGTCGCTCCACAGCGACCCTTTGTTGTCGCGAATGCGCAACAGACTGAACGCTGCGTCGCTGGCGGTAATCGGTGAGCCGTCGGAGAATTTGGCCGAGCGTAGTTTGAAGGTATAGGTCAGGCCATCGTCGGAAACGTGCCAGCTTTCGGCCAGCCCCGGTACCAGCTTGGTGCCGGTGTTGTCGACGCGCACCAATACGTCGTAAACATTGGAGAACACCCAGTTATCACGGTTTTGCGCGCTTTTGATCGGGTCGAACGTCGTACTTTCTTCACGGCAACCGATGGTCAGCACGCCTGCAGCCTGGGCGACACCGGCCGCCAGGGTACAAACGGTCAACGTCGCGGCGGTCAGCAACTTCAAATGTTTCGATCGCATGGTCAAACTCCCTATTGATGAATGTTTTTTTAGAGCAATGGCTCTCCGAGCACACAGCTATAACGATGTCCATTGATGTCATGGATGGGGGGCGGCGTTTTCGCGCAGATGGGTTGTGCATACCGGCAGCGCGGGTGAAAAGCGCAGCCGGATGGAAGGTTCAGGGGGCTGGGTGGCTCGCCAGGCAGGGGTTCGCTCAGCAACGATCGAGTCGGGTCGATGTGTGGAATGGACTGGATCAGCGCGACGGTATAGGGATGCCGCGGGCTGCTGAACACGGCCTCCGTGGGGCCTTGCTCGACGATCTCGCCGAGGTACATCACGGCGACCCGATCACATAGCCGCCGAACGATCGCCAGGTCGTGAGCGATGAACAGAATCGCCAGGTTCATGCGCTGCCGCAGTTCCAGCAGCAGGTTGATGATCTGTCCCTGGATGGAAACGTCCAGCGCGGCCACGCATTCATCGGCAATGATCAACCGTGGCTCGATGGCCAGTGCCCGGGCGATTCCTACACGTTGGCATTGACCGCCACTCAACGAACCCGGTTTGCGGTTGGCCAGCTCCGGCCGCAGGCCGACCAGGGTCAGCAATTCATCGACCCGATGGCGAATCAGCGATGCAGGGATCGCACATCGCACTCGCAGCACTTCAGCCAGGGTGTCGCCAATGCTCAATCGCGGATTGAGCGCGGTATAAGGATCCTGGAAAATCATCGCGGTTTCGTGGCGCAATCGCTCGATGTCGATCCGCTTGCCTTGAGCCATATCCACGCCATCGAACAGGATTTGTCCGGCGCTGACCTCAGTGAGGCGCAAGATGGCCCGACCCAGGGTGCTCTTGCCGCTGCCCGACTCACCCACCAGCCCGAGCACTTGCCCGGTGGCCAGACTCAGCGATACACCGTTGACGGCTTTCACCCATTGCCTGTTGATCCCGAACGGACCACTGCCAGGGGCGGCGAAGCGCACCTGTAGATCCTTCACTTGCAACAGGGTCATGACGAAGCTCCCACAGGCAACGGGTAATGGCAGGCGATTCGGTGTGCCTCGGCCGTGACTTGCATCTGTGGCAACAGCCGCGTGCACTGGCTGCCCTGCTGAAGGCAGCGTGGATTGAAGCGGCAACCGGTGGGCAGCGCATCCAGCAGAGGCGGCTGGCCGGCGATGGTTTTGAGCATGGCATGGCCGGCGCTGGTAGCCGGTTGGCAGTCGATCAGGGCCGCCGTATAGGGATGTCGTGGGTGAGCCAGCAGATCAAGCTTGTTGCCGTGCTCGCAGAGCCGACCGGCGTACATCACCGCGATCGAGTCACAGGTCTGGGCGACGACCCCCAGGTCGTGGGTGATCATGATGATTGACAGGCCACGTTGGTCGCGCAAATCCAGGAGCAGGCGCAGGATCTGTGCCTGTACCGTGACATCCAGGGCGGTGGTCGGCTCATCGGCGATCAGCACCTGAGGGTTGCAACCTAATGCCACGGCAATCATGGCGCGTTGACGCATGCCACCGGAAAACTCATGGGGATAACTGTCGACCCGCCGTAGCGGATCGGGAATGCCCACCTGGCGTAACACATCAATGGCCTTCGCCCGAGCTTCACGTTTGGACGCCCCCTGATGCAGGCGTATGCCCTCGCCGATCTGTTCGCCGATACGCATCAACGGGTCAAGATGACTGCCGGGATTCTGAAAAATCATCCCCAGCCGCCGACCTCGTATGCCCCGCATGCCGGCTTCATCCAGCGACAGCAGGTCCTCACCGGCAAGGCGCACGGCCTTGCCCTGGACCCGCAGGTTTGAAGAGGGTAGCAAGCGCATCAAGGCCCGGCAGGCCATCGTCTTGCCTGAGCCGCTTTCACCCACCAGACCGAGGATTTCGCCTTCGGCCAGGTCAAATGACACACGATCCACCAGCGTGACTTCGCTCTCACCGTGGCCGGCGATCACGCTGAGGTCCTCGACGTGCAACACCGGTGTGCTCATGGACGCTCTCCGAGGTGCTCGGCGACACCGTCAGCCAGCAGACTGAAGCCCATGGCCAGGGTGACGATCGCCAGTCCCGGGAAGGTGCAGATCCACCAGGCATTGGTGATAAAACTCTGGCCCTCGGCGACCATCGTGCCCCACTCGGCGGTGGGCGGCTGAACCCCCAGGCCGAGGTAGCTGACCGCCGCCCCATTGAGCAGTACCAGCACCGCGTCGGACATGGAGAACACAATCGAACCGAACATGGCATTGGGCAACAGGTGCCGAAACAGAATGCGTCCATGACCGAAGCCCAGGCTTTTCGCCGCCAAGGCGAAATCGCTTTCCTTGAGCACCAGAATCTGCGAACGGATCAGCCGTGCATAGGACACCCAACCCACCAAAGCCATCGCAATATAAAAACTGCTCAGGCCGGGGCCGAGGATGGCCATGATCGCCAACATCAGCACCAGGAAGGGGAAGGCCAGAATAATATC
Organism: Pseudomonas sp. CFBP 5748; assembly: GCF_053850495.1. Classification (NCBI taxonomy): domain Bacteria; kingdom Pseudomonadati; phylum Pseudomonadota; class Gammaproteobacteria; order Pseudomonadales; family Pseudomonadaceae; genus Pseudomonas; species Pseudomonas sp. CFBP 5748. The sequence continues at coordinate 59,360 of NZ_JBSPTN010000011.1, forward strand.
GATCAGGCGCATGCAGATCGTGTCGAACCGGCCACCGATGTAGCCGGCCAAGGCGCCGACGCAAGTGCCGATCAAGAACGGGAAAACCACCCCGATCACGGAAATCTGCAAGTCGATGCGCGCGCCCCAGATCACTCGGGAAAGAACGTCGCGGCCGAAATTGTCCGTGCCGAACGGATGGGCCAGGCTCGGCCCCAGCAAGCGGATATCGGTGTTCTGGGCAATCGGATCGAAGGGCGCGACCCAGGGGGCGAAGAGTGCGAGCAACAGCCAGCCAAACAGAATCGCCAGGCCCAGCACGGTGGCCAGGCGACCGTTGCGCAAGCCCAAACGCAGCGCAAGTCGCCAGGTGGGACTGAGGGCCTGGCCGCTCATCGCATGTTCACCCGCGGATCAATCATCACGGTCAGCACATCGGCGAGGAAATTGACCGTGACGGTGGCGAGGGCCAGCACCATGGCCACGCCTTGGACCACCATGTAGTCGCGGGTAAAGATGCCGCGTACCAGCAATTGGCCGATGCCGGGAATGGCAAACAGACTTTCGATGACCACCGTGCCGCTGATCAACCAGCCGATGTTCACCGCCAGCAGGTTGACCGCCGGTACCAGGGAGTTGGGCAGCACATGCCGACGAAATATCGCCCGCTCGGACAAGCCCCGGGCCCGTGCGGCGGTGGCATGATCGGCTTGTAGCTCCATGAGCATGCTGGCGCGCAGATTGCGCACCAGCACGGCGGAAAGTGCCAAGGCAATGGTCAGGCACGGCAAAACCATGTGATGCAGTTTGTCCCACCCTGTACGTCCATAGCCTGAGACCGGGAACAGCCCCAACTGCACACTGAGCAGCAGGATCAACATGATGCCTAGCCAAAACGCCGGCATGCCAAGCCCTGCCGTGGTGAACAGGCGAATCAGGTGGTCCTGCCAGCCGCCCTTGTTGCGCGCCGCCACCGTTGCCAGGGGCACGGCAATCAGCAGCGCCAGCAGTACGCTGCCGAGCACCAGGAACAAGGTTGGCTCAATGCGGGTACTGATCAGCTTCAAGGCGTCGACTTTGTAGAGCAGCGATTGGCCGAGATCGCCTTTGAACAGGTTCTTGAGAAAGTAGAAGTACTGCATCCACAAGGGCTGGTCGAGACCGTACTGGGCACGAATCCTGATCAGCGCCTCCGGCGTGCTGCGCGAGCCCAGCAGCGCCCGGGCGGGGTCCCCGGGGATTGAGCGCACGAGCACAAAGGTGATCATGCTGATGCCAAACAGCACCGGCAATAGCTGTAGCGGGCGCGACAGTATGAAACGGTAGCGCGCCAGGTTCATGGGCTAGTTCCGATGGCGGTGCAGAAAGTCCAGCAGGACTGGGAAATAGGCGTGGGGCTCTTCGTAGAACGGCATGTGGCTGCTGTTGGGGAACACATTCAGTTGTACATCCTTGAGCGCCATTTTCATGCGCATTGCACAGGCTGGCGTCAGTTCATCATGTTGACCGGTGGTGATCAGCACGGGCATTTCGAAGCTGGCCATCTGCTCGATGCGATTCCAGTCCTTGAGATTGCCGGTATAGAGAAATTCGTTGGGGCCCTGCATGGTCATGTAAGGCCCCATGTTCCAGTCGCCCAGGGAACGTGTCACCGGTGCTGGCCACTCGTCCAGACGGCAGACATGGCGATAGTTGAGCAAAGTGATGGCCGCCTGGTATTGCGGATGATCCAGGGTGCCCGAGGCTTCATGGCGCTGCATCATCGCGACGGTCTCACTGCCCAGGGCCGCCCGCAGACGCTCGAGCTCCAGAGACAGGTGAGGGATATCGCCGGCGGTATTTTCCAGGATCAGGGTTTTCAGCGATTGGGGGTGATGAATGGCGTACTCGATCGCCAGCCAGCCACCCCAGGAGTGCCCTAGCAGGTGCACTTTGCCCAGGTCGAGGGCTTGGCGGACGGTCTCTACCTCCGCCACATAACGGGTGATGTCCCACAGGGATTCGTCAGTAGGCCTGGCCGAGGCACCGGTACCCAACTGATCGAAAGCGATGACCCGCAAGCCCTTTTCCTTGAGCCAGCCGTGGCTGTCACGCAGATAATCGCAAGGCAATCCCGGGCCGCCATTGAGGCACAACAGCACCTCGTCGCCGTCGCCAAAGCCATAGGCCACCAGATGATGACCATCGACTTCCAGGTCGTACCGCTGGTCCGGCTCGATCTCTCGCCACATCATTGCTCTCCTGCCCAGGTGCCGCCCTTTGGCTAAACCTTACCGAGGAAGCTACGTGCCCATAAGCTAGCAATTCTTATAGGTTTGATCTGGCATTCCCTCGCTCAGGCGTGGCATTCTACTTGCACGATTTCAGGATTGAAATTAATAAGGGAGCCGAATGGATGCAGGCCAAGCTGTCTGACTTCAATACCCGTCTTTTGTCTGGCAGGAGCCTGGACGAGCAGATGGACAACGCCCTGGGGATGGCCCAGGCGTTAGGCTTTGAAGCCTTGGTGTACGACTACAGTCCGGTGCCACTGGATCATGATGGGGCACTGATCACCCCGACTGTGCTGAAGTTGCGCAATACCCCCCGTGATTGGCACTCGCTCTGGTGTGAAGAAGGTTATTACCAGATCGACCCCGTCCAGCATCTGGCAATCAATGCCATTTCTCCTTTTGTCTGGTCCTATCGACCGGAGGCCGACACGGTGCTGCAGCCGTTCATCGGCCAGAGTCATGCACCGGTCGTGAGCTATCTGCAGGATTCGCGCATGACCTGTGGCGTGACGGTGCCGATGCATTTGCCCAAGGGCGGCTTTGCGACATTGACCGGGCTGCGCGCCGATACGAAGGGCAGCACCCTGCAGGATGTCCGGCAAACGCTGGGCGACTTCAGCCTGATTTCCCATGCCCTGCAAGAGGCGGCTTTTCCGCTACTCGTCAAGGAAGCCCGCACATGCCCGGTTCGCCTGACCAAACGCGAGCGTGAGTGCTTGAGATTAGCCGCTGAGGGGTTGACGGCGGCGGACATTGCCAGGCAACTGAATCGCTCCTTGGCCACCATCACCCTCCACCTGACTTCTGCAATGCACAAGCTCGGCGCCAGGAATCGGGTCCAGGCCGTGGTCAGGGCAGTGCATTATCGGTTGCTCGATAGCTGAAGTCGGGCAAAAACCTATCTGTTTCTCTAGTTATTCCGCCGGCCAGTCCCCGGTATCGTGTGCCGCAGGATTCCTAGGGGGCGGCACGAAATGGATCTTCCCGTAACACACGAAGGCTTTGCGCCTTTTGGTCCGTATCAGACCTGGTATCGCATCACTGGCGATTTCAGCAGTGGCCGTACGCCGCTGCTGATCCTGCATGGCGGCCCGGGCTGTACACACGATTATGTCGATGCTTTCAAGGATATTGCCAACAGTGGCTATCCGGTGATTCATTACGACCAACTGGGTAATGGGCGTTCCACCCATCTTCCGGAAAAAGACCCCTCGTTCTGGAACGTGGCGCTTTTTCTCGATGAGTTGGGGAACCTGCTGGATCATCTGGGCATTCGCGACAATTACGCACTTTTGGGGCAATCCTGGGGCGGCATGTTGGCCAGCGAACATGCGGTGCTCCAGCCTGCGGGCTTGCGCGCGTTGATCATCGCCAACTCCCCGGCGGACATGTCCACCTGGCTCCTTGAAGTCAATCGCTTGCGCCAGCTGCTACCCATTGAGGTGCAGCAAACACTGCTCAAGCACGAGCGGGCTGGAACCTTGACGTCTACCGAGTACTTTGAGGCCGCTCGGGTTTTCTACGACCGTCATGTCTGCCGTATCACGCCCTGGCCCGACGAAGTCGCCCGTACCTTTGCCCAGATCGATGCCGATCCTACCGTTTATCACGCCATGAATGGCCCCACCGAGTTCCATGTGATCGGCAGCATGAAGGACTGGTCCATCACCGATCGCTTGCCTCGCGTCAGGGTGCCGACCCTGTTGATTTCAGGCCGATACGATGAAGCGACGCCGTTGGTGGTCAAGCCCTATGTGGATCATGTTCCCGACATTCGCTGGGCGTTGTTCGAACACTCCAGCCATATGCCCCATATCGAGGAGCGGATGGCTTGCATGGGAACTGTGGTGAGTTTCCTGGATGAGTGTTTGTAGGCGTCTGCGCAATCCGAGCAGTCGTTTTGTGTTGTGTTTTTCGACGCGTCCTGTGAGACGCGTCTCTTTTTTGAGTGGAAAATTCCCGCTCTCTTGAACCGAAAGCGATATGCAGGGTCTGGTGTGCGCGCATTGCTGTGCATGCCTGCTGTCATTTCTGTATCGAGGGATCGAACATGTCCGTATTCGCCTTAGGGACGAGGCTAGTCGTTGCGTCGCTGTGTTTTCTAGCGATGAACATTGCCGTCGCCGCGCCAACCCCCGGCGACACGGACCTGATCCGTGAACGGCAGGACCGTCTGCTCCAAGAGCAGCGCCGACGCCTTGAAGAACTCAAGGACCTGCCTGGCAAGGAGGCGAAGCCGGCCCAGCCCACGGCACCTGCCGATACCCGTTGTTTCCCGATCAAGACCATCGAACTCAAGGGCGCCGACGCCCTGTCCGAAGGCGAGCGCCAGCGCCTGCTCAAGCCCTTCCTCAACCAATGCCTGGGCGTGCCGCAGCTTAACCAGTTGCTCAAGGTCATCACCGATTACTACCTGGAAAAAGGCCTGGTCACCAGTCGCGCCTACTTGCCGCAACAGGACCTGTCCAGCGGTCACCTGCAAGTGCTGGTGGTCGAGGGGCGCCTGGAAGGCCTGAAAGGTGCCGAGAACAGTAAGCTGTCGGAGCGCGAGTTGGCGATGGCGTTTCCCGGCAAAACCGGCGAACTGCTCAACCTGCGGGAGATGGAGCAGATGGTCGATCAGCTGAACCGTTTGCCGTCCAACCGTGCACAAATGGAACTGACGCCGGGGCAGAACATCGGTGGCAGCCAGGTGCTGGTCAATAACACCGCGCAGAAACCTTGGCGCGCCGGCCTGTCACGGCATAACGACGGGCAGAAAAGCACCGGCGAACAGCAATGGGGCGCCTCCCTGGACTGGGACAGCCCCCTGGGCCTGGCCGATCAACTGGCCTTGCGCGGCGGCCACGATGCCGTCAGCGATCACCAGAAAACCTCACGCAACGGCATGCTCTATTACAACCTGCCGTTTGGCTGGTGGAACCTGAGCTACACCTACAGCCAGAGTGAATACCGCGCCCTGGGCCAGGCCAACGGCTTCAATTTCAAGCAGAGCGGCGACAGCCAGAACCATCAGGTGCGCCTGGAACGGGTGATCCATCGCGACGCCGTGAGCAAGACCTCGCTCAACACCGGCCTGGCGTACCTGCGCACCAACAACTTCATCGAAGACAGCAAACTCGCCGAGAGCAGCAATCGCATCAGCGAAGCGCAGTTCGGTATCAACCATGGACGACGGGTCGGCAACGCATTCATCAACCTCGACCTGGGCCTGCAACAAGGTATCGGCGCCCTCGATGCCCAGGGCGATCACGAGCCGGGGCCTGGGCTGCCGGATGCGCGCTATCGCAAATACACAGCCACCCTCAGCTACCTGCAACCGTTCCAGGTGTGGGGCGAATCGTTCAGCTTCAGCAGCCTGATGACCGGCCAGCGCAGTGAGGACGTGTTGTTCAGCCCGCAGCGCATGAGCCTGGGGGGCCTGTCGTCGATTCGTGGCTACAAGGACCAGACACTGTCCGGCGACAGCGGCGGCTACTGGCGCAACGACCTGCGCTGGAGCCGGCCGGTGACCCTGGAGTGGCTGCGCCCGGTGTTCGCCGAATACGGCACCAGCCTCGGTTATGACCAGGGCGTGATTCGCGGCAATCGCTACAACGGCGATGAGCACGGGCGCATGTCGAGCAACTCGCTGGAGTTGTTCGCCCGCGGCGAGCACCTGAGCGCCAGCGTGACCTTCGCCCACTCCCTGGAACGTCCGGATGCCCTGACCGAGCGCGAAGCGCCGATCTACTTCCGCGTGGATGTATCTATCTAATTTTTGCTGTAACGAGACCTGATCATGGACGACCGCCAATACGCCTTCCTGGCCCGCCAGCCTTCTGCTGCCCTGCAAACCCGCAACGCCTTCTGGGGCATGCCCAAGCGCGGCCTGGCATTCCTGCTGGCCAACGTCATGTTCTGGCAGCCGCTGTGGGCCCAGGCGGACGGAATCGTGGTCAGCGCGCCGGGTACCAGTCTGGGTAAGGCCGGCAACGGCGTACCGGTGGTCAACATCGCCAAGCCCAACGGCAGCGGCTTGTCCCATAACCAGTTCAAGGACTACAACGTCGGCAGCAACGGCGTGATCCTCAACAACGCCACCAACCCCGCCCAAGCCACGCAACTGGGCGGGATCATCCTTGGCAACCCGAACCTCAAGGGCACGGCCGCCAGGGTCATCCTCAACGAAGTCAACGGCGGCAACCCCAGCCAGCTGCGCGGCTACACCGAAGTGGCGGGGCAGTCGGCCCACGTCATCGTCGCCAACCCCTATGGCATCACCTGCAATGGCTGCGGGTTCATCAACACCCCGAAGGCGACCCTGACCACGGGTAAGCCGATCATCGAAAACGGCCAGGTGAACCGCTATCAAGTGGATCAGGGCAGCGTCACCATTGAGGGCGCGGGCCTTAACGCCAACAACGTCGACCGCTTCGAAATCATCACCCGCAGCGCCAAGATCAACGCCGAGATTCAGGCCAAGAACCTGACCATCGTCGCCGGGCGCAACGACGTTAACGCCGGCACCCTGAATGCCACCGCCCGCGCCGACGACGGCAGCGCCAAGCCGGAACTGGCTATCGATTCTTCGGCGTTGGGTGGCATGTACGCCGGCGCGATCAAGCTGGTGGGTACCGAGGCCGGGGTTGGGGTGAAGCTGGACGGCAAGATGGTCGCCAGTGGGGGGGATATTCAGCTTGATGCCAATGGGCATTTGAGCATGGCCGAGACGGCCGCCGCCGGTGCCGTCAACATCCAGGCCAACAGCCTGGAAACCCGTGGCCAGGTGTACGCTGGTAGCCGCTTGGACGTTAAGACCCAGGGCGACCTGACCAGCCAGAACAACCTGGTGGCCCGCGACAGCGTTCACCTGGACAGCGGTGGCACGCTGAGCAACAACGGCATCATCGAAGCTGGGGTCAACGCCGATAACAGCCGCAACACCACAGGTGATGTCACCCTCTCTGCCAAGCAGTTGAACAACGCCGGAAAAACCGTCATCGCCAGTCGCGACCTGAACGTCACGACCAGCGCAGAGCTGAACAACCAGGGCGGCACCCTCAGTGGGCAGGGCAAGACCACCGTCACCGGCAACGCTGTGGATAACCGCAACAAAGGCCGAATTCTCGGCGGCACCGAATTGCACCTGGCCGCCAATCAAGTCCTGAACAGCCAGGGCGGCCTGATCAATAGCCAGGGCCTGCTGACGGGCAACCTGGGCCATCTGGAAAATAATGCGGGTGAACTGTCGAGCCTGAACAGCGCGACGCTGATCCTCGGCAGCCTGGACAACCTGACCGGCCTGGTCATGGCTGGCAAAAACCTCGACATCACCAACACCGGCGCGATCAAAAACCAGGGCGGCGAGCTATCCAGCCAAGGCGTCATGACCGTGCGCACCGCCAGCCTGGACAACAGCAACAAAGGCACCGTCGCCGCCAATGGCAAGCTGCTGGTCAGCGCGACTGGCGCGGTGAACAACGCCGACAAAGGCCTGATCGCCAGCCGTACTGGCGAGGTTGAGTTCGATGCTGCCAGTCTGAATAACGCCAAAGGCACGCTGCAAGGCAAAGGCTTGGTCACCGTGGATGTCGCGGGCGATATCGATAACCAGGGCGGCAGCATCATCGCCCAGGACGCCAACCTGAGTGTCTTCGCCACCAATCTGGACAACCGTGGTGGCGTGCTCTCCAGCGTCAAGGCCGCGTTGGAGGCGCGCACCACCGGCGTGCTGAAAAATGGCTATGACGTGAATCGTCAGGGCGGCACGATCCAGGCCCAAGGACTGAACATCCAAGCCTTGGCGGGGCTGTTCAACGACGGCGGGCGCCTGGCCGCGCAAGCGGGCGATATCGTGATCAGCAACGCGGGTGCGGATATCAACAACCGCAGCGGCGGGATGTACGCCACGGGCAAGGTCCAGGTCATTGGCCGGGACATGGACAACAGTGGCGGCGGGCAGATCAGCGCCAGTCGCATCGACTTTGACCTTTCGGGCGCGCTGAACAACAACGCCGGCATTATCGAAAGCCAGGACAGCCTGGATATTCTTGCGGCCAGCCTGAGCAACCAGAAAGGCCAACTGCGCACCCTGGGCAAGAACAGCACCACGGCGTTCAACATCGGTGGTCTGTTCGATAACAGCGACGGCACCCTCGAAACCGCCAGTAATGATGTGGGCTTCGACACCGGCAGCGTCCAGAACGTGGGTGGCAAGCTGCTGCACACCGGCCTGGGACTGTTTGGTATCAGCCAGGCCAACCTGGGGCAGGCCGGCGGTCAGCTGGTGACCTACGGCAACCTGACGGTGACGGCTGATCGCTGGACCAACAACACGGCGATCCAGGCCGGGCACCTGGTCGTGAATGTCGACCAGTTGACCCAGACCGCCACCGGCCAACTGCTCAGTACCGACAGCATGTTGGGCCGCGGCAGCAACTGGCGCGTCGACGGCCTGATCGGCAGCGATGGGGCGACCGACCTGCAACTGACCGGCGCCTATACAGGCAACGGTCGCTTGAGCAGTCTCGGGACCTTGGGCCTGAAGGCCGCGCTGATCAATCTGGAGCAAAACGGCAGTATCGCTGGCGGTGGCAACACAACCGTCGTGGTCGATGGTGTCCTCAACAGCTACGGTCGGCTGACCTCGGCGGCGGACCTGAGCGTCACGGCCGCCACGATCAACAACTACGGCACGTTGGGCAGTGCCGGCGCGCTCGGCGTATCGACCGGCGACCTGCTCAACGAGCACGGATTGATCTTCAGCGGCGGCAATACCAGCCTGCGCATCAACAGCCTGACCAACCGCTATGCCGATATCTACAGCCTGGGTGATCTGAGCATCGATCGCGACGGCCTCGGCACCCGTGCCAGCCGCATCCTCAACAGCTCTGGCACGCTGCAAAGCGACGGCAACATGCGCCTGGCGGCCAGCACCATCGACAACGTCCGCGAGGTCTTGGCCACCCACGATGCTGGCATCTACACCGCCTCGATCAGGGAAGTGGCCTGCATCGAAGGGGTCAACGCCGGTGATTGCAGCGGTGGCAAGGAAAACCACGTCTGGCAGATCGTCCAGCGCGACAAGTTCGAAGTTACCGCGGCCAGCGCCGCCTCCAGCATCACCACCGGCGGCAACCTGAATATCCAGGGCGACACCCTGACCAACCGGAGCAGCAGCATCGGCGTCGGCGGTGCATTGACCGCCAACCTCGTCAGCCTGAACAACATCGGCATCGAGACCGGCGAGATTGAAACCTCGCGCACCTTCAGGTCCCAACGCACGCGCCGCCCGGGTAGCTGGCGCGCAGACGCCAATAACTTCACCAACAAATACTGGTTGCAGAGCCCAGGCTACAACGCCAATGACCTGAGCGGTCTTGAAGCGGCGATGAGCCATTTTATCGGCAGAACCGAACGTGAGCTGACGCAGTTCCGTACTCAGACAACCACCACCGACAGCCAAACCTATGCCGCAATTATTCAGGCCGGTGGCACCGTCGACATTCCAACCCAGGGCGACCTCAACAGCGGCGTCGTGCGAGGCGGCTACAACTACGTCGGCGCTGGCCCACGTACCGACACCCAGGCCGACAACGCCTTCTCGACCCGCATCAGCGTCAATCGGCAGCTACCCCCGAGCCTGACCCAGCAACAAGTCGATCCGCTGTCCTTGCCGGGGTTTGACTTGCCCACCGGGCAAAACGGCCTGTTCCGCATGAGCGGCGACGGCTCCACCACGCCGACCCAGAGCACGGGCCTGACGCAAGTGCGTGGCCTGCCGGACCGCTCGTTCCAGGCCAACCCGCAAAAGTACTTGATCGAGACCAACCCGGCGCTGACCGACATGCGCCGGTTCATGAGCTCGGACTACCTGCTGACAAACCTGGGCTACGACCCGGACACCGCCGCCAAGCGCCTGGGCGACGGCTTCTACGAACAACGCCTGATCCAACAGGCGGTGATCGCCCGTACGGGCCAACGCTTCCTCGACGGCCAGAACTCCGACGACGGCATGTTCAAGTACCTGATGAACAACGCCATCGCCAGCAAGGACAGTCTCAACCTGTCCCTGGGCGTCAGCCTGACCGCCGAACAGGTTGCGGCCCTGACCCATGACATCGTCTGGATGGAAAACCGGACGGTGAATAATCAACAGGTGCTGGTGCCGGTGCTTTATCTGGCCCAGGCCAATAATCGCCTGGCGCCGAATGGTGCGCTGATTCAGGGCTCAGACGTCAGCCTGATTGCGGGTAAGAACCTGAACAATGCGGGCACCTTGCGTGCGTCCAGCAACCTGAGGGCGACGGCGGGCGACAGCTTGGTCAACAGTGGGTTGATGGAAGCGGGTGGTCGGCTGGATGCGTTGGCGAGTAATAACCTGACTAACAGGGCGGGTGGGGTTATTGCTGGGCGGGATGTCAGTGTTGTTGCTCTGACTGGCGACGTGACTAACGAGCGTACCGTTACCACCCACGAAAGCGACAGCGGCTACCGCAGCGAACGCACCGACTTCATCGACAGCGCCGCTCGTATCGAAGCCGGCAACAACCTGACCATCAGCGCAGGGCGTGACATCAACAGCGTCGGCGGCGTGCTGAAAAGTGGCGCCGACACCACCCTAAACGCCACGCGCGATGTCAATCTCATCGCGGCCGAACGCATCACCAGCGGCACTCGCGGCAGGCATCGCGACCAAGACATCAAGCAATACGGCTCCAGCCTCGACAGCGGCCGCGACCTGACCGTCAACGCTGGTCGCAACCTCACCGTTGTCGGCACTCAGATCGATGCCAAGCGCGACGTTGCCATGGCTGCTCAAGGAAACTTGACCTTCGCCTCGGCGGCGGATGAGCAGCATTCCTACAGCAAGAGCAAGAAGGTCACCCGCCAAGAGGACCACGTCAGTCAGGTGGCCTCGACGGTTAATGCGGGGCGCAACGTTGTAATGAGCGCCGGGCAGGATTTGGCGATGATCGCCAGCAAGGTCAACGCTGCAAACCAGGCCTACTTCGTGGCGGGTGGCAAGCTTGAGCTGCTGGCTGCGCAGAACCGCGACTATTCGCTGTATGACATGAAGAAGAAAGGTGGTTGGGGCAGCTTGAAGATGCGGCGCGATGAGGTGACACAAATTACCCATATCGGCAGCCAGATCCAGACGGGAGGCGACCTGACGCTCAGGAGTGGCGGCGACCAGCGCTACCAAGTCGCCAAGCTGCAAAGCGGAAAGGACCTGATACTGGAAAGTGGCGGCGCCATCGTTTTCGAAGGCGTGAAGGACCTGCACGACGAAAGCCATACCAAGACCAATAACAATGCGTTCTGGAACTCCGCAAAGGGCAAGGGTAATACCGACGAAACCTTACGCCAGACGCAGATGGCGGCGGCGGGCAATATCACCATCAAGGCAGTCGAAGGCCTGAAGATCGATATCAAGCATGTCGATCAGAAAACGGTTAGTCAGACCATTGATGCGATGGTAAAAGCCGATCCGCAACTGGCTTGGATCAAGGAAGCCGAGCAGCGCGGTGACGTGGACTGGCGGCAAGTAAAGGAGATCCATGAGTCCTTCAAGTACAACACGTCGGGCTTGGGGCCGGCTTCACAACTGATCATTGCCATTGCCCTCGCGGCCGTAATGGGCCCGATGATGGCTGGCATGAATACCATGCTTCAGGCGGGAGCCCTCAGTGTCGCGACCAAGGCGACGGTCAGCACCATCGATAACCGAGGCAATCTCGGCGCAATTGCCAAGGATGTAACTTCCAAGGACAGCCTGAAAGGATACGCCGTCTCGATGGCCACGGCGGGGGTTACGCAAGGGCTTGGTTATGAGGCCGGCAACGTTGGGTTTAATGCCGAGAGCGCGAAGACGGTGGCTATGAAAGTGGCCGCGGATGCTGCGATAAAAACAGCTGTGTACGGAGGAAGCTTCAAGGATAACTTCGCGAATTCATTGGTTGGAACGGCGGCAAGCATTGGGGGCGCATACGGCGCTGGCAAAATAGGTGACCTACCGCTAACCGAAGGTAGCCTAGAGAAAGTTCTCCTTCATTCGGCCTTGGGCGGGTTGATGGCAGAGGTCATGGGAGGAGATTTCCGCACAGGGGCGATAGCGGGTGGGGCAAACGAGGTTCTGATTGGTTTGCTGGGGGATACGCTACTGCCCTCGCATCTGGAACCCGGTACGGCTGAATACATTCGGGCCCAGGAAAATCTGGTCGCACTTTCGAAGGTTGTCGGCGTACTGGGGGCTGCCGCCTCGAATGGGGATCTCGAAGTTGCCGCGCAAGTGGCTGAAAATGGTACGCGTTACAACTTCCTCGGAGACCACTCCAAAGCGGAGCGAGACAGAGTTCTCAAGGAGTATGAAGAAACCAAGAGCCTGGACGCCGCCCAAAAAATGATGGTGCTCCAAGGCTCGGACCAACGTAGTGATGCGTTGTTGGCGCGTTTTCATACCGACCCCGCGTCGCTTTCTCCGTCAGAAAAAACAGAGTTGGGCGCTTATCTTCAGGTGTTTGGCTATGAGCAAAGCAAGGAACACGGGGTTGAGGCTGCTCGCACCAGCATCAACAATCTGCTTGAAAACGGACCGGATCCTTATCGAGACTACCCGTATGCGGGCGGTACTACCCAGGAGCGAATTGCCTACGCCGACGGCCTGAGAGCTCAGGATGGCGTGTCGGTTGCCAACATATTTTGGTCCAGGGACCAGAGCGCCAGCGAAATGCTATACCGCGATGCTCAAGGCTACCTGCGCATCAATGGTGAAATGCAGGCAATGAGCGACGTGGGGTCACCAGCTCTTTATTTTCTGACGGGTAACCTCGGCACTACGATTCGAGTCGCTGCTGCGGCCAATGGTGTACTCCAGGCAGGCCACGGTGCGGGCCAAGTCTACGACGGTGATACATGGAATGGCATCGGCAATATCGTGGTCGGAGCCATGAATGCGGCGAGCCTTGGGATTCCAAAGGTAGGATTCTCGGGACGGGGCAGTACGAGCATCGGTGCAAAAGATACAGTTAGTGCCGTAGATGATTTTACAAACGTGCCCAAAGCTTCAGGCGACCCTGTAGTAGTGCGCAGCGACAATGATTTTTCTTTGCCTGTAGGGATCAATGGAAAGCCAAAAGCATACATCACTGAGGATGGCGATTTGGTACCCCCTAACCTTGAGGGGACAGGCAGCATTCAAACACATGTGCGCGGCGGTGGTTCTGAAAACTCTCCGTACATCTCTGTAACCGATCCGAGTGTATCATTGAGCCCTAAAGACTACGGCACTCAAAAAATAGAAATCGATGTGAAGCGATTGCGGGAGGATATCGATTCTGGAGTATTGCCAGACACCAAATTTTTGAGCAATCGTGAGGTCGCCGCTGAGCTGCAGGCTAGGGTGAATGCCGCACGGGACAAATACACGAACAACCCCTCCCCAAAAAATGAGACTTCATTGAGTAGGGCAGAAGCAGACTTGGTAAACGTAATGCGTGATGGCGAGTGCTTGATCAAGGGCTGTGTACCGGCCGGCTATATTAAATTTATCCAGAAATAGGATTTACTATGGATCGGAAAACGTACGACCTACTTAATAGCATCCCGGATCAAGCAGACTATGCCGCCGAGGCGGGAGAGCTGGATCCTGAGGATATTCCGCAGGAGAGAATGAGTGCTGTGCTGGATTTGCTCCACAATTCAGATAATGATGTGGTGCGCTTCCACGCAGCGAAATTGCTGACCAGTTGGGGAGTCCTTGAAGGCCTGGCCGCTTTGGAAAAAAGCATGGAAAGGCCTGAGCTTATCAAAAATATCTATCTTCATAGGCTACATGGATACGATGATACTTATAGTCAGATTCTTATGGCTGTAACTATGTATTTTGCCAATATGGCTGGCAGGGGAGGTCGAGAGGAAGCGAGGGCTCAAGTCTTCTCACCTTTATCTAAAATCATAGAGTTTGCAGGTAACGAACCTTTTGAAATAGCCGATGCTCTTGCCTTTGTGAAGCGTGAAAAATATCTAGAATATATCCCGCTTATTAAGCAGTATCTCAGTTCAATAATCGATCATCCGGAAATGCATCGGTGGAAAATTCATGACGCTATTGAGTTTTTAATAGGGTTTGAACCGGAGTTTGTTTTGTTTCTGTTGAAGGAAAAAAACAAAAGTATTGATGATTTTTTACCAAGGCTGCAGCGATGAAGTTGTTTAGTCTGATGGCGAGGCTGCCGCCCGGCTTCTGAATCAGCCGGGCAGGCGGTCCAATAATTTCATTGTGGCGAGGGAGCAAACTCCCTCGCCACAAAAGCCGGATTGTGATCGCTCGCCATGGGCAGGTTTATTTTGCTGTCCGCTTCTTTTTCTTCCTGTCGCGCCTTGGGTGTCCCGGGTTTGCGTACAACGAGTTTACAGCGGGCACCACGGGTCTTCCCCCTTCGCGCTTTCCAGGATCTTCGGAAAGTTTCGCTCAAAGGCCCAGCCTGAAGCCACGGCAGTCATGGTGGTTTTGCAGGCGGGGTTCTTTTCCGAGACGATCACGTTCATATAGAACTGGCTGCCGTAGATTGTCGGCGCCCATAGCACCATGTCGCTTCTCTCGGCATTGCTGTCGACTTTCAATTGGATGGTATTGACGAGTCTCCCACCCGTCGTGAGGTCGGTCACTTGCGGGTGAAAGCAGTGGTTCAGGTAGCCTTGCACCCGCTCTTCGACCACTGCCCGCTCTTGCGTCAGGCAGTACTCGGGGCTGTTTTTGCCAGTGTTCAGCAGCTCGTCCTTGGTATTCGGATGCAGTGAGCAGCCGCTCAATAGCAGAAAAACGATCCCTGTAAATTTCTTGTACAAAACTCATGCTCCATCAGAGGTTGTGGGCTGCTAAAACTGATTGCCGCAAGGGCGGCGGGCGGGACTATACGCAATTTGTTCCTTTATGGAATCGTTAAACAGGCTTGTCGTAGGAATCGACGGAACGAATATTCCCCATTGACTTGCAGGACATTTCCTAGAAAATTCCAGTCCCTTGCGCCTGCTGATTTCGGTGCCTAGTCTTTGTCCGCCGCAGCCAATTTAGCGGTCGGGTTTAGCAGCTCGGAACTACGTTAGGCGCATGGCAACTGCCTTCAATGCGGGCGTTTTTATTGCTCGAATTCTTATGGCGGCTATGCGCAGGGCATCCTCGGGTGCGCCGGTTTCCTAACGTACCGGTCTGCTAACCTGCGCACGGCTGCCACCCACTCGTTTAGCAGCGAACGTGGCAGCTCCCACTAACGTTAGGAGCATTCCATGGACAAACTCATCCCCGACCCACCCGTTCCACCGCTGCATCTGGACATCGCATCCGACGCCAACGCCGAGCGTGTCATCGATTCCTATCTGAACCCCAAACCCGCCCAGCCTGACAAGAAGCCACCTCCGGAGCAGTTGTTCACCGTCATGGAGGGCGTCGATGCTGAAAGCCTGTTGGCCAATCTCAGCGAAACCTTGGCCTCCGCCCATGCCATGGCCGGCGATCTGGCGTTCGATCTGGAGGATTCTCGACGGTATGTTGCACTAGGGCTGCAACAGTTGATCGAGCTGGGTCAGCTATTGGCAAACCGGGCGCTGGATGTCATCGACCCTAGATAATCGCTGAAACTGACAGGGAATAGGCCACGTTTTTCCAAGAGGAAGTGATAGCGCTTCTTCGAGCCGTGGCCTGTTCCTGATGGATCTGAGACGTCGTTCTTGTTGAGTTTTCCGACACCTCCTGTGATACGCATCTCTTCTTTGCGTGGAAAACCTCCGCTCTCTTGAGCCGAAAGCAATATGGAACGAAAAAGGGAACAAATTTATTTGTTTGTTCTTAAATAAATCTGTTCTATTTTTTTGAACTTTTTTTCTAAGTAAGTTTGTTCGCTTGTCATGTGGAGTAATTTGTAATTAGATTCTTTTGATAATGCTTAATATTACATTTGATTTTTTTGGGGATCTTTTGGTTTTTGGGTCGAAGGTTATCTTAGTCCAGTCTATGGCTTCAGCTTGCTGAGAGACTCTGATAATGGCCAAGTCGCCACGCTCGAAGTAAACAGAGTTGTCGCCATCTGCTATGGAATTGCAGCTTAGTAACTGGGTTTCGTAAGAAATTATTTTATCATCCCTAGCGATATGGTTGAAAAGCGCTGTTCCCATATTAGTTAGCAGTGCTGAGAAGGGTAAGTTATATGATATTCCTGATTCTTGAGCGGCTTTTATCATTTCTTTTGCAATGGATGCGTATTTTTTAATGTTTTCGGAATCGAATTCGACTACTTCCAAAGTTATTTTGTAGTCACTGTTGTCGTAGAGGTCGCTGTAAATTAATAGGTTTGCCGAGTTTATATCTACATTTTTCAATCTTGAGTCGGTCATGTATACGAGGCGGCGCTCGACAGGCGATGCCAGTGTTCCCGTTTCTACCGGTGGGCTGACACCGGTTTTAGCGAGCGCTGACTCGTTGTTGCGTTTGGTTTTGTTGATCGTAAGAAATACACCAAGTTCGTTGCCGGAGTCACTTGTGATTTTTTCCAAGAGGCCTTCAAACTCTTGATCTATTTTTAAACTCTGTAGCCTGATATCAAATTGGTCTCCTGTAGTCAGGCACTTGTCATTAGAGGAACTCCAAAATCTATCTTTAAATGAGTTTGCTTTAGTGTCGTAATAGCGTGCTTCTGAGAAACCTACATATTGGGTATCTTCTGTGCCTAGATTTGAACAGCCAGATAAAAAGGTTAGTCCAATAAGGCTTAAGCCCATTTTTGTGTTTTTCATGCTTTATCATCCTTGGTGATGGCGTTAGGCTTTCTTGACGATAGCAGAGTATTTTTTCGGTGCGCGTTTGAAAGAACAGGACTCCTGAAAAAACTGGGGCGAAGGACCTTCGTATTTTTGGTTTCTCCTCTCTCGTGAAAGGCTCTCGCCTGCTCAGGTTTCACAAGGGGTTTCCTGCTGCTTTTTTAGATGCGTCCTGAGGGAGTTTCAAGTTCCTCAAACCAATGCAGAGCGCTTCCTCAGCGAAGCTCTATTTGTGCTTCCTTTCTGGTGATATTTCTTTTTATATTCTTTTCGCAGCCTACGCTGGACCTGCTCACTTCGGACTCGTGAATCGTGCTGAACCCCAACCGCAACGCTCTGATCACCCAACTCGCCGCCAACCCCGATGACACCACCGCGCGCGCTTCGCTCTATCGCGATCTGCTCGACAGCGGGGAAGCGTCACTGGAAGGTTTACGCGTCGCGGCGGGCCTGTGCGATCCGGCGGCTAAGGTGGTGATGACTCAACTGAATACCACAGCCCATACAAATCGCCCCGGCCCTTTGCTGTCGCAACTGCGTGGCCTGCCGGTCGACCACCTGGAGTTGAACGACGCCGAGCCGCATTGGTGTGACGCCCTGGCCGGGCTGCCCTTGCGCACGTTGGTGCTCAACAGCTCGAGGTTTATCTGCGGCCCGGAGATGTGGCAGCGTTTGCCCGCCAATGCCCTCGAAACCTTGGAGGTCAGTAATTTTTCCCGCGACGATAACGCCCACTGCCTCCCGTCGCCCGCACGCTTGCGCCGGCTGAAGTTGCAAACCTACGGCGAAGACTTCGACGACAGTTTCCTCCGTCAACTGAGCGACAGCCCATTGCAGGAATTGTCGTTGAACCGTTGCGATGAGATGACCGACGACGGCCTTCGCGCACTTTCACGTCTCAAGCTGCGATCCCTCACCTTACAACGCGTGGGCGAGCTGACGTCCCGTGGCATGGCGCACTTGGCAAGTCATCCCCTTGAACAGTTGTCGCTCAGTGGCAGCGGCGCGATCCTGGACGATCCGTCCTGGCTTCGCGACCTGACGGGGTTGCGCTCGTTGAGTCTGGATGACTGTTATGCAAGCGAGAGCGTGTTGCAGGCGATTCAGGATCTGCCCCTGGAAAAGCTCTCGCTGCACTCTGCGTTCATCTGCGAAGACGATCTTGAAGTACTGGAGGGAATGCCGCTTGCGGAGCTGGACCTCAAGTGTCTACGTCAGGTAATCGAGCGGCTCGATGTGTTGCACGAGTTTCCGCTCAAGCGATTGGGGCTCTCCGATGTGCAAGGTGTCTGCGCCAGTACGTTGAGTGATCTGCGCGGGTTGGAGTTGGAGTCCCTGGACCTGTCCTTGAACGACATCACGTGGAAGGAGCTGAAACAACTGGCTGGCCTGCCGCTGAAGCGGCTCAATCTGAGTTTTTGCCAGGGCGTCGACGGTAAGGTTTTGCGCAAGCTCGTCGAGTTGGGATTGCCATTGGAGGAGTTTGAAATAAGCGGCCTGAACCTGCGCGATGCCGACCTGGTTTGTTTGCGGGACCTGCCCCTGCAGCGCCTGGGTCTGTATGACAGCCCTTGGTTGACTGACGCCGGGGTGGCCCATCTCGCAGGCATGCCGCTGCGGGACCTGACGCTTGGGGCTGATCCAGGGGAATCGCGGATCACGTCGGCCGTGGTGCCGGTGTTGGAGCAACTGCCGTTGGACGCCCTGTGGTTGCCCAACTGCGCCGGGATCGATGCAAACGGTTGGGACCGCTTGGCCAGGTTGCCAGCCCACGTGACAGGTCCGGGAATCTGACGCGCCGATAGGAATAGGCGGTGGCTGGACAACACCCTGGCGCAAGAAGCGCTTGCAGCGGGCCTTCGAAGCACTCTCCACGGAGCATGACTGACTACGACGCCAGTTTCGATCATCGCGCTAGGGGGGGCTGGATGCTCCTACATTGTCGTCTCCTCTCTCTGATACCGCTTATTCCTTCCCCAGCAACCAGAGCAGTAGGGTGACTCCGACTCGCTAGAGTAAAAATTGCTGTAGCGTTTATGTATAGAGCACGAAAAACCAAAAAACCAAACATTATTAGTGTTTTTTGTTGGTTTCTCCGTGCTGTTGATGTGACAACGCAATTTGCATCAAGTTATGTTCATTTATTGTTAGATCCAATGTTAGGTAGCGTCAGATGCCGAGCCTGCCCACCTACGGACGGTATAAAAAGGAGAACCGCCATGATGCTGAAGGATCCTTCCAGCAAATATCGACATTTCACCACAGTGGATCTGCCGGATCGCGCATGGCCCGGTCAGGTCCAGTCCGTTGCGCCTAGCTGGTGCAGCGTCGATATGCGCGATGGCAATCAGGCCTTGATTGAGCCGATGAATGCCGAGCGTAAGCGTCGTTTCTTCGACCTGTTGGTCAAGGTCGGTTTCAAGGAAATCGAAGTAGGCTTTCCAGCCGCTTCGCAGACCGATTTCGATTACGTGCGCGAACTTATCGAAACGGGTGCGATTCCCGATGACGTGACGATTCAGGTCATGACGCAAGCCCGCAGCCATCTCATCGAGCGCACGTTTGAGGCATTGAAGGGTGCTCCCCGCGCTATCGTGCATGTGTACAACGCGACCGCACCGGTGTTTCGAGACGTGGTATTCGGTGTTGACCGCGCCGGGTGCATCGAGATTGCCACCCAGGCCACTCGCGAAATCAAACAGCACATGGACAACAATCCCGAGACGCAGTGGACGTTCCAGTATTCCCCCGAGACTTTTTGTTTCACCGAGTTGGATTTTGCATTGCAAGTCTGCGAGGCGGTGACGGACGTCTTCGCACCAACGCCTTCCAACAAGATGATCCTGAACCTGCCGACGACCGTCGAAGTCTCCACGGCCAATGTCTTCGCCGATCAGATCGAATGGTTTTGCCGGCATTTCAGCCGTCGTGACAGCGTGATCATCAGCGTCCATCCGCACAATGACCGGGGCACCGGGGTTTCCACCGCCGAGCAGGCCTGCCTGGCCGGTGCCGAACGGGTCGAGGGCACGCTGTTTGGTAACGGCGAGCGAACCGGCAATGTCGATATCCTCACCCTGGCCATGAATCTCTACACCAGCGGTATCGATCCGCAGCTGGATTTCTCGGACATCATCCACGTCCAGCGCGAGGTGGAATACTGTAATCAGCTGCCCACGCATCCTCGCCATCCTTACGCGGGCGAGCTGGTGTTCACGGCCTTTTCAGGGTCGCATCAGGACGCGATCAAGAAAGGGTTTGCAGTGCGCCAGGCCAATCCCGATGGCTTCTGGGAAGTGCCTTATCTGCCTATTGATCCGGCGGATATGGGGCGCAGTTATGAGGCGGTCATCCGCGTCAATAGCCAATCGGGTAAAGGCGGCGTGGCCTATCTGCTTGAACAGCATGGGGTCGTGATGCCGCGCCGATTGCAGATGGAGTTCAGCAACCTGGTCCAGCAAGAGGCGGATGGATCGGGCCAGGAGATCAGTAGCGAGATGATCCTTGCGTGCTTTAGCCGGCACTATCTGGATGAGGGCAAGCCCTACACGCTGTTGCAGCCTAAATTGGTCAGCGAGGGCGCTGTGACTTACCTGGAGGGCGTGCTCGACATGGGGGGCACCAGGTTCGACCTCAGCGGTGAGGGCAACGGTCCGCTGGCGGCGCTGGTCGATGCATTTGCCCAGCGTGGCGTTCACTTCGATATCGCCGATTATCATGAGCACGCTGCTCGCGATGGGGCTCAGGCCGAAGCACTGGCCTATGTCGAGATTCGCGTGAATAACCGGCTGCTATTTGGCGCCGCCCGCGATGGCAGTAGCTTACTGGCGTCCCTCAAGGCGGTGACAAGCGCCGTCAATCACGCATCGCGCCTGGGGCTGCTCAGCGTGATGAGCGCTGGGGTGCCTTGCTGACAGGGCTGCGTGTACAGCCCTGGCGACGTTGGCCGCAATGAAAACACCAAGGTCGTAAGGCGGTTTCTCCAACAATGGCGTTATACCGAGGGTTACGGTCACTTGCGCCGTTATTTCCCATCTTGTTGCATCAGGGCCTTGCGTAACTTCCCTGGTGACATGCCAAACATGCTCTGAAAGTGCCGAATAAAATGCGGGGCATCCGCGAAGCCACATTCAAAGGCGATCTCGCCGATCTGGCGATCGGAACTCACGAGCAACCATCTGCCAAACCTGAGTCGAACCTGGCGGTAGAACTGGGCTGGGCTGTTGTTGGTTTCAGCGACAAACAGGCGTTCCAATTGCCGCTTGCTGGTGCCGACCAGATGCGCAATGGCCTCGATATCCAGGGGTTGGGCCATGTGTTTTTCCATCAGCATCACGGCTTCGTGCAGCCGACGGTTGGAGGAGCTGGCGTAGCCGAGCGCCTTGCGTCGGTCGACGAAACTGTTGGACGTGTTCTTCGCCACCGTCATCTGGTGCACAACTTTGCCCGCTCGATCCGGTCCGCAATGCAGGCCGATCAGATGAAGGGCCAGTTCGATCACTGACACGCCACCCGCGCAGGTGATCCGGTCCTGGTCGATCAGAAAGTCTCTGTTGATGACAAAGCGCGACGAGGGAAACAGCCGCTTCCAGTCGTCGCCATGGTAGGCGTGGACACACGCCGTTCGCCCCTCCATCAGGCCATGTCGCGCGAGCACGAAGCTGCCGGTGCACAGGCCGATCAACGGCACCTGTGCCGCCGCGGCCTGGTGGAGGAACGCGGGATAGGTTTTCGGCACCGCCTCGATGGAGTCGAGCAATCCACCAATCACCACGATGTAGTCGAAACGCGCCGGGTCAGCGAGTTCGCTGTCGATGGGCACGTCCAGTCCGCTACTGGAAATGACTCTTTGCCCGGGCGTGCCGAGTACTTTCCATTGGCAGCGTATGGGGCGGCTTTGATCACCGGTATCGGCGGCGTGCCGCAACGCATCGGTCAGTCCTGACAGTGACAGCAAGGGGAAGCGTGGCCACAACATGATGCCAATAGACAGCTCGGCGGTGCCGCGGCGCGTGGGTGGATGACGCGCCTGCCCATGATCGAGCCCGTCCACGAGGCTTGCCTGGGATGTCCCGTTCTCTGCACCGTCAGAATGTCGCAAATATTCAATCATTCGTGCAAAGCATCCAACCAGTTATAGCGCCGGTCCCACTACGATGGGGCCATGCGAAACGTTCTGCTGCCACAATAAAAACTATCGAGGAGCATCCGATGAAGACGTCCAACGTTCAGCGTTTTTCCGGCATTTTTGCCGGTTTTCTGGTGTCTGTGCTGGCTGCGGCACCGGTGTTCGCATTGCAGACAGTAGAGCCGGGAAGCCTGACCATCGCCTTCAGTGGTGATATGCCAGGAACAGGGTATCAAGATAGTCGGATGGTCGGCTATGACGGTGAAATCCTTCAACAAATTTCCGAGAACCTGGGGCTCAAGGTCAAGCCGGCGTTGATGGAGTGGTCGGGGACGATTGCATCGGTGCAGTCCAAACGAGTGGATGTCATGGCAGGCACCATGGGCTGGACCGAACAACGCTCGAAAATCATGGCCTTGAGCGATCCTATTCACTACTTCAAAAACGGCATCACCCAGACAGACAAGACCAACTGGAACAGCCTCAAGGATTTGCAAGGCAAGAAAGTCGGGACCATCACCGGCTTTTCGTTCATCCCTGAGATGCGCAAGATCGATGGCCTGCAAGTCGCCCTTTACGACACGTCCGATGCGGCCGTTCGCGATCTGCTCGCCGGACGTATCGATGCGGTGATCGGCGATCCACCGGTCATGCAATACGCCATTTCCCGCAATGAGCAATGGCACCTGCATTTCAACGCCTTTGTCGACAACGATCCGAATTTCCCACTGCTGACGGGCTTGGGTCAGGTGGTGTTCGGCTTCAACAAGGCCAGTCCGGAACTGGTGACGGCGGTCAACGCGCAGATTCAGACGCTCTGGAAAAACTGTGAGATGCGCAAGATCGGCGCTCGCTACGGCCTGACCCAGGATGTCTGGTTCATGCCCGAAGGCAAGGACCTGCGGCTCGGCGTCGATCGCCCTGCGGACTGGACGTTACCTGGCTGCAAATAAGTGTGTGAGGCGATGGGGAGGACTCCGGCGGATGCACCGATTCATCGCCACGCCTATAACAAAAAGAGGTTAGCCGAAATGTCGAACCCGTCTGACACCGCGTTGCTGCGCGTGCACGAATTACACAAGAACTATGGCGATCTGGAAGTGCTCAAGGGCATCAGCCTGGAGTTGAAGCCCGGTGAGACCCTGTCGCTGATTGGCCCGAGCGGATCTGGAAAGTCCACCTGCCTGCGTTGCATCAATTACCTGGAAAAACCTACCCGTGGCGAGATCTGGCTGGGGGACGAGCTGATCGGGCAGGTCAAGGACGGCAGGCGTTTGCGTCTGATGAGTGACCGGGAGATGGCTCCGCAGCGCCGCGAGATCGCCATGGTGTTCCAGTTGTTCTACCTCTGGCCGCACTTGAACGTGCGCGATAACGTCGCGCTCGGTCCCATCAAGGCCCAGGGTATGCCGCGCAAGCAGGCGTATGAGTTGGCCGACGCGATGTTGGAAAAAGTCCATCTGCGGCACAAGGCCGAGTCTTATCCCGAGCAATTGTCCGGTGGTCAGCAACAGCGGGTCGCCATCGCCCGGGCCTTGGCTCAGCAACCGAAAGTGATTCTGTTCGACGAACCGACCTCGGCGTTGGATCCCGAGTTGGTGGGCGAAGTGTTGGCGGTGATTCGTGAGCTGGCGGAAGAAGGCCGCAGCATGATCATGGTCACCCACGAAGTGCGGTTTGCCCGCGATGTGGCGGATCGGGTGATCTTCATGGACGGCGGGCGCATTGTCGAACAGGGGCCGTCGGCGCAAGTCATCGACAACCCTTGTCACGAACGTACCCGCAGCTTTCTTGGGCGTATGGCTGTGGAGAGCGCTTGATGGCGAATCTGGAAGCTTTCCTCGGGCTGTTGCCCTTGCTGTTGAAAGGCGCAATGAGTGCGCTGGAAATTGCCCTCTGCACCTTGGTGCTGGCCAGTGCCGGTGGCCTGGTGCTGGCGGTTTTACTGACGTTCAGCCGATCGCGACTGGTACACGGCGCCATTGCCAGTTTCATCGAATGGATGCGCAACGTGCCTGCGCTGGCGCACCTGTTTCTGATCTACTTTGGGCTGTCCTACCTGGGCATCAATTTGCCCGCGTGGCTGGCGGCCATCGTCGGTTTGAGCCTGGTAGGCAGCGCAGTGCTGGCCGACACTTTCCGCGCCGGCCTGCAATCGCTGCACGTCGGCCAGCATGAAGCCGGGCAGGCCGTCGGCCTGAACCGTATGCAGATTCTGCGCTACATCCTCTTGCCCCAGGCCCTGCGCGTTGCGTTGCCGGCGTATGCCAACTATGTCACGCAACTGATCAAGGATACGTCCATCGCCTCGGCCATTGCCGTGCCGGAAATCATGTTCCTTGCCCGCAATCTGGTGACCTCCACGTTCCAGACCTCGCTGATTTACCTGGCGGTGATGTGCATCTACGCGGCGATGATCCTGCCAATTGGCGTGGGATTCATCCGACTTGAACGTCATCTGGGGGCGGCGCGATGATCAGTTTTTTCCAGCAATACCCGGAATACTGGAGCGACTGGATCGCGCGCCTGCTACTCGGCGCACGGGTCAGCGCCGAGTTGTCCCTGACAGGCTTCGCCCTGGCGGCGCTGTTGGGCGCGTTACTGGCCTGGGCGATGAAGAGTCCCAGCGTATTGCTCAAGCGTCTGGCGGTGTCCTTCATTCAGGGGATGCGTGCGGTGCCGCTCCTGGCGTTGCTGCTGGCGCTGTATTTCACCTTGCCCAGTCTCGGGCTGACGCTATCGGGTTACTGGGCCGGAGCCATCGGTTTGGGCTTGCAGGGCTCGGCCTACGTCGCGGAAATCCTGCGCGGTGGACTGGACTCCTTGCATCGCGGCCAACGTGAGGCGGCCATCGCCACCGGCCTGACGCCAGTGCAAGCCTTCACCGCCGTGATCTTTCCGCAAGCCATTCGCGGCATGTTGCCGCCGTTGCTCAATGCCTACGTGTCGATTCTGAAGGACAGCTCTCTGTGCGCCCTGATTGCCACCGATGAGTTGATGCTGGCGGCCAGGGCCATCGCCTCCGAGTCCTTTTTGCCCATGCATATTTTCCTGCTGGTGGGGTTGTTCTATTTCGTCATCGCTTTCCCTCTTTCTCTGTTGTCGCGAGTGCTGGAAGTACGATTTTCTCGCGGACGCAAAACCATTCGAGGTTGAACACATGAGCATCATGGATCGAACCGCTTCCCACAGCATTGGCCAGTTGCGGCAAGCACTGGAGTCCGGAGCACTCACGAGCGAGTCCCTGGTCTGCGCGCAACTGGAGCGAATCGAGCGCTTCAACGGGCAACTCAATGCTTATGTCGAGGCCTATCCTCAGCGCGCGCTCGGTGCCGCCATCGCTGCCGATCGGCAGCGGGCCGCAGGTATCGACCTGGGTCCACTGCATGGCATTCCGATCGCGATCAAGGATTTGTTCGAGATCGACGGCAAGGCCATAACCGGTGGTTCGCTGGCGCAGACGCCGCGTATCTCGCGGCTCACCGCCACGGCAGTGCAGCGGCTGGAGCGCGCCGGGGCGATCATCATGGGCAAGACCCACACCGTTGAATTCGCTTTCGGGGGATGGGGCACCAATGCCGTGATGGGCACGCCGTGGAATCCGTGGGACGCCGACGTGCATCGTGCTCCAGGGGGTTCCAGCAGTGGTTCAGCAGTGGCCGTGGCCGGCGGGTTGGCAAGCGCGGCATTGGGCACCGACACCGGCGGCTCGGTGCGGATTCCCGCAGGTATGTGTGGTCTGGTTGGCCTGAAAACCACACGTGGGTTGATTAGCCGTCACGGTTTGATTGAGTTGTGTCCATCGCTGGATTCGGTGGGGCCGATTACCCACACCGTCGAAGACGCCGCGTGGATGCTTGACGCGCTGCTGGGGCCGGACCCGCTGGATCCGGTCTCGGCCAAGTCGCCAGTGTTCAGCGCCGCGGCAGGCTTGAATCTTCCGGTGGCCGGTCTGCGCATCTGGGTGCTGCCACAGACCGAGCGCGTACACATCGCGCCTGGCGTATTGGCAGCCTATGACCAGGGGCTTGAGCAATTGGCCGAACTGGGCATGCATCTGGTCGAACAGCCGCTACCGACTTCGCTGGATCAGTGCATGCGTGTCGCCGGTGGCCTTATGAGCGCCGAAGGCTATGCCAGCCTTGGCAGTTTGTTCGAGCGTGATGATCTGCGCTTCGATCCTCATGTGCAGCGTCGGGTGTTGAGCGGACGCGCCGTCGACGCGGCGGCTTATATCAACTTGCACAACCAGCGACGCGTTGCCCGTCGAGCCATGGAAGAGGCCATGTCCAATGTCGATGCCTGTGCGTTTCCGACCAACGCCATTGGCAGTGTGCCGTTGAATCAGGTCGATGAGTACGGTACGCCCCTGGCCTTGCTC
Source organism: Pseudomonas sp. CFBP 5748 (assembly GCF_053850495.1). Classification (NCBI taxonomy): domain Bacteria; kingdom Pseudomonadati; phylum Pseudomonadota; class Gammaproteobacteria; order Pseudomonadales; family Pseudomonadaceae; genus Pseudomonas; species Pseudomonas sp. CFBP 5748. The sequence continues at coordinate 85,917 of NZ_JBSPTN010000011.1, forward strand.
GGCCGTTTCGCCAACCTGCTCAATCTCTGTTCAGTGGCGCTGCCGGCGGGCTTCGACGAGCAACGCATGCCGGTCTCGATGCAGATTGTCGGTCGTGCTTTCGCCGAACCATTGGTCCTGCGGATCGCCCACGCCTATCAGCAAGTCAGTGATTGGCACCAATTGCGGCCTGTGGGTTGGGACCTGTCGGACAGGGTGGTGGCGTAATGGAAATCTGTGTCGTCGGCGCCGGAATCGTTGGCTTGAGCAGTGCCTGGTTTTTACACAAGGCGGGTCATAACGTCACGGTTATCGATCGTGCAGGGGAGGCGGGCATGGGGGCCAGCGCGGCCAATGGGGCGCAACTGAGCTACAGCTACGTGCAACCGTTGGCGGATCCCTCGCTGTTGCCGGGCATTCCAAAGATGCTGCTGGAGCGCAACGGCCCGCTGAAGTTTTCGCCGCAATGGAGCGTGGAACAATGGCGCTGGTGTATGGAATTTCTCGCGGCCTGCCGGACGTCCATTTCGCGTCAGACCACCGTCGAATTGCTGGAACTGGCGCATGAAAGTCGGCTGGCGCTGGACGCATTCATCAGTCAGGAAAAGGTGCAATGCGATTTCGCCCGTACCGGCAAACTGGTTCTGTACCCGGATGCTGAAAGCCTGCGCAAGGCCGGCGAGCAGGTGAAATTCCAGGCCGCCCAAGGCTCCAGGCCACAAAAAATAGTGAGTCCCGCCGAAGCCCTGTCGATCGAACCTGCACTTGAGGGCTATAAGAAGGCGTTTCATGGTGCGATCCATACCGACAGCGAATGCGCGGTCGATGGGCGCAAGCTTTGTCAGGAGCTTGCAAGGTTACTGAGCAAGCAGGGTGTGCGTTTTCTGTTCGACAGCGAGGTTGCCGCTTTCCGACGTGAACGCGGGCGCATCACCGCGTTGGAGATCCACCACGCCATCGACGGCCCTGGTCTCTTAGGGACGCAGGCAGTGGTGCTGGCGGCTGGCGCTTACAGTGCGGGGTTGTTATCAACGTTCGGTGTGCGCATGCCGGTCTACCCGCTCAAGGGATACAGCATTACGTTGCCGATCACTGACTCGATGAATGCACCGACGGTCAGCGTTACGGACATGCGGCGTAAAACGGTGTTCGCCCGGATCGGCGATCGCTTACGCGTCGCGGGGATGGTCGAGTTGTGTGGGCTGGATGCTTCGATTCCCGTTAAGCGCATCGAACAACTGAAAGCCTCGACGCAGGCATTATTCGGCCGGGGATGGAACTCCAATGATTGTCAGCCCTGGACCGGCTGGCGTCCGGCGACCCCCACCGGGCGGCCGATTCTGGCCGTCAGTGGTTGTGACAATCTGTACGTCAATTGCGGCCAGGGTGCGCTGGGCATGACCTTGGCATTCGGTAGTGCCCAGCGTCTGGTCCGGTTGATCGGCAGCACGGCGCCTTAGCTTTCTCAATTCATGGAGTAAAACCGATGGCAACGATTCAACGTTTTCAGAGCAGCGCGCGGATGTCCGGCGTGGTCAGTTACGGCGATCTGCTCTACCTCTCCGGCCAGGTGCCCACTGATCTACAGGTTGGCATCGAAGAACAGACGCAGCAGGTGCTGGCCAAGATCGAAGCCTTGTTGTCACTGGCGGGCAGCAACAAGGGCCAGCTTTTGAGCGCGCAGATCTGGCTCAAAGACATTGATCGTGATTTCGCGCTGATGAATTCGGTATGGGACGCCTGGTTGCCAGCGAGTAGTGCTCCGGCACGGGCCACTGTTCAGGCACGTCTGGCGCGGCCGGAGGTGCTGGTTGAGATTATGGTTGTAGCGGTGAGATCTGCTTCTGGTGTTTGATCTAGTCCGGTGTGGTAGATATTTTCAGGCAAAAAAAAAGACGTCCGTGGACGTCTTTAGATGATGAAGTGGTGGGCCGGGGTAATCTGAAACGGTAATTTATCTTGTTGATTATTAAATTAAATATTATTTGTGTATTTTGATTGGAATACCAAATGGAATACCTCATGAGATAGCACTCCGTTGACCCCCGCCTATATTCGATCTGAAAACCTTGCTTCGCATCTATGATAAGCAGTGATCTTCTCGCAGCAGTCGGGACAACGGGTGGCAATCGATCCGAGTCGGAAGGCGGCAACAGGCAGAAACCGGCCAAAAGCAGACCGTCGACAGACGAGGGACGAATGGGTAGCGTCGACCCGGCTAAAGCCTGCCCCCATATTGTCTGCAAAGGGCTGCGCGTGGTCGGAGCGATGCATGCCCTTGGCGGTTCTCATCGGCGTTACAGATCGACAGTAGGTACTAAAACACACAGAGGCAAAGCGTGAGAACAGGCTACAATCTGCTGCATAGCCTATCGGCCCCCGCGTCGGTGTCTGGCGCCGGGAACGTAAATTTTCTTGCGCTATTTGTCAGCGGGATCGATAAATAAAGAGGACATCAGGCGTGCACCGGTGTCGAATGAATAGGTCAACCAGCGCAAAGGAGGTCAACGTGGCAAAGAATTTCTTGGACTTGAATACGAGCCCAGATCTGTTGCTTGCGCTCAAAGGGGCTGCGCAACATAAGCAGACGGCCGAAGAAGTATTGGAACAGCGTGTATCGTTCGTTTACGGGTCTGTTGGCTCGAAGAACGGCATAACCCGCGAACAGGTTCGCAAGCTGATCTTTGAGCAGGAAGGAGTCGAAGGGGCGAAACGTTGATCCTCTTCGAGCTATGCGGAAACACCGAGCAAAATCCAGTCTACCAAGAACTGGAAGTCTCCAATGGCAATCGGCAGTACGACTTTTTGCGGTCTATAGTGGGTGCAGCATTGGCTGTGGACCGAGCGTTTCTGTCGAACCACATCATCAAGGCATTGAATTTTCATGCCATTACTTGCCTGCATACAAATGCAGGCGAGTACCGTCCTTGCCAAGTCGTCGTAGGCAATCATATGCCCCCCGAGCACTACCGTGTCGAGGCGCTCATGGACGATTTTGTGAATATAGTGAATAGGAGCTGGGAGCAATCCGACCCAGTGACGCTAACGGCATACGTGCTTTGGCGACTAAACCACATTCACCCGTTTATCAATGGCAACGGTCGAACAGCTAGGGCTGCCTGCTATTTCGTGTTGTGTGTGAAGTCCGGAAGCTGGCTACCAGGGACTACGATCCTTCCTGAGCTGATTTGTCGCAACCGAGATGAATACGTCGATGCACTACAGCGTGTTGATGCGTCGCTGCCTACAGGAAAGCTGGATCTAAGCCCGCTGCATGATCTGTTAGTCCGGCTAATCACCGAGCAACTCAGTACGCAACAGCCCCCCGCAGATAAGCCTCAGGATTAATCTCTATAACGCCTTCGTCGTTTCGCACGAGAATTACTCCGGGGATATAGCCATTGTCAGCGTCGGGGCGTTTTCAACGTTCAGTAACAGACAGAAAACGGCCAGAAGTGGTCGGTCGACTGATTAGACTGCGGCGGTCATGCGGGGCGAATTAATAGAGTTCACCCGCCTTCACCACCAACGCGTAACTGCTCCAGCAAAAAACGACGTACTGCACGAGACGGTGCGCTGATGCTGCTAGGGTGCTGGATTCGAAAGCATTGAATGCGCTGGTATAAATTGAATCGCCACAGTTGGTTAAGCGGAATCCCCTGCTCGCAGAAGTCACCCAACTCGCTACATACACTCGATTCGCCCTTATGGGGAAAATACCCTGGCGAAACCTCGCACTGCTGGCGCCGTTTGCGAAGATAATGACATCGGGCTGCAAAATATTTATTTGAGCTTTTAGCAATTGCTCCGATATCTCCAGCACTTTTTCAAAGTGCTTCTAGTGCATCGGAGACTTTTTGTTCCAAGCGAAGCAGAACAAATTTGCCCAAGCGATGCTTTGCGTACCATGATCCTCGGCCAAGTTGCGCAGCAAGTTGAAGAAGCTTTCGCCTCGGTCTTTGGGTTTTAATATGAACCTGGCGAGGTAATCTTGCTGTACTGCCATCGCTTTGCAGATGTAGGTTTCCAAGTTCTCGAATTTGTCATCCCCTTCCAACACGTCCCAACGGCGGGTTTCGCGCCCGACCACCAGAATTTTCTGCGGTGCAAATGGTATGCAGGCGAGGTGCCCGGGAGAAAAAGGCCAGAAAGCTTGGCGTATTCCGCTTCGTGGGATCAGCTACGGTCGAGCCAGTGCTGCGACAGGCCTGTGAGTATTTCGCGGTAGGCGTTGGCCAAGGTTTGTTGCGTGCTATCCATTGCGTAGCTTCCTGAGTAAGGTCGACTTGATAGCAAAAAGGGAGTGGGCATTCAACTTGAGTTGATACACATGGCTGTAGCCCCCGGTTGTACCCAGCAAACCACTGTCAGAGATGCGCACCTGTGCCACAAGACTTGGATCTCACCCTTCTGCAAGGCCGTTGGTGGTGGGATTTAGGTTAAGTCAGGGGGTAAGTATCTCCCCTGAAAGGCAAGAATTCCTGACTAAATCGCTTATTTTGTGCCTCTATTGATTTTCTGGCACAACATGTAGTAATTTCCAATTGTGGCCAATAATGGCCTAAAGCCAGTCGAACGACGCTCCGTTCTAAGGGACCTAGTATGCATATTGTTCGGTTTTTCCCCATCGGCAACGCCGATACCTGTCTCATCGAGCTGGCCAATGGACGTCGAATTCTCTTCGACTTTGCTGACATGCATAAAGCTGATGATCCTGAGGACAAGCGTTGCGACTTGGAAAAGGAGCTGCGGGACATCCTGGGTGACGACAAGACGATTGACGTGGTCGCGTTCACCCACCTCGATAAAGACCATTGTAACCGCGCGAAAGAGATTTTCTGGCTGGATCATGCCGCCAAGTACCAAGGCGACGATCGCATTAAGATCAAAACTCTTTGGGTCCCAGCGCATGCCGTCCTGGAGGTGGGGGTCGAAGGTCAAGCTCGTACCCTTCGTTCTGAGGCGCGCCACCGATTCCTTCAGGGGGAAGGAGTGCGGGTGTTCTCTCGTCCTTCGGAGTTGGATGATTTCCTCACCGAGCGGGACATCGACCCGGCCAAGCGCCGCAACTTAATTAGCGATGCAGGCACAACTTGCCCAGAATTCAACCTTGCTCATGATGGTGTTGAATTCTTCGTCCATTCGCCGTTCGGTAAGCGCGAAGGTGACGACGTCGTTCGCGTTCGCAACGCCGATGCGCTGTTTATGCAGGCTACGTTTGAGGTCGAAGGTCAGCAGACCAAGATGATCCTATCGGCAGATGTACCCCACGACGTCATCGATGACATTGTGTTTGTCACCCGATACCACGACCGTGAGCACCGCCTTGAGTGGGACATCAACAACATCCCGCACCACTGTAGCTATACGGCTCTGAGCGACGAAAAAGGCGAAGAGAAGACTGTTCCCTCTGATTCGTCGAAATGGCTCTACGAAGAAGCCGGCCAGCCGGGTGGGCTCTTGGTATCTACCAGTAAGGTCATCCCGACTGACGACCAAGATAAGCAGCCTCCGCACCGCCAGGCAGCCGCATATTACAAAGATGTAGCCAAAAAGCTGGGTGGGGAGTGGGTCGTCTCCATGGAGCATCCGACCAAGACGAAGCCAGAACCGCTGGTCATTGAAATCAAGAGCACCGGCTACAAAGTCCGTAAGCAGACGCCGAAGGTGATCATCACCACCCCCGCACCACGCGCGGGAATTTGACCATGAGCCAGGAGTACGAAGCGCCGCGGTCCTCTCTGGCTCGCTCAGTAGTGCGGTACCTGAGTGAATCGCCGAACCACCCTTATGCAACTTTGACGAAGGTGAGCCGTAACGGTACTCACGACATTCTCGACATTGAGCTTGAGATCGAGCTGGAGCAGCGGCGCCAGGTATTGATACAACCACGGGAGCCAATCCAGCTTGTCTTCATGTACAACGACGACTCTTGGCAGCCACGGGTGCTGTCGAGTCGTGAGGATTTTCCTGTAGGTATGGTTCACACCAACCTGGATCGTGACGTAAACGGTGGCCTGGGTTTGTGCATCTGGGAGGAGGGTTGGACCGACTTGGCGACGAACCTCACTGGCCAAGCCTTGATAGAAAGGATTCGATCCTGGTTCTCCTCGATGGCCGCAGGCACGGTGCATGATGACGGCCAGTTTCTGGAACCGCTGATTCACTCGGGTTCAAACACGCTGATCATTCCCTCAGGGGAGATGCTCGGCCCGTGGTATATCCAGATTGCATTCAAGCACGAAGGCCATACCACTATTGGAATGTCTAGGGAGAAGCCCGAGAAAAATGTAGAGGGTAATAATTTCGCCATCTATACACCGCAGCTTCCTGGACTGCTCCACCGTGGTCTAGCCAGAACGCCTTATGATTTAGGGGCGTTACAGCGCCTCTGCCTGGACCTAGGGTTTGATTTGGTTCAAGACTTGGCTCGATGGTTGTTGGAGCCTGAGCAGTTGAATGGTGCAGAAAGCCGGCAACCGATGTTAATTCTCACGGTGCCCAAGCGGCGGAGGGCCGATGGGCCAGATGAGCAGCCGGAGGTTTGGTGTTACACGCTTGGTGAGAACCTTGCCCAGCTAGGGGAGCGGCTGGATGTAACCATCACTGAAGCGAGAACTGGGCTTACTACATCCAAGCTCTTCGGAAGTACTGCTAATGCAGATCTTTCCTCCATCTCCATGGACCCTTGGCGTATCGTTCAGAGACTCGATCGTGTCACCGCCCGCCACTTTGCCGGTACTGAACATAAGAGTGATACTCCGTTGCTGGCGATCGGTGCCGGCGCGATCGGCTCGAACGTGGCAATGATCGCAACCCGCTCGGGCATAGGGCCCTGGGTGCTGGTCGACGGAGATATTACGTTGCCGCATAACACGGTCCGTCAGGTGCAGAGGAATGCTTCGGTAGGCTTTCCGAAAGCGAGAGTGTTGCAGATTGACCTTGAGCAAGTGCTAGAGGAAGGTGGGAATACAGCAATTCCCGTCAACGTCTTTACACCTGGTGAGCACGCGGGCGCGCTCAATGCTGCGCTCCAAAACTCCGAGATTTCTGTGGATTTTAGCGCCTCACCTGCGGTGTTGGGCTGGTTATCGGACCAGCCCGTTAATCGTGGAGTCAGTGCATTTTTCGGCCCTGATGGCTCTGATCTAGTGGTGCTTGCCGAGGATAAGGCTCGAGATACCAAGCTCGATGAGCTTGAGGCTCAATACTTCTGGGCTGTGGCTACCGAAGCTCAGCTGTGTGGGCACCTGACTGCTGCGCGGGTTGACCGTATTCGCTATGCAAATGCATGCCAAGACCTCTCGCGGCCGCTACCACCGTGGCAGCTTCAGACGCTTTGTGGTCTTGCTGCCGGGCAGTTGGCGCAGCTCATTGAAAACGATGATGCAAGCTTCAAAATCTGGAGGCTCACTGTGGAAACAGGCGCTGTACAGGCATTGGCTTTGCCGGTGCAACCAGTCAGTCGGTTTGAAACTGCTCAGATCCGAGTGACAATTACAGCCGAAGCCGTTCGAACAATGCGTGAGCTGCGTCGACAATCTGGAAGGAACGAGACAGGAGGTGTTCTGATCGGTACCTTCGACCTGGTGCGCAATGTGCTACACGTTGTTGCAGCACTTCCTGCTCCTCCAGATAGTAAGCAAGCGCCAACCTATTTCATTCGAGGTATCAAAGATCTTAAGCCGCGTATTGAAGCGTTGGCTGACGGTTCTGCTGGACGTTTGCATTACATCGGTGAGTGGCATAGCCACCCTGGAGGTGTGGCGGCTCGGCCTAGCGCTGACGATGAGAAGGTCTTTGCCCACCTGGATACCCATTTGGGGCCACTAGGGTCGCCATATGTGATGTTTATTTGTGGTGAGCGGGACAGTTGGCTTCGTGCAGGATGGAACGAGCGTGGCGTGGCGGAGGGAGTGGTGACATATGAGTGTGAGTGATTCCCTGCTGGTTTCTCAGGATGAAGGTACCGACAAGATAGCTCTAGCTCTGTCGGGCGGTGGTTCTCGAGCTATGGCATTCCATTTGGGCTGCCTCCGTGCATTGCATGACTTAGGCGTGCTTCAGCGGGTGTCTACCATCACCGCGGTTTCGGGTGGGAGCGTATTGGCGGGCCTATATTGCAGCCACCCTGGAGACTTCGAGGCCTTCGAGGCCAGAACACGTGAGATCCTTCGTGAAGGCTTCGCCAAACCTGCGCTCTGGAGGGCATTAAGTTCTGCTGACGGGGTTAAAGCCGTAGCTTATGCAAGTGCGCTGGTGGTCGAGCGAGCGGTGGCGTTTTTCTGGCGAATTGGTCAGCGGGTACTCCGTAAGTGGAGGGCGGGAGAGCATTGGCCTAATTCAGCGCCGTTCCTGCGCAAGGCCAGCCGTACCACCATCATGCGAAATGTCTTCAGCAAAACGCTCAACGGCTGTTTGCTGAAAGACCTGCGAAAGGATCGACCACAGCTCATTGTCATAGCTTGTGAGCTGCGAGCAAAGGCAGCGTTTTACTACACCAGAGATCGCCTTCATTGCTGGCGGTATGGATCCGCTAGCTCTGAAGGGGTCGAGCTGGCTGATGCTGTCGTGGCTTCAGCAGCATACCCGGCATTTCTTCCAGCTCTCGATCAGCGTCTGCTTTTCAGTAAGGCCTCGGAAGAGCAGGCGCACAGGATTACCCTCACTGACGGGGGCGTTTACGACAACCTGGGCTTGGCTCCGCTCTGGCCGGACCGAGACTTTTCGGAAAGTCTCCCGGTGCCACGCCATGATTGGATTATTGCCTGCCGAGCAGGTTATGGCCTCGAGGTCACTGAGCCCGCTTCAATGTGGGGCGCGCGCATGGGGGCGTCGTTTGAGAGCGTGTTCGCAAGAGCCCAGAATCTAGCGATGAAACGCCTTTTTGACCTCAAAAACCTAGGCAAGCTCAAGGGCTTCATGTTGCCCTATCTCGGTCAGAAGGACAGTACCCTCAAATTTACTAACCTGGATATGGTTACCGCTGAGGCCACAGCGGGCTATGCGACCAATTTCAATGCAATGGACAAAGAGTGGATTGAGCGGCTAGTAAGGCGAGGAGAGCAGATTGTCCATGCGCAGTTTAAAGAGCATTGGCAGTCATACATGCCCCCTACGTCAGTCAAGACCAAGGTCTAATCTCTTAACGCAGTGATGCGCGTAGGTGAATGACTGCGCGCTGGATATCCAAATAATTTAAGAAAAATGAAGGATATATCGATTGGGCGATTAGTGACTCGCGGAGAGCAAATTGTGCTGGCCCAGTTTGAGCAGCACTGGTCGTCGGGGTACAGCAGGCACAGCCGCAACCTAACCAAGAAACTGGTAGGCTCTAAACTCCGAGCTTGGCATTGCAGAGAAAGGGATACACTCGCTTATGTTCAAAAACCAATTTTTTGCTTCTGCTGGCCAGGAAGATGGCGAGCCGCGTCGTAAAGGGCGCGTTTACGCTGCCATAGAAGTTCCTGAGCTAGATGACGGTTTGCAGCCGTATGAGGCTGAACCAGTCTACCTTGAGTGTGTCGATACCTCTTGGTTAAACTCTTTTAAGGCGAGCGAGAATGGCCCGAGTTGGAGCAAGTTATTTCAGGCGGCACCGCTATCAGTACTTGAGCTGACTAGCTACAAACTTCCTCTATTTCCTGAGGGTTCTAACCCCGGTGATATTGCGTGGTTCGAATTTGGGTACGAGCCCGCTTCTAGCTCGGAGAGTGATGCGCGGATTTACACCACTCTCCTTTCTGAAGGAGCGACGGTCAAAATATCTTTCCATGAGCCTCGTCCGCTTGGCTGGGCAGAAAGGGGGGGAATAGGGGAAGTCGCACAAGCTCTGGCTAAATATAACTCTTCTAGTAAATCTCAGTATTCTCTGAAAAAGCGTTTAGCGAGGGTATCTACTGCTGGCGGAGTTGCGTTTTATGATGTTGGGCAGGGTTCGTGTCAGGCTGCCATTGATAATGATCTGCACATTCCTCAACTTTACGTAGATTTCGGAGGGGGGGTGCTCACGAACAAAAAGACATTCCCCGATGGTTTTGCTGGTTTCTGCTTCACCTGCGACCCCATGGTCATTCTGTCTCATTGGGATTGGGATCACTGGTCTTCAGCTCAAAGGTGGCCTGAGGCTCTAAATACGCCTTGGCTGACACCGCCAGTGCCCTTGAAGCCAATCCAGCTGGCATTCGCTGCTGAGTTGCATGAACGAGGTTCCTTGCACATTTGGGACGCTGCATGGCCTGGGACTATCACTGCTGGAGCGGTCACTATCGAGCGTTGCACTGGACGGACGTCTAACGATTCTGGGCTGGCAGTCACGCTGCGTCGGCGGCGTAGTAGCCCCAAGAACTGTCTCCTCCCTGGCGATGCCGATTACGCCTGCATTCCTTCTGTTGTGGCTGGGGAGTCGTTCAACGCTCTGTGCATGACTCACCATGGCGGCAGGCTGCACTCCCCTACTTATCCAAAAGCAAAGCGCGGCGCTGCATCCGTACTTTCTGCGGGGCCCCGGAACTCCTATCGTCATCCGCTATTTGACACAGTCGCGACTCACCTAGAACACGGATGGAGCTTGCCAACAGGTACGGCTTTGTCAGGACAGCGCCCATGCCATGTATTAGTTCCGTGGGGGGGAAGGCCACACATTTTACAAGGTGGCTGTCACGCTGGGAGGTGCGCCACCGCTGTTTCGGCCATTGCTCCGGCAAACGGAAAAATCACCAAATTTGCCCGCCGCAGTGAGAACGCTATGTGAGCCGGAGCAGCTAAGCTCAGCCTCACCTCAACGATCGCTTCTGGCCGCTTTCTGCCTGCCGCTAGGGGCAGTAAGGGGGGATTGCGGTCGGCCGTGACAGTCAGCAATCGGCCATAAAGCAGACGTTACATTAAGAGCTGCTTTTGGCCGATATTGATAGGGTGGTGGATTTCAGCTGCAATCCCTCAACAGCCGCATGTCTCCGTCTCGCATTATCTATTTCTCAACGCACGCGATTCAGCCCCTGCGCCCTCGCTAAGCGACTTCTAATAGACCATTGGTCGCTTTCACATGATTCACCACTGCTTCAGTGATTTGAGGAATACTCCACCCTTCGGCATTAATAATGGTGCTATCTGGATAATCGGCTTGTATGTGCAACACATGGTCATGCAGACATACAAACAACACGTCATTATTTTTTAGGCGTGCCTTGAGCTCTATTAAATATTCAGGTGCAGCCTCCGATCCCACCACCATGACACGCGGAGAAGCAAAATTCGCAATTGCAGAACGGTCAATTACGGCAACTGAACGGTTTGACGTGCGAATTGCTTCCAACCAAAAACCGTCTATTAACGATTCAGCCAAAGTGAATTGGTTCGTGTCGAAGATAATGTCCACAAGCTTTGGGAACCAGGCAACATAGCCGATGGCGGATGGTTTTAGCTCTTCAGTTGTAAAACATGCCCGAACCAATTCCTCAGCTAGTTTAGTCAGTTTTTTATCAACATACATCAACCTTGAAACTAGCTCATCGTATTCATGCTTTTGTACCGGGTGACTCAGGTGCAGTATCTCAACAGGATCAACATGACCGTTACCTTGGCTCGGTTTTAGGTCAAAGCGGGTCGCGACATAGGATCTGCGGAGCATCTGCAGTTGCTCATCTGAAACCTGACTGAGCGTAATGATCAGGAAACGTCTGCTCTTCCCTTGCACCTCGCCACGACCAATGGCCGCAGCCAGGCGACCATAGTACTTGGCCTTCTCGTTTTCCATATCTGCCATGCAACCTGACAGCAAAGCGGTGTAATCATCCGCTGTCAGGTGCTCCGTGACCTCCGGAGTAACCTCCCCAGCAAAGACGCTTTGGATGAATTCCTGGTAACGTTTTTCAGACCGGCGCTCCATCTGCGCAGCCGCTTGTTTACTAAGCAGCTGCAACCCTTCATAGCTCGCTGTCAGCAAACCTCCTCCGGGGAGCATTCCAATTCCAGCCTTGGCTGCGATGGAGATCAGTTCAGTGAGGGGGTGTTCGGCGTCCTTCGTCATTCCACGTCTCCAGTTGTATGGCTCGGCATTAACCATCGCTGAGCGTAGGCCAGCTGTGCGCGGTAAGCCATTCGACGTAGAGCTTTTCTTGGCTGCGGTGCTGACGGGTTCACAGGCAACACGGTTCCGACATTTAAAGCGAGCAAAAGTCATCCAAGCTGAAAGAGCTGAGCGCTGGCAGCCCGCCCCCGACATATATCAGGCACACCTCAAGGTGGATGCTCAGCACAACCTCGAATCCGCTAACACTCTGCGCGACCCTGAATCGTGATCGAGGCAGGTATCAATCAGGGATTGGTCAGTGCCAGCTTCTGGCCGATTTCTGCCGGTGGCGACAGGCAGAAAACGGCCAGGAGCGGCCGGTGGAAATTTTGCTGGATTTGCCTCTACGCAAGACATACGTGACATGACACGCCATCGCAAGGCGCAGAAGAGTACCACTATGATACCGTGCGCCGAGACCGGCGGTTCGTGTCAAGCTTTGCCTTAGTGTGTTGCGCCAAGGCTGCTACACGTTTCGCTAACACCAACAAGGAGTTGTTCATGCTTGATTCGCTGGCCCAAAACAGCACGGTCGCCTACTACTGTCATATGACGCAGACCATTCACTTAAAGCGCGTTGAGGAGGCAAACGTCAAGGCGTTCATGGCTGCATTGACAAGCGAAAGCCCTAAGGAAAATCTCGGTACAGTTACGGGATGTCAAACTATGCTACGGCCCTTGATTCACGAGTTACGACACTGGGCGGACATGAACTGTTCCGTTCGCGGTCTCAAAACCCTCAAACGAATCTTCGGCTTAGGGATGGCACTTCAGCCAAACAATCCACTCATTCCTCAACTCAAGAAAGACCTTGGACTAGCACACTTCATCGAACGCCACGACCATACAAATGGCATTGCTTATTACCCTTGGCGCTTTAGTTTGTCGATCAGCGTACCGATGTATCACGAGATGCTCGAGCACATTTCTCTCTGTTTTTTCTCAGGGCTAGATGTTAAGAAGGAGAAGATTCTGTTCAAAAGCCCGATCTATCTGGGTTCGATGCTCGAAACCTGCGCTACGTTCCAAGAAATGAGGGATGCAGTTCCGCTCATGGTTGGGCATGCCTCGTGGGCCGAGATGCAGGCAATGTTCATCCACGATGAACTTGAGTTTACGAAAGATCCAACTCAACCAGAGTATCATTCGATCGCGCATGCCTACGCTGCAGCCGGATGTGAGCAGGACTTAGTTTCAGCATTTTCTCTGGCATCTTCTGTTTGTACATTATTGCTGCATATGCCTGCAGGCATGCTTCTGGAAAGTTGTAAGCGCGCAGTTTATTGGGCCGAAAAGTACGACCCGCAGTCAAATATGAAAGACATTATGGAAATCTGCCCTGAGGCAGGATTGATTTATCACTTCTTGAGACTGATACATACGGCACGCCAAGGAAAGCCTCTCAAATTCGACGAAGACCTCGTGTTCGAGCTATTTCCCTACTGGAAAACTCAGCGCAGCTCTTTCTTCGAGCAGAGTCACGAGCAATTTAAGAAAAACGTTATCCAAGCTTCAGCGATCGGTCCGAACTATTTTCGCGATTCGATTCCAGCACTGATTGCTAACAATCAGTACATCCTGGAGCAGGAAAGCTTAGTCCCAACATTGATCAGGCTTCCCAAGCGCCCACCGATTATCTGTGGTGATGGCCATATTCTTACTGGTGCGCCTGAGTTCGACCAAGTTTTGCCTTTCTACGAGGACTTTCCTGTATCTGATGCTGAAGCTCTACTAAATCCCGAGAAGTTGCCCGTGGGTATCGTTCGCCGCGTTGTGCCGCGCTGGCAGTAAACGGAAAATTCTAAACTGGGAGTTTGCTAATTCCTTATTTCAAAACAATCCCATAGGGATAGGGCTTCTTTTGCGTCTATCCAAGAGTTTGTGAGTTCACTATGTTAGTTTGTGGGGCTATGCGAACCTGCGCACCGACAAAGCTATGTACGATGGAAAAGTTAGCGCGAAGGAATTCGTAAGTGTAATAGTGAAAGACGCAGATTTTTATATGAAAAAAATAAATCTGCCTCCTTTCCCGTCATGACCGCTTCTGGCCGGTTTCTGCCCGTCGCTATCCTCGGCGGCGGGGAGCTGGGGGTCAGTTAAGTATCGAGACTTTGGATGGAGCGTCAGTGTTAAATCCAGCCTGCGACATGATTAGCGTAACTGAGGTTTAAGGCCTTAATCGACACGAACTGGTCGGTCGGATGACCCGCGGTAACAGAAAGCAATTTAGTGCCAAATTAGAGGGGCCGCTCACATCGACTTGACCGATACAACTTCCACAAACCTGAATTTTTTTCTGGCCGTCTTTGTAGCTTCTTGCTCCGCAACTAGTGAGTTCAGCGTATCGGCCTCATGTACCATCTCGTGCATTTTGCCTTCAAATTCATTTCCCACCCGCAGCGTGACTCTCAGCCTGGGCGTGAAGCCTTTTGAGACTTTCTTTTTCTTCGCTGCGTTTACCGGTTGTACCATCACGACATCCGCGACGGTGTCTTGCACGTTTGTGTTAAATGCTGGCGCAGGGGACTGAGAATAACCGAATAGCGCCCGGCGCATCTCTTCTTCCGTCAATTCTGTATTCATAACATTTCTCAGAAGGGCGTTATGTACAACCATGCCGATTCTATCAGCGTGGTCGGACTCTGCATTATTCGTCGCTAGGTCAGACCTGAAGCGGTGGAGGGCCACCAGTCACCGTCGAGCGTCATCATCTGGCTGGCAGCTTCATTCGATGTATAGCTTATTGATACTGCATGCTTGTGTTGTCACTGCTTCACATTTACGCTTTGTCCCGTCACGGTCAATCCCGTGGCCGGGTGTCAGAACCTGAATTGTTCGAGGCGCATAGCGCCATAGCCAGCTATTAAGTGCTTACATAGGCTTAGCTGCTGCTTTTCTATGGCGGTCCGTGCGGGGCAGGCTTCGGCCTGGCCGGTTCCCTCGGACGCCGGTTTCTGACCCCCGTACGGTCCGCCACCCATTTCGTGTCAGAACGGCTGGGTGGACGGCTCCTTAATTGTCCGAGGAGATAAGGAAAATGACCTGTCCCCCTTTTAAGCTCGTGCGCCACCCTGGCCAAATGATTCAAGCTGCACAATATCTCGGAGGACTCCGCGATGTTTGATCTTTCGCTTCTCATTGGCCTACCCAAACCCAACAGCATCGATACTTCATCGCTTACCCCTGAAGATGCCGCGATTAAACTACGGCAGGCTGCAATACTTCGGCTTAATGGAGCACAGAGCGTCCTGCTTCATTTTCCACAGGATGTTGAGCTGGCGGTAGAGCTGTTGGATGACGCGGCTGTATTGTTCGACAAGGCGTTTCGATGTTTGTCCGGTATCCCAGCTCAGCGCGTTCATCAACAGGTTGGTGAGTACGTCTCTGTCCCTTCAGCTGAAGGCCGTCCTGGTCTTCGAACACCATGGGGCAATGAATTCCGCCCGATGATTGAGGACGGCGTTCGGTGCGCTGAGACCTGGCTCGATGGCTCATCATTGCCGCTGTGGTGGGCACTAGCGCAAAACCGAAAGCATCATCGTCCAGGTGATCCCCAAGAAGCATTTGAAGCAGGTTTTCTGCTGCGATTGCAGCAAACGCTGATCATGCGACGTGATGCAGTCACTTCCCAGTCAACCAGCATCGATGCCTGAGTTTGTAATTGACGTTTGAGACTTTGCTTTTCCCGCCAAACCCTCCGATTAAGCGATCTTTGATCGCGCCGATCGGAGGGTTCACTCGGTTTTCCTTGCAGCCACCGCGTTCCCCTCTTTCATTTCAAATTTGATCAGCGCCAGCCTTCTTTTACCCGTCAGTAATTGCTCGTAATCTGTATCGGGCGCAGGGCCATTTCAGTGTCAAAGCGGATCCTTTCGTTGGGCATGGATATAGGTATGGCGACAGCGGCGACAGTGGCGACAACTCGCGTATAACGTGGTCTGGAGCATGGCGACAGAAGTGGCGACAGTCGCCACTTTCTCAGCGCATTGGCGGTGCCGCTTGACCGCCTTTTCGAGTGGGTATAACAATTGGCGCACGGATCGCTGTCGTTGACAGCACCTGCCCAGGTAGCCAGAACCTTTAAGGCTACGCCACTCGCGTGGTGGTTCTTCCCCAAGTGCGATTAGCGTCCGGCGGCTCGCACGGTCACTCCCAAGAGTGATGGATGCCTACTCGACCAATCTGCCTACTGCGGCAGACGATGGACCTTCCTCGCTGCACTGCAGCCACCTCACCTCTCGGCACACTTCGCTGCGCCAATCCGCGCCCGTCTCTTTCTTCTGGAAAGAGACGGGCGCTCGTACCACTGCTGCAAGCCACGTCGTACAGGGCATTGCCGCAACTCTCCTCGTGACAATCGACCTGACAAATCCGATTCGTCGCCATCCGCAACGACACAGGCACCGGTGCCGCAGCCCATGGAAAGGCTGCATCTGACTGACAGTCAGGCATGCCCCAGGTGTCCATGTCGTTGCCTTCTCCTACTCCAGATCTCCAGGTGCCGAACTCGTCAGTCGGCACAGCCTCTACCCGCCCGCATCTTCGGATGCGACTAAGGAGGCCAGATTCATGGGGTTATGCCCTCGCTCCCGGTTGTAAGGAGCCGTTCGTTCCGCGTCAGTGAACACCTCACAGGCCGCAGGGGCCTTGATCCCTGATAACACTCAACAGTCGTGGCGGGACTACGTGAGGACAACTAGCCATCACCGAGGAGAGGGCCCATGCAGCAGTTAGATCCGAAGCTTGAACTACCACGACCACCTCAACCGTTGATTGAGTCGAACCCCGTGCCCCAGCCTTATCCGGTGCAGGCACTGGGTGGGATTCTTGGGCCTGCGGTAGAGCGAATGGCCGAGGTCATCGGCGTGCCCCAGGCATTGGCCGCGCAATCAGTGTTGGCTGCCTCGGCGCTGGCCACTCAAGGTCATGCGGGCTTACAGCTCGACGGGAGAAATTATCCCCTGTCGCTGTACTTGATCACGGTGGCCGCGTCAGGTGATCGCAAGACCGCCGCAGACCGATGTGCCTTGCTGCCGGCACGGCAATGGGAGCGTGAACAGTGGCAGCGCTATCGCGAACAACTTGCTCGGTACCGTGCCGCACAGCGACAAGCGCAGCGTATCAATCCTGCCGATCCCGCCCCCACAAACAGCGTACCGCTCGAAGCGGAGCCCTCAGCCCCTAGACTGATCACCACCGACCCGACTATCGAGGCCCTGATCAAGGGGCTCTGTCATGACCTGCCTAGCATGGGGCTGTTCTGTGATGAGGGCGGGCAATTCCTCGGCAGCAGCACCATGAGTCGGGATCACCGTTTGAAAGCGGTCACGACCTTGTCGTTACTCTGGGATGGGAGCCCGATTGATCGTGCTCGCTCCATGGCCGGCGAAAGCCTGCGAGCCTACGACCGACGCCTGAGCCTGCACTTGATGCTGCAACCGTATTTGGCCATGCAGTTACTCAGTGACCCGTTACTGCAAGGGCAAGGCATCCTCGGCCGCTGCCTGATGACCTGGCCCACCAGCCTGGCTGGACAACGTAGTTATCAGGCTGTCGACTTGTCCAAAGATGCCGCCCTAAAGCGCTATCACCACCGCCTTTCGGCGCTGTTTCATCAGCCCTGGTCACTTACCTCTGACGGTGCCCTGCGGCTGTCACCGCTGAGCCTCAGTCCACTGGCTCGTCGTCGGTGGATTGATTTGCATGATGCCATCGAAGCTCAGCTGGGTGAGTTTGGCGAGCTGGCCAGCGTGCGGCCCAGCGGATCGAAGGCCGCCGACAACCTGCTGCGCGTCGCCGGCATCCTGGCAGTGGTGGAGGAGAGCAGTGTCGTGGACGTCGACCATATCCAACGGGCCTCCACCTTGGTGGGCTACTACCTCACCGAGATCCAGCGCCTGACCGAACAGGAACCGGTGTGCCGGGTAAAAGAAGAGGCGGACCGGCTGCTGCGCTGGCTGCAGGTCAAGAATTGGAAACGCTTCAGTATTCGAGAGCTGAATCGCAACGGTCCCCGCTTTGCCCGTAAGAGCAGTCGCTATGCCGCCAAGCTGCTGGTCGAGTTAATTGATCATCAGTGGCTGATCACCGACGGGCATACCTTCGAGGTGCGCCATGTTCAATCTTGATGAAGCGCTGCGCAACCATCTGGCTCAGCGCCAAAAGGAGCCGAAAGCGCGGTTTGTCGCCGCGACTGTCGCCACTTTGTCGCCACGCTCAAAGCCAAGCAGGACAAGGGCTGTCGCCGGTGTCGCTGGTGTCGCCACCACCCGTAAAGCTATCACCTCGACGACAGCCATCATCCAATGCTTGAAAGAGGCGGGCGCACATCTCTACGTCACCGACAACACGCTGTGTTTTCGCCCGACTGATTGGGCTCAGTTCGCGATTGTAAGTGCGCACTGGCGAGCCCTTTTGCATGATCTCGCAGCAGCCGATCAGGAACAGAAAAATGGCTCGGGTCGGTAAGCGAACAGGGCGCAATTTCGGCTTCGGTCGCCAGCTCAGCTATGCCGGACCGCAAGCACTGAAAGACCTGTTTGGCGACGGCCATTTTGCTTCCGTCAAAGCCCATAGTGATCGCTGGCAGGCCTTCGTGCGTTGGTGTCTATCCGAGGAAGGGCCCAGGCTCAATGATGCGCGACAGATCGACCGCGAAGTCCTAATGCGGTACGCCGCCCACGTGCGGGAGCAGGTTGATCAGGGCAACGTCAGCATCGCCACCGCGCAGAACCGACTGTCCAGCGTGAACCGAACGATGGCTGCGCTGCGCGGTGATCAATACGTCAAAATCCCGAGTCCGAGCAAGGCGCTTGGCTTGCAGCGCTCAGGCGTGCGTAGTGAGGCGCCACAAGGCCAAGACCGTGTGCAGGTCAGGCTGATTGCGCAAGCGCTGTCAGAGCGACAGCAACTGAGGGTGAGTGCCATCGTGCTCCTCGCTCGGGAGACCGGCATGCGCCTGCGTGAAGCGATCTTGGCGGACTTGCCCCGGCTGCAACGTGAGGCTCGGCTACTGGGCAAGATCAATATCCAGGACGGCACCAAAGGCGGTCGATCAGGCGCATCGGCACCGCGTTGGATTGCGGTCACGGATCAAGTTCGTGGCGCCCTCGACAGGGCCAGCGAGGCCTCACCCAAGGGCAGTAGGAATCTGTTAACACCTGATGAAAGCTACAAAGATTTCTTACAGACAATCGTACGACCGGCGCGGGACATCATGCATGAGCATGGATTGAAAGGCTTTCATGAACTGCGGGCGGCTTACGCCTGTGAGCGCTATGAACAACTGACCGGCTTCTCCGCGCCCATCAATGGCGGTCTTGGTCAACGAGAGGATCGAGCACTCGATCAGCGTGCACGTCAGCAGATCAGCCACGAGTTGGGGCATAACCGCATCGACGTGGTGAGTGCCTACATCGGAGGTCGTCGATGAAGTCCGAGTTCGATATGGCGTTGTTTCTGAGCCCCGTGCTCAAAGGTGCGCATGCCACGCGGGAGCGGCATATCAGGCAGGCAGAAAGGATGCACGAGGCGATTCGTGAGCGCTGGAGTTGTGCGACCCCTTGGTCCTGGAAGGAAAAGCACACCAGATGGTTTTTAGAGCACTACCTGCGTTGCTCAGCACCAGCGACCATCTATTACTATGAGTTAACAGCAGGACTGATCCGCCGCAGAAAGGCGCAACTCGTGGTTGTCTGATAGACCTTTAAGCGTGAGCCCCTAAGTACGGGAATGCGGAGCCTTCCCATACTTAGGGGCTTGGCCGAAGAAGCGCAGGCATGCGGCTGATTTAGCGACAGTCGCCACTTCAGTCGCCCTGCTGCACGGCACGAATTGTCGCCTGCTCAGCGTATCGGCACGACGTTACGATCCCTGGTTTGATTGATGGCGGATGCCGACAGGCTGCCGGTGGCTGCCTTCTGGATATGTTCACTCCACCAGGCCATCATCGGACGCCGGCGTTCGATGTAATCCGCCCGGTTGTAGGCGCTTCGAACTTCGTCTTTATCGACATGCGCCAGCGCGACTTCGATTAGCTCCGGATCCCACCCATGCTCATTCAGAATTGTGCTGGCCATGGAGCGCATGCCGTGGCTGACTAAGCGGTCCTGAAAGCCCATTCGTTTCAATGCCATGTTGGCTGTCTGGCTATTCGCGTGGGTGCGCGGATTTCTATCTGACGGGAACACATATTCCCTGTGGCCGCTATGGGGCTTAAGCGTCTCCAATAACGAGAGTGCATGTTCGGTCAGCGGAATTGTGTGCGGACGACGCTTTTTCATTCGCTCCGGAGGGATGGTCCAGATGCGTTTTTCGAAGTCGATGTCTGCCCATCGGGTAGTCGCCGCTTCGGCAGGGCGGGTCATAGTGTGTAGCTGCCATTCGATCAGGCAGCGGGTCGTCCGCTTGATGCTGGCGTTCGCGATTTCCATCATGAGCTCCGGAAGCTCATCTGGTGGTAGCGCTGCCATGTTCTCTTTCTTAGGTTTCTTGAACACCGCTCGAATGCCGCTGAGAGGGTTGGCAAAGATCATTCCGGAATTGACCCCGTAGGTCATGATCTCGTTAAGGCGCTGGCTCACTCGCTTAACTGTCTCGAGGCTGCCTTTGGCCTCAATCGGGCGAAGGAGCTTGATGACCATTGGGGCGCTGACTTCGGAGAGAGGCGTTGATTTCATGCTCGGAAAAACATGCAGTGTTAGGGAGCGCCAAATGTCTTCGGCATACGCCGGCGTGACGGAATCCTTCTTCAGCTCGAACCAGGCGGTGGCCACGTTCTCGAAGGTGTGTTCCGTTTCCGCTCGTTTGGCTTCCTGTAGCTCATTGCGCTGAGCTTTTGGGTCGATGCCCTGTGCAAGCAGCTCTCTGGCCTCAACAGTTTTCTTCCTGGCTTGCGCAAGAGAAACCTCGGGATAAGAGCCGAGTGCCATGTTGATTCGATTCTTGGTGATGGGATGCCGGTAGTTGAAATTCCACTGCATCGAGCGATTGACCCTGACTCGCAGTTGGAGCCCGTCGCCATCCGTGAGGACGTAATCCTTGTCTTTCGGTTTGACCGCCTTGAGCTGGCGGTCGGAGAGGCGGGTGGTTTGAGCGCACATGAGAAGTACTCCATGACACCTTTTGGTATTCCCAAGATTAGCGCCGGGTAGCCGGGAATACCATTGGGAATACCAAACTGCCTGGAACTCAAAAAGCCTGGAAAGCCTCCCGTGGCCCTGAAACCCCCGTATTTACTGGATTTCAGGCACAAAAAAAGACGTCCGTGGACGTCTTTAGATGATGAAGTGGTGGAGCCGGGGGGATTTGAACCCCCGTCCGCCAGTACTCCGCTGTCGGTACTACATGCGTAGCCGTGTCTATTAAGTTAACCCTCAGCGACCCGACGGGCAGGGTGCTTTGGGCGAGTTGTGTAAGTTTTAGCCGCTTCGTCCACAACGTACTGCACGGCGATTCTGTTCTATATGACAATCACTTTGGGTTTACAGACATCCCCTGGTGATTGCTGGACCCGAAGGTACCAGAAGCTCAGGATCTAAGGCTGCTTACGCAGCGAGAGAGAATTCCTGGCCGTAGTTTTCGTCATTGGCAACTATAAGAAGTTGCAACAGTGGATTTACGAGTTCTGTTACCAACTCGGCATGCACCTAAAGTTTCGCAACCGGCGTCGAATCCTAAACGGCCCCGAACCTGTCGCTTCGTGAATCTGCTGAAGCGCCAGGCATTTGCAGTGTACGCCAATCCGCGTCGAAGGCCAACCCGAAGGTTGGCCGGGCGCGAGTTACTGCTGACCGCCTTTGGTGTTGTTCTGTAGCTTCTGGATAGCCTGGGTGGTCAGCGAGATGCAGTTCTTGGTGCCTTCTTCGGTGCCTTTGGCTTGCTCGGCCGAGGCCTGTCCGACGGTCGCGTCAATATCGGTCTTCAAGCCTTCGCTCATTTGTTCGGTACTGACCTTGGCGTCCTTGATTTTCTGCAGATTGATCTGGCAAAGGTCTGCCTGGCTATCTGCAAACACCGGAGAGGCCAACATCGCAGCGGAAATGAACAAGCCAGCAAATGCAATGTGCTTCATGTGTATCTCCTTGAACGTATGGTCTCGGCGCTGCCGGAGGGTCGCGGCCAGGCCCGAGTCGGTTGAGGGCCCGACACCGTCGGGCCTATTCAAGTGACTACCGCGAAACGCAGGAATTCGATTTTTCTTCGAGTCCTCTAGGGCGTCCCTATACGTTGACGGGTTTGGGGCGGGTGACGCGGTCCACCAGATACACCAAACCGTGGTAGTCGATTTCACCGTGGTGTGTCAGACCGATCTCGCACGTGCGGCTGGTGGAAATCCCCTCGGTGCAGTACTGAACCGCGTCTTTGAGGGTTCGCAGTGAGTGGGCGTTGAGCTCAGGGGTGGTGAAGCCTTTATCACCGGCAAAACCACAGCAATGGATGCCTTCCGGTATCACGACGTTCTTGCTGCATTGGCGCGCCAGATCAATCAGTGCCTGGCTTTCGCCCAGATGTTGGGTGCTGCAAGTGACGTGTATGGCAATGGGCTCATCCTGGGGGGTGAATTCGAGACGCTCCATCAGATGCGTACGGATGAAGCGCACCGGATCGTACAGGTCCAGGCGAACATTCCCCAGGTCCTGGACCAGGCGCAGTGTGCAGGGGCTGGTGTCGCAATAAATCGGATCGAGCCCGCCGCGACTGGCGTGCAGCAGGGCGCCGATCAGTTCCTGGCGTTTGTGTTCGGCTTGTTCGGCATAGCCTTTGGATGCGAAGGGCTGGCCGCAGCAGAGGTTGTCGACGTTGTCGGGAAAGACGACTTGATAGCCGGCCTTTTCCAGCAGCCTTTGGGTTTTTTCGTACAGTGACATCTGCTCTTTATCCCCGGCCGCCGGGCCCATCACCCGCGACACGCAGGCCGCCAGGTACACCACTCGTGGGCGTTCGTCGGATACGGCGGGGCTGAAGCGGATGGCCTTCTCCGGTTGGGGCATGGCGTTGGTCCATTGTGGGACCTGGCCCTTCGACAACCGCGTCAGATTGGCTGACAGGCGAGCCAATCGCGGTGCGCCCAACAGCATTCGTGCGCCGTTGGCAACGTGCAGGGTAAAGCGAGCCCCTTGCAGGGTTGTGGCGAAATTGCTTGCAAGCCAATCGGCGGTTTTCGTACGCGTTGCGGTACGACTGCGAAGCTTTTTCACCAATTCCCCGGTATTGATGCCTACCGGGCAACGTTGTGCGCACAAGCCCGTGGCGGCGCAGGTATCGATGCCTTGGTATTGGTAGGCACGTTCCAGTTCGATGGTGTCGATGCCTGCGCGTTTCTTCGCCTGAATGTCACGCCAGATCACGATGCGCTGGCGCGGGCTCAAGGTCAGGTCCTTGGACGGACACACGGGCTCGCAGAAACCGCACTCGATGCACTTGTCCACAATCTCATCGGCGGCTGGCAGCGGCTTGAGATGTTTGAGGTGGATCTGCGGATCCTCACTGAGCACCACATCCGGGTTGAGGATCCCGTTGGGATCGAGCAGGCGCTTGAGCTGCCACATCAATTGATAGGCATCGCTGCCCCATTCCAGCTCGACGAACGGCGCCATGTTGCGCCCGGTGCCGTGTTCGGCTTTCAGCGAACCGCCGAATTCCACCGCCACCAACTGCGCCACGTCATCCATGAACGCCTGGTAGCGTGCGACTTCTTCAGGGTTGTTGAAGCCTTGAGTGAAGACGAAGTGCAGATTGCCTTCCAACGCGTGTCCGAAAAGGATCGCTTCGTCGTAGTGATGTTTGTCGAACAGCTCGATCAGGCGATTCACGCCAATGGCCAGTTGTTCCACCGGAAAGGTCACGTCTTCGATGATCACCGTGGTGCCGGTTTTGCGTACCGCGCCCACCGCTGGAAAGGTGTCCTTGCGAATCGCCCAGAGCCGGGCGTTTTCCCGCGGGTCTTCGGTAAAATCGACCTGTTTTTCCACCGGGAAACCGGCCAGCGAAGCCATGATCCGGGTCAGTTGCTCTTGGAGCAAAGACGAAGAAGCTGCGCGGGATTCGATCAATAGGGCGCAGGCATTGATCGACAAATGCTGTACGAAATCCGGCATGCCCGGTTTGTCCTGCACCGAGCGCAGGCTGCGGCGGTCGAGCAGCTCCACGGCCGATACCGGTTGGCTTTTCAGCACGGTGACCGCGTTGCAGCAGGTTTCCACATCGGGGAAGACGATCAGCGCCGAGGCTTTGTTCGGGTGGTCGATGACGGTGTTGTAGGTCACCGCGCTGATGAAGCCGAGGGTGCCTTCGGAGCCCACCAACAAATGGCTCAAGATATCCACAGGCTCGTCGAAATCCACCAGGGCATTGAGTGACAGGCCGGTGGTATTTTTCAGACGGTATTTGTGGCGAATTCGCGCAGCCAGTTCGGTGTTGGCGCGGGTTTCGCGGCCCAGAGTCGCCAGGCGTTCCAGCAGTTCGCCGTGGCTTGTACGAAAAGCCGCCACGCTGGTGTCGTCCTCGGTATCCAGGCGGGTGCCATCGGCCAGTACCAGACGGATACCGGCCAAGGTGTGATAGGTGTTCTGTGCGGTGCCGCAGCACATGCCGCTGGCGTTGTTGGCGACGATGCCGCCGATTTTGCAGGCGTTGATCGAGGCTGGATCAGGGCCGATCTTGCGCCCGAACGGCGCCAGCCAGGCGTTGGCCTGGGCGCCAATCACACCGGGCTGCAAACGGATCTGTGTGCCTTGCTGACGAATCTCGCGACCGTTCCAGTTATCCCCCAGCACAATCAGCACCGAGTCGCTGATGGCTTGGCCAGACAAGCTGGTGCCAGCCGCACGGAAGGTGACGGGCACCTTATCGCGCTGGGCCAGTTGTAGCAGCGTGACCACTTCGTCCTCGCTTTCGACCCGTACCACCAGTTTCGGAATCAGCCGATAGAAACTGGCGTCGGTGCCGAAGGCCAAGGTCGACAGTGGATCGTCGAAACGTCGCTTTTGCGGGATCAGTTGCTGTACATCGCGCAGGAATGGGGCCGGAAGAGTCATTGGTCCTCCAGAATCAAGACCACCAGATCCTTTGGACCATGGGCGCCGTAGGCCAGGACTTGTTCGATGTCGGCGGTTTTCGACGGGCCCGACACCAGCAGGGCGTTGGTGGGCATGCCTTGGGCCCATTCGAATTCCTGTTGCACTTCATAGAAGTTGTCGCGGATTTCACTGGCCTTGAGCAGGGCGAAATGCATCGGCGGTACCAGGCTCATCAGCCGTGGTTCTTCTCGCGTCGGCCAGAGAATCAGGCTACCGGTGGCGGCGATGGCGCCGAGGGTTCCGGTCAGGCTGGCGGGGGTGTCGTTGAACAGTTCGGCTTTCCATTCCTCTACCGGCCGGTCGTAGTACTTGAGGGCCGGCAGGTCCGGATTGTTCGCCCAGAACTGTGTGATTTTTTGCCCGTGCGCTGTGGTCGGGGCGATGAGCAAACTCGGCAGCTGACGGTCACGCAGCAATTGCGCCAGCAGCGCCGGCCAGCCTTCGCCGGACGTCAGGTGGATTTCGGTGTGCACCGCTTCCATCAATTTGCGCAATTGTGGGATGCGTTCCTCGGGCGCGTAGCGGTAGGTTTGCGTCACCAGATCGACATCGAAGTTGTCGGCAACCGGCGTGGTGCCGGTCAGACTTTTGCGCAGCTTGGCGAGGATATTGTTTTTGGCGCTCATCGGCGGTCTCCCTGCTGGTTCAGGTGTTCGCGGGCCAGGTCATGCAATGAGCGGGCGGCGGGTTTGGGGGCGCTGTGGTTTTGGGTCCACGGGCCGATGTTTTTGGGCGTCAGGGCGCGCAAGCGGGTGGCGAAAAAACCGAATAGCCGATACAGCCGCGGCGAACTGTTGAGCCGGGCCCAGGCATTCCAGATGAAGCGTTCCTTGGGCGAGAATTTGCTGCCCTGGCCGCGCATTACCTGGTTCGGGCTGTTGGGCGCCTTGACGTTTTCTTCGCGCAGCCGCCGCAGCAGGGCGGGGATCGGAATCTTCACCGGGCACACTTCACCGCAGGCGCCGCATAAGGAAGAGGCGCTCGGGTGGTCTGGCACTTTGGCCAGGCCGACCATGTGCGGCGTGATGATTTTTCCGATAGGCCCCGGGTAAACCTCACCGTAGGCATGGCCGCCGATTCGGGTATAGACCGGGCAATGATTCATACAAGCGCCGCAGCGAATGCAGTTCAGGGTCTGGCGCAATTCGCTGTCGGCAAACGCCTGGCTGCGACCGTTGTCCAGCAGCACCAGGTGGACTTCCTGGGGACCGTCCAGTTCGTTGGCCTTGCGCGGGCCGGAGATCATGTTGACGTAGGTGGTGATGGGCTGGCCGAGGGCCGAACGGGTCAGCAGCGACAGTAGCGGCACGACATCGCGCAGGTTCTCTACGACTTTTTCGATGCCGGTCACGGCGATGTGCACCGGCGGCACGGTGGTGGACATCCGCCCGTTGCCTTCGTTTTCCACCAGCAACAGCGTGCCGGTTTCGGCGACGGCGAAGTTGACGCCCGAGACGCCGACGTCGGCCTCGAAGAATTTCTGCCGCAATACCTTGCGACCGATCTGAATGAGTTGGTCAACGTCCTTGGTGTACTCCACGCCGAGTTTGTCGTGGAACAAGGACGCGACCTGACCGGCGTTCTTGTGGATCGCCGGCATAATGATGTGTGAAGGCTTCTCGTGATCGAGCTGGACGATGTACTCCCCCATGTCGGATTCGAGACATTCAATGTCCCGAGCCTCGAGGAAATGGTTCATCTCCATCTCTTCGCTGACCATCGATTTGCCCTTGATCACTTGCCGCGCCTCGTGAGCACGGATGATCGAGAGGACGATGCCATTGGCCTCGTCCACCGTTTCCGCCCAGTGCACGTTCACACCGTTGCGGGTCAGGTTGGTTTCAAGTTGCTCGAGCAGGTCGGGCAGCTTGGATAACGCGCGGGCGCGGACGGCATTGCCGAGCACTCGCAGGTGTTCTCTTTCGTGGGCATCGCTGAAAGACGTTGCCCGTTTGGTCATCAGTGAATCCATCGCGCTGCGAAAGTTGTTTCGCAGTTGCGTGTCGTCCAAAGCCTTGTGGGCTCGGGCGCGAAAATCTTCCTGCACCTCTACAGTCGGGATCAGCGTCGGCGTGCTCATGCAACACCTCCGGTACGCTGCCAGAGGAAGCTCGCCAGATGCTGGCCGCGTAACGCCTCCTGCTGTTTTTCCAGTGCGCCGTTGATGTTCATCAGGCAGCCGCAATCGGCACTGATGACCTTGTGCGCGCCGGATTCCTTCAGCGCCCGGGTCTTGTCGGCCACCATCGCGCCGGAAATATCCGGCATGCGCACGCTGAACGTGCCACCAAAGCCACAGCATTCACTTTCATGGCTGTGCTCGACGCGCTCCACGTTGCGCAGCTGTGCCAATAACGCACGGCCATGCAGGTGGGTGTTCATTTCACGCCGGGCCGAGCAGGACGTGTGCAACGCGATTTTCACCGGCGCGCCGCTGTCCTGCAGCTGCACCTTGCAGACAAACAGCAGGAATTCGGCCAATTCATAGGTCCGGGCCGCCAGGGCCTGGACCTGTTTGAGCGTGTCGGGCTCATCCTTGAACAGGTCGGCGTAATGCTCGCGCAGCATGCCGGCGCAGGAGCCCGAGGGCACCACCACCGGATAATCGCCGGCAAACAGGGCCAGTTGCGCTCGCGCTACCGTCCGCGCCTGCTCGGTGTATCCCGAGGTGTAGGCCGGTTGACCGCAGCAACTTTGTCCTTGCGGGTACTCCACCCGGATCCCTTCGCGCTCCAGCAGATGAATCGCATCCATCCCGGCTTCGGGATAGAACAGATCCACCACACATGTTCCGAACAGATAGACCCGTTGCGGTTTTTCGCTGGGGTACTGCCGAGGCTCGGGCAATGGCGGGGCGACTCGGGTCGCGTTCGGCACGGCGTTATAAAAAAGCTCGCTCATCAGGCGTGTCTCCGGGTGGTCCCGGTTATCCGTCCGCTGAGGCTGCTGAAATATAGACAGGAAATCTTTCAGCAGCCTTGCAGACCCGGTGATCAATAGCAGACGCCGAATCGAGGTTCGGCGTCGGTTTTTTCGCTGTTACCTGTAGTACTCAGTGCACCAGCATGCCGGTAAACCAGTAGGCCTGAGCCAAGGTGATCAGGCCGACGATCGTTGCAAAGAATAGGCTGTGTTTGAGGGTGAAACGGAACAGATCCGACTCCTTGCCCACCAGCCCGGTCGCCGCGCAGGCCACCGCGATCGATTGTGGCGAAATCATCTTGCCGGTCACGCCGCCGCTGGTGTTCGCCGCGACGAGCAAGGTGTCGTTGACGCCGATCTGGTGCGCGGTGGTGGCTTGCAGCGAGCTGAACAGAGCGTTGGATGAGGTATCGGAACCGGTCAGGAATACCCCCAGCCAGCCCAGGAACGGCGAGAAGAACGGGAACGCCGCGCCGGTGCCAGCCAGCACCAGGGCCATGGTCGACGACATGCCCGAATAGTTGGTGACGAAGGCGAATGCCAGCACCATGCCGATGGACAGAATCGGCCAGCGCAGCTCGTAGAAAGTCTCTTTTAAAGTGGTAAGACCAGTTTTAAGGTTGATCTTCAACACCAGCATCGAGATCAAGGCCGAGAAGAAAATCGCTGTGCCGGTAGCGGAAATCGGATCAAGCTTGAAGACCGCCGGGATGGCTGTCGGATTGACCACGATCGGCGCGACCTTGATCACCATCTGGTCCAGGTGCGGGATGGCGAAGTTGAACACCCAGCCGTACATGGAGCCGCCGGCGGCGAACATCGCCTTGAACGGTTTCAGGGTCCAGATTGTTACCAGCACGGTGAGGATCAGGAACGGTGACCAGGCCTTGATAATTTCCCCCAGGCTGTAGGGCGAAGCCACGGTGCTGCGCGGCTGGCCGAAACCGCCGACGCTGGCGGCGACCGTTGCGCTGGAAGTGGCGCCAGCAATCTGGGCACCTGCGCTGCGCTTGGGCTGCCAGACTTTCAGGAACAGGGTCAGGGAAATCAGGCTGGCCAGGGCCGAGGTGATGTCCGGCAGTTCCGGGCCGATGAAGTTGGAGGTGAAGTACTGGGTGATGGCGAAGCTCAAGCCCGCGACCAACGCTGCTGGCCAGGTTTCCCGCACGCCGCGCAGGCCGTCCATCATGAACACCAGCCAGAACGGCACGAACAGCGACAGCAGCGGCAACTGGCGACCGGTCATGGCGCCGATCTTGAACGCATCGATCCCGGTGACCTGGCCGGCCACGATGATCGGGATACCCAGCGCGCCGAACGCCACCGGGGCGGTGTTGGCGATCAGGCACAGGCCGGCGGCGTACAGAGGGTTGAAACCCAGGCCGACCAACAGGGCGGCGGTGATCGCCACTGGCGCACCAAAACCGGCGGCACCTTCCAGGAATGCGCCGAAGCAAAAGCCGATCAACAGCACTTGCAGGCGTTGGTCATCAGTAATCGACAGCACCGAGCTGCGGATCACTTCGAACTGGCCGCTCTTGACCGTCAGTTTGTAGAGAAACACAGCGGCGACAATGATCCAGGCGATGGGCCACAGACCATAGGCAAAGCCATAACCGGCAGCGGCGAAGGCCATGTCGGCGGGCATTTGGAACGCAAAGATCGCCACGGCAATCGCCAGGGCCAGGGTGATGCTGCCGGCCACGTGCCCCTTGAGGCGAAACACCGCCAGGGCCAGGAAGAAAAACACGATGGGAATAACGGCCGCGAGTGCGGACAAGCCGAGGCTGCCGAGCGGGCTGTAGAGCTGTTGCCAGGTTTGCATAGTGGGTGGGCCCCTAATTGTTGTTGGTCAGGCACTGGTCAGCGGCTTGGTTAATTGGTAATACCAATTTACAATCGCTGTTGGCTAGGGTAAAAGCCTTGGTTGTCGTGTGTCAATTTGCCGCCCTGAAACTTTCGTCGAATAAGCGGTGCAGAGGGCATCTGATCCGTTCGTGAAAAGCGCTTTTGGTGGGTGTGGCCGGGGCCCGGATGGGCCAGAATAGAGAGCCCGGCGAGCCGTCGGGATCGTGGAGAATCGAGTTATGGGGTTTGATCAGATTCGTCAGCGCCGTTTGTCTGACGATATTGTCGAGCGGCTTGAAGGAATGATCCTCGAGGGCACGCTGAAATCCGGTGAGCGGCTGCCGGCTGAGCGGACCCTGGCCGAGCAGTTCGGCGTGTCACGCCCTTCGTTGCGCGAGGCGATCCAGAAACTGGCGGCCAAGGGCCTGTTGGTCAGTCGCCAGGGCGGCGGCAACTATGTGGTGGAGTCGCTGGGCTCGACGTTCAGTGATCCGCTGCTGCAACTGCTGGAAAGCAATCCCGAGGCGCAACGGGATTTGTTGGAGTTCCGCCATACGCTGGAAGCGTCCTGTGCCTACTACGCGGCGCTACGGGCTACGGATGTGGATCGCGAGCGACTGACGGCGGCTTTCGATGAGCTGCAGGATTGCTACTCACGGCACGACGAAGTCAGCCGGGCCGAGGAGGGCGCAGCGGATGCGCGGTTCCATCTGGCGATTGCCGAGGCCAGTCATAACGCGGTGTTGCTGCACACCATTCGCGGGCTGTTCGATCTGCTCAAGCGCAACGTGGTGACCAACATCGGCGGCATGTACAAGCAGCGCAGCGAAACCCGCGACATGCTGATCAGCCAGCACCGAGAGTTGTATCAAGCCATTATGGAAGGGCAGGCCGAGCAGGCGCGGGAAATTTCCAGCCGACATATTTTGTATGTGCAGGAGGTTTTGGAGGAGGTGCGTCAGGAAGTGCAGCGGGTGGCGCGGGCAGAGCGGCGCAAGGGGATGTAGCCAGTTGGTTCTATAGTGATTGGGCGGCCGCATTCGCGAGCAAGCCCGCTCCCACACTGGATCACTGTCGTACACATATTCTGTGTTCGCTAAAGATCCAATGTGGGAGCGGGCTTGCTCGCGAAAGCGGTCTCAAGGCGAAAGAATCAGTCTTCCTTGCCCTTGTTCCGCACCGCACGCTGCAGCTCGCGACCAGCGTCGCGTTCGCGTTCGGTATCGCGCTTGTCGTATTCCTTCTTGCCCTTGCCCAGCGCGATCTCGCACTTGATCAAGTGCTTGCTCCAGTACAACGACGTGCAGACGCAGGCGTAACCCTTCTGTTGCACAGACGCGAAGAGTTTTTCCAGCTCGCGTTTGTTCAGCAGCAGTTTGCGCGAGCGCGTCGGATCGGCAATCACGTGGGTGCTGGCGGTGGTCAGCGGCGAAATGTGGCTGCCCAGCAGCCAGGCTTCGCCGTCCTTGAGCAGCACATAGCTGTCGACCAGTTGCGCCTTGCCGGCACGCAAGCTCTTTACTTCCCAGCCGGCCAGGACCATGCCAGCCTCGAAACGTTGTTCGATGAAGTAATCGTGTCGCGCCTTTTTGTTTTGCGCGATGGTCCCTGTGGGGTGTTTCTTCTGTTTAGCCATAGGGGCGGCATTATAGGCAGTTGCGTGCGTGTCGGCTACGGTGAAGCTGCGTGCTTGAGCACGTTGAGTGAATCCCGGACAATGCGGCCTCTTTTTCGAACGCTGGGCGTGATCACGATGTCGACAGACAAGGTTTCTGTCCACGGCAGTTGGGCTAGCCGCTGGGTCTTTATATTCGCTGCAACCGGTTCGGCGGTGGGGCTGGGCAGTATCTGGAAATTCCCCTATATGGTCGGCGTCTACGGTGGCGGCGCTTTCGTATTGATGTTCCTGGCGTGCATTGCGCTCATCGGTGCGCCGGTGATGCTGGCCGAAACCCTGATCGGTCGTCGTGCCCGGCAGAGCCCGGCCAACGCCTTGAAGGTGCTGGCCGTGGCGGCAGGGCATTCGCCCAAGTGGTCGTGGGGCGCGTTCGCCGGGATGATCACGGCGCTGCTGATCCTGTCTTTCTACAGCGTGGTCGGCGGCTGGTCGCTGGACTACATCATCGACATGGGGCGTGGGGATTTTCAAGGCGTGACGCCCGATCAGGTCGGCGCCTACTTCGGTAACGTGATCGCCGATCCCTGGAGGCTGACCCTCTGGCATACGATTTTCATGGTGCTCTCCGCCGTGGTCATTGCTCGAGGTGTGGTCGCCGGGCTTGAGCGCAGCCTGCGGATCATGATGCCGCTGCTGTTCGTGATGATCCTGGTGCTGCTGGGGTACAGCATGACCACCGGGCATTTCATGGAAGGCGTGCACTTCATGTTCGATTTCCAGCCGGAGAAAGTCATGGACGGCCTGTTGCCGGCCATGGGGCATGCGTTTTTCTCCCTGAGCGTGGGGGTTGGCTCGATCATGATCTACGGCGCCTACATGCCCAAGAACGCATCCCTGACCCGGACCGTTGTCGGCGTCGCGCTGCTGGATACCTTCGTGTCGCTGCTGGCGGGTGTGGCGTTATTTCCGATTGTGTTTGCCGCTGGCCTGAACCCCAGCGAAGGGCCTGGACTGATGTTTGTCAGCCTGCCGTTTGCCTTTGGCAGCATGGCGTTCGGTCAAGTGATGGGGGTGGTGTTTTTCGTCCTGGTGGCAATTGCGGCGTGGAGTTCGGCTATTTCCCTGCTGGAGCCGATGGTGGCCTACCTGGTTGAGCGGACCCGGCTCAGCCGCGCCTGGGTGACATTCTGGCTGGCGTTTACCTGCTGGTTTGTGGGCCTGGGGACGGTGTTTTCCTTCAATATATGGAAGCAGGCTAAGTTTTTCGTGAACGAAGACGGGCTGTTCCATCTCTACCAGTGGGGAGCAACCGGGGGGCTGGACTTCTTCGGCGTGATTGATTTCTTCACATCTCGGATCATGTTGCCACTGGGTGGTTTGTGTTTCGTGGTGTTTGCAGGATGGATCATGGGGCGTGAGGCGGTGCGCGATGAACTGTCGCTGCGCAGCCCTGTATTGTTCGCCTCGAGCCTGTTCTTGATGCGCTATGTGGCGCCCATCGGCATTCTCGTAGTGTTTGCCGCTCAGCTGTGGAAGTGACGCTTACATGACGACACACATTCAACGCTCGGCCTTGCTGCCCTATCCGGCACAGGCGCTGTATGACCTGGTCAACGATGTGGCGAGCTATCCGGAGTTCTTGCCTTGGTGCTCATCCGCTGAAGTGCTGGACAGTTCCGAAACCCACATGCGCGCCAGCCTCAACATTGCCAAGGGCGGGTTGAGCCAGCGCTTCGTCACGCGCAATACCCTGGTGCCCGGGCAGTCCATCGAGATGAATCTGGAAGAGGGACCTTTCAACCAGCTTCACGGCGTCTGGGTGTTCAAACCGCTGGGTGAAAAGGCCTGCAAGATCAGTCTCGATCTGTCGTTCGATTACGCGGGTCCCCTGGTGCGAGCCACGTTGGGGCCACTGTTCAATCAGGCGGCCAATACTTTGGTCGATGCGTTCTGCCAGCGCGCCAAGCAGAATGCCGAGCTCAAGCGTTGATTGAGGTAGAAGTGGTGTATGCCTGCGTCGACCGCCAGGTCTTGCGCACATTCGCAGTGCCACCAGGCACCAGTGTTCGTGCGGCGCTGGAGGCATCGGGCATTACTGATGCATTTCCGGAGCTGGATCTGGCGACTTGCCCAATCGGGATTTTTGGCAAAGTGGTCGCCGATCCTGATCAGCAGGTGGTGCAGCGGGGTGATCGGCTTGAGATTTATCGTCCCTTGCTGGCCGATCCGAAAGAAATTCGGCGCTTGCGTGCGGCCAAGGCCGCCCAGGCGCGACAATCCGATCAGTAAATCGAGCTTGAATCGCAGGCAATAAAAAACCCGGCATGCCGGGTTTTTTTACGTCGTGATTTATTGCGGCGAGGTATCCAGAGGTTCTGGAGTCGGGACAGGTACGGTCTCGACCTTGTCCACGTCCTTCTGGATCTGGTCCAGCAACGAACCTGGCTTGACCGGTTTTTCCGGTTTCGGCTGTTCGGCATTCTGGGCCGGGTCGGTCACGGTAGTGTCGCTGTCCTTGCCCATGATGGCTTCATCGCGGCTCACGCCAGGCATGAAATCACCCGACAGGCTGACGAGTTGGTCATTGGGGCTAAAGATAACGCTGATGCGTTCCTGTTGCCGCTCGCCGCCGCCTGGCTGCAAGCTGTACAGGTAATCCCAGCGATCGGCATGGAACGTGTCGGTCAGCAGGGGGTTGCCCATGATAAACCGTACTTGCCGACGGGTCATTCCCGGGCGTAACTGGTCTATCATGTCCTGCGTGACGACATTGCCCTGCTGGATGTCGATTTTGTAAACCCCGGGGAATGAACAACCGGCGAGTGCGAGCAGTCCCACGAAGGTGAAACTGGTTAGCAAGAGCTTGGTGTTTTGCATCGGTGGGCGACTTCCACTATCTTGGCTGGGACAACGTAAACGCCGATCATACCCGCATTAAGAGAAGCTGCGAAGCAGCATCGCGAGAAAGCTGACCATGGTTGAAAATAGCGAACTACGCAAAGCCGGCCTCAAAGTGACCCTACCAAGGGTCAAGATTCTACAAATGCTCGATTCCGCAGAGCAGCGTCACATGAGTGCCGAAGACGTCTACAAGGCGCTTATGGAGGCTGGCGAGGACGTTGGTCTGGCCACGGTTTACCGTGTCCTGACTCAGTTCGAGGCTGCGGGGCTTGTGGCCCGTCACAATTTTGATGGCGGTCATGCGGTCTTTGAATTGGCTGACGGGGAACACCACGATCACATGGTGAACGTGGAAACTCGTGAGGTCATCGAGTTCTTCAGTCCTGAAATCGAGAAACTGCAAAAGGATATTGCTGAAGAGCATGGCTTCGAGCTGATCGATCACCATCTCGTCTTGCATGTACGCAAGAGGAAGTAAGCACGTCGCGTGAGCCCAAAGCTCCCAAAGCGAAAGAAGGCGACCCCAGGGTCGCCTTCTTGCTGTGCGGCGTTTGTCAGGTTTTTGCAGCGACGACCATTTTTTTCGCGTGAGCCAGGGACTCCTTGGTTAGATCGATCCCCCCGAGCATGCGTGCAACTTCTTCCACTCGCTCGGTTTTGTTGAGTTTGGACACCGCGGTACGTGTGGCGTCCTCGCCGCGCACCTTGTGCACAAATAAATGCTGATGACCCTGGGCGGCCACCTGGGGCAGGTGAGTCACCGTCAACACTTGGCCGCGGTCCCCCAGTCGGCGGAGCAACTGGCCGACAATTTCCGCCGTTGGCCCGCCAATACCCACGTCCACTTCGTCGAATACCAGCGTCGGTACGCGTGAGGTCTGCGCCGTAATGACCTGGATGGCCAGGCTGATCCGTGACAGCTCGCCACCGGAGGCGACTTTTGCCAGGGCCTTGAGCGGTTGCCCGGGGTTGGCGCTGACCAGCAGCTCTACCTGTTCCAGTCCGTTGGGCTGAAGTTCATCGCCGGCATTGGGGCGCAATTCGATGGTAAACCGTCCGCCCGGCATGCCCAGGCGCTGGATTTCCTGCTCCACGGCGCTGGCCAGGCCGGTTGCGGCTTGGTGGCGCAGTGCGCTGAGCTCGTTGGCCTTTTCCTGATAGTGACGGGCATAGGAAGCCAGTTCATCGCCCAGGCGCTCGATGGATTCATCGTTGGCGTTCAAGGTTTCCAGTTCTTCCAGCAAGCGTTGCTGGAGTTCGGCAACGTCGGTTGGCTGGACGCGGTGTTTGCGAGCCAGGGTATAAATAGTGTCCAGGCGCTCTTCCAGGTATTGAAGGCGTGCCGGGTCGGCATCGAAATGATCAAGAAACCGGTTGAGTTCCCCGACGGCTTCTTCGACCTGGATCTGCGCGCTTGTCAGCAGGTTGGTCGCTTCGCTCAACGCGCCTACCGAATTGTTCACGCTGGAGAGGCGGTTCAGGCTCGCTGTCAGTGCGTTGAGTACATTGCCCGAATCACTCTCACTGCATTGTTCGACCACTTGACGGCAGATACCCAGCAGGGTTTCGGCGTTGGTCAGGTTCTTGTGTTCCTGCTCCAGTTCTTCCAGTTCGTTTTCACCCAGGGCCAGGTTTTCCAGTTCTTCGAGCTGATAGCTCAATAGCTGATGGCGGGCACGTTGTTCGTCGCCGGAGTTGGAGAGCCGGTCCAGTTCCTGTCGGGTCTGGCGCCAGCGCTGGGCGGCCAGTTGTACCTGGCGGGCCAGGTCGGTGGCGCCGGCGTATTCATCCAGCAGGCGGCGATGGGTGTCGGTCTTGAGCAGGGATTGGTGTTCGTGCTGGCTATGGATGTCGATCAGCAGTTCGCCGAGGGCTTTGAGATCGCCCAGGGTGCAGGGTGTGCCGTTGATGTAGCCCCGTGAGCGACCTTCGGCGGTGATGACCCGGCGCAGGATGCACGGGCCGTCGCTGTCCAGGTCGCGTTCGGCCAGCCAGGTGCTGGCCTCGGGGATGTCGACCAGGTCGAAAGTCGCCAGGATGTCGGCCTTGTCCGCGCCGGGACGCACCACACCGTTGTCGGCGCGATCGCCCAGGGTCAGGCCCAGGGCGTCGAGCATGATCGATTTGCCGGCGCCGGTTTCACCGGTGATCACGCTCATGCCGCGATCAAGCTCGAGGTCGAGGTGTTCGACAATGGCGTAGTTGTGTACGGACAGGTGCACCAGCATAAGGCCGCTCCCAGGCTTTAGGTCTGGTTATTTATACAGTGTTTTGTTTCGGGCTGACAATGCCTTCGCTTAGCTCGATTTGCTTGGGGCGATGGGTTTTTTAGTGCTGCTTGGAATGGAATGCAGGTGTTTTCTGTAAGGTTAATTCGTCGGGCGGCCCTTGAAGCTTAAAAACCCGGCCCCATATACCGGGGCAGAAGCGCGAGTCGAGCTCGCGGACGAAGTTGAAAGGAGAAATCTATGGCTGACGAACAGACGCAGGATACGCAAAATCTAGACGCCAATCAGGCTCCCCAGGATTCGGGCGACGACCTGGTGGCACGTGTACAAGTGCTCGAGGAGCAACTGGCCGGTGCGCAGGATCAGGCTTTGCGTGTAGCCGCCGACCTGCAGAATGTCCGCCGCCGCGCCGAGCAGGATGTAGAAAAGGCTCATAAATTCGCCCTGGAACGTTTCGCAAGCGACCTGCTGCCGATCATCGACAGCCTGGAGCGCGGCCTGGAACTGTCCAACCCGGACGACGAGAACATCCGTCCGATGCGTGAAGGCATCGAGCTGACCCTGAAAATGTTCCAGGACACCCTCAAGCGCTATCAGCTCGAAGCCCTTGATCCCCATGGCGAGCCCTTCAACGCCGAACACCACCAGGCCATGGCGATGCAGGAAAGCGCAGACGTCGAGCCCAACAGTGTCTTGAAGGTTTTCCAGAAGGGCTACTTGCTCAACGGTCGCCTGTTGCGCCCGGCCATGGTTGTAGTCAGCAAGACGCCGGCACCGGTTTCGCCTTCTATTGATGAGCAGGCTTGAAATCGGTCGTAACGGCCCCCATTAAGAAGTCAAGCGTTTAAGTGCTACCGCAGTTAGCCACCACTGCTGCGGCAACAAAATCCAAGTTCCGGGAGAGTTAACATGGGCAAGATTATCGGTATTGACCTGGGGACCACCAACTCGTGCGTCTCCGTGCTGGAAAACGGCAAGGCCAAAGTGATTGAAAACGCTGAAGGCGCGCGCACCACGCCGTCGATCATCGCGTACGCCAACGATGGCGAGATTCTGGTTGGCCAGTCGGCCAAGCGTCAGGCCGTGACCAATCCGCATAACACCCTGTACGCGGTGAAGCGTCTGATCGGTCGCAAGTTCGACGAAGAAGTCGTTCAGAAAGACATCAAGATGGTGCCTTACAAAATCGCCAAGGCTGACAATGGCGACGCCTGGGTTGAAGTGAACGGCCAGAAAATGGCGCCGCCACAGATCTCGGCTGAAATCCTGAAGAAAATGAAGAAGACCGCCGAAGATTACCTCGGCGAGGCGGTGACTGAAGCGGTCATCACCGTTCCTGCCTACTTCAACGACAGCCAGCGCCAGGCGACCAAAGACGCCGGCCGCATCGCGGGCCTGGACGTAAAACGCATCATCAACGAACCGACCGCGGCTGCTCTGGCCTACGGTATGGACAAGGCCAAGGGCGATCACACCGTGATCGTTTATGACCTGGGTGGCGGTACCTTCGACGTCTCCGTGATCGAAATCGCTGAAGTCGATGGCGAGCACCAGTTCGAAGTGCTGGCGACCAACGGCGACACCTTCCTCGGTGGTGAAGACTTTGACATCCGCCTGATCGACTACCTCGTCGACGAGTTCAAGAAAGAAAGCGGCATGAACCTCAAGGGTGACCCGCTGGCCATGCAGCGCCTGAAAGAAGCCGCTGAAAAAGCCAAGATCGAGCTGTCCTCGAGCCAGTCGACCGACGTGAACCTGCCGTACATCACTGCAGACGCCACCGGTCCTAAGCACTTGAACGTGAAAATCTCCCGCGCCAAGCTCGAAGCGCTGGTGGAAGACCTGGTTCAGCGCACCATCGAACCTTGCCGCATCGCGATGAAGGACGCCGGTATCGACGTTGGCGCGATCAACGACGTGATCCTGGTTGGCGGCCAGACCCGTATGCCGCTGGTGCAGAAGCTGGTAACCGATTTCTTCGGTAAAGAAGCACGTAAAGATGTGAACCCGGACGAAGCCGTCGCCATGGGTGCTGCTATCCAGGGCGCCGTTCTGGCTGGTGATGTGAAGGACGTTCTGCTGCTCGACGTCAGCCCGCTGACCCTGGGTATCGAAACCATGGGTGGCGTGATGACTGCGCTGATCGAGAAAAACACCACGATTCCTACCAAGAAATCCCAAGTGTTCTCGACTGCCGACGACAACCAGGGCGCCGTGACCATCCATGTGCTGCAAGGCGAGCGTAAGCAGGCCGCCCAGAACAAATCCCTGGGCAAGTTCGACCTGGCCGAGATTCCACCGGCGCCACGTGGCGTGCCACAAATCGAAGTGACCTTCGACATCGACGCCAACGGCATCCTGCACGTCGGCGCGAAAGACAAGGCCACCGGCAAGACCCAGTCGATCGTGATCAAGGCCAACTCCGGTCTGTCCGAGGAAGAAATTCAGCAGATGGTTCGCGATGCTGAAGTCAACGCCGAGGAAGATCGCAAGTTCGAAGAGCTGGCCAGCGCCCGCAACCAGGGCGATGCCTTGGTGCACTCGACTCGCAAAATGATCGCTGATGCTGGCGAAAAAGTGACTGCTGAAGAAAAAACCGCTATCGAAGCGGCTGTGGTTGCCCTGGAAGCTGCCGTCAAAGGCGACGACAAGGCTGCCATCGAGGCGAAGATCGAAGAGTTGTCCAAGGTCTCCGCACCCGTGGCTCAGAAGATGTACGCCGAGCAGGCTCAGCCAGCTGAAGGCGCGGCTGCTCAAGGCGAATCGGCTGAAAAAGCTGATGACGTCGTCGACGCCGAGTTCGAAGAAGTGAAAGACCACAAGTAATCGCTTGTTGGTCGGCCGGTTGACTGCATTTGTGCGGTGGCTGGTAGGATGTCGCCGCGCGGGAGCTTGCTCCCGCGTTGGCGTGTCTGGAGCCAGTGAATTTTTACAGCATGCGACAACGCTCGGATGCTGGCGGTGTGATCGGGAATGCTCCTGCTTTCCGAGCGACGGACGCCGCGTTTTGGCCGGGGCCCTGGCTGAAAGATTAAGACCAGGATCGTTGAATTGACGTGAGTTGGGTCCGGGCCTGTATTGGGGCTCAACGAGTTTGGCAAGGTTCAGGAGAGGTTTGCCGGACGTCCTATAAGAGTGCAAAGACTAATGGCAAAGCGTGACTTTTACGAAGTGTTGGGTGTCGAGCGGGGCGCCAGCGAGGCGGACCTGAAAAAGGCCTATCGTCGCCTGGCGATGAAGCACCACCCGGACCGTAATCCCGATGATAAAGCGTCGGAAGAGCTGTTCAAGGAAGCCAACGAGGCTTACGAAGTACTGTCCGATTCGAGCAAGCGCGCAGCTTACGACCAGTACGGTCATGCTGGCGTCGATCCGAGCATGGGCGGCGGCGGTGCCGGTTTCGGCGGCCAGAATTTCTCCGATATTTTCGGCGACGTGTTCAGCGATTTCTTCGGTGGCGGTCGCGGCGGTGCTCGTGGCGGCGCCCAGCGTGGCAGTGATTTGCGCTACACGTTGGAGCTGAACCTGGAAGAGGCGGTGCGCGGCACTACCGTCAACATTCGCGTTCCGACACTGGTCAATTGCAAACCGTGCGATGGCTCGGGCGCCAAGAAGGGCTCCTCGCCCGTGACTTGCCCGACCTGCGGCGGCATTGGCCAGGTTCGCATGCAGCAGGGCTTCTTCTCGGTGCAGCAGACCTGCCCGCGTTGCCATGGTCAAGGCAAGATCATTTCCGATCCGTGCGACTCCTGCCGCGGCGAAGGGCGTGTCGAAGAGTACAAGACGCTGTCGGTCAAAGTGCCGGCCGGTGTCGATACCGGTGACCGCATTCGTCTTTCCGGCGAAGGCGAGGCGGGCGCCCAGGGCGGCCCGACCGGCGACCTGTACGTGGTTATCAATGTGCGCGAGCACGCGATTTTCCAGCGCGATGGCAAGCATCTGTTCTGCGAAGTGCCGATCAGTTTCGTCGATGCGGCCTTGGGCGGCGAGCTTGAAATCCCGACCCTCGACGGTCGCGTCAAGTTGAAAATCCCCGAGGGTACGCAAACCGGCAAACAGTTCCGGATTCGCGGCAAGGGCGTTGCGCCGGTGCGTGGTGGCGGTGCGGGTGATCTGATGTGTCGCGTGGCAGTGGAGACTCCGGTCAATCTGAGCCGACGCCAGCGTGAGTTGTTGGAAGAGTTCCGCAGTTCTCTGGCGGATGACAACAGCCATTCACCAAAAACCACGGGTTGGTTCGAAGGCGTGAAGCGCTTCTTCGGCGATCTGTAAGGAGCTCGCATGCGACGTATAGCTGTGATGGGCGCTGCGGGGCGCATGGGTAAGGCGTTGGTCGAGGCGGTGCAGCAGCGCTCGCCGCTCTCCGGCCTGACGGCTGCCATCGTGCGGCCCGACAGTACGCTGGTGGGCGCTGATGCTGGCGAGCTGGCTTCGCTCGGGCGTATCGGTGTGCCGATGTCTGGCGGCCTGGAGAAGGTGCTCGATGAGTTTGATGTCCTGATCGACTTCACGCTGCCGGAAGTGATGCTGAAAAACCTCGCCATTTGCCGCAAGCACGGCAAGGCCATGGTGATCGGCACCACGGGGCTGGATGCCGCGCAGAAGCAGTTGCTGGCCGATGCGGGTAAAGACATTCCGATCGTGTTTGCGGCGAACTTCAGTGTGGGTGTGAACCTGTCGCTGAAGCTGCTGGAGATGACGGCCCGGGTCTTGGGTGACGATGCGGATATCGAAATCATCGAGGCGCATCACCGGCACAAGATCGATGCGCCTTCGGGCACGGCTTTGCGCATGGGTGAGGTGATTGCCGATGCGCTGGGTCGCGATCTTGAGAAGGTGGCTGTCTACGGGCGCCAGGGGCATACCGGTGCCCGTGAGCGCGACACCATTGGTTTTGCGACCGTGCGTGGTGGTGACGTGGTGGGTGATCATACGGTGCTGTTCGCCACTGAGGGCGAGCGCTTGGAGATCACTCACAAGGCTTCCAGCCGGATGACCTTCGCCAAGGGCGCGGTTCGCGCTGCGCTGTGGCTGGAGAGTCGTGAGCCAGGTTTGTACGACATGCAGGACGTTCTCGACCTGCGTTGATGCCATCGGCAGGGGGTTCAGTTATACTGGGCCCCCGTTTTATACCGCTTCGCGACGCCCTGTCGCATTCCCCTGCCTTTAAGGCTCATTAGCGGTGGACCAAAAAAGCCTTTTTCTGTAAGCTACAGCTTTAGTGTGTCCACTAAAAGCGCGCAGAATAATTCAGTGAACAAGCGGGGTGACGTGTCCATACGTCACTCCGCTTTTTTACAACCTGCGATCGCCCTTTCAGGCTTTATTTACGGGAGGTCTTCTTGACTAAGCCAGCCATACTCGCCCTTGCTGATGGCAGCATTTTTCGCGGCGAAGCCATTGGAGCCGACGGTCAGACCGTTGGTGAGGTGGTGTTTAACACCGCAATGACCGGCTATCAGGAAATTCTTACCGATCCTTCCTACGCCCAGCAAATCGTTACTCTGACTTACCCGCACATCGGCAACACCGGCACCACGCCGGAAGACGCCGAGTCCGATCGTGTCTGGTCCGCCGGCCTGGTCATCCGTGACTTGCCGCTGGTAGCGAGCAACTGGCGTAACACGATGTCCCTGTCTGATTACCTGAAAGCCAACAATGTCGTGGCGATCGCCGGTATCGACACCCGTCGCCTGACCCGTATCCTTCGGGAAAAAGGTGCGCAGAACGGCTGCATCATGGCCGGTGACAACATTTCCGAAGAAGCCGCCATCGCCGCTGCCCAGGGTTTCCCTGGCCTCAAGGGCATGGATCTGGCGAAAGTCGTCAGCACCAAGAAGCAGTATGAGTGGCGCTCCACGGTCTGGGACCTGAAAACCGACGGTCACGCGACGATCGAAGCGTCCGAACTGCCATACCACGTGGTTGCGTACGACTACGGCGTCAAGTGGAACATCCTGCGCATGCTGGTGGAGCGTGGTTGCCGCGTGACCGTGGTGCCGGCGCAAACTCCGGCCGCGGACGTCCTGGCCCTCAAGCCCGACGGCGTGTTCCTGTCCAACGGCCCGGGTGATCCGGAGCCTTGCGACTACGCGATCCAGGCGATCAAGGACGTGCTGGAGACCGAAATCCCGGTATTCGGCATCTGCCTCGGCCACCAGCTGCTGGCCCTCGCTTCGGGCGCCAAGACCTTGAAGATGGGTCACGGCCACCACGGTGCCAACCACCCGGTGCAGGACCTGGATACCGGCGTCGTGATGATCACCAGCCAGAACCACGGTTTTGCGGTGGATGAAGCGACCCTGCCGGCCAACGTGCGCGCGATCCATAAGTCGCTGTTCGACGGCACGCTGCAAGGCATCGAGCGTACCGACAAGAGCGCGTTCAGCTTCCAGGGCCACCCTGAAGCCAGCCCGGGCCCGAACGACGTGGCGCCGCTGTTCGATCGCTTCATCAATGAGATGGCCAAGCGACGCTGACCGCGTGAAGCCCGAAGGCGGCCCCGAATGCGGCGGCCCCTTCGGGCGCTACAAAGATTGTTCGACGGCCTAGCCGACTGACCTGCGGATTTGAGTGACAAACCCATGCCAAAACGTACAGACATAAAAAGCATCCTGATTCTCGGCGCTGGCCCGATCGTGATCGGTCAGGCCTGCGAATTCGACTACTCCGGCGCCCAGGCCTGTAAAGCCCTGCGCGAAGAGGGTTACCGCGTCATCCTGGTGAACTCCAACCCGGCCACCATCATGACCGACCCGGCCATGGCCGACGCCACCTACATCGAGCCGATCAAGTGGCAGACCGTTGCCAAGATCATCGAGAAAGAGCGCCCTGACGCGCTGTTGCCGACCATGGGTGGCCAGACCGCGCTGAACTGCGCCCTGGACCTGGAGCGCGAAGGCGTCCTGGAGAAGTTCGGTGTGGAAATGATCGGCGCCAACGCCGACACCATCGACAAGGCCGAAGACCGTTCGCGTTTCGACAAGGCGATGAAATCCATCGGCCTGGACTGTCCACGCTCGGGCATCGCCCACAGCATGGAAGAGGCCAATG
The DNA here is from genome assembly GCF_053850495.1 of Pseudomonas sp. CFBP 5748. NCBI lineage: Bacteria > Pseudomonadati > Pseudomonadota > Gammaproteobacteria > Pseudomonadales > Pseudomonadaceae > Pseudomonas > Pseudomonas sp. CFBP 5748. Next base: position 129,615 of record NZ_JBSPTN010000011.1, read on the forward strand.
CCGTCCTGGAGCGTCTGGGCTTCCCGTGCATCATCCGTCCGTCCTTCACCATGGGCGGCACCGGTGGCGGCATCGCCTACAACCGTGAAGAATTCGAAGAAATCTGCGCCCGTGGTCTGGACCTGTCGCCGACCAAAGAGCTGCTGATCGACGAATCCCTGATCGGCTGGAAAGAATACGAAATGGAAGTTGTCCGCGACAAAAAGGACAACTGCATCATCGTCTGCTCCATCGAAAACTTCGACCCGATGGGCGTGCACACCGGCGACTCGATCACCGTCGCACCGGCCCAGACCCTGACCGACAAGGAATACCAGATCCTGCGTAACGCCTCCCTGGCGGTATTGCGCGAGATCGGCGTGGAAACCGGTGGCTCCAACGTCCAGTTCGGCATCTGCCCGAACACTGGCCGCATGGTGGTCATCGAGATGAACCCGCGGGTGTCCCGTTCGTCGGCCCTGGCCTCGAAAGCCACTGGTTTCCCGATTGCCAAGGTCGCTGCCAAGCTGGCCGTGGGTTATACCCTGGACGAACTGTCGAACGACATCACCGGCGGCAAGACCCCGGCGTCCTTCGAGCCGTCCATCGACTACGTCGTTACCAAGCTGCCACGTTTCGCCTTCGAGAAATTCGCCAAGGCCGACGCCCGCCTGACCACTCAGATGAAGTCGGTCGGTGAAGTCATGGCTATCGGCCGGACCTTCCAGGAATCCCTGCAGAAAGCCCTTCGCGGTCTGGAAGTGGGTGTCTGCGGCCTGGATCCGAAGCTGGACCTGAACGATCCGGAAAGCATGAGCGTGCTCAAGCGCGAGCTGACCGTGCCGGGCGCCGAACGCATCTGGTACGTGGCTGACGCCTTCCGTGCCGGCATGACTGTCGAGCAGATCTTCGGCATGAACATGATCGACCCTTGGTTCCTGGTGCAGATCGAAGATCTGATCAAGGAAGAAGAGAAGGTCAAGACCCTGGGCATGTCCAGCATCGACCACGACACGATGTTCCGCCTCAAGCGCAAGGGCTTCTCCGACATGCGCCTGGCCAAGCTGCTGGGTGTGACCGAGAAGAGCCTGCGTGCTCATCGCCACAAGCTGGAAGTGTTCCCGGTCTACAAGCGCGTCGACACCTGCGCGGCCGAGTTCGCCACCGACACTGCTTACCTGTACTCCACGTACGAAGAAGAATGCGAAGCCGCGCCGTCGACCCGCGACAAGATCATGATCCTGGGTGGCGGTCCAAACCGGATCGGTCAGGGCATCGAGTTTGACTACTGCTGTGTGCACGCGGCACTGGCCCTGCGCGATGACGGGTATGAGACCATCATGGTCAACTGCAACCCGGAAACCGTGTCCACCGACTACGACACCTCCGATCGCCTGTATTTCGAACCAGTGACCCTGGAAGACGTGCTGGAAATCGTCCGCGTCGAGAAACCTAAAGGTGTGATCGTCCAGTACGGCGGCCAGACCCCGCTGAAACTGGCTCGCGCCCTTGAGGCCGCCGGGGTACCGATCATTGGTACCAGCCCGGATGCGATCGACCGCGCCGAAGACCGTGAGCGTTTCCAGCAAATGGTCGAGCGCCTGAATCTGCGTCAGCCACCGAACGCCACCGTGCGCAGCGAGGACGAAGCGATTCGTGCCGCAGCCAAGATCGGCTACCCGCTGGTGGTGCGCCCGTCCTATGTACTGGGCGGTCGTGCGATGGAAATTGTGTATCAGGAAGACGAGCTCAAGCGTTACCTGCGCGAAGCGGTCCAAGTGTCCAACGACAGCCCTGTGCTGCTGGACCACTTCCTCAACTGCGCCATCGAAATGGACGTGGATGCGGTCAGCGACGGCAAGGACGTGGTGATTGGCGCGATCATGCAGCACATCGAGCAGGCCGGCGTTCACTCCGGTGACTCTGCCTGTTCGCTGCCGCCGTACTCGTTGCCGGCCCACATCCAGGACGAGATGCGCGAGCAGGTCAAGAAAATGGCCTTGGAGCTGGGCGTCATCGGCCTGATGAACGTGCAACTCGCCCTGCAGGGGGAGGACATCTACGTCATCGAAGTCAACCCGCGCGCTTCCCGGACCGTACCGTTCGTCTCCAAGTGCATCGGTGTTTCCCTGGCGATGATCGCTGCGCGGGTCATGGCTGGCAAAACCCTGAAAGAGCTGAACTTCACCAAGGAAATCATCCCGAATTTCTACAGTGTGAAAGAGGCGGTGTTCCCGTTCGCCAAGTTCCCTGGCGTGGACCCGATCCTTGGCCCGGAAATGAAGTCCACCGGTGAAGTGATGGGCGTGGGCGACACCTTCGGCGAAGCCTTTGCCAAGGCCCAGATGGGCGCCAGCGAAGTGCTGCCGACAGGTGGCACGGCGTTCATCAGCGTGCGTGATGACGACAAGCCACTGGTTGCAGGCGTGGCCCGTGATCTGATCAACTTGGGCTTTGAAGTGGTCGCCACGGCCGGTACCGCCAAGCTGATCGAAGCGGCAGGCCTGAAAGTGCGCCGCGTGAACAAGGTGACCGAGGGGCGTCCGCACGTGGTCGACATGATCAAGAATGACGAAGTCACGCTGATCATCAACACCACTGAGGGGCGTCAGTCGATCGCCGACTCCTATTCCATTCGTCGTAACGCACTGCAGCACAAGATCTACTGCACCACGACCATTGCTGCGGGCGAAGCGATCTGCGAAGCGCTCAAGTTCGGTCCCGAGAAGACCGTGCGTCGCTTGCAGGATCTACATGCAGGATTGAAGGCATGAGCATAACCAAGTACCCGATGACTGTTCAGGGCGCGAAGGCCCTGGAAGAAGAACACGCTCACCTGACCAAGGTCATTCGTCCCAAGCTCAGCCAGGACATCGGCACGGCCCGGGAGTTGGGTGACCTGAAGGAAAACGCCGAATACCACGCTGCTCGCGAGCAGCAGGGGATGGTCGAGGCGCGTATCCGCGACATCGAAGGCCGCATGCAGAATGCGGTCGTCATCGACGTCACGACGATCCCGCACACCGGCAAGGTGATTTTTGGCACCACCGTGGAAATCGCCAACGTCGAGACCGATGAAAGCGTCACTTACCAGATCGTGGGTGAGGACGAGGCAGACATCAAACTCGGCAAGATTTCCGTCGGTTCGCCAATCGCTCGCGCCTTGATTGCCAAGGAAGAAGGCGATGTGGTGACTGTGAAGACGCCGAGCGGCGTTATCGAGTATGAGATTGTCGAAGTCCGTCACATCTGAACGAAGGCGCCCGCTGCGAGCGGGCGCCATGATCTGGCAGCTCACCCAGATGTTGTGGGTGGGCGGCGTCTGGTTGTTGCACGTCGGTTTGTTGCCGGTGCTGGGTCGAATCGGCCTGGCGCCGCTGCTCATCGATGAAATCGCAGGCATGCTGACGGCGCTGCTGGTGGGTTTTTCCGCGGCGTGTGTGGTGTTTCAGGCTTTGGTGCTGATTCAGGTCGAGGGCCTTGCCAGTCTATGGCGCGACATTCGAGGGCAGTTGCTGCTCATGTCGTTGTACGCGAGCGGGATGTTTTTCGCGGTGCGTCTCGGCTGGCCGGATGCGAGCCAGTGGCAGGTATTCAGTTACCTGGTGCTGGGGTTTTCCGGATTGGTGCTGGTGTTGCAGCCGGTTCCTGGGTGGAGCGCAAGGGTGTACGAAGCACACCCTTGACCCTTGGCATCACTTGAAGCGGTGAACGTTCGACAGTTGCTTGTTGACGCTGAAATTCTTGCGATAAATCAGCGCCATCTTGCCGATGACCTGTACCAGGTCTGCCTTGCCGGTCTTGCACAGTTCGGCAACGGCAGCCAGGCGGGCTTCGCGATCGAGGATGTTGAGCTTGATTTTGATCAGCTCGTGATCGCCCAGTGCGCGTTCCAGTTCGGCGAGTACGCCTTCAGTCAAACCGTTGTCAGCCACAGTCAAAACCGGTTTCAGATGGTGGCCAATGGATTTGTATTGTTTCTTCTGCTCTTGAGTGAGCGGCATAATCTGACCCCTGCGTCTGATCTTGTAAAAAGCGGCGGCCAGTTTACCCGAGCGAGTCCGGGACCGCCCACTTAATCACGACCCGTTTTATTTTTAGAGGTGGCCCGTGGCCCGTTCCAAGACTAGCCAGAACTGGCTCAGAGAGCATTTCAACGATCCGTACGTCAAAATGGCGCAAAAAGACGGCTATCGCTCGCGTGCCAGCTATAAATTGCTGGAGATCCAGGAAAAGGATCGTTTGATCCGTCCAGGTATGACCGTGATCGACCTCGGTGCGGCGCCGGGAGGCTGGTCCCAGGTGACCAGTCGTCTGATCGGCGGTCAGGGCCGCTTGATCGCTTCCGATATCCTGGAAATGGACAGCATCCCCGATGTGACCTTCATCCAGGGTGACTTCACGGAAGACGCCGTCCTGGCAAAAATTCTGGAAGCCGTCGGAAATACCCAGGTTGACCTTGTGATTTCCGATATGGCCCCCAATATGAGTGGATTAGCGGCTGTCGACATGCCTCGTGCAATGTTCCTCAGCGAGCTGGCCCTGGATCTTGCCGGGCGGGTTTTACGGCCGGGTGGTGATTTTTTGATCAAAGTCTTCCAGGGTGAAGGCTTCGACGAATACCACAAGGGCATGCGAAAACTGTTCGACAAGGTGCAGATGCGCAAGCCATTGTCGTCCCGCGACCGCTCTCGCGAGCAGTATCTGCTGGCGCGTGGTTTTCGCGGAGTTGAAGGCGCAGCCAGTGATGAGCGTCTTTAATACAGGCCGATAGTTTTTTTTGTCTCGCATTGCGAAAGACGCGTAAACGAAAATTACGCGGTCAAAGTTTCACAAAGGGTTACAGACGGCGCCTGCCAGAGTCGTAGGTAATGTAGTAAGTTAGGCCGGTGAATATCATGCGAAGCGCGCGCCAGTAGCGGAGCTTGCTTCAGAGGGTAGTTAATTGAACGATATGGCAAAGAATCTGATCCTGTGGTTGATCATCGCCGCTGTCCTTGTGACCGTGATGAACAACTTCTCCAGCCCTAACGAGCCGCAGACCCTCAACTATTCCGACTTCATCCAGCAGGTCAAGGATGGCAAGGTCGAGCGCGTAGCCGTTGATGGCTATGTGATTACCGGCAAGCGCACCGACGGCGACAACTTCAAGACTATTCGTCCGGCGATCCAGGACAATGGCCTGATCGGCGACCTGGTGGACAATCATGTCGTGGTCGAAGGCAAGCAGCCTGAGCAGCAAAGCATCTGGACCCAGCTCCTGGTCGCCAGCTTCCCGATCCTGGTGATCATCGCCGTGTTCATGTTCTTCATGCGCCAGATGCAGGGCGGCGGCGGTGGCAAGGGTGGGCCTATGAGCTTCGGCAAGAGCAAGGCTCGCCTGCTTTCCGAAGATCAGGTGAAAACCACCTTGGCCGACGTCGCTGGTTGCGATGAAGCCAAGGAAGAAGTTGGCGAGCTGGTTGAATTCCTGCGCGATCCGGGCAAATTCCAACGCCTGGGTGGTCGTATTCCTCGCGGCGTACTGATGGTTGGCCCGCCGGGTACCGGTAAAACCTTGCTGGCCAAGGCGATTGCCGGCGAAGCCAAGGTGCCGTTCTTCACGATTTCCGGTTCCGATTTCGTGGAAATGTTCGTTGGCGTGGGTGCCAGCCGTGTTCGCGACATGTTCGAGCAGGCCAAGAAACACGCACCGTGCATCATCTTTATCGACGAAATCGATGCCGTCGGTCGCCATCGTGGTGCCGGCATGGGTGGCGGTCACGACGAGCGCGAACAAACCCTCAACCAGTTGCTGGTCGAGATGGACGGTTTCGAAATGAATGACGGCATCATCGTGATTGCCGCCACCAACCGTCCCGATGTACTTGACCCGGCGCTGTTGCGTCCAGGTCGCTTCGACCGTCAGGTCGTGGTGGGGCTGCCGGACATTCGTGGTCGTGAGCAGATCCTCAAGGTCCACATGCGCAAAGTGCCGATGGGTGATGACGTCGCCCCGGCAGTGATCGCTCGCGGTACGCCAGGTTTTTCCGGTGCCGACCTTGCGAACCTGGTCAACGAAGCGTCGCTGTTCGCCGCTCGTACCGGTAAGCGCATCGTGGAAATGAAGGAATTCGAACTGGCCAAGGACAAGATCATGATGGGCGCTGAGCGCAAATCCATGGTCATGTCGGAGAAAGAAAAGCAGAACACGGCGTACCATGAGGCGGGTCACGCGATCGTCGGTCGTGTGGTGCCCGAGCATGACCCGGTCTACAAGGTCTCGATCATTCCGCGTGGTCGTGCCTTGGGTGTGACCATGTTCCTGCCGGAAGAAGATCGTTACAGCTTGTCCAAGCGTGCGCTGGTCAGCCAGATCTGCTCGCTGTACGGCGGCCGTATTGCCGAAGAAATGACGTTGGGCTTTGACGGTGTCACCACTGGCGCTTCCAATGACATCATGCGTGCCAGCCAGATTGCCCGAAACATGGTCACCAAGTGGGGCTTGTCCGAGAAGCTGGGTCCGTTGATGTATGCCGAAGAAGAGGGCGAAGTGTTCCTCGGTCGTGGCGGTGGCGGTCAGCATGCCAGTTTCTCCGGCGAGACGGCCAAGTTGATCGACTCTGAAGTGCGCAGCATCATCGATCAGTGCTACGGCACTGCCAGACAGATCCTCACGGACAACCGTGACAAGCTCGATGCCATGGCTGACGCCCTGATGAAGTACGAAACCATTGATGCCGACCAGATCGACGACATCATGGCAGGCCGTGTGCCTCGTGAGCCTCGTGACTGGTCCGGTGGCACCGGTACCTCCGGTACGCCTCCGGCAGTGCAGGGCGAACGCCCCGAGACACCGATCGGCGGTCCGGCTGCTGACGTCTAAGGCTTGAAATGACTTCTGTTCAGTCCTCAACCCGGTTGCCTTGCGGCAACCGGGTTCTTGATTTGGCCCATGTGCATGTCATGGGCATCCTCAATGTCACTCCCGATTCCTTTTCCGATGGTGGTCGATTCAGCCAGCTCGATGCGGCTCTGCGGCATGCCGAGGCGATGGTGGCTGCCGGTGCTACGCTGATCGACGTTGGCGGCGAGTCGACCCGGCCGGGTGCGCGTGCGGTCTCGCCTACCGAAGAACTGGAGCGAGTCGCGCCGATTGTCGAGCGCATACACCGCGAACTTGATGTCATTATCTCGGTCGATACGTCCACGCCGGCGGTCATGCGTGAAACTGCACGACTGGGCGCAGGCTTGATCAACGATGTACGATCCTTGCAGCGCGATGGTGCCCTGGATGCCGCAGCGGCCACCGGGTTGCCCGTTTGCCTGATGCATATGCTCGGCGAGCCCGGAACGATGCAGAACGACCCGCACTACCAGGATGTGACCAGGGAAGTCGGTGAGTTCCTGGCGGAGCGTCTGAGTCAGTGTGCTGCTGTGGGTATTCCTGCCGAGCGGATAATTCTTGATCCAGGGTTCGGCTTTGCCAAGACGCTGGCCCACAATTTGAGCCTGTTCAAACATATGGACGCCTTGCATGCCCTGGGGCGGCCCCTGTTGGTTGGGGTCTCGCGAAAGAGCATGATAGGCAATGCCTTGGGCCGTCCGGTGGGAGAGCGTCTGTATGGCGGTCTCGCCCTTGCGGCCTTGGCCCTTACCAAAGGTGCACGCATATTGCGCGTGCACGATGTAGCCGAAACGATGGATGTCGTGCGGATGATTGCAGCTGTGGATTCAGCCGAATAAGAATGACGGAGCACTTATGAGCAAGAAATACTTTGGCACCGACGGTATTCGTGGTCGGGTCGGCGAATACCCTATTACCCCTGATTTCATGCTCAAGCTCGGCTGGGCGGCCGGCATGGCGTTCCGTAAAATGGGCGCCTGCAAAGTGTTGGTCGGCAAGGACACGCGAATTTCCGGCTACATGTTCGAATCGGCGCTCGAGGCCGGCCTGACGTCGGCGGGCGCCGATGTGATGCTGCTCGGTCCGATGCCGACGCCGGCCATTGCCTACCTGACGCGTACGTTCCAGGCCCAGGCGGGTATCGTGATCAGTGCTTCGCACAACCCGCATGATGACAACGGCATCAAGTTCTTCTCCGGCCAGGGTACCAAGCTGCCGGATGATATCGAGCTGATGATCGAAGAACTGCTGGACACGCCGATGACTGTGGTCGAGTCGAGCAAGATCGGCAAAGTGTCGCGGATCAACGATGCGTCGGGTCGCTACATCGAATTCTGCAAAGGCAGCGTGCCGACTGGTACTAGCTTTTCGGGCCTGAAAGTCGTGGTCGATTGCGCTCACGGTGCGACCTATAAAGTCGCGCCGAGTGTATTTCGCGAGTTGGGGGCCGAAGTGGTCGTGCTCTCCGCTTCGCCAAACGGGTTGAACATCAACCACAACTGTGGCTCCACCCATACCGAGGCGCTGCAGGCGGCGGTACTGGCCGAACAGGCCGATATCGGGATCGCCTTCGATGGCGACGGTGATCGAGTCCTGATGGTCGATCACACCGGTACAGTCGTTGACGGTGATGAGTTGCTGTTCATCATTGCTCGCGATCTGCACACGCGGGGTAAGCTGCAGGGCGGAGTGGTCGGTACGTTGATGAGCAACCTTGGGCTCGAGTTGGCCCTTGCGGACCTGGATATCCCCTTCGTGCGGGCCAATGTGGGAGATCGCTACGTGATCTCGGAGTTGCTGGAGCGCAATTGGGTGATCGGGGGCGAGAACTCTGGTCACATCGTGTGCTTCGACCATACCACCACGGGCGATGCCATCATCGCGGCCTTGCAGGTGCTGATGGCGCTGAAGGCGCGTAATGAAGGGCTCGCGCAGTCGCGCCAGGCATTGCGCAAATGTCCACAGGTGCTGATTAACGTACGTTTTGGTGGTGGTGAGAACCCTATCGAGCATGCGACGGTCAAGCAGGCCAGTGAGCGTGTAACGCAGGCGATGGCCGGGCGTGGGCGCGTGCTATTGCGCAAGTCCGGCACTGAGCCTTTGGTGCGTGTCATGGTTGAAGGCGAGGATGAGGCACAGGTCCGCGGTTATGCCGAAGAGCTGGCGAAACTGGTTACTGAAGTTTCTGCCTGAATTCGGCTTGCCAGTCATGCATCGGTTGGGTAACATCTGCGCCCACTTTGACCGACGAGGTACAGCATGCGTCGCCCTATGGTAGCTGGTAACTGGAAGATGCACGGTACCCGCGCCAGCGTCGCTGAGCTGATCAATGGCCTTCGTCATCTGGCCTTGCCAAGCGGTGTTGATGTCGCGGTATTCCCGCCTTGCTTGTATATCAATCAAGTGATTGATGGCTTGAAGGGTAAGTCGATTTCGGTCGGCGCGCAGAACTCTGCGGTGGAACCCATGCAAGGCGCGTTGACTGGTGAGATTGCGCCGAGTCAATTGGTGGATGCAGGTTGTTCCCTGGTTTTGGTCGGGCACTCCGAGCGTCGCCTGATCATGCGCGAGCAGGACAGTGCCTTGATTCGCAAATTTGCGGCAGCTCAGGCCTGCGGTCTGATTCCGGTGTTGTGTGTAGGGGAAACCCTCGAGCAGCGTGAAGCCGGGAAGACCCTTGAGGTTGTCGGGCGTCAGCTCGGCAGCATCATTGAAGACCTGGGTGTCGGTGCTTTTGCAAAGGCAGTCATTGCTTACGAGCCGGTCTGGGCCATTGGCACCGGGCTGACTGCTTCGCCGCAACAGGCGCAGGATGTGCACGCCGCCATCCGCGCGCAGTTGGCGGCAGAGAATTCTGAAGTGGCACGAGGTGTGCGGCTTCTATACGGCGGCAGCGTGAAGGCGGCCAATGCGGTCGAACTGTTCGGCATGCCGGATATCGATGGGGGGCTCATTGGTGGAGCTTCCCTGAATGCAGATGAGTTCGGTGCGATTTGTCGCGCCGCGGGAAACTGAAAAAATGCTGGAAACAGTCGTAGTCGTTTTTCATCTGCTGGGTGCACTGGGCGTAGTTGCTCTCGTATTGCTGCAGCAGGGTAAAGGTGCGGATGCTGGTGCGTCTTTCGGTGCAGGTGCTTCAAATACTGTATTCGGAAGCCAAGGTTCCTCTACCTTTCTTAGTAAGTTTACTGCTATACTTGCCGCCGGTTTCTTCATAACCAGCTTGGGGTTAGGTTACTTTGCTAAAGAGAAGGCTCAAGAGCTGACTCAAGTAGGTTTGCCAAACCCAGCAGTGTTGGAAGCGCCAAAGCAACAACCGGCTTCTGATGATGTCCCGGTGCTTCAAGAGCAAAAGTCGGCCAATCCGGCGACTGACGTACCTCCAGCTCAAGAGCAGAAGTAAGAAGGTTTCAAACGCTGTATTGCCGAGGTGGTGGAATTGGTAGACACGCAACCTTGAGGTGGTTGTGCCCATAGGGTGTAGGGGTTCGAGTCCCCTTCTCGGTACCAATTATCAGGAGAGCCCGCAATTGCGGGCTTTCTTGTAGGTGGAAGGGTTACATTGACCCTGTAAAGGATCGGTCGTATACTTCCGCCCCAGCTTTGTCGCGGGATGGAGCAGTCTGGTAGCTCGTCGGGCTCATAACCCGAAGGTCGTCGGTTCAAATCCGGCTCCCGCAACCAGTTTCAGGGGCCCCTTCCAAGGGGCTTTTTGTTAGCTGGACACTTTATAACGCCGCTGTTCGACGGCGTTTCAGGGATGGGCGATTCGCCCATTTTTTTTTATTTGCACAGCATGCACAAACATGCACGAGGGGGTTCAGGTGTCGAGCAAGCTAGAACAGTTGCAGGCCTTGTTGGCCCCGGTGGTCGTGGCCCTTGGCTATGAATGCTGGGGTATTGAGTTTTCGGCTCAAGGTCGCCACTCACTGTTGCGCGTTTATATCGATAAGGAAGGCGGCGTGTTGGTGGATGATTGCGCCATCGTCAGCCGTCAGATCAGCGGTGTATTGGATGTCGAAGACCCAATCACCTCCGAATACACCCTTGAAGTTTCCTCGCCTGGCATGGAACGCCCTCTGTTCACCCTTGAACAGTTTGCTTCGTTTGCCGGTGAACAAGTGAAGATCAAGCTGCGCTCGCCTTTTGAAGGTCGACGCAACTTTCAAGGCCTTCTGCGCGGTGTAGAAGAGCAGGACGTCGTGGTGCAGGTAGAAGACCATGAGTTCCTGTTGCCGATCGATATGATCGACAAGGCCAACATTATTCCCAGTTTTGACTGATACGTGCCAGATACTGCGGATCCCGCGGATCCAATGGCTTGCGAAAGGCGAGGCGTACGATGAGCAAAGAAGTACTGCTGGTTGTTGAGTCGGTATCCAATGAAAAGGGCGTACCGGCTAACGTTATTTTTGAAGCGCTGGAGTTGGCTCTGGCCACTGCCACTAAAAAGCGGTTTGAAGACGAAGTTGATTTGCGTGTGGAAATCAATCGCCACACCGGTGCCTATGAGACTTTCCGTCGCTGGACGGTAGTCGAGGAAGCCGACCTGGACGATCCGGCTATCGAAACCTGGCCGAGCAAGGTTGCAGAAACGCATCCTGGCGCCAAGGTAGGTGATGTAGTCGAAGAAAAGATCGAGTCCATCGAGTTCGGTCGCATCGCTGCACAGACTGCCAAGCAGGTCATTGTGCAGAAAGTTCGCGAAGCCGAACGTGCACAAGTCGTCGACGCCTATCGCGAGCGCCTGGGGGAAATCATCTCCGGCACCGTGAAAAAGGTTACCCGTGACAACGTGATCGTTGACCTGGGCAACAACGCCGAAGCGTTGCTGGCCCGTGAAGACATCATTTCTCGCGAAACTTTCCGGGTTGGCGTGCGCCTGCGTGCGCTGCTCAAGGAAATCCGCACCGAGAACCGCGGCCCGCAGCTGATCCTGTCGCGTACTGCGCCGGAAATGCTGATCGAGTTGTTCCGCATCGAAGTGCCGGAAATTGCTGAAGGCCTGATCGAAGTAATGGCCGCCTCCCGTGATCCGGGTTCGCGTGCCAAGATCGCGGTCCGCTCCAAGGACAAGCGTATCGACCCGCAAGGCGCCTGCATCGGCATGCGTGGTTCGCGTGTCCAGGCCGTATCCGGCGAGTTGGGCGGCGAGCGCGTGGACATCGTCCTGTGGGACGACAACCCGGCTCAGTTCGTGATCAACGCCATGTCGCCTGCTGAAGTGGCGGCAATTATCGTCGACGAAGATGCCCATGCCATGGACATCGCCGTTGGCGCAGACAATCTCGCTCAGGCCATCGGTCGCGGTGGTCAGAACGTGCGTCTGGCTAGCCAGTTGACCGGCTGGACCCTGAACGTGATGACCGAATCGGACATCCAGGCTAAGCAGCAAGCTGAAACCGGCGACATCCTGCGCAACTTCATCGACGAGTTGGAAGTCGACGAAGAGCTGGCACAGGTGCTGGTGGATGAAGGCTTTACCAGCCTGGAAGAGATTGCCTACGTACCGGTGGAAGAAATGCTCAACATCGACGGCTTTGACGAGGAGATCGTCAACGAGCTTCGCGCTCGGGCCAAGGATCGTTTGTTGACCAAAGCTATCGCTACTGAGGAAAAGCTGGCAGACGCCCATCCGGCCGAAGACCTGCTCTCGCTTGAGGGCATGGACAAGGATTTGGCGATGGAACTGGCGGTGCGCGGCGTAATTACCCGCGAAGACCTGGCCGAGCAGTCTATTGACGATCTGCTCGACATCGACGGCATTGACGATGATCGTGCCGGCAAGTTGATCATGGCCGCCCGAGCCCACTGGTTCGAGTAATTAGGCGCGGCCTGAGGAGAGAAGTGCATGACGCAAGTCACGGTGAAACAACTGGCCGATGAGGTCAAAACACCGGTAGAGCGCCTGTTGCAGCAGATGCGTGAGGCAGGTCTGCCGCACACCGCCGCCGAGGAACATGTGACCGACAGTGAGAAGCAGTCCCTGCTGACTCACTTGAAGAGCAGTCACAAGGCGAAAGTGGAAGAACCACGCAAGATTACTCTGCAGCGTAAAACCACCAGCACCCTGCGTGTTGCCGGTAGTAAAAGCATCAGCGTTGAAGTACGCAAGAAGAAAGTCTTCGTACAGCGCAGCCCGGAAGAAATCGAAGCCGAGCGCAAACGCGAACAGGAAGAACGTCGCGCAGTAGAAAATGCTGCACGTCAGAAGGCTGAAGAAGAAGCCAAGCGTCGCGCCGAAGAAGAAGCGCGTCGCCAGCCTGCTGCTGCGCAAACCGCTGCGGTCGAAGCCGTTGCGGCGCCTGCTGCGGTCGCCGAGCCTGTGCGCGAAAGCGCGCCGGTGGTGGCACCTGCTCCGGTACCTGCGGTTGATGCTCGCAAACGCGACGAACAGCGTCGTCCCGACAAGCCACGTGCTGACGACAACCGTCGTGGCAGTGGCGATGGCGAGCGCAAAAACGCTCCTCATCGTGCTTCGGTCAAGGAAAAGGCGCCGGCACCACGTGTTGCGCCACGTACCACTGACGAAGAAAGCGATGGCTTCCGTCGCGGCGGTCGCGGCAAAGCCAAGCTGAAGAAGCGCAACGCCCACGGTTTCCAGAGCCCGACCGGCCCTGTCGTGCGTGAAGTGAAGATCGGCGAGACCATCACTGTGGGTGATCTGGCCCAGCAGATGTCGGTCAAGGCTGCTGAAATCATCAAGTTCATGTTCAAGCTGGGCACGCCGGCCACCATCAACCAGGTACTGGATCAGGAAACTGCTCAACTGGTTGCCGAAGAGCTGGGCCACAAAGTGACCCTGGTCAGCGACACCGCCCTGGAAGATTCCCTGGCTGAGTCCCTGAAGTTTGAAGGTGAGGCGGTTTCCCGTGCGCCGGTCGTGACCGTAATGGGCCACGTTGACCACGGTAAGACTTCCCTGCTCGACTACATCCGTCGTGCGAAGGTTGCGGCAGGTGAGGCTGGCGGTATTACCCAGCACATCGGCGCCTACCACGTTGAAACCGACCGCGGCATGGTGACGTTCCTCGATACCCCTGGTCACGCCGCGTTTACCGCAATGCGTGCCCGTGGTGCCAAGGCGACCGACATCGTGATCCTGGTGGTTGCGGCGGACGACGGCGTGATGCCACAAACCATCGAAGCCGTTCAGCATGCCAAGGCTGCTGGCGTGCCACTGGTGGTTGCGGTGAACAAGATCGACAAGCCGGGCGCTGATCTCGATCGCATCCGTAGCGAACTGTCGGTTCACGGCGTGACTTCCGAAGAGTGGGGTGGCGACACTCCATTCGTACCAGTCTCGGCGAAGATGGGTACCGGCGTCGACGAACTGCTTGAAGCCGTTCTGCTGCAAGCCGAGGTTCTGGAACTGACCGCTACGCCTTCGGCTCCAGGTCGTGGTGTGGTTGTAGAATCGCGCCTCGACAAGGGCCGTGGCCCGGTGGCGACCGTCCTGGTTCAAGACGGTACCTTGCGCCAAGGCGACATGGTACTGGTCGGTTCGAACTACGGCCGCGTACGTGCCATGCTCGACGAGAACGGCAAGCCTATCAAGGAAGCCGGTCCGGCCATTCCAGTCGAGATCCTCGGCCTGGACGGCACACCGGACGCTGGCGACGAGATGAGCGTTGTGGCTGACGAGAAGAAAGCCCGTGAAGTGGCTCTGTTCCGTCAAGGCAAGTTCCGCGAAGTCAAACTGGCTCGTGCTCACGCCGGCAAGCTGGAAAACATCTTCGAGAACATGGGTCAGGAAGAGAAGAAGACGCTCAACATCGTCCTCAAATCCGACGTCCGTGGATCGCTCGAAGCGTTGAACGGCGCCTTGAACGGCCTGGGTAACGACGAAGTACAAGTGCGTGTGGTCGGTGGCGGTGTCGGTGGTATCACTGAATCCGACGCCAACCTGGCACTGGCTTCCAACGCTGTACTGTTTGGCTTCAACGTGCGTGCCGATGCTGGCGCTCGCAAGATCGTCGAGCAGGAAGGCCTGGATATGCGTTACTACAACGTGATCTACGACATCATCGAAGACGTCAAGAAAGCCCTGACCGGTATGCTGGGCAGCGATGTTCGCGAGAACATCCTGGGTACCGCGGAAGTGCGTGACGTGTTCCGTTCGCCGAAGTTCGGCGCGATCGCCGGTTGCATGGTGATCGAAGGTGTCGTTCACCGTAACCGTCCGATCCGTGTACTGCGTGAAGACATCGTTATCTTCGAAGGCGAGCTGGAATCCCTGCGCCGCTTCAAGGATGACGCTTCCGAAGTGCGTGCCGGCATGGAATGCGGTATTGGCGTCAAGAGCTACAACGACGTCAAGGTCGGCGACAAGATCGAAGTCTTCGAGAAGGTCCAGGTTGCTCGCAGCCTCTGACTCGCGCACTTCAAGAGCCGCACCGGGCAGCAGCATGAACATGCGCTGCCTGGCTGTCGGACTCTAAACGCAACGCCCGGTCTGGCTTTTGTCAGGCCGGGCGTTTGCCGCTTTCAGACCTCACGGGTTTGACCGTGGGGCAGTAACAGGTAACAAGACATGGCAAAAGAATATAGCCGTACCCAACGAATCGGCGATCAGATGCAGCGTGAGCTGGCTCAACTGATCCGTCGCGAAGTCAAAGACCCGCGCGTCGGTCTGGTCACCATTACCGCTGTGGAAGTTAGCCGTGACGTCGGTCATGCCAAGATTTTCATCACGGTGATGGGGCAGGACAGCGCCGAGGAAATTGCCCAAAGCATCAAGGTGCTCAACTCGGCAGCCGGCTTCCTGCGTATGCAGTTGGCCCGCGAGATGAAGTTGCGCAGCGTTCCACAATTGCATTTCCACTACGACGAAAGCGTCGTGCGAGGTGCGCACCTGTCGGCGTTGATCGAACGTGCCGTGGCTGAAGATAGCCAGCACCCGGTTGCGGCTGAACCCGAAGACACCAAGGAGTAATCGGTGGCTCAGGTCAAACGTATCCGTCGTAACGTCAGCGGCATCATCCTGCTCGACAAGCCTCTGGGCTTCACGTCCAACGCGGCGTTGCAGAAGGTTCGCTGGCTGCTCAATGCTGAAAAGGCCGGGCACACCGGTAGCCTCGATCCGTTGGCCACCGGTGTATTACCGCTGTGCTTCGGCGAAGCGACCAAGTTCTCCCAGTACCTGCTCGATTCCGACAAGGGTTATGAAACCCTGGCGCAACTGGGCAAGACCACCACCACGGCGGACGCCGAAGGTGAGGTTCTACTGGAGCGTCCGGTGACCGTTGGTCAGGCTGATATCGAAGCTGTGCTGCCAGGATTTCGCGGGCAAATC
Source organism: Pseudomonas sp. CFBP 5748 (assembly GCF_053850495.1). Classification (NCBI taxonomy): domain Bacteria; kingdom Pseudomonadati; phylum Pseudomonadota; class Gammaproteobacteria; order Pseudomonadales; family Pseudomonadaceae; genus Pseudomonas; species Pseudomonas sp. CFBP 5748. The sequence goes on from NZ_JBSPTN010000011.1 coordinate 145,775, forward strand.
AGTCAGATACCGCCAATGTACTCGGCCCTCAAGCGTGATGGCCAGCCGTTGTACAAGCTGGCCCGTGCAGGCGAAATAGTGGAGCGCGAACCGCGTTCTGTTACTATTGCGCGCTTGGAATTGCTGGCCTTTGACGGTAATACTGCGCGGCTTGCCGTGGATTGCAGCAAAGGCACCTATATCCGTACCCTGGTGGAGGATATCGGCGAGCAGCTCGGCTGTGGTGCGTACGTGGCAGAATTGCGACGGACCCAGGCCGGACCTTTCACGCTGGCCCAGACGGTCACGCTGGAAGAGCTCGAAGCGGTACATGCCGAAGGCGGCAACGAAGCGGTCGACCGTTTCCTGATGCCATCGGACAGCGGGTTGCTGGACTGGCCGCTGTTGCAGTTCTCGGAACACAGTGCGTTCTACTGGCTCAACGGCCAGCCGGTACGTGCCCCGGATGCGCCGAAGTTCGGCATGGTTCGGGTGCAGGATCAAAATGGTCGCTTCATCGGTATCGGTGAAGTGAGCGAAGACGGGCGCATTGCGCCGCGTCGACTGATTCGGTCGGAATGACCGGAACCAGCCTGTGTAACAGCGGGCTGGCGAGTGTGGCTGTTAACAGGCACGGTCACTACTCATTTATAGATACAGGGATTTGTCCCTGGCCTGTTGAAGCTGTTTCTTTGAAACAGTTTCCTGACTAAAAGGATTGCCTCATGGCTCTCGACGTTCAAGAAAAAGCTCAAATCGTAGCTGACTACCAGCAAGCTGTTGGTGACACTGGTTCGCCAGAAGTGCAAGTTGCACTGCTGACCCACAACATCAACAAACTGCAAGGTCACTTCAAGGCCAACGGTAAAGATCACCACTCCCGTCGTGGTCTGATCCGCATGGTAAACCAGCGTCGTAAGCTGCTGGACTACCTGAAAGGCAAGGACGTGAGCCGTTACAGCGCTCTGATCGCTCGCCTGGGTCTGCGTCGCTAATCAGCGATTGCGCTAGAGGTTGGTTGTCTGTCGTACGTCAGTGGGTTTCCCGCTGGCGCATGGCAGGCTCCCAGCCTCAAGTTTTATCTGGATACACGTTTTACCCTGGACAGGCGTCGGGCCGATTCCCGTCATTGCCCAAGAATTTCGCAAGAAGACAAGTTCCCCAAGAGCCACAAAGAAGGTAGGACACCGTGAACCCGGTAATCAAAAAATTCCAATTCGGTCAGTCGACCGTTACCCTCGAGACTGGCCGTATCGCCCGTCAGGCCTCCGGCGCAGTGCTGGTCACCGTTGACGACGACGTCAGCGTATTGGTGACCGTTGTTGGTGCCAAGCAAGCCGATCCAGGCAAGGGCTTTTTCCCTCTGTCTGTTCACTACCAGGAAAAGACTTACGCTGCCGGTAAGATCCCTGGCGGTTTCTTCAAGCGCGAAGGCCGTCCTTCCGAGAAAGAAACCCTGACTTCCCGACTGATCGACCGTCCGATCCGTCCGCTGTTCCCAGAAGGCTTCATGAACGAAGTGCAGGTTGTCTGCACCGTCGTTTCCACCAGCAAGAAAACCGATCCGGACATCGCTGCGATGATCGGTACCTCGGCTGCCCTGGCCATCTCCGGCATTCCTTTCGATGGCCCGATCGGCGCTGCCCGCGTGGCGTTCCACGAAAGCACCGGCTACCTGCTGAACCCAACCTACGAGCAACTGAAAGCTTCGAGCCTGGACATGGTCGTGGCCGGTACTTCCGAAGCCGTGCTGATGGTTGAATCCGAAGCCAAAGAGCTGACCGAAGACCAGATGCTGGGCGCCGTACTGTTCGCCCACGACGAGTTCCAGGTGGTGATCAACGCCGTCAAGGAACTGGCCGCCGAAGCCGCCAAGCCAACCTGGACCTGGGCTCCGCAAGCCGAAGCCACCGAACTGCTGGGCGCTATCCGTGCCGAGTTCGGCGAAGCGATCTCCCAGGCCTACACCATCACCGTCAAGGCTGACCGCTATGCGCGTCTGGGCGAGCTGAAAGACCAGGTCGTTGCCAAGCTGTCCGGCGAAGAAGGCCAGCCGTCTTCCGCTGAAGTCAAAGCTGCTTTCGGTGAAATCGAATACCGCACCGTTCGCGAAAACATCGTCAACGGCAAGCCACGTATCGATGGTCGCGACACCCGCACCGTACGTCCGCTGAACATCGAAGTTGGTGTTCTGCCAAAGACCCACGGTTCGGCACTGTTCACCCGTGGCGAAACCCAGGCCCTGGTCGTTGCCACGCTGGGCACCGCCCGTGACGCGCAACTGCTGGACACCCTGGAAGGCGAAAAGAAAGACCCGTTCATGCTGCACTACAACTTCCCTCCGTTCTCGGTGGGCGAGTGTGGTCGCATGGGTGGCGCCGGTCGCCGCGAAATCGGTCACGGCCGTCTGGCCCGTCGTTCGGTCCAGGCCATGCTGCCTGCCGCTGACGTGTTCCCGTACACCATTCGCGTAGTCTCGGAAATCACCGAGTCCAACGGTTCGAGCTCGATGGCTTCGGTCTGCGGTGCTTCCCTGGCCCTGATGGACGCCGGTGTGCCAATGAAGGCGCCGGTTGCCGGTATCGCCATGGGTCTGGTGAAGGAAGGCGAGAAATTCGCCGTCCTGACCGACATCCTGGGTGACGAAGACCACCTGGGCGACATGGACTTCAAAGTGGCCGGTACCGCCAAGGGCGTCACCGCACTGCAGATGGACATCAAGATCAAGGGCATCACCGAAGAGATCATGGAAATCGCCCTGGGCCAAGCCCTGGAAGCGCGCCTGAACATCCTCGGTCAGATGAACCAGATCATTGGTCAGTCCCGTACCGAACTGTCGGAAAACGCTCCGACCATGATCGCGATGAAAATCGACACCGACAAAATCCGTGATGTCATCGGTAAAGGCGGCGCGACCATCCGTGCGATCTGTGAAGAAACCAAGGCTTCGATCGACATCGAAGACGACGGTTCGATCAAGATCTTCGGCGAAACCAAGGAAGCGGCAGAAGCAGCACGCCAGCGCGTTCTGGGTATCACTGCCGAAGCCGAGATCGGCAAGATCTACGTCGGCAAGGTTGAGCGCATCGTCGACTTCGGTGCCTTCGTCAACATCCTGCCGGGCAAGGACGGTCTGGTCCACATCTCCATGCTGAGCGATGCTCGCGTCGAGAAAGTGACCGACATCCTCAAAGAAGGCCAGGAAGTGGAAGTGCTGGTACTGGACGTGGACAACCGCGGTCGTATCAAGCTGTCCATCAAAGACGTGGCAGCAGCCAAGGCATCGGGCGTTTAATCAACCCCTCGCTTAGCCGCTGAACAAGCAAACGCCCCGACTGGTTCGGGGCGTTTTGCTGTGTGGTGAAAATCCCTGTGTCGCAGGTTGCCTGGCCACGGGGGACGGTGCTAGTTTTAGCCACCGCCCGTGTAGCTCAGCCGGTAGAGCAGCGCACTCGTAACGCGAAGGTCGCAGGTTCGATTCCTGTCTCGGGCACCATTCTCCTTGTTATTTCACCTTCCTGCTCAGCTCCTCGACGGTGCGTTTGAGCTGGTCCATCTCGCGATCCTGATCACTGAGCTCCCGTTTCAGGGATGAGATTTCGCTGTTGTTCGAGCTCGAGCTGGAGCCGCTATTGCGCTTTAGATCTTCCACTTGCTTGCCAAGGTCGTTCAGGTCGCGTTCCTGTTCCTTGATCGTGCGCTTGAGCTCGTCAATTTCCTTGCTGCTGGAGGTGGAGCTGGACCCACTGTTGCGTTTGAGTTCTTCGATCTGACGGGCCTGTTCGCTAAGGGCGCGCTTCTGGTTTTCCAGTTCGTCAGTATTGTTCTTCACGGTTTTTGGCAGGTTTTCCAAGGCGCTGGCGCTGACGTTGGTCTTGACGAGTTTGTACTTATCAAATTGGTCATGTTGAAGGGCAGGAATGGCGTCGTCGTAAGACGGCCCAGCGGAGGAGACTTCAACAGCCGCTTGAGCAAGGCCGGCCAAGGTCAGGCTGCCGAGCAGCAAGGTTGCGGTAGCAAAGCGGGTAGACGAAAGCTTGGAAAAACTGCGCATCACTGGGTTCCTTGTGAAGTGCCGATGTGGCACATGGCTATGACTGGACGTTTTGACATATGTTCCCTGCACCTCCTGCGTCTTGTGCAACTTGTTTTGTGGAATAGATGTAAAGAGCCGTGTAAATCATTGGCAAAACATCCTATATTCGTCGCTGCATGAGCATCGCCCAGCAGTTTTCAGATGATCCCCGAATGGTTCTGAAGGCCAGATAAACCGGGCTTCACACGGTTTTTTGCGTCAGAGAGATCCTTGATGATCCAGATCCATCTTCCATTCCCCAGATCAACGAGAACGCCATGACTGTTAAAGAATTGACCCAGGAAGCCAGGCACGAAGAAGCACTGAAGAAGTACGTTCTGGATGCGCCCCAGTTGCTGGAAGAGATCAAGGACTTGTCCGCCGACGATCAAAAAGATCAGATCCAGTGGGCGTTCGAGGATGAGGCCGAAGCCCAGGGGCTGCAGCCTTGGGAGTTGACGCTCAAGTACACCAGCACGCCTGAAGAATTCGAGGTGCAGCGCCTTGCGTTGCACAAGGAAGCGGCCGAGGTGTTGGGTGTGGAATGGGATGAGTACTGCGAGATGAATAATCTGGTGGTCTGAGAAAAACGCCAGCCTTTTTGAGGCTGGCGTTTTTTGTTGTCAGAGGCTCAACCGCATCGACAGATCCACCGCTTTCACATCCTTGGTCATCGCCCCGATCGAGATGTAGTCCACCCCGGTCTCGGCAATCGGGCGCAACGTGCTTTCGTTGATCCCGCCGCTGGCCTCCAGCTTCGCCTTGCCGCCATTGAGGCGCACGGCTTCACGCATGTCGTCCAGGCTCAGTTCGTCGAGCATGATGATGTCGGCATTGGCCGCCAGTGCTTCTTTCAATTCCGCCAGGCTTTCCACCTCGACTTCCACCGGCTTGCCCGGCGCGATCTTGTGGGCGGCGGTAATGGCCTGGGCGATGCCACCGCAGGCGGCGATGTGGTTTTCCTTGATCAGGAAGGCATCGTACAGGCCGATGCGATGGTTATGGCAGCCGCCGCAGGTGACGGCATACTTCTGGGCCAGGCGCAGCCCGGGCAGGGTCTTGCGGGTGTCCAGCAGCTTGACCTGGGTGTCGGCGACGAAATCGGCCAGGTAACGGGCGCGGGTGGCGACGCCCGAGAGCATTTGCAGGAAGTTCAGCGCGCTGCGTTCACCGGTCAGTAGCGAGCGGGCCGGACCTTCGAGGTGGAACAGCGCCTGATCGGGACTCACCCGGTCGCCGTCGCGCACTTGCCAATGCACTGCGACGCGCGGGTCCAGTTGCCGGAACACGGCATCGACCCAGGCGGTGCCGCTGATGATCGCGGCTTCGCGGGTAATGATGGTGGCCTTGGCCAGGCGTTCGGCGGGGATCAGTTGCGCGGTGATGTCGCCGCTGCCGATGTCTTCGAGCAACGCACGGCGCACGTTGGCTTCGATTTCGGCGGTCAGATCGGCGAGACGTAGATTCGGCATAACGGGCTCCACAAACAAAGTGGCCCGATTATAGGGCCAGTGGCCTGCCGAGCATATCGAACCTGCATTTGGTCGCATCCGCGCAACGTTTTCCCATTTCTCCGGTCACTTATTGCGTTGTATTTCGAGCTGGGTCACAGAGTCTGCTGGTACGACGGGGTTCTTTTACCAGATAATCCGCCTTTCGATTGACGTCATAGCTTTGACGTCTCGTGCCGAAGAATGCCGTTTCAGGAGGCTTGGATGCACAACGACGGGACTGGGAATGTAGTGCCTTTGCACAAGGTTTCTACTGATCAGGCGAATCATTCGCCGCTCGCCCGCCTGCCTGTGATTCTGCTACAGGTTCGCGACAAGGCTGCGCAGCAGTTGCGCTTTGGCTTGCAGGGGCTGTTCGATAACGCCGACGACACGCTGTTCGAGATGGCTGACCGGGCGCGCAATGATGTCGAGCAGAACCTGTTCTTCGAAGCCATGCGTGACCTGCGCCTGAAACGCAAAAGTATGGAACGCGGGTTTATCGAGCAGTTTTTCGAGGCGTTTGTCGGCCTTGCACAATACGACCTGGCTCAAGCCTCCTTGGCCCCCGTCCTGGCCCCTGGCCCCCTGGCGCAGCCGACTCACGATGACCTGGAGCGCCATGTGGCGGTCGAGACCATGGTCACGCGGGTACTCGGTCGTGAGGGTGTGTCGCTCGATCAACTGACAGCCCGCCTCAGCGTGCTTTTGGACCGGCCGTTGGCCAATCAGCAGAATCCCCTGAGCCCCGCGCTGCTGTGTGAAAATTTTCTACAGGCCGGGCGCAACCTGGGGGTGGGAATCAAGGTCAAGCTGATCCTGCTCAAACTGTTCGAGCGCTATGTGCTCAGCGAGTGCGACCAGCTCTACGCCGAGGCCAATCAGTTGCTGGCCGCCACCGGTGTGTTGCCGGACCTCAAGGCCTCGCCGTCCCGTCGTGCTTCGGATCGTCTTGACGATAGCCCTCGGCCCACCGTCGACAACGTGGCTAAACCCAAGGCGGCGCAGGTCGATGACAGCGTGGAGGAGGTGTTCTCTGCGTTGCAGAAGCTGCTGCGCCAGGTCCGTGGCAGTGTGGCGCCGACACTGGAGGCCAGCGCTGCGCCCCAGCCGATCTCGACCCAAGACCTGCTGCGATTGCTCTCTCATTTGCAGCAGTACGTTCCGGCGCCGACCCTTCAGGACGAATTCGATCTGCGTAGCCAGCTCGAACAACTGTTGACGCGGGTCAGCGTCAGGAGCGGCAAGTCCCGGGTGGTCGAAGGCGCCGATGAAGACGTGATCAACCTGATCTCGATGATGTTCGAATTCATCCTCGACGACCATAACCTGCCGGACTCCCTCAAGGCCCTGATCGGCCGCCTGCAAATCCCGATGCTCAAAGTCGCGGTGCAGGACAAGAGCTTCTTCAGTCGCGGCAACCATCCGGCCCGGCGCCTGCTCAATGAAATTGCCGCCGCCGCCATGGGCTGGGGCGCTTGTGATGATCATCAACGCGACAGCCTGTACCTGCGCATCGAGCAGGTGGTGCAGCGCTTATTGAATGACTTCGTCGATGACCCGGCGATTTTCTCCGAACTGCTGGCCGACTTCCTGGCCTTCACCAGCGACGAGCGGCGCCGCAGTGAACTGCTTGAGCAGCGCATTCGTGACGCTGAAGAGGGGCGGGCCAAGGCTGAACTGGCGCGCCACCGAGTCGAAGGGGCGCTGAACCAGGTCATGCTGGGTAAAGTGTTGCCGCAAGCGGTGGTGGAGTTCGTGCAACAGGCCTGGAGCCAGGTGTTGTTGCTGACCTGTTTCAAGCATGGCAAGTATTCAGCCGAATGGCTGGCCGACGTATCGACCCTGGAACAACTGATCTGGAGCGTCCAGCCTCACGATGAGCCCGACGCTGGCCTGCAGTTGCTGGCGATTGTGCCGGAGCTGCTCAAGGCTCTGCGCGAAGGCCTGAACCGTTCGGCGTTCGACCCGTTTGCCACCAGCGAATTCTTCAGTGAGCTGGAGGTTCTGCACGTGCAGGCTCTTGAGCGTACGGGGCAGGCGACGGAGCAGGCCCAGTCGTTCAACTCTCCGGTCATGGTCCAGGTGCAGGAGAAAATTGTCCTGCGTCCCGCTCACCAAACGCCGGCGGACAACGCAGAGGTACGCTTGCCAGCCGATGATGTGGGCCTGATGCAGGTCGACCAATTGCGCTTGGGAAGCTGGGTGGAGTTCCAGGAGGACGATGACAATAGCCTGCGTTGCAAATTGGCGGCGATCATCGGGGCTACCGGCAAGTACATCTTCGTCAACCGCACCGGCCTGAAAGTGCAGGAGCACAGCCGCACCAGCCTGGCCCTGGAGTTTCGCCGGGGCGCGGTGCGCCTGTTGGACGATACCCTGCTGTTCGACCGGGCGCTGGAGTCGGTGCTGGGCAATCTGCGTCAGCTCAATCGCGCCAAGTGATCGCGCGATCTGGCCCGATCGCGGCATACTGACGGCATTCACTGTCGTTATCAAAGGAACCTGTATGCAGCTGGACCCCGCGAGCGGCTGGTGCGATGGCGTGCGTCATTGCCCATCGCCCAACTTCAATGCTCGCCCCGAGGGCGAGATTTCCCTGCTGGTGATCCACAACATCAGCCTGCCGCCGGCACAATTCGCGACGGGCAAGGTGCAGGAATTTTTCCAGAATCGTCTGGATGTCACGGAACATCCCTACTTTGCCGGTATTGCCGACCTGCGCGTGTCTGCGCACTTTCTGATCGAGCGTGACGGCGCCGTCACCCAGTTTGTCTCCTGTCTGGATCGTGCGTGGCATGCGGGCGTCTCGTGCTTCGAGGGGCGGGAGACGTGTAACGATTTTTCCATAGGCATCGAGCTTGAAGGCACCGATGATCTGCCTTTCACCGACGCACAATATGCCGTATTGGTGGACTTGACCGGGCAGTTGCAGGTGGCGTTCAGGGCGATCACGGTGCAGCGTATCTGTGGGCACAGTGATATTGCCCCTGGGCGCAAGACCGATCCGGGACCAGCATTCGACTGGGCGCGCTATCGCGCAGCCCTGACAGAAGGGGAAGGACAATGAGTTTTCTGGTGTTGCTGCTGGCGGTCTGGATCGAGAAATTCTCGGCCTTACGCCAGCGGATCCAGCGGGACGGTGGTTGGTTGCTCGAACTGAACAAGCTTGAAGCCAGCCCTCGTTGGGTTAACCGGCCCTGGCTGGTGCTGGTGGTGATGGTTTTGCTGCCGGTGGCACTGCTGGCGTTGCTGTTGTGGGTGTTGGATCCGGTGGCCTATGGCCTGCTGGCGCTGCCGGTGCACCTGTTGGTGGTGATTTACAGCCTGGGGCGCGGTGATCTGCTGGCGGACCTGGGGCCGTTTCGCGATGCCTGGCGGCGCGAAGACCTGCAAGCGGCGGCCCACGTGGCCAAGCGTGATCTGGACATTGAGGCCGATGATGGCGAGCGGTTGTTGGAGCGGGTCCAGGGCCATTTGTTGTGGCAGGCCTACCAGAGCTTTTTCGCGGTGATTTTCTGGTACTTCCTGCTGGGCCCGGTCGCGGCCCTGAGCTATCGCCTGCTGGCCCTGGCCGCCGAGCACAGCCAGAACGCCGGCGTGGCCGAGCGGGCCGCGCAGATGCGCCATGCCTTCGACTGGGTGCCGGTGCGGCTGCTGGCGGCGAGCTTCGCCCTGGTGGGCAACTTCGTGGCGGTCAGCCGAGTCATGCTGCATGAGTTGTTGAACTGGAACATCAGCGCCGCCGCTCTCATCGACAAGGTCGGCCTGGTGGCCGGCGAGATTCCCGCGCCCGTGGCCGGGCCGGATGGCATCAACAGCCTGGATCGGCTCTGGGAGTTGCTGCTGCGTTCGGCGGTGCTCTGGTATGCTGGGTTTGCGTTGTGGACGGTGCTGGCCTGATCTCGGCGAAATCACACTTATTTATTGAGTGAGCTTGTTGTGGCGAGGGAGCTTGCTCCCGCTCGGTTGCGCAGCAACCGCCGCCTTTAGGGAGGTGCTTCGCACCTCAGCGGGAGCAAGCTCCCTCGCCACAGTGCCTGCCCACCAAACATCTGCCGTTAACCTTAAGTTACAAATCTCCCCGCCGATTTAAGCTATACAGGAACAGCGCCCGAATAGTGGCTTTCTGCTGTCTCTGTGCGCCTGCCTATAAAAATAAAAAACCTATCGGGAGACTTCCTAGTGAAGAGTTTGCTCTGGCCCGCCGTCGCGCTGATGAACCGCCTGAGCTTCGGCATGAAGTTCAGCCTGATCAGCGTGCTGTTTCTGCTGCCGATGCTGGTGACCAATTTCTTTCTGGTGCGTGATTCCTATCGGGAGTTCCAAGGTACCCAAGTGGAGCTGCAAAGCCTCGACCTGCTGGGCAGCAGCCTGACTCTGCGCCGGGACTTGGAAACCCTGAATAACCTGGTGCAAATCAACGCCAGTCTGGGGCAGTCCGGCAAGGCCGGTGACGTCGAAGCGAAGATCGGTGCCCTCGAGCAGCAAGTGCTTGCGCGCCTGCAAGGGATGGCGGCCATGGCGGTCGAGCCTGAGCAGGTCAGCGCTTTCGATGCCAAGCGCGACGAAATGATTGTCGCGTTCAAGGCCCAGCAGGCCGAAAGCTCCCTGCAAAGCAAAAGCGCGTCGATCGGCAAGTTGCTCAACAGTGCGCAGATGTTCAGCCAGATCATCGCCAGCCAGGCGGGCCTGAGCCGTGACAACCAGAGCGACATCCGTCAGCTCAGTGAACTGATCATCGGCATCACCCCCAAGGTCACCCAGATCCTCGGTGAAGGCCGTGCGTTGGGGGCTTCTTCATTGGGGTTGGGATTTCTCAATTCGGCGTCGAGTACCCGGTTCGACGAGTTGCTGGCGCAGATCGACAAGCTCCAGGGTGAATATGAACTGAAACTGCAAGATGCCCTGGGTTCCAGCCAGGCGGCCGCGCAAGCCCTGGCCGACCAGGCCAATGGCAGTAAGAACAGCCTCAAGAAGGCCAGTGAGCTGATCGAAGAGCAGGTGGTGATGGCCGACACTCTCGATGCGCCATGGCCGGCGTTTTATGAGCAGGTCAGCGGCCTGATGGAGCAGACTTACCGGCTGAACGAAGCGACCCAGGGGTTTCTCGGTGTCCAGTTGCAGCAGCGCCTTGAGCAGAATCGCAGTCACATGGTGCTGCAAGCGGTGGCACTGGCGGCGGTGTTCCTGCTGATTTTTTATCTGTACGCCGGCTTCTATGCGTCGACCCGTACCACCCTCCAGCACTTGGGCCAGATGATGGACAAGGTGGCGGCGGGGGACATGACGGTTAATTTTGTGGCCCGCAGCAAGGATGAACTGGGTGAGTTGGGCGAGGTGTTCAACGGCACGGTGGCGAAGATCCATGACCTGATCGAACAGGTCGGTCGGACCGTCGCCGAAGTCGAACGCCAGGCCGGGCAAGTGGAAACAGTATCGGCTCGCAGCAACCTGGCCGTCGCCGGGCAGCGCAGCCAGATCGAGCTGGTGGCCACGGCGATGAACCAGATGTCGGCCACCGCCCAGGAAGTGGCCCGCAGTGCCGCTGCGGCAGTGAGCAGCGCCCACAGCGTGAACGACGAAACCCTCAGCGGGCGTGGGCTGGTGGAGTCCCAGCAGGGCAGCATCGCCCGGTTGGCCAGCGAGATCGATCAGTCGGTGCAGGTGATCAATCAACTGGCGACCGACAGCCAGGCCATCAGCCGCGTGCTGGACGTGATCAAGAGCATCGCCGAGCAGACCAACTTGCTGGCCCTTAACGCCGCCATCGAAGCGGCCCGGGCCGGTGAGCAGGGGCGCGGTTTTGCGGTGGTGGCCGACGAAGTACGGACCCTGGCCAAGCGGACCCAGCAATCGACCGAAGAAATCGAAGCGATGATCAGCCGTCTGCACGGCGGTGTGGGCGCAGCCGTCAAGGCCATGGGCTCTAGTCATGAGATGGCCAGCGGCACGGTCAGTCAGTCGGAGAAGGTCCAGCAGGCCCTGGAAAATATTCTCGGTGCCGTCGGCATGATCGTCGATCAGAACCAGCAGATCGCCGCCGCCGTGGAACAGCAGACGGCCGTGGCCCATGACATCGACCAGAACATCGTCGAGATCAACCGCGCCGGCGAACGCACCGCCGAAGGCGCGCACCAGACCGAAGACGCCAGCCGTGAGTTGTCCGCGCAGGTGGTGCAGCTCAAGCTGTTGATCAATGCGTTTCGGGTGTGAATCCGGCTGATTCGTCGCAAGTCCTGTGTGGGAGCGGGCTTGCTCGCGAAGGCGGCGTATCAGTTGATATCATCGTTGGCTGACACACCGTCTTCGCGAGCAAGCCCGCTCCCACAGGGGTCACCAGTTGAACAATTCGCGGGCGTTGGCCGTGCTGGCCTCGGCCAATTGCTCAGGGCTGATCGACATGATTTCAGCCAGCGCCGCGCAAATCGCCGGCAAATGTGCCGGGCTATTGCGCACGCCGGGAAACATCGCCGGGGCCATGTCCGGTGAGTCGGTTTCCAGCACCACCGCTTCCAGCGGCAGTTTCGCCAGCACCCGGTGCATGCGCAGGGCCTGGGGCCAGGTGGCGGCGCCTCCGAGGCCGAGCTTGAAGCCGAGCTTGAGGTACTCGCGGGCCTCCTCAAAACTGCCGGCGAAGGCGTGGATGATCCCTCCGCGCTTGAGGCCAAGGCGCTTGAGGGTGGCGATCACCGCGGCATGGCTGCGGCGCACGTGGATCAGCGCCGGCAGTTCGAATTGCGCCGCCAGTTGCAGTTGCGCTTCGAACAACGCTTGCTGACGCTCGCGATCGAGGGTTTCGATGTAGTAATCCAGGCCGATTTCCCCCACCGCACACAACTGCCGATGCCCGGCCAGGCGGGTCAGCCACTCGCGCAATTGCACCAGGTCTTCGGCGCGATGCTGATCGAGGTAGACCGGATGCAGGCCCAGGGCGGCGTGCAAGTCGGGGTCGCTTTGCACCAGGTCCCAGACCCGTTGCCAGTTGTCCCGATACACCCCCAGCACCACCATTTTCCGGACGCCCAAGGCGCGGCTTGCGGCCAGCAGCGCCGGGCGATCCGCGTCGAAGTCCGGGAAGTCCAGGTGGGTGTGGGTGTCGACCAGCTCCATGGGTTAATCCTGAAGAATGCTCAGCCCTGATGAATGCGCTGCTTGAACGTCCGCGCGATGGCCTGCACACCAGGCTGGTAGTCATCGTTTTCGATGGCTGCCAGCGCCAGCTCCAAAGCCTTGTCGGCGATCAGTTGATGCTGCTGGGACATGGCGTTGACCGGCAACGGCAGGAAATCCAGCAACTGCGTGTCGCCAAATGTGCCCAGGCGCAGCGGGCGCGACTTCAGCGGGAAATCGTGCAGGGCGTCGAACACCCCTTGCAGCAGCACATAGGAGGTGGTGATCAGCGCATCGGGCAGGTGCCCCAGGCGCGCGAGCATTTCATCCATCAACTGGCGGCCGCATTCACGGCTGAACGATTCTCCGTGTTCGATCAGCACTTGGCCTTCGAACCCGGCCAAGGCCTCGCTAAAGCCGGCGGTCCGCTCCTGGCTGATACTGAGTTCGGGGCGGGCGCTGATCAAGGCGATTTGCCGAGGGTGGGTCTCCAGCAGGCTGCGGGTCAGTTGCAGGCTGGCCTGGCGGTCGTCGCTGATCACCGAACAGAAATGCGCGGGCTCCATCACCCGGTCGATGGCGATGATCGGAATGCCCTTGGCTTGCAACTGGCGGTAACTGTCGTCCCCGGTTGGCAAACAACTGGCAACGATCAGCGCATCGCAGCGCCGGGCGCGGAACAGCTGCAACAGTTGCCGCTCGCTGTCCGGGGCGTCGTCGGAGCTGGCGATCAACAACTGATAACCCCGTGCCCGCGCGCCCTGTTCCAGCAGCTTGGCGATGCGCGCATAACTGGGGTTTTCCAGGTCTGGCAGGATGAAACCCAAGGTGCGGGTGTGCCGGCTGCGCAGCCCGGCGGCCTGGGGATTGGGCGTGAAACCATGTTCTTCGACCACCGCCCGCACCCGTTCAACGGTGGCGCTGCTGATGCGTTGCTGTTCGGCCTTGCCATTGATGACATAGCTGGCGGTGGTCACGGACACACCGGCCAGCTGGGCAATATCACTGAGTTTCAACCCGGTTTTCCTTATTTTTTCGAGTTTGCCCCGACAATAAGGGCCATCCTACCCGATTCGAGATGACGGTCACCGTCCAAGCGCTTACGACAAGTTGCACTTCAAGGATGAGAGATTATCGAGTAACGTGCCAATCTTTCTAGATTAAACGTTTCAGCAAGCGTATTTTCAAGGTTAGCAGGATTTTTGGCTGTGCTGCCGCGATACCGCCAAAAGCCGTCCTGTCACGCTAAGCTGATTCATTCAAAACAATACCTGGCGCCAACCGGACGCCAAAAAGGAGAAAGCATGCTCGAGCTCACTCTAGAGCAGATATCCATGGCTCAGACGGCTGTGGATAAAGACGCTGCGCTGCAACTGCTCGCTGACAAACTGCTGGCCGATGGCCTTGTGGCTGAGGGTTACCTCGCCGGCTTGCAGGCCCGCGAAGCCCAGGGCTCGACCTTTCTTGGCCAAGGTATTGCCATTCCCCACGGTACTCCGCAAACCCGCGACCTGGTTCATTCGACCGGCGTGCGTCTGCTGCAATTTCCCGAAGGCGTGGACTGGGGTGATGGCCAGATGGTTTACCTGGCCATCGGCATCGCCGCCAAATCCGACGAACACCTGCGCTTGCTGCAGTTGCTGACCCGCGCCCTCGGTGAAACTGACCTGGGCGAGGCCCTGCGTCGTGCCAGTTCCGCCGAAGCCTTGTTGAAACTGCTGCAAGGCGCGCCGCAGGAACTGGCCCTGGACGCGCAGATGATCGGCCTCGGTGTGTCGGCTGACGATTTCGAAGAGTTGGTGTGGCGCGGCGCCCGGCTGCTGCGTCAGGCTGACTGCGTAAGTAACGGCTTTGCCGGCGTGCTGCAACAAGTCGAGGCGCTGCCCCTGGGCGATGGCCTGTGGTGGCTGCACAGCGAACAGACCGTCAAGCGCCCGGGCCTGGCCTTCGTGACTCCGGACAAACCGATCCGCTACCTCGGCCAGCCGTTGAGCGGGCTGTTCTGCCTCGCCAGCCTCGGCGAGGCCCACCAGGCCTTGCTGGAACGGCTCTGCGCGTTGCTGATCGAAGGCCGTGGCCACGAGTTGGGCCGCGCCACCAGCAGCCGCAAAGTGTTGGAAGTGCTCGGCGGTGAACTACCCGCCGACTGGCCCAGCGCACGCATCGGCCTGGCCAACGCCCATGGTTTGCATGCGCGGCCGGCGAAAATTCTCGCGCAACTGGCGAAAAGCTTCGAAGGCGAGATCCGCGTGCGCATCGTCGACGGCCAGGACAACGCCGTGTCGGTCAAGAGTCTGAGCAAGCTGCTGAGCCTGGGCGCCCGTCGCGGTCAGGTGCTGGAGTTCATCGCTGAACCGAGCATTGCCAACGATGCTTTGCCGGCACTGCTGGCAGCCATCGAAGAAGGCCTTGGCGAAGAAGTCGAACCGCTGCCACCACCGAGCGCGCCGCGCGAAACCGCGATGGCCGAAATCGCCACCGTCATGCTCGCCCCCGAATCCGGCAGCCTGATCCAGGCTGTCGCCGCGGCACCAGGCATTGCCATTGGCCCGGCCCACATC
The DNA here is from genome assembly GCF_053850495.1 of Pseudomonas sp. CFBP 5748. Classification (NCBI taxonomy): domain Bacteria; kingdom Pseudomonadati; phylum Pseudomonadota; class Gammaproteobacteria; order Pseudomonadales; family Pseudomonadaceae; genus Pseudomonas; species Pseudomonas sp. CFBP 5748. The sequence continues at coordinate 160,993 of NZ_JBSPTN010000011.1, forward strand.
CAGGTGCTGCAAGCCATCGACTATCCGTTGCGTGGCGAGTCGGCGGCCATCGAACGCGAGCGCCTGCAAAACGCCTTGAACCAGGTGCGCCGCGATATCCAAGGCCTGGTCGAACGCGCCAAGGCCAAGGCCATTCGCGAAATCTTCATTACCCACCAGGAAATGCTCGACGACCCGGAGCTGACTGACGAAGTCGACACCCGTTTGAAGCTGGGCGAAAGTGCGCAAGCGGCATGGATGGGCGTGATCGAAGGCGCCGCGAAAGAACAGGAAGCCTTGCAGGATGCCCTGCTCGCCGAACGTGCCGCCGACCTGCGGGATGTCGGCCGTCGGGTGCTGGCGCAGCTGTGTGGCGTCGAAACCCTGAGTGAGCCCGATCAACCCTACATCCTGGTGATGGACGAGGTCGGTCCGTCCGACGTGGCCCGCCTGGACCCGACCCGGGTGGCAGGCATCCTGACCGCACGGGGCGGCGCCACCGCCCACAGCGCCATCGTCGCCCGGGCCTTGGGCATTCCGGCGCTGGTGGGCGCCGGTGCGGCCGTGTTGCTGCTGGCGCCGGGCACGTCCTTGCTACTGGACGGCCAGCGCGGTCGCCTGCACGTCGACCCGGACGCTGCCACTCTGCAACGGGCCGCTGAAGAGCGCGACACCCGTGAGCAGCGCCTCAAGGTCGCCGCCGAGCAGCGCCATGAACCGGCGCTGACCCGTGACGGCCACGCCGTGGAAGTGTTTGCCAACATCGGCGAGAGCGCCGGCGTCGCCAGCGCGGTGGAGCAGGGCGCCGAAGGCATTGGTTTGTTGCGTACCGAACTGATTTTCATGGCCCACAACCAGGCGCCGGACGAAGCGACCCAGGAAGCTGAATATCGCAAGGTGCTCGATGGCTTGGCCGGTCGGCCGCTGGTGGTACGTACCCTGGACGTGGGCGGCGACAAACCGCTGCCGTACTGGCCGATCGCGAAAGAAGAAAACCCGTTCTTAGGTGTGCGTGGCATTCGCCTGACGCTGCAACGTCCGCAGGTCATGGAAGCGCAATTGCGCGCCTTGTTGCGCTCGGCGGACAACCGTCCATTGCGAATCATGTTCCCGATGGTCGGCAGCGTCGATGAGTGGCGCCAGGCCCGGGCCATGACCGAGCGCCTGCGCCTGGAAATCCCCGTGGCGGACCTGCAACTGGGGATCATGATTGAAATACCGTCCGCCGCCTTGCTGGCGCCGGTGCTGGCCAAGGAAGTCGACTTTTTCAGCGTCGGCACCAACGACTTGACGCAATACACCCTGGCGATCGACCGTGGCCACCCGACTCTTTCGGCCCAGGCCGATGGCTTGCACCCGGCCGTACTACAACTGATCGACATCACCGTGCGTGCCGCCCATGCCCATGGCAAGTGGGTCGGCGTGTGCGGCGAACTGGCGGCTGATCCGCTGGCGGTGCCGGTGCTGGTGGGCTTGGGGGTAGACGAGTTGAGCGTTTCGGCGCGCAGCATTGCCGAAGTCAAGGCGCGGGTCCGCGAGTTGAGCCTTGCGCAGGTACAAAACCTGGCCCAAGAGGCCTTGGCCGTGGGCAGCGCCGATGACGTGCGCGCATTAGTGGAGGCGCTGTAATGGCGAAGATTCTTACCCTGACCCTCAACCCGGCGCTCGACCTCACGGTGGAGTTGGCGCGCCTGGAACCGGGCCAGGTCAACCGCAGCGAGGCCATGCACGCCCACGCCGCCGGCAAGGGCGTGAACGTGGCGCAGGTGCTGGCCGACCTCGGCCATACGCTGACGGTCAGTGGCTTTCTGGGTGAGGACAACGCCCAGCTGTTCGAGGCGCTGTTCACCCAGCGTGGCTTTGTCGACGCTTTTATCCGCGTGCCCGGGGAAACCCGCAGCAACATCAAGCTGGCCGAGCAGGACGGACGCATCACTGACCTCAACGGCCCGGGACCGGTGGTCGACGAAGCCGCGCAGCAAGCGTTGCTGCAACGCCTGGAACAGATCGCCCCTGGGCACGACGTCGTCGTGGTGGCGGGCAGCTTGCCCCGCGGCGTCAGCCCGCAATGGTTGCAGGCGTTGATCACGCGCTTGAAAGAACTCGGCCTGAGGGTGGCCCTCGACACCAGCGGTGAAGCCTTGCGCGTCGCCTTGGCGGCGGGCCCCTGGCTGATCAAGCCGAACACCGAAGAGCTGGCCGATGCGCTGGGCTGCGAGGTGGTGAGCGAATTGGCCCAGGCTCAAGCAGCACAGCGCCTGCATGCCCAAGGCATCGAGCATGTGGTGATTTCCCACGGCGCCGACGGCGTGAACTGGTTCAGCGTCGGTTCGGCCCTGCATGCCTCGCCGCCCAAGGTCACTGTCGCCAGCACCGTGGGCGCTGGGGATTCGCTGCTAGCGGGCATGCTGCATGGCCTGCTCGGCGCTCATACCCCGGAGCAGACCCTGCGCACCGCCACGGCCATCGCGGCCATGGCGGTCACGCAGATCGGTTTTGGCATCCACGACACCGCGTTGCTGGCGTCGCTTGAACAGGGCGTGCGCGTGCGCCCCCTGACAGAACAATAAGAGGGTTCGCGAGAATGAAATTAGCCATTGTGACGGCCTGCCCGAACGGCATGGTCACCAGTGTGTTGTGCGCCCGTCTGCTGGACGCGGCGGCTCAGCGCCAGGGTTGGAGCACCAGCGTTGAAGTGCACGACGCGGCTCACCCGGAACGCCAGTTGTCGGCGGCGACCCTTGAAGCGGCCGAGTGGGTGTTACTGGTTGCCAGCGGCCCGGTGGATATGTCGCGTTTCGTCGGCAAGCGCCTGTTCCGCAGCACCCCAGCCCAGGCCCTGCAAGATGTCGATTCGGTGCTGCGTCGCGGCGCCGAAGAGGCCAAGGTTTTTGTCGAGTCGGACGTACTGGAAGAGGCTCCGGCGGTATCGGCTGAACGTGCTCCGCGTCTGGTTGCCATCACCGCTTGCCCAACCGGCGTTGCCCATACCTTCATGGCTGCCGAGGCGTTGCAGCAGGCGGCGAAGAAGCTCGGTTACGACTTGCAAGTGGAAACCCAGGGCTCGGTGGGCGCACGCAACCCGTTGAGCCCCGAGGCCATCGCTGAGGCGGACGTGGTGCTGCTGGCCACCGACATCGAAGTCGCCACCGAGCGTTTTGCCGGCAAGAAGATCTATCGCTGCAGTACCGGCATCGCCTTGAAACAGGCCGAAGCGACACTGAACAAGGCGTTGGTCGAAGGCCGCCAGGAAAGCGCCGCGAGCGGTGCCACAGGCCCGGCCAAGGCGGAAAAGACCGGTGTCTATAAACACTTGTTGACCGGCGTGTCGTTCATGCTGCCGATGGTGGTGGCCGGTGGTCTGTTGATTGCCCTGTCGTTCGTGTTCGGCATCACCGCGTTCAAGGAGCCCGGCACGTTGGCGGCGGCGCTGATGCAGATCGGCGGCGACACCGCGTTCAAATTGATGGTGCCGTTGCTGGCCGGTTACATCGCCTATTCCATCGCTGACCGTCCGGGCCTGGCGCCGGGGATGATTGGCGGGATGCTCGCGAGCACCTTGGGCGCCGGGTTCATCGGCGGGATCATTGCCGGTTTCCTGGCCGGGTATGCGGCCAAGGCGATCAGCCGTTATGCGCGCCTGCCCCAGAGCCTGGAAGCGCTCAAGCCGATCCTGATCATTCCGCTGCTGGCGAGCCTGTTCACCGGGCTGGTGATGATCTACATCGTCGGTAAACCGGTGGCGGGCATGCTCGAGGCGCTGACCCACTTCCTCGACAGCATGGGCACCACCAACGCGATTCTGCTGGGCGTGCTGCTGGGGGCGATGATGTGCGTCGACCTCGGCGGGCCGATCAACAAGGCTGCCTATGCGTTTTCGGTGGGGCTGCTGGCTTCGCAAAGTTATGCCCCGATGGCCGCGACCATGGCCGCCGGCATGGTGCCGCCGATTGGCCTGGGTATTGCCACTTTCATCGCCCGGCGCAAGTTCGCCCAGACCGAGCGCGAGGCCGGTAAAGCCGCGCTGGTGCTGGGGCTGTGCTTCATTTCCGAAGGGGCGATTCCGTTCGCCGCCAAGGACCCGCTGCGGGTGATCCCGGCCAGCATCGCCGGCGGCGCGCTGGCCGGTGCGCTGTCGATGTACTTCGGCTGCAAACTCATGGCTCCCCACGGCGGGCTGTTCGTGATGCTGATCCCCAACGCCATCAACCATGCGTTGTTGTATCTGCTGGCGATCGTGGCGGGGAGTCTGCTGACGGCGGTGACGTATGCGCTGCTCAAGCGGCCTGAGGTGGTGGAGATGGCGTTGGAGCCGGCGAAGGCCTGATCACATCCTTTGACGCAATGAAATCCCCCTGTGGGAGCGAGCTTGCTCGCGATAGCGGAGTGTCAGTCCACATTTTTGTCGGCTGACCCACCGCTATCGCGAGCAAGCTCGGCTCCCACAGTGGTTTTGGGTGTTCACGAGATCCCTGTCACACCCGATTAACACTGCCATGCTTAAGTCTCCCCATTTAAGGGAGAGCACCATGAGCGAATTCGACCTGGGCCGTCGCCGTGTGATGCAGGCTGTGGGGGCGGGGTTGTTGTTGCCGGGGCTGGCGCCGGCGGTGATGGCTTCGGTCAAGGATCGCCCGGTGCTCACCGAGGGTGTGCAATCGGGCGATTTGCAGGGCGACCGGGCGATGATCTGGAGCCGCAGCGACCGCCCGGCGCGGATGGTGGTGGAGTGGGACACCCGCAGCAAATTCAGCAATCCGCGCCGCTTCGTCTCGTCACTGGCCGACTCACGCAGCGATTTCACCGCCCGGGTCGAACTCACTGGCCTGCCGCCTGATCAGGCGATTTTCTACCGCGTGCATTTCGAAGACGCCCAGAGCGGCGTTGCCAGTGAGCCCTGGCTCGGTCACCTGCGCAGCGTGCCGCAGTTCAAGCGCAACATCCGTTTTGTCTGGAGCGGCGACACCGTCGGCCAGGGCTTTGGGATCAACCCGGACATCGGCGGCATGCGCATCTATGAAGCCATGCGCCTGCGCCTGCCGGACTTTTTTATCCACAGCGGTGACACCATCTACGCCGACGGCCCGGTGCCGGCGCAGATCACCACCGAGGGCGGTCGCGTCTGGCGCAACCTCACTACCGAAGCCAAGAGCAAAGTCGCCGAGACCCTGGATGAGTATCGTGGCAACTACCGCTACAACCTGATGGATGAAAACGTGCGCCGCTTCAATGCCGAAGTGCCGCAGATCTGGCAATGGGACGATCACGAGGTGGTCAACAACTGGTCGCCGGGCAAACAACTGGACGAGCGCTACCAGAGCAAGGATATCCACAGCCTCGTTGGCCGGGCGCGCCAGGCCTGGCTGGAATACGCGCCAATGCGCTTGCACAAGGCCGACGGCGGCGGGCGGATCTACCGCAAGCTCGGTTACGGGCCGATGCTGGATGTATTCGTGCTGGACATGCGCAGCTACCGTGAAGCCAACGACGCCAACCTCGGCGCGGCCAAACCCTTCCTGGGGCGGGAGCAGTTGAATTGGCTCAAGCGCGAATTGAAGCACTCCCGGGCCCAATGGAAGGTCATCGCCGCGGACATGCCCATTGGCCTGGGCGTGCCCGACGGTGAGGTCAGCCCTGGTGTGCCGCGCTGGGAAGCGGTCGCCAACGGTGACCCGGGGGCGGCCCAGGGGCGCGAACTGGAGATCGCCGAGCTGCTTGGCTACCTGCGCAAACATCAGGTGCGCAATTACGTCTGGCTCACCGCCGATGTCCATTATTGCGCGGCCCATCACTACCACCCGGAACAGGCCGCGTTCCAGGATTTTGAACCGTTCTGGGAGTTCGTCGCCGGGCCGCTGAATGCCGGCAGCTTCGGCCCCAATACGCTGGACAAGACCTTCGGCCCCGAAGTGGTGTTCCAGAAAGCGCCACCGGCCCAGAACACCTCGCCGTTTGCCGGGTATCAGTTCTTTGGCGAGGTGAACATCGACGGGCCGAGCGGGGAGATGAGTGTGGTGTTGCGGGATCTTGAAGGCGTGGCCGTATTCGAGAAGAAGTTGCAGCCAGTGTGAATGTCAGTCGCGTCAGGAGCTTCTGTGGGAGCAAAGCTTGCTCGCGATGACGGTATATCTGTCAATAAATTACTGACTGACAGTCCGCCATCGAGAGCAAGCTTTGCTCCCACAAGGGGAACGGTGGGGTACTTAAGAGTGGGGCCCGTCAGTAGACATCCCGCCGATATCGCCCTTGCTCGATCAGCCGTTCCACTTCCTCGCGCCCCAGTACCATGTTGAGCACGTGATCCACCCCTGAGGCCATGCCCTGCAAGCTGCCGCAGACATAGATCACTGCGCCGTCGGCGAGCCATTGCTTAAGCAGCGCTGCCGATTCCAGCAGGCGATCCTGGACGTAGATTTTCTGTTGCTGATCCCGGGAAAACGCCAGGTCCAGGCGCTCCAGGTCGCCGGAGGTCACCCATTCCTGCAGGTCGTCCCGGCAGTGAAAGTCGTGTTCGCGGTTGCGTTCGCCAAACACCAGCCAGTTGCGCTGCATGCCTTCGGCGACGCGGGCCTTGAGCAGGCTGCGCAGGCCGGCCAGACCGGTGCCGTTGCCCAGCAGGATCATCGGCACGCCCTGGGGCGGCAGATGGAAACCACTGTTGCGGCGCACCCGCAGGCTGATGGCGCCGCCCAGTGGTACGTGCTCGGTGAGCCAGCCGGAACCGACGCCCAGGCTGCCGTCGGTGTGACGCTCCTGGCGTACGATCAGCTGCAGCACGCCATCGGCCGGAATCGAGGCGATGGAGTATTCGCGCATTGCCAACGGCGCCAGCGCGTCCACCAGCGCCTGGGCATGCAGGCCTACCAGGTGTGCGCGGTTTTGCGGTAGCTGGCGGGTGGCCAAGGCCTGGTCGAGGCGTTGCGACAAGCCATCGACTTGCACGCGAGCGATACCGGCGATGCCCAGGCCATCGAGAAAATGTTCGATGGCCCCCAGGTCATTGCGCGGCAGGACCTCCACCAGATCACCGGCCAGCCAACTGCTCGGGGTGGGGGCGGTGAGGCCCAGCAGGTACACGCCCGAGCCGCTGCTGTCGGGGTTGAGCAAGGTGCGCTGGCTGAGCGTCCAGTTGTCGAAGCTCGGCGCTTGCCAGGTGTTCAGCGGGGCTTGGCCGGTCAGCTCGGCCAGTTGTTGTTGCCAGTGACGCAAGGCATAAGGATCGCCGCTGTCGACTTCCACCGGGGCGAACAGGGTCTTGCCGCCGTGCTCCGCCAGCCAGGCGTGCAGGCGCCGGGCGAAGCCGCAGAAGTTTTCATACTGGCGGTCACCCAGGCCCAGCACCGCATAGTGCAGGTGCTCCAGGCTCAGCTCGCGGCCGAGTACTTTGCGCTCGAAACCCCGGGCGCTGTCCGGCCCTTCGCCATCGCCAAAGGTGCTGACGACGAACAGGGCATGGGTGGCACTGCTCAGGTCCTGCTCACTGACGCCCGCCAGCGGTTGGACCTTCACCGGCAATCCGGCGGCCTGGAGTTGGCCGGCGGTCTGCCAGGCCAGTTGCTCGGCGAAACCGCTCTGGCTGGCGAAGCCGATCAGCCATGCCGGCGCATCGCTTGGGTTGGTGGCCAGCTTCTGGCGTGCCTGCTTGACCTGGCGCTTCTTGCGGCGACGGTCCAGGTACAGCAACCAGCCGGTGATGAAGAACAGCGGCATGCTCAGCGCGGCGAGCGTCACCAGGATCCGCCCGACCAGGCCGAAATAACTGCCGACATGCAGGGCATAAACACTGGTCAGCAACTGCGCCTTGAGGCTCTTGTCGCTGTAGCGGCTGTGTTGGCTGATAACGCCGGTCACCGGGTCGAGGAGGAGCTGGTTCAGCGCCCGGTCATGGGGTGAGTTTTTCAGCAGGTAGAACACTGTGGCAGGTTGCCCGGCCACAGGTGGCATGCGCACGTTGTAGGAGGAAAGATCAGGGCCTGCGGTGCTGTAGATGCTGCTCCACATCGCTCGGTAATCGGCGACCGGCGGCGGGCCTTCTGGCGCCGGACCACGCTTGCTCACCCGTTCTTCCTTGGGTGAATCCGAGAGCAGGCGGATCACGCCGTTGTTGTACCACTCGTAGGACCAGGTCAGCCCGGTCAGGGCCGCCAGCAGATAGAACACCAGGCACCAGGTGCCGGCCACCGAGTGCAAGTCCCAATTGAAGCTGCGACCTTTCTTCGCCCAGTCGAGGGTCAGCCAGGCGCGCCAGCTTTTCCACTGGCGCGGCCAGCGCAGGTACAGCCCGGACAGGCAGAAAAACACCAGGATCAACGTGCAGGCACCGGTAATCTGCCGGCCCACCTCATCCAGGGTCAGGACGCGGTGCAACCTGAGCATCAGGCCAAAGAAATCCTGGCCCACCACATCACCCATGAACTGAGCGTTGTACGGGTTGAAATAGCGCATGGGCCCGCGTTTTTCCCCGGGCGGCGCGGCGAAAATCGCCCGTGCGGCGTTGCCGCTGTCGGTCTCGACCCAGAGCATGGCGACGGTTTTGCCGGAGGCGGCCTCGATCTGTTCCACCAGCTCGGCGGGCGGCAGGACCCCGGCGGGTTGCTTCTCGACCATCAGCACTTGCGGGTTCAGCGCCCGCAGGATCTCGTCCTGGAACGACACCACGGCCCCGGTAATGCCCATCAACGCCAGGACCAGTCCGGCGCTGATGCCGAAAAACCAGTGCAACTGGAACAGGGTTTTCTTCAACACGTCGCCCGCCTTTGAGTCATTACTGTTCATCACGGCGCGCATGTTATCGAGAACCATTCATAAACACCCACAAAAAAAGCCCGTGACACCGTCACGGGCTTTCGGGTCCAGCCATCAGCGCATTACACGTAGAACGATTTCAGCGGCGGGAAGCCATTGAATTCCACGGCGCTGTAGCTGGTGGTGTAGGCACCGGTCGACAGCCAGTACAGGCGGTCACCGATGGCCAGGTTCAGCGGCAAACCGTACTTGTAGTTTTCGTACATGATGTCGGCGCTGTCGCAAGTCGGGCCGGCGATGACCACTTCTTCCATCTCGCCTTTCTTCTCGGTCCAGATCGGGAACTTGATGGCTTCGTCCATGGTTTCGATCAGGCCGGAGAACTTGCCCACATCGGTGTACACCCAACGCTCGACGGCGGTACGCGATTTACGCGCCACCAGCACCACTTCGCTGACCAGAATGCCGGCGTTGGCGATCAACGAACGGCCCGGCTCCAGGATGATTTCCGGCAGGTCGTCGCCGAAGTCTTCCTTGAGGAAGCGGATGATTTCCTCGGCGTAGGTTTCCAGGCTGTTGGTGCGGGTGATGTAGTTGGCCGGGAAGCCGCCGCCCATGTTGATCAGCTTCAGGACGATGCCGTCTTCTTCTTTCAGGCGTTCGAAGATCACCTTGACCTTGGCGATGGCCGCGTCCCAGACGCTGATGTCGCGCTGTTGCGAGCCAACGTGGAACGAAATGCCGTACGGCACCAGGCCCAGGTCGCGGGCCAGGATCAGCAGGTCCATGGCCATGTCGGTCTGGCAGCCGAACTTGCGCGACAGTGGCCAGTCAGCGGTGGTCGAGCCTTCGGTGAGGATCCGTACATAGACCTTCGAGCCCGGTGCGGCCTTGGCGATGTTGCGCAGGTCGGCTTCGGAGTCGGTGGCATACAGGCGCACGCCCTTCTCGTAGAAGTAGCGGATGTCGCGGGATTTCTTGATGGTGTTGCCGTAGCTGATCTGATCCGGGCCTACGCCACGGCTCATGACCTTATCCAGCTCATAGATCGAGGCGATGTCGAAGTTCGAGCCTTTATCCTTGAGCAGGTCGATGATTTCCACCGCCGGGTTGGCCTTGACGGCGTAGTAGACCTTGGCGAAGTCGAAACCGGCGCGCAGGTCGTCATAGGCCTTGGAGATCATCGCGGTGTCGATCACCACGAACGGGGTTTCCTGCTTGTCGGCGAACGCTTTCATTTTCTGGAAGGTTTCGCGCGCGAAATAATCTTCGACCTGGATCGACATACTTGGGACTCCTACTGGCAAACATCAGGATCAATGGGTGTGAGGGCAAGCAGCCCTCGTGAACGTCCTCCGTATCCCCACTTTGGTTCGCCTACTTCCCAAGGCATGTCGCCGAAAGCAAAAAGGCCATGGGATGCGTGGTTCCCTTGGCCTTGCTGTCTCGTCGTCAGTACTTGAGCCGGATGGATCGTTTCCAGCATGGACGTTCGGCGCGAACTTTAGGGCGTGAGGGGCCTGAGATCAACTAAAAATGTCGCGTTTTTGCACACATCCGTCGTGCGGCCCGCGACAGCTCATGATGTAACCGACCGGCGTGACAGATTGATGTTCCCGTTGAAGTTGTTTTTGAGGTGTTTCAGGGGTATTTGTGCGGCCCCATTCGCGAGCAAGCCCGCTCCCACACTGGGCTGTGTTCAACCACAAATTGCCGGTCGATGCAGATCTAATGTGGAGCGGGCTTGCTCGCGAAGGCGTCAGTCAGGCCAACGCGGTTTCGGCCGGCGAAACAATGCTGGTCTTGCCCCCACGGGATTTGCCAGAGCTCAGGTACTCGGCGATCGATTCCTGGGTCACTTCGCCAAGGAACACTCGCTCGGCGTCCATCACCGGCAGCCACGAACGGTTGAATTCGTACATGCGCGACAGCAGGATCCGCAGGTGTTCATCGTAGGCCGCGGTGGAGTTGAACTCGCGCAGGAACTGCGCGCAGGTACCGGCCTGGCGGTACAGGTCGCGACGGCGCACATACCCCAGGGCCTTGTTCTCGGCGCAGGTGACCACCACGTAGCGCCGGTCATGTTCGTCCATCAGTTCCAGTGCCTCGGCCACGGGTGTTTCCGGGCTGACCGAAGGGGCGTTGTCCGCCGCGTCCTCGGCCTTGACCAGCAGCAGTCGCTTGAGCGTGCTGTCCTGACCGACGAAATTGCTGACGAACTCATCGGCCGGATGCGCCAGCAAGGTATCCGGGTGATCGCACTGGACCAACTTGCCGGCGCGGAAGATCGCAATCTTGTCGCCCAGCTTGATGGCTTCGTCGATGTCGTGGCTGACCATGATCACGGTCTTGTTCAGCGCCCGTTGCATCTCGAAAAACTCGTTCTGGATCATCTCGCGGTTGATCGGGTCCACCGCGCCGAAAGGTTCGTCCATCAGCAGCAGCGGCGCATCGGCCGCCAGGGCGCGGATCACGCCGATCCGTTGCTGCTGGCCGCCCGACAGTTCCCGGGGGTAGCGATGCAGGTACTGCTTGGGTTCGAGCTTGATCATGCTCATCAATTCGCGGGCCCGGTCGTGGCATTTCTGCTTGTCCCAGCCGAGCAGGCGCGGGACCACGGTGATGTTTTCCTCGATGGTCATGTTCGGGAACAGGCCGATCTGCTGGATCACATAGCCGATGTTGCGGCGCAAGGTCACTTCGTCCAGGCCGGTGGTGTCCTCGCCATTGATCAATACCTTGCCCGAGGTGGGCGGGATCAGGCGATTGATCATCTTCAGCGTAGTGCTTTTGCCACAGCCCGACGGCCCGAGGAACACGCAGATCTCGCCTTCGTTGACGATCAGGTTCACCGAGTCCACGGCCTTGACGTCCTTGCCGTTGCTCTTGAAGGTTTTGCTGAGGTTTTGAAGTTCGATCATTTGAGGAGTCCTTTTGGGGTCAGCGAGCGTTGCAGCCATTGCAGAAGCAGGTCGGCGAAGATGGCCAGGAGACTGACCAGCACGGCGCCGACGATCAGCATCGACATGTCGCTGCGGCTGATGGAAGCGAGGATGAGCACGCCCAGGCCACCGGCACCGATGGTGGCGGCGATGGTCATGACACCGATGTTCATGACCACGGCAGTGCGCACGCCGGCCAGGATCACCGGCACGGCGATGGGCAGTTCGACCATGCGCAGGCGCTGGCCGAAGGTCATGCCGATGCCCCGGGCGGCTTCACGGATACCCGGTTCGACGCCGGTCAGGGCCAGGTAGGTGTTGCGCATGATCGGCAGCAGGGAATAGAGAAACACCGCGGTGATCGCCGGCATCGGCCCCAGGCCCTGGCCGAATTTGGAATAGAACGGCAGCAGCAGGCCGAATAGCGCAATCGACGGAATCGTCAGCAGCACCGTGGCGCTGGCCTGCAACGGGCCGGCGAGCGCCGGGAAGCGGGTCATGAAGATGCCCAGCGGCACACCGACCACAATCGCCAGGGTCACGGCGATGCCCACCAGGGTGATGTGCTGCCAGGTCAGGTGCAGTACCAGCGGCCAGTCCAGATGGGAAAAGGCGTCAAGAAAATCCATGGCTTTTCCTCCAGGTCATTGGGTTGAGAGCAGGGAATGCTGGCGCAGGAAATCGGCGGCAACGGTGGAAGGGCTTTCGTGGTTGACGTCCACGCGGGCGTTGAGCTGGCGCATGGTTGCATCGTCGAACAGCTCGGCCAGGGGCTTGAGCTGCGCGGCCAGTTGCGGGTGCGCATCGAGGAACGCCTGGCGCACCACCGGCGCGGCGGTGTAGTCGGGGAAGTAATGCTTGTCGTCTTCGAGCAACTTCAGCTTGAACGCGTTCAGCCGGCCGTCGGTGGTGTACACCAGCCCGGCGAACACCTGGCCGTTGCGCAGGGCGGTATAGACCAGGCCGGCATCCATCTGCCGGATATTCTTGCGGGTCAGGTTCATGCCGTACTGCTCGACCATGCCCGCCAGGCCATCGGAACGATTGGCGAACTCGGTGTCCAGGGCCACCAGGTGATTGTCGTTGGCTTCGGCCTGCAGCACCGTGTTCAACTGGCTGATGCTGTTGATCTGCGGGTATTGGCGAGCGACTTTCTCCGGCAGTGCCAGGGCGTAGGTGTTGCTGAATTTCGACGGGGCCAGCCAGACCAGGCCTTTTTTCGCGTCGAGTTCTTTCACCCGGGCGTAGGACTGGGCGCTGTCGAGTTTCTCGGTGACATGGTTGTAGGCCACCAGCGACACGCCGGTGTATTCCCACAGCATGTCCAATTGCCCGGTTTCATGGGCACTGCGGGCCAGGTTGCTGCCCAGGCCACCGGTGATCTGCGCGTCGTAGCCCTTGCTGCGCAGGTATTGCGCGGTGATTTCCGCGAGCAGCGTCTGTTCGGTGAACACCCGGGCGCCGAGGCGGATCAGGGGCTTTTCAGCGGCTTGGGCGAATCCTGCGAACAGCAGGACACAGCCCAGTATCAAGCTCAACTTCTTCATAAACGATTCCTTTATCCGGCCAGGCTTATGACGGGCGCAGACCGCGTTCCAGCCAGAGGCGGCTGGCCAGTGTCACCAAACCGTCGAGCAGCAACGCCAGCAAGGCGGTGCAGGCCGCGCCGAGCAGCAGCTGCGGCTGATTGTTCAAGGCAATGCCGGGGAAGATCAGGCTGCCGAGGCTGTTGGCGCCGATCAGGAATGCCAGCGGCGCGGTGCCGACGTTGATCGCCAGCGCCACCCGCACGCCGCCGATGATGATCGGCACGGCATTGGGCAACTCGACTTTCCACAGCACCTGGCGCGGGGTCATGCCGATGCCGACGGCGGCTTCCTTGAGGGAGCCCTGGACGTTTTTCAGACCTTCATAGGTGTTGCGCACGATGGGCAACAGCGAGGCCAGGAACAGCGCAAAGATGGCCGGCCCGCTGCCAATGCCCAGGATGCCCAGGGCGATGGCCAGTACGGCCAGGGGCGGTACGGTGTTACCGATGTTGAACACTTGCATGAAGCGTTCGGCGCGCCCGACCAGGCTGGGGCGGCTTAAGGCGATGCCGGCGGGGATGCCAACAATCAGGGCCGCCAGCATGGAGGCCAATACAAGCATCAGGTGCGCTTGCAGGTAGAACAGTAGGTCGTCGTGGTAGCGTTGGATCGTATCGATGCCGATCCAGTGGACCAACAGGGCCAGGAGAGCGACGACGACCGCCCCCCCGATAAGCCCTTTGCCATAGCGGATAGCCACAGGCGGACTCCTTTGTCTTTCAGTCGGCGCACGCTTTCCCGGGCGGCGAACCATCACTGGTTGCCGGGAAAACGTTCGCGAGAAGCAGCTCTTTGAATGCCGGTAAAACGGCAGCCAAATCGAGCCATGAGCGCAGCCTCGTCAGGCTAACTTGCTGATTTTTCAGACCCTGACGAATAGCCGTAACAGGGGGGTGGACGCCTCCACGCGGCAAAAGGTTCCCATGCCAGGGAAGATCTGGCCACCCTGGATGTGCTCAACGGTTCGGTTCCTGGCGCAAGTTGAGCTATAATCGCCGCCCTTTTTTGAATCACCTGCCAGGCGATTTCCCATGACCAAACAGGCCGCCGAAGTCGCGAAACGCCGCACTTTCGCCATTATTTCCCACCCCGATGCCGGTAAGACCACCATCACCGAGAAGCTCTTGCTGATGGGCAAGGCGATTGCGGTCGCCGGCACGGTGAAATCTCGCAAGTCCGACCGCCATGCCACCTCCGACTGGATGGAAATGGAAAAACAACGGGGTATTTCCATTACCACGTCGGTCATGCAGTTCCCGTATCGCGATCACATGATCAACCTGCTCGACACCCCGGGCCACGAAGACTTCTCCGAAGACACCTACCGCACCCTGACGGCGGTGGACTCGGCGCTGATGGTTCTCGACGGCGGTAAAGGCGTCGAACCACGGACCATCGCGCTGATGGACGTCTGCCGTCTGCGGGACACGCCGATTGTCAGCTTCATCAACAAACTCGACCGCGACATTCGCGACCCGATCGAACTGCTCGACGAGATTGAAGCGGTCCTGAAGATCAAGGCGGCGCCGATCACCTGGCCGATCGGTTGCTACCGCGACTTCAAGGGCGTGTACCACCTGGCCGACGACTACATCATCGTCTACACCGCCGGTCACGGGCATGAGCGCACCGACGTCAAAATCATCGAGAAGCTCGACTCCGACGAGGCCCGCGCACACCTGGGCGACGAGTACGACCGTTTCGTCGAACAACTGGAACTGGTGCAGGGCGCCTGCCATGAGTTCAATCAGCAGGAATTCCTCGACGGCCAACTGACTCCGGTGTTCTTCGGTACCGCCCTGGGCAACTTCGGTGTCGACCATGTGCTCGATGCCGTGGTCGATTGGGCCCCGCGCCCGCTGGCCCGCGTCGCCAATGAGCGCACCGTGGAGCCGGTGGAAGAGAAGTTCGCAGGCTTCGTGTTCAAGATCCAGGCGAACATGGACCCCAAGCACCGCGACCGCATCGCCTTCATGCGCATCTGCTCAGGCAAATACGAAAAAGGCATGAAGATGCGCCACGTGCGCACCGGCAAGGACGTGCGCATCGGCGACGCCCTGACCTTCTTCTCCTCGGAACGCGAGCAACTGGAAGAGGCCTTCGCTGGCGACATCATCGGTTTGCATAACCACGGCACCATCCAGATCGGCGACACCTTTACCGAAGGCGAGACCCTGAGCTTCACCGGCATCCCGCACTTCGCCCCAGAACTGTTCCGCCGCGTGCGCCTGAAAGACCCGCTCAAGTCCAAGCAACTGCGCCAGGGCCTCCAGCAACTGGCCGAAGAAGGCGCCACCCAGGTGTTCTTCCCGGAACGCAGCAACGACATCATCCTCGGCGCCGTCGGTGTGCTGCAGTTCGACGTGGTCGCCAGCCGCTTGAAAGAGGAATACAAGGTCGAGTGCTCCTACGAGCCGATCACCGTGTACTCCGCGCGTTGGGTGGAATGTGGCGACAAGAAGAAACTCGAGGAGTTTTCCAACAAGGCCGTGGAAAACCTCGCGTTGGACGGCGGCGGTCACCTGACCTACCTGGCCCCGACCCGGGTCAACCTGGCGCTGATGGAAGAGCGCTGGCCGGATGTGAAATTCCGCGCGACCCGTGAGCATCACTAAACATGTGTTAAAACCGAAAATCCCGCGGCGAAAGCCGCGGTTTTTTTTGGTGGGCGAAAAAGTCATTTCAATCCCCCCAATCATCCGGCAACAGGAAGCATGTTGCCCTTCTTGCTATCGGGCACTTCTGGCATGGGTGGCGATGCATGTTATGGGTATCAGAACTGCGATGGATTTCCTGCAGAACCTAACAGTTCTGTTAGTGGTTGAAGGTGGATAACTAGGCTATATATCCGGTCAAGTTTCAATGTTGCGGTGAGCGACATGTCTTTAAAAGAACAAGGTGTTCAGGTTGTCTATAGCTATGACCCGCTTGACCGGCACACACACACCAAACACTCAGACGGTACGCGCGTCCAGATATTTTACTGCGGCGATCGTGTCGCTACTGAACTAGCGGGCGATACTGTACGTACGGTATTTGAAGCCGAAAGCGCTGTCCTCGCCCAACAGACCACGAACGAGGGCGGCCAGGAAACCACGTTGATCGCCCACGATGACAAACGCTCGACCCTTCTCAGCCTGAGGGCGAACGAGGCAGAGCCTGAAACCACGGCATATACCGCGTTCGGCCACAGCCCTGTCGACAAATCCTCGCAGCGGGTGTTGGGCTTTAATGGGGAGCGTCCCGATAAAAACAGTGGTTTCTATTTGTTGGGCAATGGTTACCGCGCTTTTAATACGGTGCTGATGCGCTTTAATAGCCCGGACAACCGAAGCCCATTTGGCGACGGGGGTATTAATGCCTATGCGTATTGTGCGGGCGATCCGGTTAATAGAACGGATCCGTTTGGGCATTCCTGGATGTCACCCTTCAAGGGTATAGCAAATATGTTTTGGCGGAAGGGTCCAGAGAGGTGGACAGTTGGTCAATATGCCATAGTGACGGACAGCGAAACCAAAATCAAACTTCATACAAGATTGCATCCTGACGATCCCTTTACATTAACGGGGGTCTATCGCAAAAAAGGCGGTAATGTTACGAAGGAAAAAATTTTTGAAAAGGCGCAGGGACATAACAAAAAGGTGATTGCTCGGGATAATTTTAGACGAGAAAAAATACAGGTCGCAAGGCGGCTCAATGAACTAAGAGCGGAAGAGGCCTATGCTCTCCGACAAGCAGTAAACGAAGCCATGTCGGTTAGTCCGGAAGTTAAGGTGCTTGAGAGTGCGTTAGAGAATGCTGAAGATCTTCTTTCGAAAGCCGAAAAAAAATATAAAAGGGTTGGAGGTAGGCACAATCATGACAACCCCCATAGCGGCCTTGTAACGGACTTGAGATGGGATGTTAGAAATATAGAGAGCAAGATTAGTAAGATTAGAGGGGCAATTCAAGATCAGTATGTTGCGAATATCGGCCTACCATAGCGCAGGCAGGCACTCTGTTGTCGTAAGGGATGGTCAAAACCCTGTGAGAGCGAGCTTGCTCGCGATAGCGGTGTGTAAACCGGAGACCTCGCGGCGAAAGCCGCGTTTTTTTGGGGGTGTGAAAAAGTCATTTCAATCCCCCCAATCATCCGGCAACAGGAAGCATGCTGCCCTTCTTGCCATTGGGCACTTCTGGCATGGGTGGCGATGCATGTTATGAGTATCAGAGCTTCAGTGGATTTCGTACAGAACCTAACAGTTCAGCTAGTGGCTGAAGGTGGATAACTAGGCTATATATCCGCTCAAGTCTCAATGTTGCGGTGAGCGACATGTCTTCAAAACAAAAACTCAGACGGTACGCGCGTCCAGATATTTTACTGCGGCGATCGTGTCGCTACTGAACTAGCAGGCGATACTGTACGTACGGTATTTGAAGCCGAAAGCGCTGTCCTCGCCCAACAGACCACGATTTTTGAGATCAGGAAAATAGTTATAGCCAGTCTTCCTCGAAGTTAAAGCATCAGGCTGATTGTGTGCCCTAGTGCTCTTTTACGTAACTCCAGTATTTGGGGTTCTGAAATAATCGAATAATTTCTGGCTGTGAGTCGTCAGCATGTTTAAAAAGCGCAGTTCTAAATGTTATCCACACGCTTCATGTTCCGCCCTCCAGGCGGCTGTATTGCACGCGAATCTTTCCTGTACGCGCCAACTAAATAAGGGCGCCTGCTCGCGATGTCGTAGGGCTGCCGAGCTGGCGGCCTTGTGGTCGAGGTGTCTACCAGTGCCGGCCAGCCCTTTCGGTTTGGGGCGAGTTGCTAGCGTGGATCGGCGATATCCAGTGCCCGATTCGCCAACAGCTCGCTCAACTCAATCACTTGCTGGATACCCAGAGCAACATGTCGACGAGAACCTTCAAGATCGAACGCCAAGTCGCTGATCATGGCGTTGGCCGAGGCCAGGTTTTCGCTGAGGTTGGCGAGCAGGCTTTCGCTGTCGATGCCCTCCACGACAGTGAAGAACTGACCTGCTGATGGAGCTTTCTTGGCTTTGGCCTGTTCCGGCTTCAAGTAATAATCGAGCGCCCGCTCAGTGGCTTCGTGGAATTTCTCTGGATCGAGGCTTGAGTAGGAAGAGGTGGGGTCCGATTCTGGGGGATTGGGTGTGGCTTTGAACATTGATGACGCTCCTAGGGGTAATGGAGCCGCCAGACATCGCTGCTAAACGAAGAGGGTGGCGACTGTACGCGGGTTAGCAGACCGGACCCCTAGAAGCCGGCAGACCCGAAGGTCTCCCACGCACAACCGCCATTACATGGCAGGCATAAAGACCTGC
The DNA here is from genome assembly GCF_053850495.1 of Pseudomonas sp. CFBP 5748. Taxonomy (NCBI): domain Bacteria; kingdom Pseudomonadati; phylum Pseudomonadota; class Gammaproteobacteria; order Pseudomonadales; family Pseudomonadaceae; genus Pseudomonas; species Pseudomonas sp. CFBP 5748. Next base: position 179,563 of record NZ_JBSPTN010000011.1, read on the forward strand.
TCAACAATGTGGAGCACTGTGCGTTTAGGGATTCAGGCTGCTAAACCCGACCGCTGATTTTCAGCGACGAGGTAACCATAGAGTCCCGCCCCAAGGCGCACAAGCGGGCGGATTCTGGCTTAGTTGTAGGCAAAGGCGCAAGGCGACGTAGCCTCAGGATGAACGCTCCTTGTTACTGGGTATTTGTCTGTAAGGCTCAATGCCTGTCGTGAAGGGGGCGGGTCTTAACACCCATGTCATGGGGCCCCAACCTGTGGGAGCAAAGCTTGCTCGCGAAATCGGTGTGCCAGCTTGCCTGGATGTTGGATGTGTCGGCCTCTTCGCGAGCAAGCCCGCTCCCACATTGAATGTTGGGTGTTAGTTGGTTTGGAGATAACACTTATTCGAAACCAATCTGTCGCGTTGCGGCATTTCTAGCGGTTATCGAGCGTCCTATCTGGTGAACCGGCCTGTTCAGAACTAGATTTTCTTGAGCGCCGCCAGGCCCCGGCTTTATCCGGAAAAGAAGGAAATGGCTATGAATAAGCTGCTACGCATGATGTTTTTGCTAAAGGTGTTGGTGATGCTATCCCTCGGCTCCACGGCTGCGTGGGCCGAATGCGATGAGCACGAGAAGCACGCGTCGAGTGGCTCGGTGGTTCAGGGTGAGTTGATGCTTGCCGCGACCGATGCGGACGCAGGTGATCCGGATGATGGCGAGGATGATGATGGTTCGCCGGTCGACACCCCGGATGATGACGAGGATGCAGAGGGCGATAGCCAGACGTAGATTTCTGACCTAAAGAAAACCCCTCCAGCCCCAACTGATACTCAGTCGGGACTGGAGGGGTTTTTCATGCAGGTGCATGACCCAAGGCCAAGACTTACCCCCGTGGCGAGGGACTTGCCCCGCTGGACCTGTAGGCGCTGGCGAAGCCTGCGATCTTTTGATCTTTCGCTTGAGATTCAAGTGGCAGGGGAAAGATCGCAGCCTCGTTGCACTCGACAGCTCCTACAGGCCCGGCGGGAGCAAGCTCCCTCGTACATTGCCTTATGCCGCGCCTTCGAGGAACTGCTCGGCGTAGTGACACGCCACCTGCCGGTTGTCCAGCAAGCGCAGGGCTGGTTCTTCGCTCTGGCAGCGCTCGGTGGCGTACGGGCAGCGCTTGTGGAAGGCGCAGCCGGACGGTGGGTTGAGCGGGTTGGGCAGTTCGCCGACGATCTTGATCTTCGGCTTGTTCGGGTCCGGGTGGATGGTCGGGGTGGCCGACAGCAGCGCCTGGGTGTACGGGTGCAGCGGGCGGCTGTAGATCGACTCGTTGGGGCCCATTTCCACCGGGCGACCGAGGTACATCACCATCACGTCGTCGGCCACGTGTTGCACCACCGCCAGGTTGTGGGAAATGAACACGTAGGCGGTGTTGAATTCCTCCTGCAAGTCCATGAACAGGTTCAGCACCTGGGCCTGGATCGACACGTCCAGCGCCGACGTCGGCTCGTCCGCCACCAGCACCTTGGGTTGCAGCATCATGGCGCGGGCCAGGGCGATGCGCTGGCGCTGGCCGCCGGAGAACATGTGCGGGTAGCGCTGGTAATGCTCGGGGCGCAGGCCCACCTGTTTCATCATCGCCTGGACTTTTTCCCGCCGCTCGGTGGCCGACAGGTTGGTGTTGATCAGCAACGGCTCGGCCAGTTGATCACCGACTTTCTGCCGTGGGTTGAGGGATGCGTACGGGCTCTGGAACACCATCTGCACGTCTTTGCGCAATTGCTTGCGTTCGGCTTTGTTGGCGCCGGTCACTTCCTGGCCGGCGATTTTCAAGGAGCCGGTGGACGGTTCCTCGATCAGCGTCAGGGCCCGGGCGAGGGTGGATTTGCCGCAACCGGATTCACCGACCACGGCCAGGGTCTTGCCGGCCTCCAGTTCGAACGACACGCCATTGAGGGCGCGCACGATCGCATGGCCCTTGAACATGCCGCGGGACACTTCGTAGTGACGGGTCAGGTCACGGGCGGTAAGTACGACGGCCATCACGCCACCTCCTGGTTCAACGGGTAGAAGCAGCGGGCGAGGCTGTTGGATTTCGGGTCAAGGGCCGGGCGTTGCTGGCGGCAGTTATCCTGCACGTACGGGCAGCGCGGCGACAGCAGGCAACCTTGCGGGCGGTCATAGCGACCGGGGACGATGCCGGGCAAGGTCGCCAGGCGCTCGGCGCCCATGCTGTGCTCCGGAATCGCCGCCAGCAGTGCTTCGCTGTACGGGTGGGCGGGAATGTCGAACAGCTCGGGCACCTTGCCCACTTCCACCGCTTGGCCGGCGTACATCACGCACACGCGCTGGGCGGTTTCAGCGACCACGGCGAGGTCGTGGGTGATCAGTACCAGGCCCATGTCCTGCTCTTTTTGCAGGGCCAGCAGCAGGTCCATGATCTGCGCCTGGATGGTCACGTCCAGGGCGGTGGTCGGTTCGTCGGCGATCAACAGTTTCGGCTCGCCGGCAATCGCCATGGCAATCGCCACACGCTGGCTCATACCGCCGGACAGTTGGTGCGGGTAGGCGTTCATGCGGCTGGCGGCGCCCGGGATCTCGACTTTTTCCAGCAGTTCGATGGCGCGCTTGCGGGCGGCCTTGCCGGACATTTTCAGGTGCAGGCGCAGCACTTCTTCGATCTGGAAACCCACGGTGTAGCTGGGGTTGAGCGCGGTCATCGGGTCCTGGAAGACCATCGCCAGGTCTTTGCCGACGATCTGCCGACGTTGGCGGTTGCTCAGCTTGAGCATGTTCTTGCCGTCGAAGTTCAGCGCATCGGCGGTGACGATGCCGGGGTGCTCGATCAGGCCCATCAGCGCCATCATGGTCACCGATTTACCCGAGCCTGATTCGCCGACGATGGCCAGTACTTCGCCTTTTTCCACGGTCAGGTCCAGACCGTCGACCACCGGCACGGCGGTGGCGTCGCCGAAGCGAACGTTGAGATTCTTGATTTCTAACAGTGACATGGGAATCTCCTCAGGCGGCATTCTTGAGTTTCGGGTCCAGCGCATCGCGCAGACCGTCGCCCATCAGGTTGATTGCCAGCACGCTGAGCAAAATGGTCAAACCGGGCAGGCTCACCACCCACCAGGCGCGTTCGATGTAGTCGCGGGCAGAGGCCAGCATGGTGCCCCACTCCGGGGTTGGCGGCTGGACGCCCAGGCCGAGGAAGCCCAGGGCGGCGGCGTCGAGGATCGCCGAGGAAAAGCTCAGGGTCGCCTGCACGATCAGCGGCGCCATGCAGTTGGGCAGCACGGTGATGAACATCAGGCGCGGCAGGCCGGCACCGGCCAGGCGGGCGGCGGTCACGTAGTCGCGGTTCAGCTCGCCCATCACGGCGGCGCGGGTCAGGCGCACGTAGGACGGCAGCGAGACGATGGCGATGGCGATCACGGTGTTGATCAGGCCTGGGCCGAGGATGGCGACAATCGCCACGGCCAGCAGCAGCGAAGGCAGGGCCAGCATGATGTCCATCAGGCGCATGATGGTCGGGCCGAGGATGCGCGGGAAGAACCCGGCGAACAACCCCAGCAGGATGCCCGGGATCAGCGACATCACCACCGACGACAAGCCGATCAGCAGCGACAGGCGCGAACCCTGGATCAGGCGCGAGAGCAAATCGCGGCCCAGTTCGTCGGTGCCCAGCAGGAACTGGAGCTGCCCGCCTTCGAGCCAGGCCGGCGGCGTCAGCAGGAAGTCGCGGTATTGCTCGCTCGGGTCATGGGGGGCGACCCAGGGTGCGAAGAGCGCGCAGAACACCACCAGGATCATGAACATCAACCCGGCCACGGCGCCCTTGTTGCGGGAAAACGCGTGCCAGAATTCTTTGTACGGGGATGGGTACAGCAGGCTTTGATCGACTGCTACCGCGGTAGTTGGAGTACTCATGGTTTTGATCTCAGCGCTGGTGACGGATGCGTGGGTTGGCAAAGCCGTAGAGGATGTCCACGACGAAGTTGACCAGAATCACCAGGCAGGCGATTAACAGGATGCCGTTCTGCACCACGGGATAGTCCCGGGCGCCGATGGCTTCGATCAGCCACTTGCCGATGCCCGGCCAGGAGAAGATCGTTTCGGTCAGGACCGCACCGGCCAGCAGGGTGCCGACTTGCAGGCCGACCACGGTCAGCACCGGGATCAACGCGTTGCGCAGGCCGTGCACGAACACCACGCGCGACGGCGACAGGCCTTTGGCACGGGCGGTGCGGATGTAGTCTTCGCGCAGCACTTCGAGCATCGAAGAGCGGGTCATGCGGGCGATCACCGCCAGCGGAATGGTGCCCAACACGATGGCGGGCAGGATCAGGTGATGCAGCGCGTCGAGGAACGCCCCCGGCTCATCGGCCAGCAGGGTGTCGATCAGCATGAAGCCGGTCCGCGGCTCGATGTCGTAGAGCAGGTCGATCCGCCCGGACACCGGGGTCCAGCCCAGGGACACCGAGAAGAACATGATCAGGATCAGGCCCCACCAGAAGATCGGCATCGAGTATCCCGCCAGGGAGATGCCCATCACCCCATGGTCGAACAGGGATCCTCGCTTGAGTGCCGCGATCACCCCGGCCAAAAGGCCCAGGATACCGGCGAACAACAGGGCGGCCATGGACAGTTCCAGGGTCGCGGGAAACAGAGAGCTGAACTCGGTCCATACGCTTTCACGGGTACGCAGCGATTCGCCGAGATCGCCCTGGGCCAGTTTGCCGATGTAGTCCAGGTACTGGGCATACAGCGGTTTATTGAGGCCAAGGCGTTCCATTGCCTGAGCATGCATTTCGGGATCGACCCGACGTTCGCCCATCATCACTTCCACGGGGTCGCCGGGGATCATGCGAATCAACGCGAAAGTCAGCAAGGTGATGCCGAAGAACGTGGGGATCAATAATCCCAGTCGGCGGGCAATAAAACTAAACATCTTCAGGTGTACCTCATCAGCCGGTTAGGCGTGCCCGGCGGCCCTTGGGTAAGGGATGCCGGGCGTTTTCTTATCTACTTCACCTGGGTGGTGGCGAAGTTATTGGTGGTGAGCGGGCTAATCACATAACCCTCTACGTTGTTGCGCATTGCCGTGAACATCCGGGTGTGGGCCATGCTGATCCACGGTTGGTCCTGGTTGAAAATCACCTGGGCCTGTTCATAGAGCTTGGTACGCTCCTCAGGGTTCACCGTGGCGCGGGCCTGATCAATCAGCGCCTGGAATTTCTCGTTGCACCAGCGCGCGTAGTTTTCGCCGTTCTTGGCGGCCTCGCAACTGAGCATAGGCGTCAGGAAGTTATCCGGGTCGCCGTTATCGCCCGCCCATCCGGCGGAGACCATATCGTGCTCGCCGTTTTTCGCGCGCTTGAGCATTTCGCCCCATTCCATCACGCGGATGTCGACTTTGATCCCGACCTTGGCCAGGTCGGCCTGCATCATCTGCGCGCCGAGCATCGGGTTGGGGTTGGTCGGGCCGCCGCCGTTGCGGGTGAACAGGGTGAACACGGTGCCTTCCGGTACGCCGGCTTCCTTGAGCAACTCACGGGCCTTGTCCAGGTTGCGGGGTGGGTTCTTCAGGTCGTGGTTGAAGCCCAGCAGGGTTGGCGGATACGGGTTGACCGCGACGGTGGCGTTGCCCTTGCCGAACAGGGCGTTGACGTAGGCTTCCTTGTCGAAGGCCAGGTCGATGGCTTTGCGCACCCGCACGTCGCTCATGTATTTGTGGCTGGTGTTCAGCGCGGTGTAGGAGACGGTCATCGCGTCCAGTTCAGCGACCTTCAGGTTCGGGTCTTTCTTGATGCTGGGGATGTCGTCGGGTTTGGGATACAGCGCGATCTGGCACTCGTTGGTCTTGAGCTTTTGCATGCGCACGTTGTTGTCGGTGGCGATCGCCAGCACCAGGGCATCGGCTGGCGGCTTGCCACGGAAGTAGTCCGGGTTGGCCTTGAAGCGCACCTGGGCATCCTTGTTGTAGCGCTGGAAGACGAACGGCCCGGTGCCCACTGGTTTGCTGTTGAGATCGCCGGCCTTATTGGCCTTGAGCAACTGGTCGGCGTATTCGGCCGGGTAGATCGAGGAGAAAGCCATGGCGATGTCGGCCAGGAATGGCGCTTCGCGGCGGGTCAGGCTGAACTTGACCGTGTGCTCGTCGACTTTCTCGACGCTCTTGAGCAGTTCTTTGAAGCCCATGCTTTCAAAGTAGGGGAAACCCACGCTCGACAGTTTGTGCCATGGGTGATTCGGGTCCAGTTGGCGCTGGAAACTCCAGACCACGTCGTCGGCGTTCATGTCGCGGGTCGGCTTGAAGTAGTCGGTGGTGTGGAACTTGACGCCCTTGCGCAGGTGGAAGGTGTACGTCAGGCCATCGTCACTGATGTCCCAGGATTCGGCCAGGGCCGGAATCACTTCGGTGGTGCCGGGCTTGAAGTCGGCCAGGCGGTTGAAAATGGTTTCTGCCACGGCGTCGGCAGTGACTGCAGTCGTGTACTGGACCATGTCGAAGCCTTCCGGGCTGGCTTCTGTGCAAACCACCAGGGGTTTGGCCGTGGCGCCAACGGCGACACTCAGCAGCGCGGCAGCGATGGCGGCGCGTAGGGGATTCATGTTCATCGTCAATCCTCTGCAATCGGTTGAATGGCAAAAGCCGAACGGTCGACCTCGTGAGTCGACCGTTCGGTGCAGCGTTTAGAGAATGTTGAACGGGATGGTGGTGACCAGGCGGAACTCGTTGAGGTTGCCATCAGCCTGGTTTTCGCTGGCGCGGTGCGTGGTGTAGGTCGCGCGTACAGCGGTGGCCTTCAGCGGGCCGCTTTGTACGGCGTAAGACGCACCGATGCCGTATTCGTAGTGATGTTCACCGTCCATGGCTCTCACATCGGTATAGCCGGTGCTGTTGTAATGCGTACCGTCGATGCCCCAGCCGCGCGCCTGATAGATGTTGAATTTCAGGCCAGGTACGCCGTATTCGGCCATGTTCAGGCCGTAGGCGATCTGGAAGGATTTCTCGTTCGGGCCGTTGAAGTCCGACAGCAGGGAGTTGGCCAGGTAGATGCCGTTGGTTTCGTGCAGGTAGTCGAAGTACTCGTTACCGTCCACTTCCTGGTACGAGAACGTCAGGCTGTGAGCCTGGTGAGTCAGACCAAACGACAGGGAGTAGGTATTGTTGTCGATATCACCCAGTTTGCTTTTGCCCGAATCCACAGTCCTGTAGTAGTTCAGGCCGGTGGTCAGGCTCAGCACCGAGCTGTCGCCCAATACGTGGCTGGCGCCGAAGTAGTATTGGTTCCACAGGTCTTCGGCCTGGGTGCCCCACAGGCTGGTGGTGAGGCTGGCGAACGGCTGGTAGGTGATACCGGCGGTGTTCACATGATCAGCTTCGGCCGAGGAGCTGCCGTATTCGGAACGGAACTTGGTGAGGCTTTGCTCGGTACGGGGAGAGTTGCGGTCGAAGGTCGCGACGTCGAATGTCAGGTTTTCGAGTTCTTCGCTGTGCAGGCTCACACCCTGGAAGCTCGAAGGCAGGGCACGGTTACCGATGACGTCGACCATCGGGCTGCTGAAGTTTTGACGACCGGCGGTCAGGGTGGTGTTGGAAACGCGTGCCTTGACGTTCGCCAGACCCAGTTTGCTCCACTGGTCGACGGCGTCGCCGTCGGAGTGCGCCAGGGTACGGTTGGAACCGCCCATGATGTCATCGTGGTCGCCGAGCAACGCGATCGCGTTATAGGCCGCGACTTCAGTGCTGAAGCCAACGGTGCCTTGGGTGAAGCCGGAGGTGTAGTTCAAGATGGTGCCCTGAACCCAGTTGGTCCGGCGCGAATCGCTGTGTGTAACGCCGTCGCGCGTGTAGCTGAAGGCGCTGCCGCGGCGGCGCAATTCGTTGGAGTACCAGTTGCGAGTGCTGCCACTGACCGACTGGCCTTCTACGAAACCGGTGGCTTCGGATTGAGCGCTGGTGGTCTTGACGGTCACCGGATTGAACGCCTGGCTCTGCGATTCTGCGTATGCCGTGGCGGTGACGCTGCTGATGGCCAAGGCCAGTAACGCGGTGCTGCTCAGTTTCATGGGTAACGCTCCTTTTCTTTCTTCTTAATGCCGGTCTTTTTAGGTGATACGGCTATTGGTTTTTACAACTCATTCACGGCTAGCAAACGTTTGCATGGCGCCTGATCGGCGAATTAAGGCAAAACATCTGCGAGAGGGCTTCCAAAGGAAACCCTCGCTGTGTGGCTATACGGTTATGGGTTCAGGCTGACGCCCGAGAACACGTTGCGACCGAAGGGGCTGACTTTGAACCCTTCGACTTTGGTACTCAGCGGCTGGTTGACCGTCGAGTGGGCGACAGGGGTGATCGGCACTTGCTGCTTGAGCAACTGCTGGGCCTGTTTGTAGAGCACGGTGCGCTGGTCGCGGTCGGTGACGACCTTGGCCTGCTTGATCAGCTTGTCGTAATCCTGGTCACACCACATGGAGTAGTTGTTGCCGCCAATGGCGTCGCAGCTGTACAGCGTGCCCAGCCAGTTGTCCGGGTCACCATTGTCGCCGGTCCAGCCGATCAGGCTGATGTCGTGCTCGCCGTTCTTGGTGCGCTTGATGTACTCGCCCCATTCGTAGCTGACGATCTTCACCTTCAGACCGATTTTCGCCCAGTCGGCCTGGAGCATCTCGGCCATCAGCTTGGCGTTGGGGTTGTACGGGCGTTGCACGGGCATGGCCCAGAGGGTGATTTCGGTGCCGTCCTTGACCCCGGCGGCCTTGAGCAGCTCTTTGGCTTTTTCCGGGTTGTAGGCGGTGTCCTTGATCGTGTCGTCGTAGGACCACTGGGTCGGCGGCATGGCGTTGACCGCCAGTTGCCCCGCGCCCTGGTACACGGCGTTGAGGATGCTTTGCTTGTTCACCGCCATGTCCAGCGCCCGGCGTACTTCGACCTGGTCGAAGGGTTTGTGGCGAGTGTTGTAGGCGATGTAGCCAAGGTTGAAGCCGGGCTTCTCGATCAGTTGCAGCTTGGGGTCGTTCTTCAAGGCTGGCACGTCGGCCGGGCGTGGATGCAGGGTGACCTGGCATTCGTTGGCCTTGAGTTTCTGCACCCGTACCGAGGCATCGGTGTTGATGGAGAAAATCAGATTATCCAGCTTGACCCGTTCCGGCGCCCAGTACTGCTTGTTGGCGACGTAGCGGATATTGGAGTCTTTCTGGTAGCTCTTGAACTCGAACGGCCCCGTGCCGATCGGCTTCTGGTTGATGTCGCTGGGCTTGCCGTTCTTGAGCAACTGCTCGGCGTATTCGGCCGACAGGATCGCGGCAAAACTCATGGCGATGTTCTGGATGAACGCGGCGTCCACGCTGTTGAGGGTCATGACCACCGTCAACGGCCCGGTCGCTTCCACCTTGGCGATGTTCTTGTTCAGGCTCATGCCGTTGAAGTACGGAAACTCGGTGGGATAGGCCTTGCGGAACGGATGCTGCGGGTCAAGCATGCGATTGAAGGTGAACAACACGTCGTCGGCGTTGAAGTCCCGGCTTGGTTTGAAGTAGTCGGTGGTATGAAACTTCACCCCTTCACGTAGGTGAAAGGTGTATTTCAGGCCGTCTTCGGAAATGTCCCAGCTTGTTGCCAGGCCCGGGACGACGTTGGTCGCGCCTTTTTCAAACTCCGCCAGGCGGTTGTACAGCGGCTCCGCGGCATCGTTGTCGGTGGCCGTGGTGTATTGCGCGGTGTCGAAACCGGCCGGGCTGCCTTCGGAACAGAACACCAGGCTGCCGCCAGCTGCCTGGGCCATGGACGCGGCGGCCAAGAGGCCGGTGCCCAACAATGTGGATAAAACCAAGGTATGGCGCATGACGCTCCCTCTCTCGTTCGGGGTGTTTAACAGTGAACCGGTGTCTTTCCGGGACATGTCCGGAACACTGAGCTCAATCCATTGCACAGCAATGCCGCAAGGCTAGCAAACCGACCAGGCCCCGACGGTATGAGCCGTGGGCCAGGCAGTAAATGCGTAATGCCTGAAAGACTTGTGGGAAAAGGCGATACGTCCGAAACCAACTGCTGTGGTACGCAGTGCTTTTGGATGTAGGCGATTTCCTGGGTCTTGGTCTCGGCAGATAAAGCAACGGCGCCGTTAAAAACGTCGCCGTTGCCTACCTTTATTTGCTGACGCTGACGCCGTAGAAGGAGTTCAAGCCAAAGGGGCTGATCTTGAAATCCTGCACGTTGGCGCGCATGGGTTGGAACACCGTCGAGTGAGCGATGGGTGTCATCGGGACAGCATCTTTGAGGATGTGTTGTGCCTGCTTATACAGCTCGGTGCGCTTGGACTGATCCGAAGTGCGCTTGGCTTGCTTGACGATATCGTCGAACTTCTTGTCGCACCATTTCGAGAAGTTGTTGCCTTGCAGCGAGTCGCAGCCAAACAACACGTTGAGCCAGTTGTCCGGGTCACCGTTGTCGCCGCTCCAGCCGATCAGCATGGCGCCGTTTTCACCGCCCTTGGAGCGCTTGATGTACTCGCCCCACTCGTAGGTGACGATCTTGGCCTTGATCCCGATCTTGGCCCAGTCCGACTGCAGCATTTCGGCCATCAGCTTGGCGTTCGGGTTGTAGGGACGCTGGACCGGCATCGCCCACAGGGTGATCTCGGTGCCTTCCTTGATGCCGGCTTCCTTGAGCAGCTCTTTGGCTTTCTCGGGGTTGTACGCGGCGTCCTTGATGGTGGTGTCGTAGGACCACTGGGTCGGTGGCATGGCATTGACGGCCAGTTGGCCTGCGCCCTGGTACACCGAGTCGATGATCTGCTGCTTGTTGACGGCCATGTCCAGCGCCTGGCGCACTTTCAGCTGGGCCATCGGGTTGGGCTGGTCGCTGCCCTTGATCTTGTCCATCACGTTGTAGGCGATGTAGCCCAGGTTGAAGCCCGGTTGGTCCGGCATCTTCAGGTTCTTGTCTTCCTTGATCGCCTTGAGGTCGGCCGGACGAGGGAAGAGGGTGACCTGGCATTCATTCTTTTTCAGCTTCTGGATACGCACCGACGGGTCGGTGGTGATGGCGAAGATCAGGTTGTCGATCTTCACGTCATCCGGAACCCAGTATTCCTTGTTGCCGGTGAAGCGGATGTTCGAGTCTTTCTGGTAGCTCTTGAAGACGAACGGACCAGTGCCGATGGGCTTCTGGTTGATATCGGCGGCCTTGCCTGCCTTGAGCAACTGGTCGGCGTACTCGGCGGACTGGATGGAGGCAAAGTGCATGGCCATGTTCTGGATGAACGCGGCGTCTACGGCATTGAGGGTGAACTTGACGGTCTTGGCGTCGATTTTCTCGACCTTGGCGATGTTGGTGTCCATGCCCATGTCGGTGAAATACGGGAATTCGGTCGGGTACGCCTTACGGAACGGGTCATCCTTGTTGATCATGCGATTGAAGGTGAACAGCACGTCGTCGGCGTTGAATTCGCGGGTCGGCTTGAAGTACGGGGTGGTGTGGAACTTGACGCCTTCACGCAGGTGGAAGGTGTAGGTCAGGCCGTCGTCGGAAATGTCCCACTTGGTCGCCAGGCCAGGAATCACAGCGGTGCCGCCGCGCTCGAACTGGGTCAGGCGGTTGAATACGGTTTCTGCGGAGGCGTCGAAGTCGGTTCCGGTGGTGTACTGACCAGGGTCAAAACCGGCCGGGCTCCCTTCGGAGCAGAACACCAGGTTAGTCGCGGCTTGGGCGAAAGGTGCGCTGGCTAATAAGCTCGCGCCGACTAAAAACGGAATGACCGCTTGTTTAAGCATGTTGGCCTCATGATTTGTTGTCATTTTTGGATTTGAGGGCGACCTCGTGAGTCGTCCTGCGGATACTTATGCAGGCCCCATACCCAATGCAAGATCCAGAGCGGTCACAAGTCCGATTCAGTGGCACGAACGTACCTTAATGTCGCATCTGTATAACTTCTGACGCAGTTGACCGTTTGCGCGGGTTTTTTCGGGGTAAAACTCGCTCCGTACCGGTGCATTGAAAGGGGCGAAATGCACCGGGTTGGGGCGGGTGCTACTTCTTCAAACCCACGCCGTAGAAGGGCGTCAGGCCGAATGGGCTGAGTTTGAAATCCACCACTTGCCTGTTTATCGGTTGAAAGACCGTCGAGTTCGCGATGGGGGTGATGGGCACCTGTTGCTTGAGGATTTTCTGCGCTTGTCGATACAAATCGATCCGTTGCTGGCGGTCGTTCGAGACTTTGGCTTGCTGGATCAGCCGGTCATACGCCGGGTCGCACCACTTGGCGTAGTTGCTGCCCTTGACCGCCGCGCAGCTGTACAGCACGCCCAGCCAGTTGTCCGGGTCGCCGTTGTCGCCGGTCCAGCCGTAAATCATTGCATCATGCTCACCATTTTTTGCGCGCTTGATGTACTCGCCCCATTCATAGCTGACGATGTTGGCTTTGATGCCGATCTTGGCCCAATCCTGCTGGATCATCTGCGCAGACATTCGCGCATTGGGGTTGGAGGCGCGCTGCACTGTCATCGCCCATAAGTCGATGGTGGTACCCGGCGCAACCCCTGCTTCCTTGAGTAGCGCCTTGGCCTTGGTCACGTCGTGGGGCGCGTCCTGGATGGCCGGGTCGAACGACCACTGGGCCGGTGGCAAGGCGTTTTGCGCCAGTTGGCCGGCGCTCTGGTACACGGCCTTGATGATTGCGGGTTTATCGATGGCCATGTCCAGCGCCTGGCGGACCTTGAGCTGGTCCAGGGGTGGATGTGTCACGTTGTAGGCCAGGAAACCCAGGTTGAAGCCGGGCTGCTTGAGCACCTGCAGGTTCGGGTCTTGCTCGATGATCTTGATGTCAGCCGGACGCGGGTAGCCGCTGACCTGGCATTCGCCGCGCTTGAGCTTTTGCAGGCGTACGGCGGCGTCCGGGGTGATGGAGAAAATCAGGTTGTCGAGCTTCACGTCCTCGGGTTTCCAGTACGCGGTGTTGGCGGCGTAGCGGATCTGCGAGTCCTTCTGGTAGCGCTTGAACACGAACGGCCCGGTGCCGACGGGTTTCTGGTTGAGGTCCCCGGCCTTGCCTTCCTTCAACAACTGCGCCGCGTATTCGGCGGACTGCACGGAGGCGAAGCTCATCGCCAGGTTCTGCACGAAAGCGGCGTCGACGTTGTTCAGGTTGAAACGCACGGTGTGCTCATCGACTTTCTCGACGCTCTTGATCGTGGTGTTCAGGCCCATGTCGGTGAAGTACGGCGACTCGGTGGGGTAGGCCTGGCGGAACGGGTGTTGCGGGTCGAGCAGGCGCTGGAAGGTGAACAACACGTCGTCAGCGTTGAAGTCGCGGGTGGGGGTGAAATAGTCGGTGGTGTGGAATTTCACGCCGTCGCGCAGGTGGAAGGTGTAGATGAGGCCATCGGCGGACACGTCCCAGCTCGTGGCCAATCCGGGTTCGACCTCGGTACCGCCGCGCTTGAATTGGGTGAGGCGGTTGAAGACGGTTTCGGCCGAGGCATCGAAGTCGGTGCCGCTGGTGTATTGGCTGGGGTCGAACCCGGCGGGGCTGGCTTCGGAGCAGTAGACCAGGGTGGTGGCGGCCTGGGCCAGTGGGGCGCTGCTGATCAGGGCTAGGGTGAGTAGGAGTGGTTTGAAGGTGGTTCTGTCCATGAAATCCCTTGGGGGGTGGTGACGGTTTTCAGGAGAGTAGCGTTGCGGGTGGGGGTGTTGGAAATATCGAAAAGTGAGGGGGACTGTTGGGTTTGGGCATAGCGCTTTGGACGAGGCGGCCTGACAGCCGGCCTGGTTCCCCCGGTCGAACACCCTTCAGATCTGTGGGAGCAAAGCTTGCTCGCGAGGCGGCCTGACAGCCGGTCAGAATGTTGTTGGCTGAGTACATATCCATTGCTGCGGTAACGGCGGCTTAGGGTTCCGCCCTTACGGCCATCCCTTTCAAGGTCTTAGGTAAAATCCCCTGAAGTTTCTATCAGGGATACCAGAACGATGTGGGCCGATGTT
>NZ_JBSPTN010000012.1:0-184725 GCF_053850495.1 Pseudomonas sp. CFBP 5748
GAAACTCAAGGAGTTTTCCGTTTCGACTGCGCCGGAAGTGGGGCGAATTATAGACGTCCAGAATTTGCCGTCAACACCTATTTTCAGCTTTATTCGGATTTCAGCGTAATCCGCGCGAAAGCCTTCTTGCCGGCCTGACATACATGAGTGGAACCCAGCTCATACATATAGGTGCGATCCACAACCTCACCATCTATACGCACACCGCCCGACCCAAGGAGATCTCGCGCCACTGCCGAATTCTTGACCAGACCTGCTTTATTAAGGACTGCCGCGATCGGCATATCCTCGACAGCAGTCAGCTCGATCTCCGGCAGATCATCCGGCAGCTCGCCATCCTTCATACGATTGCCCGCCGCACGGTGAGCGTTGGCCGCAGCCTCCTCACCATGGAAACGAGCAACGATTTCTTCGGCCAGCTTGATCTTGATGTCCCGCGGATTAGCCCCCGCCTCGACATCAGCGCGGAACGCATTGATCTCGTCCATGGAGCGGAAGCTCAACAACTCGAAGTAACGCCACATCAGCACATCCGGAATGGAGACCAGCTTGCTGTACATGACGCCTGGCGCTTCCTGGATGCCGACGTAGTTGCCCAACGACTTGGACATCTTCTTCACGCCATCCAGACCTTCCAGCAATGGCATGGTCAGGATGCACTGAGCCTCCTGACCATATCCGCGCTGCAACTCACGCCCCATTAACAGGTTGAACTTCTGGTCCGTACCACCGAGCTCAACGTCCGCTCGCAACGCGACGGAGTCGTAACCCTGTACAAGCGGATAGAGGAATTCATGAATGGCGATTGGCTGATTGGTTTTATAGCGCTTATCGAAGTCGTCGCGCTCGAGCATACGAGCTACGGTGTACTGGGAAGTCAGGCGAATGAAATCCGCCGGCCCCATCTGATCCATCCAAGTGGAGTTGAAAGCCACCTCGGTCTTGGCCGGATCAAGAATCTTGAAGACTTGAGTCTTGTAGGTCTCGGCGTTATCGAGAACCTGCTCGCGAGTCAGCGGAGGGCGCGTAGCACTCTTTCCACTCGGATCACCGATCATCCCGGTGAAGTCACCTATAAGGAAGATGACCTGGTGCCCCAGGTCCTGGAACTGACGCAGCTTATTAATAAGCACGGTATGACCCAGGTGCAGATCAGGCGCCGTCGGATCGAAACCAGCCTTGATACGCAGCGGCTGCCCGCGCTTGAGCTTCTCGATCAGCTCGGACTCGACCAATAGTTCTTCCGCACCACGTTTGATCAGCGCTAGCTGCTCTTCAACCGACTTCATAACAGACCCGCAAGGCTCAGATTCAAAGGGCCCCAACCATACAAGATCGCGTACCAAATACAAGGTTTGCCCGGCACACGGACGCCAATCCACAGACAGAGCGTCTGCGGGCTTGCTTCGCAGGGGATTTGGTTATATTTTATACAGTTATTTCATCTTCATCATGTCATTCATCTTTTCCAATTCATCTTTTCAAAAGTCAAATTACTTATGACCACAGAACCGTCTAAAGCGCCGCCGCTTTACCCAAAGACCCACCTGCTTGCCGCAAGTGGCATCGCAGCTCTCCTTAGCCTGGCGCTCCTGGTGTTTCCTTCCAGCGATGTTGAAGCCAAAAAGACGACTCTGAGTCTTGAACTGGAAAGCCCTGCTGAACAACTGACACAAGATCAAGACGCTGCCGAAGCCGTCCAGGCCACAAACGAGCCGGCCGTGCCCCCCTTCGCGCAGATTGAAAACACCCCCGAAGACACCACCGAGGCCGCTCAGGCAGAGCCACCAGTTGTTGTAGAAGAAAAGAAAGGCCCGGACCACCGCGAAGTCATTGTCGCCAAGGGCGATACGCTCTCCACCCTCTTCGAAAAGGTTGGCCTGCCTTCGACTTCAGTTCACGAAATCCTGGCCAGCGACAAGCAAGCCAAACAGTTCACCCAACTGCAGCGCGGCCAGAAACTCGAATTCGAACTCACTCCAGACGGACAGCTGACCAATCTGCACACCAAGCTGAGCGACCTGGAAAGCATCACCCTGACCAAAAATGACAAGGGTTATGTATTCAACCGCGTTACCGCCAAGCCCACTGTGCGCTCGGCTTACGTCCATGGCGTCATCAACAGCTCACTGTCGCAGTCGGCCGCTCGCGCAGGCCTTTCCCATAGCCTGACGATGGACATGGCCAGCGTGTTTGGCTACGACATCGACTTCGCCCAGGATATTCGTCAGGGCGACGAATTCGATGTCATCTATGAGCAGAAAGTGGTCAATGGGAAGAGCGTCGGCAACGGTCCGATCCTTTCCGCGCGCTTCACCAACCGCGGCAAAACCTACACCGCAGTGCGCTACACCAACAAACAAGGCAACAGCAGCTATTACACCGCCGATGGCAACAGCATGCGCAAGGCATTCATCCGTACGCCGGTTGATTTTGCCCGCATCAGCTCAAGATTCTCCGCAGGCCGCAAACACCCGATCCTGAACAAGATCCGGGCGCACAAAGGCGTCGACTATGCAGCCCCCCGCGGCACGCCAATCAAGGCTGCCGGCGACGGCAAAGTATTGCTGGCCGGACGCCGTGGTGGCTATGGCAATACCGTGATCATCCAGCACGGCAACACCTACCGCACGCTGTACGGCCACATGCAGGGCTTCGCCAAAGGCGTGAAGACCGGTGGCAGCGTCAAGCAAGGCCAGGTTATCGGGTATATCGGCACTACCGGCCTGTCCACAGGACCGCACCTGCACTATGAGTTCCAGGTCAACGGCGTTCACGTCGATCCGCTTGGCCAGAAACTGCCGATGGCCGATCCGATTGCCAAAGCCGAGCGCGCTCGATTCCTGGCCCAAAGCCAACCATTGATGGCTCGCATGGATCAAGAGAAGGCCACGATGCTGGCTTCGAGCAAGCGCTAAGCCATGACGTTCTATATCGGTGTGATGTCCGGGACCAGCCTGGATGGCTTGGATATCGCACTGATCGAACTGACCCCGGCGATCAAACTGATCGCCACGCACTACATCCCCATGCCCGCCTCCCTGCGCACCGAATTGCTCGGCTTGTGCAGCAGTGGGCCCGATGAAATTGCCCGCTCCGCCATTGCCCAACAGAATTGGGTAACGCTGGCCGCCCAGGGCATCCACACCCTCCTCAATGAACAGAAGCTCAAGCCTGAAAACGTAGCGGCGATTGGCAGCCATGGCCAGACCATTCGTCACGAACCGGCCCGGGGCTTTACCGTGCAGATCGGCAATCCCGCACTGCTGAGCGAATTGACCGGCATCACCATCGTCAGCGACTTCCGCAGTCGTGACATAGCGGCGGGCGGGCAAGGTGCTCCTCTGGTTCCGGCGTTCCATGAGGCACTGTTCGAAGAACGAGCCGGCAATCGCGCCGTGCTGAATGTCGGCGGTTTCAGCAATCTGAGCCTGATAGAACCCGGAAAACCCGTGGCGGGTTTCGATTGTGGTCCCGGCAACGTACTGCTCGATGCCTGGATACACCAACAACAGGGCGAGCACTTCGATCGCGACGGCCAATGGGCTGCCAGCGGGCAAGTCGAACCGGCTTTGCTCAAGGAACTGCTCAGCGACCCCTTCTTTGTCACCAAGGGTCCGAAAAGTACCGGGCGCGAAGTATTCAACCTGCCTTGGCTGACCCAGCACTTGTCCCACCTGCCAGCTTTTGCCCCCGAAAACGTACAGGCAACGCTGCTCGAACTGACAGCGCTGACCATCGTCGAGTCGCTGCAGCATGCCCAGCCCGATACTCAGGAGTTGTTGGTTTGCGGTGGCGGCGCGCACAACCAGACACTGATGAGGCGTCTAGCCGAGTTGCTGCCAAACGCCAAAGTCAGCAGCACTGCGGTGTACGGCGTAGACCCGGACTGGGTTGAAGCCATGGCTTTCGCCTGGCTGGCCCACTGCTGCCTCGCCGGTATTCCAGCGAATCGCCCAAGTGTCACTGGCGCCCGGGGCTTGCGTGTACTCGGCGCCATCTATCCCGCCTGAATCAATAATCCCGGACAGCAAAACGCCGCAGAGCCGTAAGGCACTGCGGCGTTTTTTATTGAGGCTGTCAGATCGAGAAAGAAGAACCGCAGCCGCAGGTTGTGGTGGCATTCGGGTTCTTGATCACGAAACGCGACCCTTCCAAACCTTCCTGATAATCCACCTCGGCACCCGCCAGGTACTGGAAACTCATCGGATCGACTACCAGGCTGACCCCTTCGCGCTCGACGATGGTGTCATCTTCGGCCACTTCCTCATCGAAAGTGAAGCCGTATTGAAAACCCGAACAACCACCGCCCGTCACGAATACGCGCAGCTTCAAACGATCATTGCCCTCTTCATCGACCAGGCTCTTCACCTTGTGCGCGGCACCGTGGGTGAATTGCAAAGCCATGGGGGTGAAGGTTTCGACGCTCATGCTGAATATCTCCCGGCGCTAACGCCGCCATAATGCGTAATGGCGGGCATTATCCGCTTCTCCTACAAAATCGGTCAACTATTTAGAAGACCAGCGCCAAGCTCCACGCTTGAAGCTCCGGACTTGAAGCCGGTGGCTGCTGTTAAGGCAACATCCCCGCATGGGACAGGCCCAGACGCTCATCCAGCCCGAACAGGATGTTCAGGTTCTGCACCGCCTGGCCCGACGCGCCCTTGACCAGATTATCGATGACCGACAGCACCACTACCAGGTCACCATCCTGCGGACGATGCACCGCAATCCGGCAAACGTTTGCTCCGCGCACGCTACGGGTTTCCGGATGGCTGCCGGCCGGCATCACGTCGACGAACGGTTCGTTGGCATAACGCTTTTCAAACAACGCCTGCAGGTCCACCGAGCGATCGACAACCGTTGCGTAAAGAGTGGAGTGGATGCCACGAATCATCGGCGTCAGGTGCGGCACGAACGTCAGGCCGACGTCCTTGCCCGCTGCCCGACGCAACCCCTGGCGAATTTCCGGCAGGTGACGGTGCCCCTTGACCGCGTAGGCCTTCATGCTTTCCGAGGTCTCGGAGTACAGCGAACCGACACTGGCGCCACGTCCAGCACCACTGACACCGGATTTGCAGTCAGCGATCAGGCGCGAAGTATCGGCGAGGCCGGCCTCGAGCAGCGGCAGGAAACCCAACTGCGTTGCAGTCGGATAGCAACCAGGTACGGCGATCAGTCGGGCCTGCTTGATTTTCTCGCGGTTGACTTCCGGCAAGCCATAGACCGCCTCATCCAGCAGCTCCGGCGCGCCGTGGGGCTGGCCGTACCATTTGGCCCATTCGTCTGCGTCCTGCAGGCGGAAGTCTGCCGACAGGTCGATGACCTTGGTCCCGGCGGCCAGCAGTTCGCCCGCCAGGGCATGGGCGACACCGTGAGGCGTGGCGAAGAACACCACATCGCAAGCGCCGAGGGTCTTGACGTCCGGAACGCTGAACGCCAGGCCATCGTAATGACCGCGCAGGTTCGGATACATGTCGGCGACGGCCAGGCCGGCCTCGGATCGGGAGGTAATGACCACCACCTCAGCTTGCGGATGCTGTGCCAACAGACGCAGCAGTTCGACACCGGTGTAACCCGTGCCGCCGACGATACCGACCTTGACCATAAACCTGCCCTCAACGAACCCACTGGAAAGCCGTCGATAATAGGGGGCCCACGGCGCGGCGACAACCGCCAAGGTGACGTGCGGCCGCTCTAACCTCTACTATCGGGCTACCGTGAATCTGGGAATAACTAAAAATGCTCTATCTGTGGCTCAAAGCACTTCACATTGTCAGCATGGTCTGCTGGTTCGCCGGGCTGTTCTACCTGCCCCGCCTGTTTGTCTATCACGCCCAAAGCGAAGACAGCGTCAGCAAGGAGCGCTTCAGCATCATGGAGCGCAAGTTGTATCGCGGCATCATGGGCCCGGCGATGATCGCCACCCTGGTGTTCGGCATCTGGCTGCTCAGCCTCAACGCCGGCGCATACTTCACCCAAGGCGGCTGGATGCACGCCAAGCTGACCCTGGTGGTGCTACTGATCGGCTATCACCATATGTGCGGCGCCCAGGTGAAGCGCTTCGCCCGTGGCGAAAACACCCGCAGCCATGTCTTTTATCGCTGGTTCAATGAAGTTCCGGTTCTGATATTGCTGGCTATCGTAATTCTGGTTGTGGTTCGGCCGTTCTAACTTCCAATCGGCACTATTTATCCGGGGGACTTCCCATGTCGCTGCCCGCTCTGCTTGAACAACGTTTGCGCCTGCCCGTCGTGGCAGCGCCGATGTTCCTGATTTCCAACCCGCAACTGGTCCTGGCCTGCTGCCGCAACGGCATCGTCGGCAGCTTCCCGGCGTTGAACCAACGCGAAAGCAGTGGTTTCAAGGCTTGGCTTGAGGAAATCGAAGCAGGTCTGGCGGCACTGGAAAATCCGGCACCCTACGCCGTAAACCTGATTGTTCATCACAGCAATCCGCGGCTTCAGGCTGACCTGGCGATCTGCATCGAACATAAGGTGCCGATTGTCATCACCAGCCTGGGTGCGGTGAAAGAGCTGGTAGACGCTGTTCACAGCTATGGCGGCCTGGTGTTCCACGACGTAACCACGCGGCGTCATGCCGAGAAGGCCGCCGAGGCCGGTGTCGATGGTCTGATCGCCGTTGCCGCCGGCGCAGGGGGGCACGCCGGGACCTGGAGCCCGTTCTCGCTGGTTGCCGAGATCCGGCAGTTCTTCGACAAAACCGTGCTGCTTGCAGGATGCCTGAACCACGGCCATCAGATTCTTGCCGCACAGTTACTCGGCGCGGATTTGGCCTACTTCGGGACCCGCTTTATCGGTACGAGCGAAAGCCATGCGCCTGACGCTTATAAAGAGATGTTGCTCACATCCCAAGCCGCAGACATCGTGCATACTCCAGCTGTCTCCGGGGTACCGGCCAGTTTCATGCGCCAGAGCCTGGAAAACGCCGGTTTCGATCTGGCCGCCTTGCAGAACAAAGGCGAGGTGGATTTTGGCTCGAAACTCAAACCGCTTAACGATGAAGCCAAGGCCTGGAAAACCGTGTGGTCCGCAGGCCAGGGCGTGGGTGAAATCCACGATTTACCCAGCGTCGATCAATTGGTCGCACGCCTGGATGAAGAATACCGCCAGGCACAGGCGCGGGCGGTAGAGCTTGGCGGCCAATGGCCTCGCTGAACTAACCCAATAAATTTAACTTTCAGAGACAAGGATGCCGGGCATGAGTGAAACCCGTTTCAATATCGTATTCGACGGAGCCCTGATGCCGGGCGTCGATACCACCACCGCCAAACTCAACCTCGCCGAGCTGTTCAAAAGCGATATCAGCGCCATTGAACGACTGTTCAGTGGCCGCAAGGTGGCGCTTAAAAGCAACCTGTCCCAGAGTGAAGCGCAGAAGTACCTGGAAGCACTCAACAAGAGCGGGATTGATGCACGCATCGAAGCCGAACCCTCCTTGCAGCTGAACCTCGGTGAGGTCCAGGAATCCCCACTGCACCACTCGAACTCGATCGTCGACCCCGTATCACCCTATGCGCCTCCCCGGGCACAGGTCGGTGAAGCGCTTGCCGAGTACAGCACCCTCAAGCCTTTCAGCTTTGAGGGGCGAATCGGGCGCCTGCGATACCTGGCCTGGACCATGGTTTTGACACTGGCCATGATGCCTGTCATCGGCATAGCCTTCTGGTTCAGCCTGACATGGATCCTCGCCTCGAACTCACTGGCGGCAATGATCATCGGCGGACTGCTGGGGGTAGCCATCGCATTGGGCTTTGCCTTTGTGAGCATCCAGTTCAGCGTCCAGCGCCTGCATGACGTCGGCTGGTCCGGGTGGCTGTGGTTGCTCAACCTGGTGCCGTTCGTGGGCAGCATCTTTCCGCTCGTGCTCATATGCACGCCCGGCAATACCGGTGCGAATCGCTATGGTCCTCCACCGCCGCCCAACAGCACTGCGGTCAAGGTTCTTTCGTGGCTGTGGGTCGTCTTGATCGCACTGGTTCTGGTCGGTGCAGTGGCCGGTGCTTTCAGCGGCATCGGAGAAGAGTTGGGCAGCAGCTCCCTGAGTAGCTATGAAAGCAGCGAGTCCACCGAAGATACTGCCGAAGAACCCGCCGTAGAGGCAGCCGAGCCCGCTCCGCCTTCTGTAGACTATGAAGAAGAAGAGGAACAATAAGCGCGCTTCATGCCGGTGACAGCCCAGTCCACTGGCGGCGGGCTGTTGCGATGGAGAACTGCATGACCCGTTACGCTCTGATCACTGGCGCCTCCAGCGGCATTGGCCTGGCCATGGCTGAGGCGCTGGCCCGGCGCGGCCGCAACCTGCTACTGGTGGCTCGACAGCGTGATCGGCTGGAAAGTATTGCAATCGAATTGACTCAGCGGTTTGGCGTGGAGGTGTTGTTCCGGGCTTGCGACCTGGGAGAACCGCTGAGACTTTCGGGCTTTCTTCTGGAACTGGAGGAAGGTGAGCGGCAGATCGATCTACTGGTCAATTGCGCCGGTATCGGTACCAGCGGCCCGTTCCTGGGCCAGGACTGGATGACCGAACAGGACCTGATCGAAGTCAACATCCTCGCCCTGACACGTCTTTGTCACGCGGTAGGCAATAGCATGGCACTGCATGGCGGTGGCCAGATCCTCAACGTTGCGTCGATCGCCGCATTCCAGCCTGGGCCCTGGATGAGCACCTATTACGCCAGCAAGGCTTATGTGCTGCACTTCTCCGAAGCCTTGCGGGTCGAACTGAAGAAGTGCGCGATCAAGGTATCGGTACTTTGCCCAGGCCCGACCCGGACAGGCTTTTTCGCCAAGGCACGATTGGATGAGCAAAAAATCAACGACAACAAGTCGACGATGAGTCCGGAGGAAGTTGCCCTATATGCTGTGCGCGCGCTGGACCGCAACCGCGCCATCATCATTCCCGGACGCCGCAATCGCTGGCTGGCCGCGCTACCGCGACTGGGATCGCGAGGACTGGTCCGGACCATCGCCGGCATGGTGAACAAGGCCCACTGCCCTCGCTGATACGCTGGTAGCTGAAAAACCAGGCTCGCCAATCGAACCTTCAGTACACTCGACCTCGACTAACCCAATGGAGAAACAGCTGTGGATACTCTGTTTACCAAGATCATCAACCGGGAGATTCCGGCGAAGATCATTTACGAGGATGACCAGGTCCTGGCCTTCCACGACATTGCCCCGCAAGCCCCCGTGCATTTTCTGGTCATTCCAAAGAAACCGATCCGCACCCTCAATGACCTGACCGAAGAAGACAAAGGTCTGACCGGACACATCCTGTTCACCGCCCAGCGCCTGGCACTCGAGCTGGGGTGCGAGGAAGGGTTTCGCGTGGTGATGAACTGCAATGAACTCGGCGGGCAGACCGTCTATCACATTCATATGCATGTGCTGGGGCAGCGCCAGATGAACTGGCCGCCGGGTTGATAGCCCTGACCCAACGCAAATCTTCAGCGGCCGACTGGGTTAAACTGGCCGCCGTGATTTTTCCCGGAGGTAAGCATGACTACTCAACGTCACTACTCGCCAATTGACCGCCTGCTGCTGCAAGCCGATACCGCGATGCGCACGCTGTTGCCTTTCAGTGGCCAGCCGTTTCGCCCATCACCGGCTATCGTGCAGCCGGACGTGCAACTCAGTGACGAGCAGAGCCGCCACGTCGCAGGCCTGATGCGCATCAACCACACCGGCGAAGTCTGTGCCCAGGCGCTGTATCAGGGCCAGGCGCTGACCGCCAAGCTGCCGAAGGTGCGTGAGGCGATGGAGCATGCCGCCGAGGAAGAAATCGACCATCTGGTCTGGTGCGAGCAGCGCATTCGCCAGCTGGGCAGTCATACCAGCGTCCTGAACCCGTTGTTCTATGGGATGTCATTCGGAATCGGCGCAGTGGCCGGATTGATCAGCGACAAAGTCAGCCTCGGCTTCGTTGCAGCGACCGAGCATCAGGTGTGCAAGCACTTGAATGAACATCTGGAACAACTGCCAGCCGAGGATGAGAAATCCCGGGCGATTCTGGAGCAGATGCGCGAGGACGAGGAACACCATGCCGAGAGTGCCCTTGAGGCCGGTGGTTTTCGTTTTCCGGCACCGGTGAAGTTCGGTATGAGCCTGTTGGCCAAGGTCATGACCAAGAGCACTTATCGGATCTGATCACGAAAGTGGAGTTAAACACCACGGGATCAAAGGCAATTTGGCATCCAAAAAAAAGGCGACTACCCACTGGTAGTCGCCTTTTTTATGCTCGAAACTTCAGCGCGGCATGTTACGTGCGTAGAAGATTTCCAGCATTTCGTGTTTCACACGCTCTTCCACCTGGTCGCGCTGTTCAGTGGACAGGTTGCTGGTGGCATCGCCGAACAGATAGTTATCCAGTTCGAAGTCTTTGAGCAGCATTTTGGTGTGGAACAGGTTTTCCTGATACACGTTCACGTCGGTCATCTGGTACGCATCGCGCGTATCTTCAGACAGGTAGTTCTGGATCGAATTGATCTCGTGATCAATAAAATGCTTGTGGCCTTCAACGTCGCGGGTAAACCCACGCACGCGGTAATCCACAGTCACGATGTCCGACTCGAATTGGTGAATCAGGAAGTTGAGCGCCTTGAGCGGTGAAATAACACCACAGGTCGACACATCGATGTCCACACGGAACGTCGCAATGCCATCTACCGGGTGTATTTCCGGGTAGGTATGTACCGTGATGTGGCTCTTGTCGAGGTGGGCCAGGATGATTTCGGGCAACGGGCCCGGGGACTCTTCGATCTGGCTGTCGGTCGGCGTCACCGGCTCTTCCGAGATCAGAATGGTCACGCTGGCACCTTGGGGTTCATAGTCCTGACTGGCGATGTTCAGGATGTTGGCACCAATGATATCGACAACTTCCGTGAGGATCTGCGTGAGGCGCTTGGCGTTGTACTCTTTATTGATGTACTCGACGTAGGCCTGCTGGTCTTGCGGAGTCTCCGCATAGCAGATGTCATAGATGTTGAAGCTCAAGGTCTTTGTCAGGTTATTGAACCCATGGAGCTTGAGTTTGCTTTTCACCGTTTGAAAACTCTCTATGTATTGCGGCCTGGCCGCGTGATCAAGCATGCCCGTCAGATGCGAACGACGCACCTGCGTAGGACGGTTAACACCTCTTCGCGATGGCGATTTTGGTTGTCTGTCCAGACAAGGACCGGTCAAACGACCGATCTCCGCCCTGAAAAAAGTGGCGCATTATGCAGACGTCGGCTTCTGATCGCCAGAGCTTGCACTGCTTTTATGATGGTTGGATGTCGATTCAACCCAATTCGATGATTTCATAATCGTGGGTGATTTCAACGCCGGCAGCGCCGAGCATGATGGACGCCGAGCAATATTTTTCGGCGGACAGCTCAATGGCGCGCTTGACCTGGGCTTCCTTCAGCGCTCGTCCCTTCACCACGAAGTGCATGTGAATCTTGGTGAACACTTTCGGGTCTTCGGTGGCGCGCTCCGCCTCCAGAAAGGCTTCGCAGCTTTCGACGGCCTGGCGGGACTTCTTGAGAATGCTGACCACGTCGAAGTTACTGCAACCGCCCACGCCCAGCAGAAGCATTTCCATTGGCCGAACACCCAGGTTGCGACCACCGGCTTCCGGCGGACCGTCCATGACCACCACATGACCGCTGCCTGATTCACCGAGGAACATGGCTTCGCCAGCCCATTGGATGCGTGCCTTCATCGCCAAGACTCCACTGTTAAAAAGGGGGCGCCAGCTTAGCACAGCCCTCGTCGTGTCAGCCTCTGCAGTAGGGCCTCTGCAGTAGGACAGCCAGACGCATGCATGTAGGTAAATTCTCAAATCAATTGGGGATGCCTCTGTTAAGCTGGCCCAGCTCGCTGGCGTATGGCCAGCTATTGCGATTGCCATCGCGCCCATAAGAAAACCAAACCACCACACCGCGCAGTCTTTCGGGATACAACCATGGTTGCCATTACTCCCACGCTCAAGATCAAGAATCTCGACAAGCTCCTGATGCATTGTCAGCGTCGTCGCTATCCCGCCAAGCACAATATCATTTGCGCAGGCGATCGCTCAGACGCGCTGTTCTTCATCATCAAGGGATCGGTCACTATCCTGATCGAGGATGACGATGGGCGGGAAATGATCATCGCCTATCTCAATTCGGGGGATTTTTTTGGCGAACTGGGGTTGTTCGAGCAGGCCGGCAAAGAGCAAGTACGCAGTGCCTGGGTACGCGCCAAGATCGAATGTGAGGTAGCGGAAATCAGCTACAGCAAATTCCGGGAACTGTCTGTGCAAGACCCGGACATTCTTTACGTCCTCAGCGGACAAATCGCACAGCGCCTGCGCAACACCACACGCAAGGTGGGCGACCTGGCCTTCTTCGACGTGACCGGTCGCGTCGCCCGCTGCCTGCTGGAACTGTGCAAGCAACCCGATGCCATGACCCACCCGGACGGCATGCAAATCAAAGTGACCCGCCAGGAAATCGGCCGGATTGTCGGTTGCTCTCGGGAAATGGTCGGTCGGGTGCTCAAGGACCTGGAGGAGCGCAACCTGGTCAGCGTCAAAGGCAAGACCATGGTGGTGTTCGGAACGCGTTAGGCCCCAGGTAACGTGGTCAGCAATTGCCGGTACAACGTCTCGAGCCGCACCAGCGCGTGCGGGGCCGGGAATTTTTCATGCAAGGCGATGTGGCTCTCGGCCCGCACGCGCTGCTCCAGACCACAGGCCTCATTGAAACGATTGACCGCAGCCACCATGGATTCGCGCTCGTTCTCCAGTAACAGCGCGCCATGTACCAGGCCCACCGGGCGTTGACCGCCCTTGCTCTGGCGCCAGCGCTGGGCGGTGCCGACCATTTTCCGGCCGTCGAGATTGACGTTGAACCGCCCGTCGCAAAACGCGCCCTCCACCTCCCCCAACGAAGCGACTCCGCCCAACTCATCCAGCAACTGACAGATGGGATCACACAACCGGCGATACGCGGTTTCAATCCGTCCATGATCGCCTTCGCTGCGCGGTGGTGCGTAGACCAGGGCGATATTGACCGTGGCGGCGGACTGCGGCACCGGTTCGCCGCCTGTTTCGCGCAGCAGCACCGGCCAGCCATTGGCGGCCGAGACCTCACAGGCGTATTCGAACCCCGGCAAGCGACTTAAGCGGCGTGGCATGACCAGCGCACGGTCATTGGGCTGCCAGAACAACAAGCCGAATTCAGCCTCACCCGCACAGATGCTAGCCAGCAGATCCTGTTCGGCTTGCAGGCCGGCTTCGACGGTCAGGGCAATCACGGGCGGCATTTAATCAGTCCAGTGTCGAACCGCTTACCGGGAGGCCACGTTCAGGAAAGAACAATCGTTGCAGTTCCGTGCCCGGGCTTTCGGCTCGCATGAACGCTTCGCCCACCAGGAATGAGTACACGTCGCTGACTTCCATCAGCTCGACATCGGCCCGGTTGAGGATGCCACTTTCGGTGATGACCAGGCGATCACGCGGGATCCGCGGCAGCAGGTCCAGGGTGGTTTCCAGGTTGACTTCGAAGGTGTGCAGATTGCGGTTGTTCACACCGACCAGTGGGGTATCCAGGGTTTTCAAGGCCCGCTCCAACTCGTCGCCGTCATGGACTTCCACCAATACGTCCAGGCCCACGCCTTTGGCGACTGCCGCCAGCTCGGCCATTTTCACGTCGTCGAGGGCGGAAACGATCAACAACACGCAATCGGCACCGAGGGCGCGGGCCTCAATGATCTGATACGGGTCGATCATGAAATCCTTGCGGATCACCGGCAGCTTGCACGCCGCCCGCGCCTGCTTGAGGTAGTCGTCGGCGCCTTGGAAAAAGTCGATGTCGGTCAGCACCGAGAGGCAGGTCGCCCCACCCTTCTCGTAGCTTTTGGCGATGTCGGCCGGCACGAAGTGCTCACGAATCACACCTTTGCTGGGGGAGGCCTTTTTGATTTCGGCAATCACCGCCGGCTGTTTTTTCTTCGCCTGATCGATCAGCGCCTTGGCAAAGCCGCGGGGCGCATCCGCTGAACGCGCGAGGTTCTCCAGCTCCGTCAGACTGACTCGAGCGCTGCGCTCGGCCACTTCCTCAGCCTTGCGAGCCAGAATTTTTTCCAGGACCGTTGGCACGCTCATCCTTCGTTCTCCACTTTGAATACGGCGGTAAATGCACCCAACTCTTCGAGTTTTTCCCTGGCCAAGCCAGTGTGCAACGCATCATGGGCCAGTTCCACGCCTTGCTTGAGGCTGCTGGCGTGGTCGGCGGCGTACAACGCAGCGCCGGCATTGAGCACGATCATCTCAGCGGCTTTCTGGCCATTCTCGGTCTTGCGGCGACCCAAGGCATCGCGAATCAGTTCCAGCGACTGGGCCGGACTGTCAACCGCCAGGCCGTGCAGGCTCTGGCTTTTCATGCCCAGGTCTTCTGGTTCGACCCAATACTCGCTGATCTGATCATTTTTTAATTCAGCCACGAATGTGGGTGCCGCCAGACTGAACTCATCCAAGCCGTCCTTCGAGTGGACCACCAGCACGTGCTTGCTGCCCAGACGTTGCAGGACTTCTGCCAACGGCCGGCACAGCGCCTGGCTGAACACGCCCACCACCTGATGTTTCACGCCAGCCGGATTCGTAAGCGGGCCGAGCATGTTGAACATCGTACGCAGGCCCAACTCACGACGCGGTGCCGCAGCGTGCTTCATGGCACTGTGATGGGTCTGGGCAAACATGAACCCGATGCCGACATTATCAATGCAGCGTGCTACCTGGACCGGGGTCAGGTTCAAGTAGATGCCGGCCGCCTCCAGCAAGTCGGCACTGCCGCTCTTGCCGGAAACTGCGCGATTGCCGTGTTTGGCAACGGTGCAGCCGGCCGCCGCGACCACGAACGCCGACGCGGTGGAAACGTTGAAAATATTGGCGCCATCACCGCCGGTCCCGACCACATCCACCACGCCGTCCAGGGTCTTGAGCTCGACCTTGTCCGCCAGCTCGCGCATCGCCGAAACCGCACCGACGATTTCATCGATGCTTTCGCTCTTCATGCGCATGGCCATCATGAAAGCGCCAATCTGCGCATCCGTGCATTGTCCGGTCATGATTTCGCGCATCACGTCGCGCATCTCGTCAGTGCTCAGGTCGAGATGGCCGACGATACGGCTCAGGGCTGTCTTGATATCCATAAAAAGTCCTTAGCGCGTGCCGCCGGTTTGTTTGAGGAAGTTGGCGAACAGTTCGTGGCCCTGCTCGGTGAGAATAGACTCGGGATGAAATTGCACACCCTCGATATTCAGCGTCTTGTGGCGCAACCCCATGATCTCATCCACCGAACCGTCTTCAAGCTGAGTCCAGGCGGTTATCTCCAGGCAGTCGGGCAGGGTTTCGCGCTTGACGATCAAGGAGTGGTAGCGGGTAACGGTCAGCGGAAGATTCAGCCCTTCGAACACGCCCTTGTCCTCGTGGAACACCGGGCTGGTTTTACCGTGCATGACTTGACGGGCACGTACCACATCGCCACCAAACGCTTGGCCAATCGACTGATGCCCCAGGCAAACGCCCAGAATTGGCAGTTTACCGGCGAAATATTTGATGGCTTCGATGGAGATGCCCGCTTCGGTCGGCGTGCAAGGCCCCGGCGAGACGACGATGCGCTCAGGCTTGAGGGCTTCAATTTCAGCGATGGTCAGTTCGTCGTTGCGCACGACTTTGACCTCGGAGCCCAACTCCCCGAGGTATTGCACAACGTTGTAGGTAAAAGAGTCGTAATTATCGATCATCAGCAACATGGCGTAGCAACCTTTGGATTCACTGACTTTAAATACGGCCTTCGAAGCAAAACAGCCCCTGGCCACAGGTTGTTGTGGAGGACTTCAGTCGCCTGAAGTCTGCTCCGCCAACGCCACGGCGCGGAACATCGCCCGACGCTTGTTCAGGGTTTCTTCCCATTCCAACGCTGGCACCGAGTCGGCGACGATGCCGCCGCCGGCCTGGACGTGCAGTTCACCGTTCTTGATCACCGCGGTACGGATGGCAATGGCGGTGTCCATGTTGCCGTTCCAGGCGAAGTAACCCACGGCCCCGCCGTACACCCCACGCTTGACCGGTTCCAGTTCGTCGATGATCTCCATCGCGCGGATTTTCGGCGCGCCGGACAAGGTGCCCGCCGGCAGGATCGCCCGCAAGGCGTCCATCGCCGTCAGCCCGGCTTTCAACTGGCCGGTGACATTGGAGACGATGTGCATCACGTTGGAATAGCGCTCGATGACCATCTTCTCGGTGAGCTTCACCGAACCAACTTCCGAGACGCGCCCGGTGTCGTTGCGCCCCAGGTCGATCAGCATCAGGTGCTCGGCGATTTCCTTGTCGTCAGACAGCAGGTCCTCTTCCAGCGCCCGGTCAGCCTCCTCCGTGGCGCCACGGGGACGAGTACCAGCAATCGGGCGCACGGTGATCAGGTTGTCTTCGACCCGTACCAGTACTTCCGGCGAGCTGCCCACGACGTGGAAGTCGCCAAAGTTGAAGAAGTACATATAAGGCGTCGGGTTGAAGCAGCGCAGTGCCCGGTACAGGTCAATGGGCGCCGCCTTGAAGTCGATGGACATCCGTTGCGACGGCACTACCTGCATGCAGTCGCCAGCCAGGATGTATTCCTTGATGGTATCGACGGCTCTTTCGTAATCGTCCTGGGTGAAACTGGAGCGGAACACCGGGTCGGCTGCCGACTGTTTGCTGAAATCCAGGCCGGGGCGTGGCGTGATCGGCTGACGGAGTTTTTCCAACAGTGCCTGCAGGCTTTGTTGGCCTTGCTCGTAGGCGTCCTCCTGGGACGGGTCAGCCAGGACAATGGCGTGCATCTTTCCCGCGAGGTTGTCGAAGACGACAACGGCGTCGGACACCATCAGCAAAATGTCCGGAACGCCCAGTGGATCGGGGTTCGGACAGGTGCCCAGGCGTTTTTCCACGTAGCGCACGCAGTCGTAGCCGAAATACCCCACCAGGCCACCGTTGAAACGTGGCAGGCCAGGGATGGTCGGCACGTTGTAACGGGCCTTGAAGGTTTCGACGAACGCCAGCGGGTCTTCAACGTCCAGGCTTTCGATCTCGACGCCGTCGTGGGTCACGCTGATGCGATGGTCATGAACCCGTAGCACGGTACGGCACGGCAGGCCGATGATGGAGTAACGGCCCCATTTCTCGCCGCCCTGTACCGATTCGAGCAGGTAGGAGTTGGGCTGGTCGGCCAGTTTCAAGTAGATCGACAGTGGCGTGTCGAAGTCGGCCAGGGTTTCGCAGGCAAGCGGGATGCGGTTGTAGCCGGCAGCGGCTAGACGCAGGAATTCTTCAC
Organism: Pseudomonas sp. CFBP 5748; assembly: GCF_053850495.1. Lineage (NCBI taxonomy): Bacteria > Pseudomonadati > Pseudomonadota > Gammaproteobacteria > Pseudomonadales > Pseudomonadaceae > Pseudomonas > Pseudomonas sp. CFBP 5748. The sequence continues at coordinate 17,360 of NZ_JBSPTN010000012.1, forward strand.
GGATCATGGGGTGCCTCGTGGCAAGAGAAGCTGACAGTCAGGTATGCAAACGCGCCGGATAACCGGCCAGGATCACGTCAGGCGCGCCAACGCCAGCGGGCCAGGGCCTTGATGACTTTCATCCAGAGTTTGCGAGTGACCACCACGATGGCGTTTCCAGAAGAGGATTGAACAGCGTCGGGCAACGTTATCTCAGCGGCCGGGTCCAGGCAACCGGGAATTAACAGACGCAAATCGTCGATCACCAGCGTGGGAAACTCTTCGGCGATCGGCCGACCATGGTTATAGCCGTAACTCAGCGCCACACATTTGACCCCAGCCGCTTTCGCCGCCAGCACATCACTGCGCGAGTCGCCGACGAACAACGATTGGGAGGCCGGGATGTTGGCCATTTTCATCACGAAGAACAGTGCGGCCGGGTCAGGCTTTTTCTGCGGCAAGGTGTCGCCGCCGATGATCCAGCGGAAATAACGGCCGATTTTCATCTGATCCAGCAACGGCGCGACGAAGCGCTCCGGCTTGTTGGTGATCAGCGCCATTTCCACGCCCTGCTTTTTCAGCCATTTGAGGGTCGAGCGCACGCCGGGGTAGACCACCGTCAGTTCGTGATTGCCCTCGTAAGCTTCGTTGAACAGCTCCAGCGCCCGCTCGGCCTCGGCCTCATCGACACCCTGGGCATCGATGTGGTTGGCCAGGGCCCGGCGCACCAGCATGGGCGCGCCATTGCCGACCCATTGACGCACAGCGTCGAGGCCGGCGGGCGGGCGGTCGAGCTTGAGCAGCATGTGGTCCACGGCGACAGCGAGGTCTGGAACCGAATCGACCAGAGTGCCATCGAGGTCGAACATCACCAGACGCGGCAGGCTGCCGGGGAACAACTGCTCGAAACCGCTCATGGACGGGCCAGAGCCAATTCGGCGCGCATCTTTTCAATGACCTCTTTGTAGTCCGGTGCATTGAAGATCGCCGAGCCGGCAACGAAAGTGTCGGCACCCGCGGCGGCGATTTCGCGGATGTTGTTCACATTCACGCCACCGTCGATTTCCAGGCGGATGTCACGGCCCGACGCATCGATCAGCGCGCGGGCCTTGCGCAGCTTATCGAGGGTGCCAGGAATGAATTTCTGCCCACCGAAACCCGGGTTGACACTCATCAGCAGGATCATGTCGACCTTGTCCATCACGTACTCGAGCACGTCCAACGGTGTCGCCGGGTTGAACACCAGGCCGGACTTGCAACCGCCTTCGCGGATCAACTGCAAGGAGCGGTCGACGTGCAGCGAGGCTTCAGGGTGGAAGGTGATATAGGTGGCACCGGCCTCGATGAAGTCACCAACGATGCGGTCCACCGGGCTGACCATCAGGTGCGCGTCGATCGGCGCGGTGACGCCGTACTTGCGCAACGCCGCGCAGACCATCGGGCCGATGGTCAGGTTGGGTACATAATGGTTGTCCATGACATCGAAGTGCACGAAGTCGGCGCCGGCGGCCAGAACGTTGTCCACTTCCTCGCCCAGGCGGGCGAAATCGGCGGAGAGAATCGACGGAGCAATAACGAAGGGCTGCATGACGCACCTGTTTTGAGCGAAATCACGATGGCGCGCATTGTATACCTCAAGATTTGGCGCGCCCACCGTGACAGTCGATCAATACGCCGCGCGGTAGATCTCCTCGATATCACCGGCGCTCAGTTGGCGCGGATTATTGCGCATCAGCCGCTCTATTCCCGCGGCTTCTACCGCCATCGAGGGAATCACGTCCTCGGTCACGCCCAGACCGCTCAGGCCCTTGGGTATTTCCACGGCAGCACACAGCGCGGTCATCGCCTCCACGGCTTCGTCGGCAGCCTCCAGGTCACTCAGGTGCGCGGTCTTGATACCCATGGCTTCGGCAATATCGCGCATGCGCTCGACGCAGGCCATCTTGTTCCACGCCATGACATACGGCAGCAACAAGGCGTTGGCGACGCCATGGGAGACGTGAAAACGCCCGCCCAAGGGATAGGCCAGCGCATGCACTGCCCCGACCCCGGCGTTACCAAACGCCATGCCGGCCATCAGGCTGGCGGTGGCCATATCCTCGCGGGCTTGCAGGTGGGCGGGGTTGGCGTAGGCCTTGGGCAAGGCGCGAGTGATCAGCTTGATTGCGCCGATGGCCAGGGCATCGGTAATCGGCGAAGCATTGAGCGACAGGTAGGCCTCGATGGCGTGCACCAACGCATCGACGCCACTGGCCGCCGTTACGCTGCGCGGGCAAGTGAGGGTCATCTGCGGACTGACCAGCGCCACATCCGGCAGCAGAAAATCGCTGACGATGCCTTTCTTCAACTGCGCGGCCTTGTCGGAGAGGATCGCCACATTGGTGACTTCCGAGCCGGTCCCGGCTGTGGTGGGGATGGCGATCATGGGGGCGCCTTTGCGCGGTACCTGGTCGACCCCGAACATATCCTGCAACTCGCCGTGGTAACCGGCGTAGACCCCCACGCATTTGGCGATGTCGATGGCACTGCCGCCACCCAGGCCGATCAGGCCATCATGGCCGCCGTCTCGGTAGGCCTGCATGCAGTCTTCGACGATGGCGATTTCCGGGTCCGGCATGACCCGGTCGAAAATTTCGTAGTCGCGCCCGCCCAGGTGTTGCAAGGCCAGCTCCACGGTACCGGACTTGACCAGCGCGGCGTCAGTCACGATCAGCGGGTTGTCGACGTCCAGCCGCGTCAGCTCGGCCGCCAGTTGCTCGATGGCAGCGGCACCGGTGATCAGTTTGTGGGCGATCTTGAATGAGGAAAGACTCATGTGCGCGGCCTCTTATTCGAGTATGGGCTGGCACAAGGATAGCTCGGTATTGCGGGTTGTCTGCTATTCAGCTCATGAATCCATCGCAAATCCACTGTAGGAGCGGGCTTGCTCGCGAATGCGGCGCAACAATCATTAGATATGTCGACTGATACACCGCTTTCGCGAGCAAGCCCGCTCCCACAATGGTTTTACATTGGGCCTCAGACTTGAGTAGTACGCAGTTTCTCGCTGCGCCCACGCAACCACTCCAGGGTCAGCAGCAGGATCACCGAGAAGGCAATCAACAGCGTCGCCGCGGCGGCGATGGTCGGGCTGAGGTTTTCGCGGATACCGCTGAACATCTGCCGTGGCAGGGTCGCCTGCTCGGGACCTGCCAGAAACAAAGTCACCACCACTTCATCGAACGATGTCGCGAAGGCGAACAACGCGCCGGAGATCACACCGGGGGCGATCAACGGCAGGGTCACCCGACGAAACGCGGTCAATGGCGAAGCCCCAAGACTGGCGGCGGCCCGAACCAGGTTGTGGTTGAACCCCTGCAAGGTCGCCGACACCGTGATGATCACGAACGGCACGCCCAGCACGGCGTGGACCACAATCAGCGAGAGGAAGCTGTTGCCCATCCCCAGCGGCGCGAAGAACAGGTAGCTGGCCACACCGATGATCACCACCGGCACCACCATGGGCGAAATCACCAGGGCCATCACCAGCGCCTTGCCCGGGAAGTCACCCCGGGTCAGGCCGATGGCCGCCAGCGTGCCGAAAATCATCGCCAGCAAGGTCGCTGCCGGGGCCACGATAATGCTGTTTTTCAGCGCCCGCATCCATTCGGCCGAGGCGAAGAAATCGTGGTACCACTGCAGAGAGAAACCTTGCAGCGGGTACACCAGGAAGCTGCCGGAGTTGAACGACAGCGGAATGATCACCAGTACCGGCAGGATCAGGAACAACAGGATCAGCCCGCAGAGTATGCGCAAGCTGTAGAACCACACCCGTTCAACGGGGGACATGTAAGGACTCAGCATTTCGATCTCCCCTTAGCTCAGGCGCAGGCGACTGGCGCCCACCAGCCAGCTGTAAATCAGATAAAGCACGATGGTCGCCAGCAACAGCAGCCCGCCGAGCGCCGTGGCCATGCCCCAGTTGATACTGGTGTTGGTGTAGAACGCGACGAAGTAGCTGACCATCTGATCGTTCGGGCTGCCCAGCAGCGCCGGGGTGATGTAGTAGCCGATGGCAAGGATGAACACCAACAGGCAGCCAGCGCCGACACCGGCATAGGTCTGCGGGAAATACACCCGCCAGAAACTGGCGAACGGATGGCAGCCCAGGGAAATCGCCGCACGCATGTAGGTTGGCGAGATGCCCTTCATCACGCTGTAGATCGGCAGGATCATGAACGGCAGCAGGATATGGACCATGGAGATGTAGACACCGGTGCGGTTGAACACCAGCTCCAGGGGTTTATCGATAATGCCCATGGCCATCAGGCCGCTGTTGATCAGGCCGCCCGACTGCAGCAGCACGATCCATGCGGCAACCCGCACCAGGATCGAAGTCCAGAATGGCAGCAGCACCAGGATCATCAGCAGGTTGCTCTGGCGCGATGGCAGGTTCGCCAGCAGGTAGGCCAACGGATAAGCGAGCACCAGGCAAATCGCGGTGATCACCAGGCCCATCCAGAACGTGCGAGTGAAAATGTCGAGGTAGATCGCCTGGTCGGGAGTGGCTGGGGCCAGTTCGCCGAGGTCGTCGATTCGATGATCGACGGCCGCCAGCAAGTAATACGGGGTGACGTCGCTGGTGTTGCGACGGATCACCTGCCAGTACGCGGGATCGCCCCAGCGCTCGTCGAGGTTTTCCAACGCTTCTTTATAGGAGGCCGGCTCGGTGGCAAACGGCAGCGCTCGAGCGGTCTTGGTCAGCAGGCTACGATAGCCGGCCAGTTCCATGTTCAGGCGCTTGGACAGATCGCCCAGGGTCTGATTCTTGCGGGCTTCGGCCAGGTCTTCACTGGCTGCCTTGTACACCGGCTCACCCGGCAACCCACGCCCGTCCCACGTAGCGACCGCCGCCACGGTGCGCGGCATGGCGCTGACGACTTCCGGGTTGCTGACGCTTTTGAACAGCAGCGCCACGATCGGCACCAGGAACACCAGCAACAGAAACAGTACCAGCGGCGCGATCAAGGCCTGGGCCTTCCAGCGGTTGACCCGCTCGGCGCGCTTGAGCCGCTGCTTCAGGGTGGGGCTGGTGCCCGCGTTCAGTGGAACGGCGATGGCCATGGCGAACTCCGCAAATCTTTTTGATCGTTACAGGGGCGGCGTGCCGCCTCTGTTCTTTTGAAACACCCGAGTTGATGCAGGAACCTGTGGGAGCGAGCTTGCTCGCGATGGCTGCGGCACATTCAATACTGAGGTGCCTGACAGACCGCTATCGCGAGCAAGCTCGCTCCCACATGGATCTCATCCGGTTTCAGACCGTCGGGTTACTTGGCCGCCCAGGAATTGAAGCGCTGCTCCAGTTGCTCACCGTTGTCAGCCCAGAAGCTGACGTCGATCTGCACCTGGTTGGCGATGTTTTCCGGGGTGGTCGGCATGTTGGTCAGGACATCCTTGGCCAGCAACGGGACTGCCTGGGTGTTGGCCGGGCCGTACGCGATGTTTTCCGAGTAGGTCTTCTGCTGCTGCGGTGCTACGGAGAAGGCGATGAATTTCTTCGCCGCTTCTGCGCGGGTCTTGTCCAGGCCGCGCGGAATGGCCCAAGCGTCGAAGTCGTAGATGCCGCCGTTCCACACCACTTTCAGGTTGCTTTCTTTCTGGACCGCAGCGATCCGGCCGTTGTAGGCCGAGCTCATGACCACGTCACCGGAGGCCAGGTACTGCGGCGGCTGGGCGCCGGCCTCCCACCACTGGATGTTCGGCTTGAGTTCGTCGAGTTTCTTGAAGGCACGATCCTGACCGTCTTTGCCGGCCAGCACTTTGTAGACGTCTTTCGGCGCCACGCCGTCGGCCATCAAGGCGAATTCCAGGGTGTACTTGGCGCCCTTGCGCAGACCGCGCTTGCCCGGAAATTGCTTGGTGTCCCAGAAGTCCGCCCAACTGGTCGGCGCGGTTTTCAGTTTGTCGGCGTTGTAGGCCAGCACGGTCGACCACACGAAGAAACCGACACCGCACGGCTGGATGGCGCCCTTGACGTAGTCTTCGGCCTTGCCGAACAGCGCTGGGTCCAGTTGCTCGAACATGTCTTCATCACAACCACGGGACAATTCCGGGGACTCGACTTCCACCAGGTCCCACGAAACGCTCTTGGTGTCGACCATGGCCTTGACCTTGGCCATTTCGCCGTTGTACTCGCCAGCCACGATCTTGCCGTTGCCGGCCGCTTCCCACGGTGCGTAGAAGGCTTTGACCTGCGCCGCCTTGTTCGCCCCGCCGAAAGACACCACGGTCAGGTCCGGGCCCGCCGCCATTGCGCTTGCCGCACCCATCATGCCCAGAGTCAGGGCGGTGAACTTAAGGGATCTCAACATTTATTGTTCTCTCCACGTGCAGGGTTGGTGTTGGTACAGCTGGGGCGATCAATTCGCCTCTAGAAGGGGATCGAGCGCACGCACATGCTCGACTTGCCAGCCAAGCGGAACCACGTCCCCAACGGCGAGCCCGGGATCGAGCTCGGCAATCGGTTGTTTCACGAAGAAGTCATTCTTGCCGCAGACTTCCAGGCGAACCCGGACGTGGTCGCCCAGATAGATAAATTCCGCCACCCTCCCTGAGAAGCGGTTGACACATTGTTCGCTTGCGCCGTTGAGGCTCACCCGCTCCGGGCGAATCGACAGCGTCACCGGCTCGCCGGGCTTGCCAACATTCACCGCCAGCGCCTCGACCTTCTCGCCGCGCCCCAGCTCCACCAGGCAACGGTCACCGGTGTGGCTGTGCAGACGGCCGTTGAGACGATTGTTCTCGCCGATGAAGTTGGCGACGAAGGTGTTTTTCGGCTCTTCATAGAGCGTGCGCGGCGGGGCGATCTGCTGGATCTCACCCTGGTGGAACACCGCCACGCGGTCGGACATGGTCAAGGCTTCGCCCTGGTCGTGGGTCACGTAGACCACGGTCACGCCCAGGCGCTGGTGCAGGTGTTTGATTTCCATCTGCATGTGTTCACGCAATTGCTTGTCCAGCGCGCCGAGGGGTTCGTCCATCAGCACCAATTGCGGCTCGAACACCAGCGCACGCGCCAAAGCCACGCGCTGTTGTTGGCCGCCGGACAATTGCGCCGGGTAGCGTTGGGCGAAAGTGTCCAACTGGACCATGCTCAAGACGCGCTTGACCCGGTCGCCCACGTCGCTCTTGTTCAGGCCGCGCACGGTCAGCGGGAACGCCAGGTTCTCGGCGACGGTCATGTGCGGGAACAAGGCATAGTTCTGGAACACCATGCCGATGTCGCGCTTGTGAGGTGGCACGTTGTTGATGGCGCGCCCGGCCAGTTGGATCTCACCGGCGGTAGGGGTTTCAAACCCGGCGAGCATCATCAGGCTGGTGGTCTTGCCGGAACCTGACGGCCCGAGCAGGGTCAGGAATTCGCCTTTGCGAATATCCAGGTTGAGGTCTTTGACGATCAGGTTCTCGCCGTCGTAGCTCTTTTGCACACCACGAAAGCTGACCAGCACATCACTGGCCCCCGCGCTTGAATCGACCTGGCTCATACCCGCACCTTTTTGTATTGATGACTGCTTGTGAATCAAGCCTAGTGGACCCTGGGGCCTGCGCAAATCGGGGCGCAGGAGAGAATCGCCTCAGCCGGATGGAAGAGTCGGGGTAGGGATTGCCCTACAGCGATGGCGGGATTGGATAAGGGCAGCGGCGAGTTTGAAGCGGCGAACTGCAAGTGTTGGGTAAAAGCGGTGTTGGGGCGTGTCGCAAATAGGTATGTCGACACTATCCCCTGTGGGAGCGAGCTTGCTCGCGATAGCGGTGTGTCAGCCAACATCGATGCTGAATGGTCCGACGCCATCGCGGGCAAGCTCGCTCCCACAAGGGCTTAGAGCAGCTTGTGCTCCATCGCGTACTTCACCAGTTCCGCCAATGAGGTGATGTTGAGCTTCTGCATCAGCCGCGCCTTGTGGGTGCTGATGGTCTTGCTGCTCAGGGCCAGTTGCTGGGCGATGTCGTTGACGTTGGCGCCTTGGGCCAGGCGCTCGAAGACCGAGAACTCGCGCTCGGACAGCAGCGAGTGCAGCGGACGGGTGTCGGTCAGGCCGACTTCGAAGACCATGCGGTCGGCCAGGTCAGGATCGATGTAACGCCCGCCGGCCGCGACCTTGCGAATCGCCATGAGCAGCAAGGCCGGGTCGCTGTCCTTGGTCGCATAGCCAGCGGCGCCGACCTTCAGGGCACGGGCGGCCATTTGCGCCTCGTCGTGCATCGACAACACCAGAATGGCGGGTGGATTGTTCAATGCACGGATCCGCGGGATCGCCTCCAGGCCATTGACCCCCGGCATGGAAATATCCAGCAGCACCACTTCGCACGGCACATGCCGCAGGGTTTCGAGCAACTGTTCGCCGTTGCTCGCCTCCCCCACCACCAGCAAGTCCTTCGCCAGGCCGATCAACTGCTTGATGCCTTCGCGGACGATGGTGTGGTCTTCGGCTACCAGTACACGGATCACATTCTTCTCCAGATTCAGGATCTCATCGCGAGCAAACTTGCTCCCACAGGGTTTGTGCAGGCCTCAATCAATGTGGGAGCGAACCTGCTCGCGATAGCGCCAGCCCAGGCAACAGCAAGCCATCAAGCCTCATTCAACGGTACCCGCACCGACAGGGTCGTACCCTCCCCTGGCTCGCTTTCCAGGGACAATTGCCCGCCCATGATCAACACCCGCTCACGCATGCCGACCAGGCCAAAGGACGTTGGCCGCCCCGTACTGGCAATAAAGCCTACACCGTCATCGCTGACTGTCAGACACAATTCGTCGCCTTCCTGAACCAGCGTCAGTTCCACAGTATGCGCCTGGGCATGACGCATCACATTGGTCAGTGCTTCCTGGAGGATCCGGAACAGGCCGATGGCCTTGGCGTCACTCAAGGGCGGCAGATTGTCCGGCACCTGCACCAGGCACGGGATCTGTGTACGCGCTTCAAAGCGCCGGGCCTGCCATTCGATGGCCGAGGCGATACCGGCATCGAGGATCGGCGGACGCAGCGCCGTCGCCACGTCCCGCACCAACTGGAACAACTGGGCGATCAGGCGCTTCATGCTGTTGAGGCGTTCATGCAGGCCAGGGTCCAGTTGCGCGTAGGCCAGTTCACACATGGACGTTTCCAGCTTCAACACCGTCAGCATTTGGCCCAGCTCGTCATGGACTTCCCGGGCAATGCGCGCCTTTTCCTCTTCCCGCACGCTTTCCAAGTGCGCCGACAACTCGCGCAGCTGCTCCCGGGAACTGGCCAGTTCCAGTTCAATACGCTTGCTTTCGGTGATATCCCAGACGATGCCGTCCCAGACATAAGCGCCATCTTCAAGACGACGGGTTATCGCCTTGATCTCGGCCCAACGCTCCCGGCCTTCGCGGGTCAGGATGCGGCCTTGCCACGACCAGTCACTGTCGCTGTCCAGCGCCTGGTCCTGGGTGCGGTGGTAACTGGCCTTGTCGTCCGGATGCACCAGGCTGCGCAAGCCAGTGTCGCTGCGCGCCAGCGTCGCCGGGGAATACCCCACCAGGCTTTCGCTGCCTTCGCTGATGTAGGCAAAGTCGATCTGGCCGGTCACCGGCGCCCGCTCCAGGCGAAAGACCAGGCCCGGCACGTTGGCGGCGATGCCTTGCAAGCGCGCTTCGCTCTCGCGCAACGCCGCCAGCGCACGACGGCGCTCGGTCACATCATTGAGGTAAACCACCAGGTATTCGGCGTCGCGAAAACGCAGGAAGCTCAGGGAGACGTCGGCCGGCAGGATGCTTCCATCGGCCCGCACGCATTCGGTTTCGAAACTCTGCGGTCCGTCTTCACTGGCCCTGGCGCGCTTCCACAGGTTCAGCCAACGGTCCATGTGCAGACCCGGCTCGAAATCGATCAAGGGCCGTTCAATGATGGCCCCCGGTTCATACCCCAGCATGGTTTCGGCAGCGCGGTTGGCATAGCGCACGTGGCTGTCCCAGTTAACCCAGAGAATGCCAACGGTGCTCTGATCAATGGAAAACTGCGTCAGGCGCAAAGCCTCTTCACTGGCCGCGCGCTGGGCGATGTCTTCACGCGCGGAACGCAGGCGACGCTCCAGCGCCCGTTGCTGGCGGCGCTGCCAGAACACGATGGACACGCTGCTCAATAGCAAGGCCAACATCAACAGGGTCAGGTTTTGCCAGAAACCCGGGGTCTCGGTCAGGCGCGGATATTTGGGCTTGAGCCAGCGACTGTGCAGTTGCTCCAGCTCCTTGGCCGGAATCGCCTGTAAACCGGCGTCGACGATTTCAGCCAGCTGTGGCCAGTCCCGGCGCGTGGCGACCCGTAGCAGTTGCGGCAGACCAATGTCGCCCACCACCACCAACCCGGAAAACTCGGGCTCGACCATCAACCGTCCCAGCTGCGCCTCGTCGACCACGGCGTAACGAGCCTGCTGGCTCAGCAGCAATTGCAGGGCCTGGCGCTCCAGCGGCACGCCCTGCAGATTCAGCGTCGGGTAATTGCCACGCAGATAATCGGCCGTGGCACTGGGCATGCGCACCGCAACACGGGTCTGGGCATCGAGCTTTTCCAGCTCCACGCCCTCGGCGCCCTTCTGCTCGCCGACGATCAGTTGCGGCACGCGCATGTAAGGGTCGGAAAACTGCCAGAGCCTGAGCCCGCCCGGCGTCTGGTTCAGGCCCGGCGCGATATCCACCTCACCGTCGCGCAGTGCGGTTTCCAGTTGCCCCAAGTCCTGGAAGTTGCGCCAGGTCAGCTCGACATTCAACGCCTTGCCCAGCCACTGCATCAGCTCGACGTTGGTGCCCGACAAACGCTGCAAGCGCCGGTCGTATTGCGCATAGGGCGCCTGCAATACCAGGCCGACCCGCAATTGCGGATGTTGCGCAAGCCACTCGCGCTGCTCCGCATTCAATTGCACCCCATGCGCCGATGGCGCGGGCGCGGCCCACGCCATCAAGGGAAGCCATAAACAGCCGATAACCCACAGGCAGCAAAAACGCATCATCGAAGTCTCATGCACTGACAAATACTGACCAACCCATTAGGCTGCCGGAAATACTTCTGGTCATGGAATATCCGATGCCCTCTGTTTACCGCCTGGCATTGCCAGCATTGTGCCTGTCGCTGATCCTGCCGAGTGCCTTTTCTGCACACGCCAGCGAACCGGCACCCGCCGCGACGGAGCAACCTGCCGAGGAAAAACCGGCCGAACGCCAGCCCTTGCTTGAGCGTAGCCAGGAAGAAGCCACGGCACTCGAACGACAAGTCCCGGTTCAGGAACAACAACAGCTACAGACCGGCAGCGATACGTTCCTGGCGCTCTGGAAACCGGCCAACACCAGCGAACCCAAAGGCGCGGTCATCATAATCCCCGGCGCAGGCGAAACCGCTGACTGGCCTCAAGTGATCGGCCCGTTGCGTAAAAAATTGCCTGACGTCGAATGGAGCAGTCTGAGTATCACCCTGCCAGACCTGCAAAGCGACGTCATCGCACCGCGCGTGGTGCAAGCACCGCCCGAGACCAAGGCGGCCGACACGGCTGCCGCGGCGCCAGACGCCACTACTGCAGCGCCGATCGAACAGGTTGCAGGGGGCGAAGCCGACGCGGCAGACCCGGCCGTTGCCGAAACGAGCGAGGAACACGCCAAGGCCGATGCCGAGCGAATCTTCGCCCGCATCGATGCGGCGCTGGCGTATGCCGAACAGCAGAGTGCCCGCAGCATTGTCCTGTTGGGCCATGGCACCGGCGCCTATTGGGCGGCGCGCTACCTGAATGAAAAGCAACCCTCGCAAATCGAACGCTTCGTGATGGTCGCCGCCCAGACCCCAGTCACCGCCAAACCCGGCTTGGCCGAACTGACGCCAACCCTGAAACTGGCAACCGCCGACATTTTCTACTCGGAAAAACCGCTGGACCGCAACGCGGCACTGGAACGCTTGCAAGCGAGCAAACGCTTGAAAGGCTCGACCTTCAGCCAGGTTTCCCTCAACGCCCTGCCGAACCCTTCGGCGGAGCAGGAACAGTTGTTCCGCCGGGTTCGGGGCTGGTTGAGCCCGCAGAAGCCGGGGGAATAAGGGTCACTACAGACATCAGGTCGGAGACATAATGTGGCGAGGGGATAAATCCCCTCGCCACATTTGTGCGGATGATTACCGGAAATCGCGCCGCTCGCGAATCAACCGATAGGCGTTATGCAACTCCCGGGTTTTATCGGTGGCTTCTCGCACCTGCACGGGTGTCGCCCCGCTGCCGGCAATCTTGTCCGGGTGGTGACGGCTGAGCAGGCGGCGGTAGGCGCGCTTGATCTGCGAGGGTTCACTGGTTGCAGAAACCCCCAACAAACGCATCGCCTCCTGATACGTCACGCCACTGTTGGGCGGCGACAGTTTCTGCGGTTCGTAATCCGTCGCCAACGCCTGGACCTGCTGCCGTGTCCAGCCCAGCCACTTGCCCCACCGGGCAATCAATTCACGCTCGCCTACACCGGCTCGCCCGTCGGCCCAGACCATCCGCCAGCAGGCCCGCAGCACACCTTCAGCCGCATGCGGCTGAGTGCTGAGGCGACGCAGATAACCGCGCAAGCGGTCGTTTCCAGACTTGCCTCGGTTGAACGCAGCGATGGCCCGGCGCTGGGCCGCTTCACTCAGGTCCAGGGCGCGCATTTCCTGGCGAGCCTGCTGGATGTGGCCATCAACCACGCGCCCATCGCTTTTCGCCAAACGCCCCAATAACACAAACAACAATTCATCGTTGCGCAGCGCTGGACGACCGCCCAGTCGCTCCCGTACCTGCGCCCAGCTCTGCAGGTTCAGGCGTCGATCCAACGCCTGCCCCAACAACGCACCCAGCATGGCCCCCGGAATGCTGGCTATTGCAAAGCCCGCTCCGGCTCCGATCAGAGTCCCTGGCCACCACATATCAACGGCTCGCTTTTATCAAGGTTTCGACCTGCGCCAAACGTTCATGGGTTCCGACATCCACCCAGTGTCCTTTCAGGTGCTCTCCACTGACGCGCCCCTCGGCCATGGCCTTGCGCAGCAGCGGTGCAAGCCTGAACGCACCGTCCGGGCAGCCGTCGAACAGCTGCGGGTGCAGGACGGCGATGCCGCTATAAGTCAGTTTGTCGGCAGCAGGCTCGCCATCGTGAACCTTTCCGTCGGCCAGGATGAAATCGCCGTCCGGGTGGTGCTCGGGATTATCCACCAGCACCAGATGCGCCAGCCCTTCGAGGGGTTGGCGCAAAGCGCTGAAATCGTAATCGGTCCAGATATCGCCATTGACCACCACGAACGCTTCGTCGCCCAGCAGCGGCAAGGCCCGGAAAATTCCGCCGCCGGTTTCCAGCGGCTCACCTTCTGGCGAGAAATGAATGCTCACGCCAAAGCGCGAACCGTCCCCCAGATGGTCTTCGATCTGCTGACCGAGCCAGGCATGATTGATCACGATCTCGGTAAAACCAGCCCTGGCCAGGGCCCGCAGGTGGTATTCAATCAAGGGCACGCCGCCGGCTCGAACCAGCGGCTTGGGCGTGGTGAGCGTCAGGGGGCGCATCCGCTCGCCCTTGCCCGCCGCCAGGATCATCGCCTTCATGCCGTCGCTCCGGCCGATTGACGCAAGCTGAAAAGCAGTTCATCCAGCGGCGCCAGTTCAGGGCGACGAGCGATGACCGCGTCTATATATGCAAAGAAGCGCGGTACATCGGTCAGATAACGCGGCTTGCCGTCGCGGTGGCAAATGCGCGCGAAAATCCCGATGACTTTGAGATGGCGCTGTACGCCCATCAAGTCGCTGGCCCGCAGGAAATCTTCGACATCCGGCTGAACCGCAATGCCGAGGGCGCCGGCCTGTTGCCAGTAATCCACCAGCCAACCGCGCACGCGCTCCTCGGGCCAACTGAGGAAGGCGTCCTTGAACAGGCAGGTCACGTCGTAGGTGACGGGGCCATAGACCGCGTCCTGAAAGTCCAGTACGCCAGGGTTCGGCTCGCTGAGCATCAGGTTGCGCGGCATGTAGTCGCGGTGCACCAGCACCTTTGGCTGGGCCAGGGCACTGTTGATCAAAAGATCCGAGGCCTGATCCCAGAGTTGCTGCTGGGCCGAATCGAATTCGATACCCAGCTCACGCTTGACGTACCACTCGGGGAACAGCTCCAGCTCCCGACGCAGCAAGGCAACATCGTAGCTGGGCAGCGGCGCCACCATCGGCAGTTGCTGGAAAGCCAGCAACGCTTGCAGGGCATCGCGGAATAAATCATCGGCATTGTCGCCGTTGATCACATCCAGATAGGTCTGGTTACCCAGGTCATTGAGCAAAAGAAACCCGCGTTCAAGGTCCTCGGCGTAAATTTTCGGCACGTTGATGCCGGATTTCGCCAGCAAAAACGCGATATCCACGAAAGGTTTGCAGTTTTCCTGGGGCGGTGGCGCATCCATCACGATGAAACTGCGGCCCTCGCCTTTCCAACGGAAATAACGACGGAAACTCGCGTCGCTGCTGGCCGCGGTCAACGTGGCCGGGGGTACGGCGCCCCAACCCTGTTGAGTAAAGAGGATCGGCAGCTGTTCATCGAGCCAAACTTTCAGGTGTTGCAGACGTACATCTTGGTCGGGCATTGCAAGGGTCTCCGACGGCGCTAGCCGTCAAGCGGGTCATGCTTTATTATCCAGCATCTTTTTCAGACCATCGAGAGGCGTGCGGCCCACACCGCGGGCAGATGGCACGCAGGAAGCCCGGACTAATAAGATGGCATTGAAATCCCCCGCGTTTCGTAAAAAATTTCCGTTGCTGGTTACCGGCAGTCTGCTGGCCCTGCAACCCCTGGCTTCTTCATTCGTCGTCGCGGCGCAGCAGTATGACTGCTCTGTGTCCGCTTCGGGTGCCTGGGACTGTGCGCCCAAGACACCTGCCGCTGCGTTGCCGCCGCGCCCGGTGCATGAAGGCAGCGCGGTTGCCGACAGCGGCGACGCTGCGGCCGACAGCAGCTCGGGCGAACAAGCCGGCGACAAGCCGATGCTGGTCACCGAAGCCAAGGGCCGTGGCCTGAAGTCGCGAAGTGCAGACTACAGTCACCTGGACTGGGTTCCGCGCGAGAACCTCACGCCGGCACAATTGGCTGAGACCGGCCCTTACTGCTCGGGTGCCTATATCGAGCCGACGCGTCCTGGCATGAATGACAAGACGGCCAAAAGTGACGCCCCTACTTTCCTCGGCGCCAAGGCTTCACGCTACGAGCAGGAAGAACAGGTGGCGACCCTCGCTGGCGACGTGGTCATGCGTCAGGGCAGCATGCAGGTCGAGGCCGACGAGGCCAGCCTGTACCAGGCCGAGAACCGCGGCGAGCTCAACGGCAACGTGCGGGTTCGCGACAACGGTGCACTGATCGTCGGCGACCACGCCGATGTACAACTGGACACCGGCGAAGCCAAGGTCGACAACGCCGAATACGTGATGCACAAATCGCGCATCCGCGGTAATGCGCTGTACGCCAAGCGCGCCGAGAACGCGATCATCCGTCTCAAGGACGGTACGTACACCACGTGCGAACCGAACAGCAACGCCTGGACGCTCAAGGGCAACAACATCACCCTGAACCCGGCCACCGGCTTCGGCACCGCCACCAACGTGACACTGCGGGTCAAGGACTTCCCGGTCCTGTACACGCCGTACATCTATTTCCCGATCGACGACCGTCGCCAGTCCGGCTTCCTGCCGCCGACCATCGGCAGCGGCAGCGACACCGGCTTCCTGCTGGTCACCCCGTACTACTTCAACCTGGCGCCCAACTACGATGCCACGTTGTATCCGCGCTACATGAGCAAGCGCGGCATGCTGATGGAAGGCGAGTTCCGCTACCTGACCAAGTCCAGCGAAGGTCAGTTCGGCGCTGCGTACCTCAACGATGAAGAAGACGAGCGCGCCAAGCAGTCCGACTACAGCAAGACCCGCTACATGTACAACTGGCAGCACAAGGGCGGACTGGATTCGCGCGTGCTGACGGAAGTCGACTACACCAAGATCAGCGACCCGTACTATTTCCAGGATTTGCAGACCGACCAGATCGGTGTCGAGTCCAAGGACTATGTGAACCAGCAAGGAGCCGTCAGCTATCGGGGCGACACCTACATTGCCCGCGTGAATGCCCAGGCTTATCAGATGGCGACGATTTCAAAGATCACGCCGTATAACCGCCTGCCTCAGATCACCTTCAATGGCGCCCTTCCACAGCACCCCTATGGTCTGGATTTCGCTTACAAGACGGAGCTGGTGCGCTTTGATCGAGATTTGCGAACGGGTAATTACACCGACGAAAACGGTAACTCTGACGAGGCGTGGCTGGACGAAAACGTCAGTGGCCTGGCACGGGCGAACGGCAATCGCTTGAACTTGGCGCCGGTCATGAGCCTGCCTATGGAAGCGAGCTATGGTTACATCAAGCCATCGCTCAAATATCAATACACTCAATATGATCTGGATCTGGATAGTCAAGGCAAGCTCGACATCTCGAACCAAAACGCCGAGGCTGATCGCCTGCGGGGCACTTACAGTGGCAGCCAGAGCCGCGGCGTTCCAATCGCCAGCATCGACAGCGGCCTCTACTTTGACCGGGACACCCAGTGGTTCGGCACCAACTACCGTCAAACCCTGGAACCACGCCTGTTCTACCTCTATGTACCTGAGAAAGACCAGAGCGATATCCCGGTTTTCGACACCGGCGAGTCCACCTTCAGCTACGCCTCGCTGTTCCGCGACAACCGTTTCTCTGGCTCCGACCGTGTCGGCGATGAGAACAAACTGTCCTTGGGCGTAACCAGCCGCTGGATCCAGGAGAACGGTTTCGAGCGCCAACGCGTCAGTGTCGGCCAGGCCTTTTACTTCAAGGATCGCGAAGTCCAACTGCCAGGTATCGACTTCAAAACTCGTGAAGACGCCAAGTCGGACGTATCCCCATACGCATTGGAATACGAATTCCGCTGGAACCGCGATTGGCGTACCACAGCCACCTACAACTGGGACCCGGATACCCGCAGCCCTCGCTCGGGCAGCGCGATGTTCCATTACCAGCCTGAAGACAATCCGAACAAAGTCATCAATGCCGGCTACCGTTATCGCAACGACCAGGTCCGCTACGACCAGACCACTGGCCAATGGTCCGTGGGCGGCGGCGACTACGGCACCCCGGGTACTCCTGGCTACGTGAAGGACTACTACAAGATCCAACAGCACGACTTCTCGGTCATCTGGCCAGTCGTGCCGCAGTGGAACGTGATCAGCCGCTGGCAGTATGACTACAACCGCAACCGCACCCTGGAAGCCTTCGGTGGTTTCGAATACGACAACTGCTGCTGGAAACTGCGCCTGATCAACCGCTACTGGGTCGACTATGAAGAATTCAGTCAAGCCGCCCCGGAAAACGAGAAAGGCGACCACGGCATCTTCCTCCAAATTGTTCTGAAGGGACTCGGCGGCCTCACTGGCGCCAAGGTAGAGAGCTTCCTCGACAAAGGCATCCAAGGTTATCGTGAACGTGAAGACCAAGCTTTCTGATTGTCTGCGCCCGCTGATGCTGGGCGCGCTGTTCCTGGGTACCGCGGCCAACGCCGCAGTACAGTCCATCGATAAAGTGGTGGCCATCGTCGACAATGACGTGGTCATGCAGAGCCAGCTGGACCAGCGCGTCCATGAAGTGCAGCAAACCATCGCCAAGCGCGGCGGTGGCCTGCCGCCTCCGGGCGTGCTGGACCAGCAAGTGCTCGAGCGCCTGATCGTCGAAAACCTGCAACTGCAGATTGGCGAGCGTTCCGGCATTCGCATCACCGATGAAGAGCTGAACCAGGCCGTCGGCACCATTGCCCAGCGCAACAACATGAGCATCGACCAGTTCCGCGCCGCCCTGGCTCGCGACGGTCTCTCCTACGATGACGCCCGCGATCAGATCCGCCGCGAGATGGTCATCAGCCGCGTGCGCCAGCGCCGTGTCGCCGAACGTATCCAGGTGTCCGAGCAAGAAGTGAAGAACTTCCTCGCCTCCGACCTGGGCAAGATGCAGCTTTCCGAAGAACTGCACTTGGCGAACATCCTGATCCCGACCCCGGAAAGCGCCAACTCCGAAGCGATCCAGAGCGCTTATCGCCAGGCGATGGATGTCTACCAGCAGCTCAAGCAAGGTGCTGATTTCGGCCAGATGGCCATTGCCAAGTCAGGCAGCGACAACGCCCTGGAAGGCGGCGATATGGGCTGGCGTAAACCGGCTCAACTGCCGCCTCCGTTCGACCGCGAACTGAGTGCCATGGCGGTAGGTGACATCACCCAGCCAGCGCGTACGCCCGGTGGTTTCATCATCCTGAAAGTGCTGGAAAAGCGCGGCGGTGGAAGCCAGGTGCGTGACGAAGTGCATGTTCGCCACATCCTGATCAAGCCCAGCGAAATCCGCAGCGAAGCCGAGACCAAGCGCCTGGCGGAGAAGCTCTACGAGCGCATCGAAGCAGGCGAAGACTTCGCCGAACTGGCCAAGAGCTTCTCGGAAGATCCGGGCTCGGCGCTCAACGGTGGCGACCTGAACTGGATTGACCCGAACGCGCTGGTCCCCGAGTTCCGCCAAGTGATGGCCGATACACCGCAAGGCCAGCTGTCCAAGCCGTTCAAAAGCCCTTATGGCTGGCACGTATTGGAAGTCCTTGGCCGCCGCGCCACCGACAGCACCACCCAGGCTCGTGAACAGCAGGCAATGACGGTACTGCGCAACCGCAAATACGACGAAGAGCTGCAAACCTGGCTGCGTCAGATTCGCGACGAAGCCTATGTCGAAATCAAACTCCCTGGTGCAGACCAGGCAGCGCAGTGAAACCCAAGCGTTTCGCGCTGACACCCGGCGAGCCCGCTGGCATCGGTCCTGACCTGTGCCTGCTGCTCGCCTCGCAACCCCAGCCACATCCTCTGATTGCCATCACCAGCCGCGACCTGCTCCTTGAGCGGGCCGCGCAACTGGGGGTGGTCGTCAACCTGCTGCCGGTATCGCCGAACGCCTGGCCGGATGCGCCGGCGCCCGCCAACAGCCTGTATGTCTGGGATACGCCATTGGGCGCCCCGGTGGTCACCGGTCAACTGGACAAAGCCAACGCCGCGTTCGTCCTCGAAACCCTGACCCGCGCAGGCGAAGGCTGCCTGGACGGGACTTTCGCGGGCATGATCACCGCTCCGGTGCACAAGGGCGTGATCAACGAATCCGGGATTGCCTTCTCCGGGCACACTGAATTCCTGGCGGATCTGACCCACACCGCACAAGTGGTGATGATGCTCGCCACCCATGGCCTGCGCGTGGCCCTGGTGACCACTCACCTGCCCCTGCGGGACATCGCCGACGCCATCACCCCGGAACGCCTGGAGCGGGTCACGCGGATCCTGCACGCCGATCTGCAGGAAAAATTCGGTATCGCCCGGCCACGCATCCTGGTGTGTGGGCTCAATCCCCATGCCGGTGAAGGCGGACATCTGGGCCGCGAAGAAATCGACATCATAGAACCCACATTGGAGCGCTTGCGCAGCGAGGGCATGGACCTGCGTGGCCCGCTGCCTGCCGACACTCTGTTTACCCCCAAATATCTGGAGCACTGCGACGCGGTGCTGGCGATGTACCACGACCAGGGCCTGCCCGTGCTGAAGTACAAAGGCTTCGGCGCGGCCGTCAACGTGACGTTGGGCCTGCCGATCATCCGCACGTCGGTGGACCATGGCACCGCCCTGGACCTCGCTGGCAGCGGCAAGATCGATACCGGCAGCCTGCGAGTCGCACTGGAAACCGCCTACCAGATGGCCGAGACCCATTTATGACCGAGCAATACCAACACCGCGCGCGCAAGCGTTTCGGCCAGAACTTCCTGCATGACGCTGGCGTAATCGATCGCATCCTGCGCTCCATCAATGCCAAGCCCGACGATCGCCTGCTGGAAATCGGCCCGGGCCAGGGCGCCCTGACCGAGGGCCTGCTGGACAGCGGCGCACAACTGGACGTGGTGGAACTGGACAAGGATCTGGTCCCGATCCTCAACCAACAGTTCGCCGGCAAGAGCAACTTCAACCTGCACCAGGGCGACGCGCTGAAGTTTGACTTCAATAGCCTGAACGCCATGCCGAATAGCCTGCGGGTGGTCGGAAACCTGCCCTACAACATTTCCACGCCGCTGATCTTCCACCTGCTGAGCAACGCGGGCCTGATCCGCGATATGCATTTCATGCTGCAAAAAGAGGTGGTCGAACGCCTCGCTGCCGGCCCTGGCGGCGGTGATTGGGGCCGCCTGTCGATCATGGTTCAGTATCACTGCCGGGTCGAACACCTGTTCAACGTAGGCCCGGGGGCATTCAACCCGCCGCCGAAAGTCGATTCGGCCATTGTCCGCCTGGTGCCCCACGCGGTCCTGCCGCACCCGGCCAAGGATCATCGGTTGCTGGAGCGGGTGGTACGTGAAGCGTTCAACCAACGCCGCAAAACCCTGCGCAACACCCTGAAACTACTGCTCAGCAGTGCCGAAATCGAAGCCGCCGGCGTCGATGGCAGCCTGCGCCCCGAGCAGTTGGACCTGGCGGCTTTCGTGCGCCTGGCCGACAAGCTCAGCGAACAGGTCGTACCAAAAGCCGATGCCAACTGACAGGCGATGAACGCTATCGGGCGGGACGCCACTCTGGTCTACTACCCGATACTTGGCCTAGACTGATCTCATCAGCCACGCCCGCGTCCCGCTTCGTTTTTAAGGCCTTTTTGCATGCCCGATCCTCGCTACCAGGTCGACGTCAGCGTCACCACCCGTTTTCTGGCAGAACAGTCGCAACCCGAGCACAACCGTTTCGCCTTCGCCTACAGCATTACCGTGCGCAATAACGGCTCTTTGCCAGCCAGGCTGCTGTCGCGGCACTGGGTCATCACCGACGGCGATGGGCATGTCGAAGAAGTGCGCGGTGAAGGTGTGGTGGGTCAGCAACCGTTGATCGAGGCCGGCAAAAGCCACAGCTATAGCAGCGGGACGGTGATGACGACCAAGGTCGGCAC
The DNA here is from genome assembly GCF_053850495.1 of Pseudomonas sp. CFBP 5748. Classification (NCBI taxonomy): domain Bacteria; kingdom Pseudomonadati; phylum Pseudomonadota; class Gammaproteobacteria; order Pseudomonadales; family Pseudomonadaceae; genus Pseudomonas; species Pseudomonas sp. CFBP 5748. The sequence goes on from NZ_JBSPTN010000012.1 coordinate 38,382, forward strand.
CATGCAGGGCACCTACCAGATGCTGTCCGAGGACGGCAAACGCTTCGACGCCATCATCAAGCCCTTTCGCCTGGCGGTGCCCGGAGCCTTGCACTGATGGCCACGTATGCGGTCGGCGACCTGCAAGGTTGCCTCGACCCGCTCAAATGCCTGCTGGAGCGCGTCGCCTTTGACCCGCAGAAAGACACGCTGTGGCTGGTGGGTGACCTGGTCAACCGTGGCCCGCAATCCCTTGAGACCTTGCGCTTCCTCTATAGCATCCGCCAATCGCTGGTCTGCGTGCTCGGCAACCACGACCTGCACTTGCTGGCCGTCTGGCAGAACATCGAGCGCCTGAAGAAATCCGACACCTTGAGCGAAATCCTCGACGCCCCCGATTGCGTTGAACTGCTGGAATGGTTGCGCCAGCAAAAACTCATGCACTACGACGAACAGCGCCACGTGGCGCTGGTTCATGCAGGCATCCCGCCCCAATGGTCCCTGCGCAAGGCACTCAAATGCGCCGGCGAGGTCGAACAGGCGTTGCGCGACGACAACCTGTTCACCCCGTATCTGGATGGCATGTACGGCAACGAACCGGTCAAGTGGAGCAACGACCTCACCGGCGTGGCCCGTCTTCGCGTCATCACCAATTATTTCACCCGGATGCGCTTCTGCACCCGCGAGGGCAAGCTTGATCTCAAGAGCAAGGAAGGTATCGAGACTGCCCTGCCCGGCTACGCCCCTTGGTTCAAGCACAAAGAGCGCAAGACCCGTAACCTGAAAGTCATTTTCGGTCACTGGGCGGCGCTGGAAGGCCAATCCGACGAGCCCGGAGTGATCGCCCTCGATACCGGCTGCGTATGGGGCAGCGCAATGACGCTGATGAACGTCGACACCGGTGAGCAACTGCGTTGCGATTGCGACGAGCAGGGCCATGCAACTCCCCATCACCCGACCACCGCACCACTGCCGGCGAGCACCACCGTTTAGTTGGCGCCGCGCTGCAGGCTACAGGAGCTTTATATGAGCGAATTCAAGCGTATCCCCCCGGAACAGGCCCAGGCTCTGCGTGAACAAGGCGCCGTCGTCGTCGATGTACGCGATCCCCAGACCTATGCGGCTAACCATATCCCGGGCTCGACACACCTGGATAATCTTTCCATCGCCGACTTCATCCGTGCCGCCGATCTCGATGCGCCTACCGTCGTGGTCTGCTATCACGGCAACTCCAGCCAGAGCGCCGCCGGCTATCTGATCAGCCAAGGCTTCAGCGACGTCTACAGCATGGACGGCGGTTTTGAGTTGTGGCGCACGCTTTATCCTGCAGAAATAGCCCAAGGCAATCAGGAATAATTTTTTATGTCGCCCAAGCCCGCGTGAACCGTGGGCTTGGGCGCTGGCAGACGAACGGTCTGCCACAACTAATTACGCATTCCACCTTTACCTCTCCGATTCCGAACTATCCTTAGCCTCAGGCCATCCAAAACAGGGGAGAGCCGGTACACCGGCGCACGGGTCATCGGGAGTAAGCTTTCAGGAGCCTGCATTCTTGAAAGCATTCTGGGGGGTAAACGGCAGTTGGGTTCCCAGCGGCTGTCCAGCATCGACTGATTGATCCGCCACCGGCTCCACGTATCGAGCGAGGTGACGTCATGAGTATTTTTAGCCACTTCCAGCAACGTTTCGAGTCCACGCGGCAGGAGGAATACTCGCTGCAGGAATACCTCGAACTCTGCAAGCAGGACCGCAGTGCCTACGCATCGGCTGCAGAGCGTCTGTTGCTGGCAATCGGAGAACCGGAACTGCTGGATACCTCAGCCAACTCGAGGCTTTCGCGGATTTTCTCCAACAAGGTGATTCGCCGCTATCCGGCCTTTGAGGACTTCCACGGGATGGAGGAATGCATCGACCAGATCGTGTCCTATTTCCGCCACGCCGCCCAAGGCCTGGAAGAGAAGAAGCAAATCCTCTATCTGCTCGGCCCCGTAGGTGGCGGTAAATCGTCCCTGGCCGAAAAGCTCAAGCAACTGATCGAAAAAGTGCCCTTCTATGCAATCAAGGGCTCTCCGGTATTCGAATCGCCCTTGGGGCTGTTCAATGCCACCGAGGACGGGGCGATCCTCGAGGAAGACTTCGGCATCCCACGCCGCTACCTCAGTACCATCATGTCGCCATGGGCCACCAAGCGCCTGGCCGAGTTCGGCGGTGACATCAGTCAGTTCCGGGTGGTCAAGCTCTACCCGTCGATTCTTAACCAGATCGCGGTGGCCAAGACCGAACCGGGGGATGAAAACAACCAAGATATTTCGGCCCTGGTGGGCAAGGTCGATATCCGCAAGCTGGAAGAGTTCCCGCAGAACGACGCCGACGCCTACAGCTATTCGGGCGCACTGTGCCGGGCCAACCAAGGCTTGATGGAATTCGTCGAGATGTTCAAGGCGCCCATCAAAGTCCTGCACCCCTTGCTGACCGCCACCCAGGAAGGCAACTACAACAGCACCGAGGGCCTGGGGGCCATCCCGTTCACCGGTATCCTGCTGGCGCACTCCAACGAGTCGGAATGGCATACCTTCCGCAACAACAAGAACAACGAAGCCTTCATCGACCGGATCTACATCGTCAAGGTGCCGTACTGCCTGCGCGTCACCGACGAGGTGAAGATCTACGACAAGCTGCTGTTCAACAGCTCGCTGTCCAAGGCTCACTGCGCGCCTGACACGCTGAAGATGCTCGCCCAGTTCACCGTGTTGTCGCGCCTCAAGGAGCCGGAAAACTCCAACATCTATTCGAAGATGCGGGTGTATGACGGCGAAAACCTCAAGGACACCGATCCGAAGGCCAAATCGATCCAGGAATACCGCGACAACGCGGGGGTCGACGAAGGCATGAACGGCCTGTCTACACGTTTTGCGTTCAAGATCCTTTCCAAGGTCTTCAACTTCGACCCCCACGAGATCGCCGCCAACCCGGTTCATCTGCTGTATGTGCTGGAGCAGCAGATCGAGCAGGAACAGTTCCAGGCGGAAACCCGCGAGCGCTATCTGCGATTCCTCAAGGAATACCTGGCCCCGCGCTACATCGAATTCATCGGCAAGGAAATCCAGACTGCCTACCTGGAGTCCTACAGCGAGTACGGCCAGAACATCTTCGACCGCTACGTGCTGTACGCGGACTTCTGGATCCAGGACCAGGAATACCGCGACCCGGAAACCGGCGAAATCCTCAACCGCGTGGCGTTGAACGAGGAACTGGAAAAAATCGAGAAACCGGCCGGGATCAGCAATCCGAAGGATTTCCGTAACGAAATCGTCAATTTCGTGTTGCGCGCCCGGGCTAACAACAACGGCAAGAACCCAACCTGGCTCAGCTATGAAAAGCTGCGGGTGGTGATCGAGAAGAAAATGTTCTCCAACACCGAAGACCTGCTGCCCGTCATCAGCTTCAACGCCAAGGCCAGCAAGGAGGACCAGCAAAAACACAACGACTTCGTCACACGCATGGTCGAACGTGGCTACACCGACAAACAGGTACGGCTGCTCTCCGAGTGGTATCTGCGGGTCCGCAAATCGCAATAAGCAGCGGCAGGTTTCTAGCGACAGGCTGCAGGGGACAGCCGTTGAGCCAAGGCTCGACAGCGCATCCCTTGTGGCTTGGAGCTGACGACTTGAAGCTTCCCCGGAGGGGCCTATGAGCTATGTGATCGACCGACGCCTTAATGGCAAGAACAAGAGCACGGTAAACCGCCAGCGGTTTCTGCGGCGTTACCGTGATCACATCAAGAAGGCCGTGGAAGAGGCGGTCAGCCGGCGTTCCATTACCGACATGGAACATGGCGAACAGATCAGTATTCCTGGCCGCGACATCGACGAGCCGGTGCTTCACCATGGCCGCGGCGGCAAACAGACCGTGGTGCATCCGGGCAACAAGGAATTCACCAGCGGCGAGCACATTCCCCGCCCGCAAGGCGGCGGTGGTGGCAAGGGGCCCGGCAAGGCCGGCAACTCCGGCGAAGGCATGGACGAGTTCGTCTTCCAGATCACCCAGGAGGAGTTCCTCGAGTTCATGTTCGAGGACCTGGAGCTGCCGAACCTGGTCAAGCGCAACCTGACCGGCACCGACACCTTCAAGACCGTGCGCGCCGGTATCAGCAATGAAGGCAATCCTTCGCGCATCAATATCATCCGTACGCTTCGTTCGGCCCACGCCCGGCGTATTGCGCTATCGGGCAGCAGTCGGGCCAAACTGCGCGAGGTCAAGGAAGAGCTGGCACGCCTCAAGCGCGAAGAACCCGACAATTTCGGCGACATTCAAGACCTCGAAGCGGAAATCGAGAAACTCAGCGCGCGCATTCATCGCGTGCCGTTCCTCGATACCTTTGACCTCAAGTACAACCTGCTGGTGAAACAGCCCAACCCCAGTTCCAAGGCCGTGATGTTCTGCCTGATGGACGTGTCCGGCTCCATGACCCAGGCCACCAAGGACATCGCCAAGCGGTTCTTCATCCTGCTGTACCTGTTCCTCAAGCGGAACTACGACAAGATCGATGTGGTGTTCATCCGCCATCACACCAGCGCAAGGGAAGTGGACGAAGAAGAGTTCTTCTACTCCAGGGAAACCGGCGGCACTATCGTTTCCAGCGCCCTGAAACTGATGCAGGAAATCATGGCTGAACGCTATCCAGCCAACGAATGGAACATCTACGCGGCCCAGGCGTCCGACGGTGACAACTGGAACGACGATTCGCCAATCTGCCGTGACATCCTGATCAACCAGATCATGCCGTTCGTCCAGTACTACACCTACGTGGAAATTACTCCACGCGAACATCAGGCGTTGTGGTACGAATACGAACGCATTGCCGAAGCTTTTTCCGACACATTTGCCCAACAGCAACTGGTCTCGGCCGGGGATATCTACCCGGTCTTCCGTGAACTCTTCCAGCGCAGGTTAGTGACATGACCGCCAAAAAAGAGCAGAAGCGCCAGCCCATCTCCACCGGCTCCGAATGGACGTTCGAGCTGATCCAGGCCTACGACCGCGAAATCAGCCGTATCGCGGACCGTTATGCCCTCGACACCTACCCGAACCAGATCGAGGTGATTACCGCCGAGCAAATGATGGACGCCTACGCGTCGGTCGGCATGCCGCTGGGGTATCACCACTGGTCCTACGGCAAGCACTTCCTCAGCACCGAAAAATCCTATAGCCGCGGCCAGATGGGGCTGGCCTACGAGATCGTGATCAACTCCGACCCGTGCATCGCCTACCTGATGGAAGAAAACACCATCTGCATGCAGGCCCTGGTGGTGGCGCATGCCTGCTACGGCCACAACAGTTTCTTCAAAGGCAACTACCTGTTCCGCACCTGGACCGATGCCAGTTCGATCATCGATTACCTGGTGTTCGCCAAGCAGTACATCATGCAATGCGAAGAACGCCACGGCATCGACGCGGTGGAGGATCTGCTGGATTCCTGTCACGCCCTGATGAACTACGGCGTGGACCGTTACAAACGGCCTTATCCAATTTCTGCCGAAGAAGAACGCCGGCGCCAAAAGGACCGTGAAGAGCACCTGCAAAAGCAGATCAACGATTTGTGGCGCACCATTCCAAAAGGCGCCGACAAGTACAGCGAAAAAGACAACGCGCGCTTCCCTGCCGAACCGCAGGAAAACATCCTCTACTTCATCGAGAAACATGCGCCACTGCTGGAGCCATGGCAACGGGAAATCGTGCGCATCGTGCGCAAGATTGCCCAGTATTTCTATCCGCAACGCCAGACCCAGGTCATGAATGAGGGCTGGGCCACGTTCTGGCATTACACGCTGATGAACGACCTGTACGACGAGGGCCTGGTGACCGACGGCTTCATGATGGAGTTTCTGACCTCCCACACCAGCGTGGTGTTCCAGCCCGGCTTCGACAGCCCGTACTACAGCGGCATCAACCCTTACGCATTGGGCTTTGCCATGTACCGCGACATCCGGCGCATGTGTGAACACCCCACCGAAGAGGATCGCCGCTGGTTCCCGGACATCGCCGGTTCGGATTGGTTATCGGCCATCAAATTCGCCATGAGCAGCTTCAAGGACGAGAGTTTCATCCTGCAGTACCTCTCGCCCAAGGTGATCCGCGACCTGAAACTGTTCAGCATTCTCGATGACGACCAGAAAGATGACCTGCTGGTGCCTGCCATCCATGACGAAAGCGGTTATCGCGTCATCCGCGAAACCCTGGCTGCGCAATACAACTTGGGCAATCGCGAACCCAACGTGCAGATCTACAGCATCGACCGTCGGGGAGATCGCTCTCTGACCCTGCGCCATCAGGCCCACGACCGAAAACCGCTGGGTGACTCCACCGATGAAGTGCTCAAGCACCTACATCGTCTCTGGGGCTTCGACATCCACCTGGAGACCTTGCAGGGTGACCAAGTGATGAAGACTCATCATGTGCCGCCCCGAACCGAACAAGCCGAAGGAGACTATGGCCGCCTGGACTTGGCCGTCATTCACCTTTGATCCCGTTTTCACCTCCGAACGTCCGGCGCAAAGGTTATCCTGTCGGACCAACGGAGGTTTTTTATGCAGATTTATAAAGTCGGCGGTGCCGTTCGCGATCGCCTGCTGGGCATCCCTGTCACCGATATAGATCGGGTTGTGGTGGGTGCCACCGCCGAGGAAATGCTCGCCAACGGATTTCGCCCCGTGGGGGCTGATTTCCCGGTGTTCCTCGACCCGAAGACCGGCGAGGAGTACGCCCTGGCCCGTACCGAACGCAAAAGCGGTCGTGGCTACGGCGGCTTCGTGTTTCATGCCAGCCCTGAAGTGACCCTCGAAGAAGACCTGATCCGCAGGGACTTGACGATCAACGCCATGGCCGAAGACGACCACGGCAATCTGACCGATCCGTATCATGGCCAGCGCGACCTCGAAGCCCGCATACTCCGTCACGTTTCTCCCGCTTTCGCCGAAGATCCACTCCGAGTCCTGCGAGTTGCCCGTTTTGCCGCGCGCTATGCTCCGCTGGGTTTCAAGGTCGCGGACGAAACCCTTGAACTGATGGGCCAGCTCAGCGATTCCGGCGAATTGGAAGCATTGACGGCCGAACGCAGCTGGAAAGAAATTTCCCGCGCACTCATGGAAAACCAGCCGCAAGTGTTTATCCAGGTCTTGCGCGACTGCTCGGCCCTGAAGGTCTTGATGCCCGAGGTCGATGCGCTGTTCGGCGTACCGCAGCCTGAAGCCCATCACCCGGAAATCGACACAGGCTTGCACACCCTGAGCGTGCTGGAACAGGCAGCGTTGCACCAACAGCCCCTGACGGTCCGCTGGGCTTGCCTGCTGCATGATGTGGGGAAAGGCCTGACACCCGAACACGAATGGCCGCGCCACATCGCTCACGAGCACAAGGGATTGAAACCGATCAAGGCGGTCAATGAGCGCTTCAAGGTGCCGCGTGACTGCCAGGAGTTGGCGTTATTGGTCGGCCAGTACCACACCCATGGTCATCGTGCGCTTGAGCTAAAGGCTTCTACCTTGCTTGAGCTGCTGCAGAGCTTTGATGTGTACCGTCGACCTCAGCGCTTCGAGGAGTTCATCGCGGCCTGCGAGATGGACGCACGGGGACGCAAGGGGCTTGAAGAGAGAAGTTATCCACAGGCTGATTATCTGCGGGGTGCGGCAGCAGCGGCTCGGGGGGTGGCGGTGCAGCCCTTGCTGGAGAAAGGCTTCAAGGGGCCGGAACTGGGCGAGGCGATCAAGCGTGAGCGCCTCAGGGCACTGAAAGCGTACAAGGACGCGGCAAACTGACGGAAGTCATGGGGCGGCTTGCATCTTCGCTGGATGTGCCACCGCCATCGCGAGCAAGCTCGCTCCCACAGAGGGCTTCAGTCGAACACAAGGCATGTGCCCGCTGACAATCAATGCGGGAGCGAGCTTGCTCGCGATGGCGGCCGGCGCCTCACAGATTCGACGGCGTAAGCTGCTGGCCTCGCCACTCAAAAGCCACCGGCGCCAGCACCTGATCAATCTGCGACTCATCCCACAAAGCGGCAAAACTTTTGCCTACGCCAGGATGAATCCGATCCGGCGCGATCAACGACAGCGGCCACAGAACAAAGGCGTTCTTGAGGATTTCGGCGCGAGGCAGAATCAGTCCGTCGAAGTTGCCCACCTGCTCGCCATACAACAACACGTCGATATCCAACGGCAAACCTTTGCGGTCCGGCGCATAACGACCGTTGTCCGCCTCGATGAACTTGAGGCGACGGTCCAGCTCCATCAGCGGCAGATCCGTGAAGGCCGATACGACAAAATTGAAGAATGGACCGCTCTTGATCCCCACCGGCTGGCTCTCGAACACGGCCGAACAGCGTATGTCCACGAGGAAACCAGCAAGGGCTTCAAGACCTGCACGCAAATGGGTTTCGCGCTCGATATTACTGCCGAGCCCGAGAAAAACCTGAGTCAGCGACATCCGCGCTCGATCTCCACGCCAACACCGCTGGCCGCCGGCACGGCACCGGGCTTGGTCACTTTCAGACGCAGCCAGGTGATCTTGAACTCATCCATCAGCTCTTGGGCCAGTCGTTCGGCAAAGGTCTCGACCAACTGGAACTGCGCCTGCTCGGCAAACGCCTGGATACGCGACGATACGCTGGCGTAGTCGAGCGCCAGGGTCAGGTCATCGCCTGCGGCGGCCGGGCGGTTATCCCAAGCGAAACTCAGATCAAGCCGCAGACACTGTCGGATGCCTCGTTCCCAGTCGTAGGCACCAATTACCGTGTCGACTTCCAGGCCCTCGATAAACACTCTGTCCAAGCACTCTTCTCCGCAGCACGACAAGGGCGCAATGCGCCGTTAGAATCAGGGCGTCCTCGCCCGGAATAGTTAGCATGTTTTGGTTACTGGCGATTCTCGCCTACCTGCTCGGCTCGCTGTCCTTTGCCATTTTGCTCAGCCGCCTGACCGGTCGCCCGGATCCGCGAATGAGTGGCTCAGGCAATGCCGGCGCCACCAACATGCTGCGCCTGGCCGGACGTAAACTCGCCGTCCTGACCCTGCTTGGCGACCTCTGCAAAGGTCTTTTCCCGGTATTGATCGCCAGCCTTGCAGGGCTCTCGTTGCAGCAACAGGCCTGGATCGGCGTGTGCGCCGTTATCGGCCACCTGTTTCCGCTGTACTTTCGCTTTCGCGGCGGCAAGGGTGTCGCCACCGCTGCCGGCATGCTGCTGGGCCTGTATCCGCCCGCCGCCCTGCTGGCTGTCTGTGCCTGGCTGCTGACGTTCTACCTGACCCGCACCAGCTCGCTGGCCGCACTGATTGCCACACCGCTGACCCTGCCGCTACTGGCCTGGCAGGAACCGGCGGCGTTGCTACCGATGTCAGCACTGGTTGCACTGATCGTCTGGCGCCACCGGGGCAATCTACGCGACCTGTTCGCCGGGCGCGAACGGCATTTTTAAAAGACGCTTCACAGCGGCGACAACTGCTCCATGGGCCAGCGCGCCTGCACGCTGATCGCCAGGCTTTCATGCTGGCCAGCCTGCAGGCGCTGACAGCCGGCAAAAGCAATCATCGCGCCGTTATCGGTACAGAACTCCGGCCGAGCGTAGTAAACGTCGCCCTTCATGTCGCCGAGCATTTTCTCCAGCGATACCCGCAAGGCCTTGTTCGCACTCACGCCACCCGCGATCACCAGGCGCTTGAGACCGGCCTGCTTCAGGGCACGCTTGCACTTGATGGTCAAAGTCTCCACCACGGCCTGTTGGAACGCCAGCGAGATGTCGCAACGGGCTTGCTCACTGTCGTCCCCGGCGCTTACACATCGCTGCCAAGTGTTCAGGGCAAAGGTTTTCAGGCCGCTGAAACTGAAATCAAGACCCGGCCGGTCGCACATCGGACGCGGAAACACGAAACGCCCTTCAACACCTTGAGCTGCAAGCCGCGCGATTTCCGGTCCGCCAGGATAATTGAGGCCCATCATTTTCGCGGTTTTGTCGAAAGCTTCACCGGCGGCATCGTCAAGGGTTTCGCCCAGGAGCTCGTATTGACCGATTCCATCGACCCGAACCAACTGCGTATGGCCGCCAGACACCAACAAAGCGACGAACGGAAATTGCGGTGGTTGTGGCTCCAGCATGGGCGCCAGCAAGTGGCCTTCCATGTGATGCACGCCAAGGGCCGGGATGTCCCAGGCAAAGGCCAGCGCCTGGGCGCAGGAAGCGCCTACCAGCAGCGCCCCCACCAGCCCCGGACCCGCAGTGTAGGCGATGGCATCGATCTCTGTCGGCACACTGCCGGCCTCGGCCAGGACCTGGCGGATCAAGGGCAGCATACGCTTGACGTGATCGCGGGAGGCAAGCTCGGGCACCACGCCACCGTAGGCGCGATGCAGATCGATCTGGCTAAACAGCGCATCGGCCAGAAGACCGCGCTCACTGTCGTAAAGTGCAACGCCGGTTTCGTCGCAGGAGGTTTCTAATCCCAGTACTAGCATGGGTTTGCGCCTTGTAGAGGCTGAATTCGAAGGCGCGCATAATAGTCGCCGCGTTGTGCCCCGACCAGCGGTTTTCGATCAGAGGCTTTGCATTCCGAGCGATGAGGGGTTAACATCCGCAACCCTTAAAAACCGACGTCTTCAAGTGCTCTTTTGCCGCGAGGATGTTGACCCCGGTAATGAATGAAGGTAGCTCTGGATGCCAGCCGTCAAAGTAAAAGAGAACGAACCCTTCGACGTAGCTCTGCGTCGTTTCAAGCGCTCCTGCGAAAAAGCCGGTGTTCTGGCTGAAGTTCGTAGCCGCGAATTCTACGAGAAGCCGACTTCCGAGCGTAAGCGTAAAGCAGCAGCCGCTGTTAAGCGTCACGCCAAGAAAGTTCAGCGCGAACAGCGCCGCGCCGTACGTCTGTACTAATACACAGACGTCCGTAGCAAGCTTCTGCCAAGCCCGGCCTTCAAGCCGGGCTTATGGCATTTGCGGAATAACGCTTGATGCTTCACCGTCAAAGCCGCAGACGCGACCGAGACAACCTGCTTCACCACGTCAGACCTGGCTCTTTTGCCAGCGGTGCACGTCTCTTCTGACGAGCCTTCCAAGGCTACTGACGAGCACACCCCTGATTCCTCTAACGACGATCAGCCCAAGGCACCTGCTTGCGTGCCCGCTTTATGAGCTATCCGAGGCCTGACCGGCCGTTACCGGACTCAGCGCAACACATTCAAACAGTCGAATACTGATAGTTATTAACGTCAGTGGATTATCGGCAGATACACTTCCCGACAGCGATGATGCAGACGACCCGGTCGAGCCACCGTTTTACCGTGCCTCAAGACCCAGAGTCGGTTACGCCTGCTGATTTCGGGTCCATATTTCGCGCAGTGATGATGAGAACGCCATGGCCGGGCTGATTCCCCAGAGCTTTATTGACGACCTCCTGAACCGCACCGACATCGTCGACGTGGTCAGCTCTCGCCTGCAAATGAAGAAAGCGGGCAAGAACTACACCGCCTGCTGCCCGTTTCACAAAGAGAAAACCCCCTCCTTCAGCGTCAGCCCCGACAAACAGTTCTACTACTGTTTCGGCTGTGGCGCTGGCGGCAACGCCCTCGGCTTCATCATGGACCACGACAACCTGGACTTCCCCCAGGCCGTCGAAGAACTGGCCAAAGCCGCCGGCATGGAAATTCCCCGCGAGGAAAGCGGTCGACAGCACAAACCGCGTCAACCAACCGACTCGCCGCTCTATCCGCTATTGACTGCGGCGGCCGACTTTTATCGCCAGGCCCTCAAAAGCCATCCGGCACGCAAAGCGGCGGTGGACTACCTCAAGGGCCGTGGCCTGACCGGCGAAATCGCCCGGGACTTCGGTCTCGGCTTCGCCCCGCCCGGCTGGGACAATCTCTATAAGCATCTAAGCAGCGACACGCTGCAGCAACGCGCCATGATCGACGCTGGCCTGCTGGTCGAGAATGCCGAAACCGGCAAACGCTACGACCGCTTCCGCGACCGGGTGATGTTCCCGATCCGCGACACCCGCGGGCGAATCATTGCCTTTGGTGGCCGGGTACTGGGCGACGACAAGCCCAAGTACCTGAACTCCCCGGAGACCCCGGTATTTCATAAAGGCCAGGAACTCTACGGCCTGTACGAGGCGCGCAAAAACAACCGCAACCTCGACGAAATCATTGTCGTCGAAGGCTACATGGACGTTATCGCCCTGGCCCAGCAAGGGCTGCGCAACGCCGTCGCGACCCTGGGCACGGCCACCAGCGAAGAACACATGAAGCGCCTGTTCCGCGTGGTGCCCAACGTATTGTTTTGCTTTGACGGCGACCAGGCCGGCCGCAATGCCGCCTGGCGCGCACTGGAAGCCACCTTGCCGTGCCTGCAGGATGGGCGCAGGGCACGCTTTCTGTTCCTGCCCGAGGGCGAAGACCCGGACACCCTGGTGCGTTCCGAGGGCACCGATGCGTTCCGTGCGCGGATCAACCAGCATGCGCAACCGTTGGCCGATTATTTTTTCCAGCAGTTGACCGAAGAAGCCGATCCGCGCTCCCTCGAGGGCAAGGCCCACATGGCCACCCTCGCGGCACCGCTGATCGACAAGGTACCCGGTGCCAACCTGCGCACATTGATGCGCCAGCGCCTGAGCGAAATCACCGGCCTGAACAGCGAAGCGGTCAATCAATTGGTCCACAGCGCCCCCCAAGAGGCGCCGCCGGCTTACGACCCGGGCATCGACTACGACGCGATGCCAGATTTCGCCGACTATCATCAACCCCAGCAGGACTATGCGCCGCAGCAGGAATGGACGCCGAAAAAACCCGGCAGCGGCGGCAAGAAATGGGACAAAAAACCCTGGGACAAGAACGGCAAGCGCGGCGATCGTGACCAGCCACGTGCCCCGCGCGTGCCGGCCGCCGTCGAACCACCAACACTGGCCGCCCTGCGCACTTTACTGCATCACCCGCAACTGGCTGGAAAAGTCGAGGACGCCGGGCACTTCGCCGCCGAGGACCACAGCAATACGCAATTGCTGGTCGCACTCCTTGAAGCCGTGCAGAAGAACCCCAAGCTAAACTCCTTCCAGTTGATCGCGCGCTGGCACGGCACCGAGCAGGGACGCCTGTTGAAGGCCCTGGCCGAGAAGGAATGGCTGATTGAAGGAGACAACCTTGAACAACAGTTTTTCGACACCATTACTAGCTTGTCCGCCCGCCAACGCGAGCGAAATCTGGAACAACTTCTGCGAAAAGCTCGCCAGAGCGAGTTGACCAGCGAAGAGAAAAACCAATTGCGCGACTTACTCAGCCGCAATGTTTGCGCATCAAACCCGACCTCAACTGGCGCGTGAGGTCACAGCTCAGGTATAATCCTCGGCTTGTTTTTTGCCCGCCAAGACCTTCAGTGGATAGGGTGTTATGTCCGGAAAAGCGCAACAGCAGTCTCGTATCAAAGAGTTGATCCTATTGGGTCGTGAGCAGGGCTACCTGACTTACGCGGAGGTCAACGACCACCTGCCGGAGGATATTTCAGATCCGGAACAGGTGGAAGACATCATCCGCATGATCAACGACATGGGGATCAACGTATTCGAGGTTGCTCCAGATAAGGATGCCCTTATGCTGGCCGACGCCGATACCGACGAGGCGGCCGCTGAAGAAGCGGCCGCAGCGTTGGCAGCGGTCGAGACCGACATTGGTCGCACCACCGACCCCGTGCGCATGTACATGCGTGAAATGGGTACGGTAGAGCTCCTCACACGCGAAGGCGAAATCGAAATCGCCAAGCGTATTGAAGAAGGCATCCGTGAAGTGATGGGCGCAATCGCGCACTTCCCTGGCACGGTTGACCATATTCTCTCCGAGTACACCCGCGTCACCACCGAAGGTGGCCGCCTGTCCGACGTCCTGAGCGGTTACATCGACCCGGACGACGGCATTGCGCCGCCTGCCGCCGAAGTGCCGCCGCCGATCGATGCGAAAGCCGTCAAGGCCGACGACGACACCGATGACGACGACGCCGAAGCCAGCGACGACGAGGAAGAAGCCGAAAGCGGTCCGGACCCGGTCATCGCTGCACAGCGTTTCGGTGCTGTGGCCGACCAGATGGAAATCACCCGCAAGGCGCTGAAAAAGCACGGTCGCAACAACAAGCAGGCGATTGCCGAGCTGTTGGCACTGGCCGAGCTGTTCATGCCAATCAAGCTGGTGCCCAAGCAGTTCGAAGGCTTGGTGGAGCGTGTTCGTAGCGCCCTGGATCGCCTGCGTCAGCAAGAGCGCGCGATCATGCAACTGTGCGTGCGTGATGCCCGCATGCCGCGTGCCGATTTCCTGCGTCAGTTCCCTGGCCACGAAGTCGACGAGAGCTGGACCGATGCACTGGCCAAAGGCAAAAGCAAATACGCTGAAGCCATTGGTCGCCTGCAACCGGACATCATTCGTTGCCAGCAGAAACTGAGCGCACTGGAAACCGAAACCGGCCTGAGCATCGCCGAGATCAAGGACATCAACCGTCGCATGTCGATCGGCGAGGCCAAGGCCCGCCGCGCGAAGAAAGAGATGGTTGAAGCGAACTTGCGTCTGGTGATCTCTATCGCCAAGAAGTACACCAACCGCGGCCTGCAATTCCTCGATCTGATCCAGGAAGGCAACATCGGCCTGATGAAGGCGGTGGATAAGTTCGAATACCGTCGCGGCTACAAGTTCTCGACTTATGCCACCTGGTGGATCCGTCAGGCGATCACTCGCTCGATCGCCGACCAGGCCCGCACCATCCGTATTCCGGTGCACATGATCGAGACGATCAACAAGCTCAACCGTATTTCCCGGCAGATGTTGCAGGAAATGGGTCGTGAACCGACTCCGGAAGAGCTGGGCGAACGCATGGAAATGCCTGAGGACAAGATCCGCAAGGTACTGAAGATCGCCAAAGAGCCGATCTCCATGGAAACCCCGATCGGTGATGACGAAGACTCCCATCTGGGTGACTTCATCGAAGACTCCACCATGCAGTCTCCGATCGATGTCGCCACCGTTGAGAGCCTCAAGGAAGCGACTCGCGAAGTACTCTCCGGCCTCACCGCTCGTGAAGCCAAGGTACTGCGCATGCGCTTTGGCATCGACATGAATACCGACCACACCCTTGAGGAAGTTGGTAAACAGTTCGATGTCACCCGTGAGCGAATTCGTCAGATCGAAGCCAAGGCGTTGCGCAAATTGCGCCACCCGACGCGAAGCGAGCATCTGCGCTCCTTCCTCGACGAGTGACCCTCAAACCCCCGGCCCTGCCGGGGGTTTTGTTATCTACAGATAAAATCCCCCCGTGCTGTCCCCCCGCCCTATTGCCCGTCTACACTCGAAACATCCTCCCCAAGCCATGATGAGACACTGATGCCCAGACTGACGGCCGCGCTTTTGCTGTCATTAATAACCTGGACCGCAACAGCTGGCGCGTTGACGCTCACTGAAGAGGAGCTCCGCTGGCTCAAGGACCACCCCGACTTGCGCCTGGGTGTCGATGCCTCATGGCCACCGTTTGAATTTCGTGACGATCAGGGCCGCTATCAGGGCCTGGCCGCCGATTACGTCGATATCATCCGTGAGCGGCTGGCCATCAAGCTCACCCCCATCGAGCCGGTCAGTTGGACTGTAGTGCTGGAGCAGGCCGCACAGGGCAAGATCGACCTTTTGCCGGGCATCATGTCCACCCCCGAACGGCAGAATTACCTGGCGTTTACCCGCCCGTATCTCGATTTCCCAATCGTCATCCTGGCCCATCATGGCGGCGCACAGCCTCACAACCTCAAAGATCTCTACGGGCTGAAAATCGCCGTGGTGGAGAACTATGCACCCCACGAACTGCTGCGCAACCACCATCCCGACCTGAACCTGGTGGCGCTACCCAATGTCAGTTCAGCCCTGCAAGCGCTGGCAACCGATGAAGTGGACGCCGTGGTGGGCGATCTGGCCTCCAGTGTCTGGAGCCTGCGCCAGCTCAAGCTCGACGGCCTTTATGTCAGCGGGGAAACACCTTATCGCTATCAACTGGCAATGGGCGTCCCTCGGGACAACAAGATCCTGGTGGGCATCCTGGACAAGGTCCTGGCAGACATGAGCCCGGCCGAGATCACCGAAATCCAGGAGAAGTGGGTCGGCAATGTCCACGATTACCGCCAACTCTGGTCAGACTTGCTGCTTTACGGCCTGCCCGCGCTGCTCCTCTTGATCGGCGTGCTCGCAGTAGTGATTCGCATCAACCGTCGGCTCAGCTCGGAAATCGCCAGGCGAGTCGAGCTTGAACAGGAACTGCGCAGCAGCGAATACCACTACCGTGGGCTGGTGGAAAGTCTGTCGGCGATTGCCTGGGAAGCAAGGGTTAGCGATTTCACCTACAGCTACGTCTCCCCCCACGCCGAAGCGTTGCTCGGCTATCCCCTTGCCCATTGGCTGATTCCGGGGTTCTGGCGCAACATCATTCATCCAGCCGACCTGATCCGCGCCCAGACCTATTGCGACCATGAAGTGGCGGCGGGCCGAGACCACTGCATCGACTATCGCGTCATCACCGCCGACGGCCGCTGCCTATGGGTGCGTGACATTGTCAGCCTGATCGAGCACGGCCACGAACCCGTGATGCGCGGACTGATGATCGACATCAGTGAAGCCAAGCGCACCGAGGAAGCACTGCGCCTCTCGGAGCAGAAATTCGCCTCGGTGTTCCGCCAGTGCCCGGACATCCTGGTGATAGCGCGCCTGATGGACGGCTGCCTGCTGGAGGTCAACAAAGCCTTCGAAGAGCAGATTGGCCTGGGTGCCGCAGAGGTGGTGGGCCAGACCGCGACCGAACTGAATATCTGGGGCATCCAGGGCGTTGGCCCAAGCCTGTTGCAGCGTTTGCAGGCCGGGAGCATTCGCAATCTGGAAATGCCCTTTCGTCGCAGCAACGGCCAGGAATTCACCGGACTGATCTCCGCCGAACCCTTCGACCTCGACACGACGCCCGCCTTGGTCGTGGTGGTGCGTGACATCAGCCAGCTCAAGGAAACCCAGCAGCAATTGCAGACGTCCGAGGAGAAGTTCGCCAAGGCCTTCCACGCCTCCCCCGACGGCTTGCTGCTGTCCCGGCAAAGCGACGGCCTGCTGATTGAAGTCAACGAAGGCTTCAGCCGTATCACCGGCTTCAACAGCGCCCTGTCGGTGGATCGCTCCACCCTGGACCTGGGCATCTGGGTCAATCTCAACGAACGCAAACAGATGCTCGATCTGCTCAACCGCGACGGTTTCGTGAGGGATTTCAGCTGCCATATCCGCCGCAATGACGGGCAGATACGGCTCTGCGAAGTGTCCAGCCGTCCGCTGCCCATCGGTAATGACGACTGCATGCTGACCATCGCCCGGGACATCACCGAACGTCATCTGATGCAGGAAAAACTGCAACAGGCCGCCACGGTGTTCGAAAGCACCGCCGAGGGCGTCCTGATCACCGATACGCAGCAACACATCAGCGCCGTGAATCGCGCCTTCACTGAAATCACCGGCTACAGCGAAACCGAAGCCTTGGGGCATACGCCACGGCTATTGGCTTCCGGCCTGCATGACAGCGCCTTCTACGCCGCGATGTGGCACCAGTTGACGGCTGAGGGGCATTGGCAGGGGGAGATTTCCAATCGGCGCAAAAACGGCGAGCTGTACCCCAGTTGGCTGACCATCAGCGCGGTGCGCAATCGGGACCAACAAATTACCCATTTCGTCGCAGTCTTCGCCGACATCTCCAGCCTCAAGCACGCCCAGGCCCGGCTCGACTACCAGGCTCACCACGACCCGCTCACCGGCCTGCCGAATCGCACGCTGTTCGAAAGCCGCTTGCTGACGGCCCTGAACAGCCAGCAGGAAAATGGCGGCCAGGGGGCGGTGCTGTTCCTGGACCTGGACCGCTTCAAGCACATCAACGACAGCCTCGGGCACCCGGTCGGCGACCTGCTGCTCAAAGGCATTGCCGTGCGCCTGCGCGAACAGTTGCGCGACATTGACACCGTGGCGCGTCTGGGCGGCGATGAGTTCATCATCCTACTGCCAGGCCTGCAGCAGCCCAGCGATGCCGAGCATATTGCGCAGAAACTGTTGAGCTGTTTCGCCGCACCGTTCCAGGCCGGCGAACACGAATTTTTCATCAGCGCCAGCATCGGCACCAGCCTCTACCCCCAGGATGGCTGCGACGTCGCCACGCTGGTCAAGAATGCCGACGCGGCGATGTACCGCTCCAAGGCCAAGGGCCGCAACCGGGTGGAAAGCTACACCCGCGACCTCACCGCCCAGGCCAGCGAGCGCGTGGCGCTGGAACACGAGCTGCGGCGAGCGATTGAACGCAACGAGTTGTCACTGTCTTTCCAACCGAAAATCAGCCTTGCCGACAACCGACTGGTAGGGGCCGAAGCGCTGATTCGCTGGACTCATCCCACGTTTGGCGACGTGCCGCCTGAGCATTTCATCCCCCTGGCGGAAGAAAACGGCATGATTCTGCAAATCGGCGATTGGGTACTGGAGCGCGCCTGCCGGCAACTGTGCGAATGGAACGACGCTTACGACAGCCTTGGCCCCCTTTCGGTCAACCTGGCCGGAGCCCAGCTGCGCCAACCCAACCTACTGGGGCGTATCGAACAACTGCTGCGCGAGCACCAACTTGAACCTGGCCTATTGCAACTGGAAATTACCGAAAACTTCATCATGAGCCAGGCCGAAGAAGCCCTGACGGTACTGCACCAACTGAAAAAACTCGGCGTGCAACTGGCCATTGACGACTTCGGTACAGGCTATTCATCCCTGAGCTACCTCAAGCGCCTGCCACTGGACATCCTCAAGATCGATCAGTCCTTCGTCCGCGGCCTGCCCGACGACCCCCACGACGCGGCCATCGTGCGGGCAATCATCGCCCTGGGCCGCAGCATGCAATTCACCATCATCGCCGAAGGCGTCGAAACCTTGGCCCAGCAACAATTCCTGACCGAGGAAGGTTGCGAACAGATCCAGGGCTACATCGTCAGCCTGCCTCTGTGTGCCGAAGAGTTTGCCGCAACGTTTCTTCGTATGACCGTATCGGATTTTTCGGATAGCACAGCCGAGAAACCGTCGCTATAATCCGCGACCTACTGAGGGCCTATAGCTCAGTTGGTTAGAGCAGAGGACTCATAATCCTTTGGTCCACGGTTCGAGTCCGTGTGGGCCCACCATCTTGAAAGCCGCGCATTGCGCGGCTTTTGTGTTTTCGAGACGGCGGACTTTGCACACCCGGACGTCATGCACAGAGCAGACAGACAACCAAGGCTGATACTGTTGGAAAAGTAGCCCACGCGCGGCAACCGGCAGCACAAACACTGCGCATCCCAAGTACTTTGAAGGCAGCGACCCGAGTGAACATCGACACACGCATCAAATTCCGTCATCTGGTGTGTTTTCTCGAAGTGGCGCGTCAGGGAAGCCTGGCCCGTGCGGCAGACAAATTGGCAATCAGCCAACCGGCGCTTTCCAAGACGCTCAAGGAGCTGGAAACGTTGCTGGCTGCCGTGTTGTTCGAGCGAAGCAAGAAAGGGGCGACGCTGACGGAAGCCGGTGTAGCTTTTCTGCGATATGCGGGGCCGAGCGTGCAAGCGCTGCGCGAGGGGGTCAATAGCTTGCGCTCAGGTGTCCACGAGCCTGTTGTCCTTAGCGTTGGCGTGCTCTCCACGGTTGAAAGCCTGTTGATTCCGGAGGTTGTCTGTCGATTGCATGCTCGACATCCGGCCCTGGTGGTCAGTGTGGTGACCGGCCCCAGTGCGTACTTGCTATCGCAACTGCGCGTCGGGGAGCTGGACCTGGTGGTAGGCAGAATGACCGATAGCCCATTGATTCATGGGCTGGCGTTCGAACACCTCTACAGCGAATCCATGACCCTGGTGGTATGTAACAACCATCCCGTGCTCGCAAATCCACAGGGGCAAAAGAGCCTCGAAGACTATCCATGGGTACTTCCATTGGCGGGGACGACGATCCGTAAATTCGCCGACGCCCTGTTTGTGCAGCACGGTATCACCCCATCACGCCAGCGCCTGGAAACCCTGTCGGTCGCGTTGAGTCGACGCTACGTACAATGCAGCCAGGCCATCTGGGTAGCGCCTTTCGACGCTGTCCGGCAGGACTTGAGACAAGGCGCATTGGTGGAGCTGGAATTAGGGACGCGCGAACCAGGCGGTTCCGTGGGGCTATGCACAAATCCCGCGTTGCCGGTCACACCCCAGGCGCAGTGGTGCATGGAGGCCCTTCGCGAAGTCGGGAAGGA
Organism: Pseudomonas sp. CFBP 5748; assembly: GCF_053850495.1. Taxonomy (NCBI): domain Bacteria; kingdom Pseudomonadati; phylum Pseudomonadota; class Gammaproteobacteria; order Pseudomonadales; family Pseudomonadaceae; genus Pseudomonas; species Pseudomonas sp. CFBP 5748. The sequence continues at coordinate 58,678 of NZ_JBSPTN010000012.1, forward strand.
ATACCTCGAAGGAAAATATCCATAACCATCCGGTTATGGATCAAGTCGGTTTTTTCAATTTTGGATTAGGTCGCGCAAGAGGAAACTGGGCTACCAGTCGCTGCCAACGCAGCACTTGCCTCTGACGATCCATAACAATAGGAAAAATCGACATGTCTGATGCGCATGACAGCCGCTTCGTCATTCGTGACCGTAATTGGCACCCCAAAGCCCTGACACCTGACTACAAGACTTCGATCCTGCGCTCACCACGCCAGGCCCTGGTGAGCATTCCCCAGTCTTTGTCGGAAACCAGCGGCCCGGATTTTTCCCACCTGAAAATGGGCCCGCACGATAACGATCTGCTGCTCAATTTCAATCACGGAGGCCTGCCCATCGGCGAACGCATCATCGTCGCGGGCCGGGTCTGTGACCAGTTCGGTAAGCCAATTCCCCATACGTTGGTGGAAATGTGGCAAGCCAATGCGGGTGGCCGTTACCGGCATAAGAAAGACAGTTATCTGGCACCGCTTGATCCCAATTTCGGCGGGGTCGGCCGCGCGCTGACTGACCGTGACGGCCACTACAGCTTCCGCACGGTCAAACCGGGTCCCTACCCATGGCGCAACGGCCCCAATGACTGGCGACCGGCCCACATCCACGTATCCATCAGCGGCCCATCCATTTCCACACGTTTGATTACTCAGCTGTATTTCGAAGGTGATCCGCTCATTCCCATGTGCCCGATCGTCAAGACGATCGCGAATCAGGAGGCGGTGCAAAGTTTGATCGCCAAGCTTGATATGAGCATGGCCAATCCGATGGATTGCCTGGCTTATCGCTTTGATATTGTTCTGCGCGGACAGCGCAAGACCCACTTCGAAAACCGCTGAGGAGGCATGCGAATGTCCGTTCAACTTCTGCCTGAAACCCCTTCGCAAACGGCCGGCCCTTATGTGCATATCGGTTTGGCACTGCAGGCGGCAGGCAATCCGCCGCGAGAACAGGAAGTCTGGAATGAAATGGCCAAGCGTGGCGCACCAGGTGAACACATCGTACTGATGGGCCACGTTTATGACGGTAACGGCCATTTGATTCGTGATGCGTTTCTGGAGTTCTGGCAGGCGAATCCAGAAGGCGTCTACGACACCGAATACAATCTGGAAAAGTCCTTCAACTGTTTTGGCCGGACGGCCACCGCCGATGATGGAGAGTGGATAATCAAGACCGTAAAACCCGGCACAGTGAAAAACGCCGCAGGTTTGCCCATGGCCCCGCATATCAACGTTGCCCTGTTTGCTCGCGGGATCAACATTCACTTGCAGACCCGCCTGTATTTCGACGACGAAGCCGAGGCGAACGCCGTGGACCCCATCCTGGGTCTGATCGAGCAGCCGCCACGTCGCGAATCCCTGATTGCCAGGCGCTCCACGTTGGATGGCACGTTGGTTTATCGGTTCGACATTCATGTGCAGGGTGAATCAGAAACGGTGTTCTTCGATTTTTAATCGCTACTTGCACCGTACTGGAACGTGAGCACTCGATATTGAGGAAGTTGTCTAGACGCCGGCGGCCCCTACAACCAGACCCATCCGGGTCTGGTTTTTTTGTCGAATTGAGCTTTAACTTTGATGCCCATAACAACTCTGGTAACCAGCCGCTGCCCCGCCCTTGTCCCTCTACTCACCTGCAGTAATACTCTGTGAAGTTCACAATCCTCACACCCAAGACCGCTCCGCTTCCTCACCGAGACGCCCATCATCGCCAGCCCCAGCCTCTCTAGACTGTTTCTTGACCTGTTCTGGCAACTCAGCATCCTGCTGGTGCCGGCCTTTTTCGTCACGCTGCTGCCACCTGTGCTGGCTTTATTGGTGGTGCTGTTCTTCGGCCTGCTGATGGGACTTGCCGCGCGTTTCGGCTTTTTATCGACGGCGCGAGGCGTTGCCCGGCTGATGATCGGCGCCGTGTTCGGCCTGGGCTTCAGCCTGGGCAGGGCCCTGCCCGAGTGGTGGGGGATCCTGGTGGCCATCGTCGGCATCATCGGCGGGCTCGCGTGCGTCAGTGCCTGGGAGCGGCGCCTGGGCTTGGTCGTGGTTTGCGCCAAAGGGCCGAGTGCCTGGGGAGGCAACGAGCCGCTGCTGACCCCGGAAGGCGAGCCGATCCGGGTGTTCAACCACAGTGAAATCGCAATGGGCGGCCCCACCTATTGCGATTATCTGTTCCCCGACGGTGTGCTCCTGCAAGGCATTGGCTCCTCGGCAGTGTTCTCCAGCGATGGACGTTATTTTGCTGCGCCAATACCGTCCCGGCAGAGCTGGGGCCTGGTGGTCCTTGATCGTCAGCAGCGCCAGCTGTACCGCTGTGCCGATAGCGAGCTCTGGGAGCTGGACACGTTTGATCTCGACGTATTGCGCGGTCGCCACAGTCCATTGGTGGACGACAGCGTTCGCGAAACCCGCCTCGATGAGCTGCTGCAAACGGCCAGCGTCACCCCTCTGGTGCCTGTCGCCGACCTATGGCTGGAATCCGGTTGGCATCCTGAGCAGACCTTTGAACGGCGCTCCGCTGATGGCCAGCAATGCCTGCAGGGCGATATCTCATTACCCTCGACCTTTCGTGACTTGGCCCAGCCACTGGATCCCCTGCTTTCGCCGCGCTATACCGTCAGCGTCAACGGGCAACCGTCCGACCTGCTGATGGCGGCAGACGCACCGCTGATATGGAGCACCGATCAACGCGCCCTGGTGTGCCTGGCCCAAGAGCAAGACAGTCAAACGGAGGGCGACCAGTATTGGTTGTGGCAGCTCGACACCGGCTGGCGCGTCCTGCCCTCGCCTTGGGTGAAGAGCGCCGCGGAACCGTCCTTCTACTGGCATGAACTGCTGGGCCTCGACGCCGACCATGTGCGTATCGGCGCGTACCTCGACTATCCGCGCCCAGGATCCGGCCGTTATGGCTATCGCCTGGACAGTATCCATGGCGATACCGAAACCCAGACCGGTCATGACGCCCAGGGGCGCGTGCAGGTCGGTGAGTTCAAGCTGACCCGCATGGCGATTGTGATGCCGCTGGACAGCAAGGGCCGGCGAGGCGATTCCTGTATCGAGACGCAACAACCGTTGCAGGGCGACGTGCGCGCTGTCCTGACCTGGCTCGGTGACAATCGCGAAGGCTTGGGTGGCTATCGCTGCAGGATCGGCGACTGGTCCTTGCCTGGAACCTGGTTGCTGGATCATCGAGTCTCCGAATGTGGGCGCTACCTGGCGCTGCTGCCCTTCGACGGTTCAACCACTGTTACTACCCACGCGGTGGTAGCAGACTTGCAGGAGCAACGCTTGCTGGAAGGACCTGCAATGTGGATAGAGCGAATACTCGACTTTCGCGATAGCCGGCTGAGCCTGGCGGTCGTTCAAGGTCGGCTGGATAACAATAGGGAAAGCAACCCATTGCAGCGATTCAACGTCGCCGCGCCGGAGGTTGGCAGTGACTCGCCCTTTTTTCGTCCAAACGAACAATCCCGACTGTTCTACAACACGGTGCAGTTGCAACCGACAGCGTCACAGCTCAGCACCGTCGAGCCTTGGCGCCTGGTGGACCGCCCACAAGCGGCCACCGCCGAGGGTGATTTCATCCAGCCTGCGCCGAATGATCAGGATGCCGCCTGGCTGTTCGGCAGCGAGACGGAATACGCCGACAGCTGGGTACGTGCCGGTACACCCCGTCTCGGCGGACACCTGCTAACGGCCTCGGGTTGCGCATTGGTTGATCTGGCACCCTCGATGACCTGGTCACCAAACGGCCGCTATCTGGCGCTGACCTGTATGGCAACCGATGTGGCAGAACAGTGTGGAAGCTACCGGGGCTGGCAATTGCTGTTCCTCGATGTCCAAGCGCATACGCTGCGGATACATCCGCAATGGTTGGGCAATCGGCCTCAGTTCGAAAGCTTCGACGAAGAACAAGTGCAGATACGGTGTTTCGAGCACGATTGGGAAACCGAAAGCAGCGAGGATCAAGGCTCGGTGCAGTCGTTCTTGCTGGACGCTCTGTTGCAATTGCCCGCTGAACAACTGATTTACCAGGAAGGTATCTGGCTCAGGTCGTCCCAGGCGGACCTCGCCTTTGCGTGGCACGCACTGGCGTTACCCGCCATTGGCTATTTCGAGCGCGTGAGCCTGTAACATGCTCGCCATCGATGCCTGCGCCGGAGCCCCCCTTTGACTGACACCCGCCCCCCCGTCCTCGACGAAATCGACCGGCAACTGATCGCGGCGCTGCAAATCAACGCCCGAGAAAGCGTCGCCATGCTTGCCCGGCAACTGGGTATCGCCCGCACGACCGTGACCTCGCGGCTGGCGCGCCTGGAAAAGACCAAGGTGATTACCGGATATGGCGTGCGCCTGGGCCAACGGGTGATTGACGGTGGCTTGCAGGCTTACGTCGGCATCAAGGTCCAGCCGCGCTCGGGCAAGGACGTGCTGCGACGCTTGAGCGCCATGGCCCAGGTGCAACAGCTGTGCGCGGTCAGCGGTGAGTTCGACTATGTCGCCTGGTTGCGCACGGACTCGCCGGAGCAACTGGACCAGTTGCTGGACCAGATCGGCAGCGTGGACGGCGTGGAAAAGACCACTACTTCGATCATCCTCAGCAGCAAGATCGATCGGGGCCAGCCCGTCTAGGCCCTACATAACTTAACCTGCGGGGGACGGGTTTCGTCATTACGCTTGATGAACAGATCAAAATGACTGGATTGCACTCAAAACGACGACATATTGTGTCTTATTAACGTGTCCCACCCTCCCTAGAATGGCTGGCATCTTTCCTATACTCAGACGCGAACACCGCGTCGAGTCGCCCATCAAGGTCAGTCATGAACAAGCACAATCGCCACCCAGCAGACGGTAAGAAGCCCATCACCATTTTCGGGCCGGACTTTCCCTTCGCCTTTGACGACTGGATCGAGCATCCGGCGGGCCTGGGCAGTATCCCGGCCCATAACCACGGTGCGGAAGTGGCGATTGTCGGTGCCGGGATTGCCGGCCTGGTGGCGGCGTACGAGTTGATGAAGCTGGGCCTAAAGCCCGTGGTCTACGAGGCCTCGAAAATGGGTGGGCGCCTGCGCTCACAGGCGTTCAATGGCGCCGAAGGGGTGATTGCCGAGTTGGGCGGCATGCGTTTTCCGGTGTCCTCCACCGCGTTCTATCACTATGTCGACAAGCTGGGCCTGGAGACAAAACCGTTCCCCAACCCCCTGACTCCCGCCTCGGGCAGTACCGTCATCGATCTGGAAGGCCAGACCTACTACGCACAGAAATTGGCCGACCTTCCAGCCCTGTTCCAGGAAGTCGCCGACGCCTGGGCCGACGCGCTGGAGGACGGCTCGCGCTTCGGTGACATCCAGCAGGCGATCCGCGACCGCGACGTGCCACGTCTCAAGGCACTGTGGAACACCCTGGTGCCACTGTGGGACGACCGCACGTTCTACGACTTCGTCGCCACCTCCAAGGCGTTCGCCAAACTCTCGTTCCAGCACCGCGAAGTGTTCGGCCAGGTCGGTTTCGGCACTGGCGGCTGGGACTCGGACTTCCCCAATTCGATGCTGGAAATCTTCCGCGTCGTGATGACCAACTGTGACGACCACCAGCACCTGGTGGTCGGCGGTGTCGAACAGGTGCCCCACGGCATCTGGAGCCACGTGCCGGAGCGCTGCGTGCACTGGCCGGAAGGTACCAGCCTGAGTTCGTTGCACCTGGGCGCCCCGCGCAGCGGGGTGAAGCGCATCGCCCGCGCCGCCGAGGGCCGGTTCAGCGTGACGGACGTCTGGGATAACACCCGCGAGTACGCCGCAGTGCTGGTCACCTGCCAGAGCTGGCTGCTGACCACCCAGATCGAATGTGAAGAGGCGCTGTTCTCGCAAAAAATGTGGATGGCCCTGGACCGCACCCGCTACATGCAATCGTCGAAGACCTTCGTGATGGTCGACCGGCCATTCTGGAAGGACAAGGACCCGGAGACCGGCCGCGACCTGATGAGCATGACCCTCACCGACCGTCTTACCCGCGGCACGTACCTGTTCGACAATGGCGATGACAAGCCGGGGGTGATTTGCCTGTCGTACTCCTGGATGAGCGATGCCCTGAAAATGCTGCCGCATCCAGTGGAAAAACGCGTGAAGCTGGCCCTCGATGCCCTGAAAAAGATCTACCCCAAGGTGGATATCGCCGCCCGGATCATCGGCGACCCAATCACCGTGTCGTGGGAAGCCGACCCGCACTTCCTCGGTGCATTCAAAGGCGCCCTGCCCGGCCACTATCGCTACAACCAGCGCATGTACGCGCATTTCATGCAGGACGACATGCCGGCCGAACAGCGCGGGATCTTTATAGCTGGCGATGACGTCTCATGGACACCGGCCTGGGTCGAAGGCGCGGTACAGACCTCGCTCAATGCCGTGTGGGGAATCATGAAGCACTTCGGCGGTGAAACTCACGCCGAGAACCCGGGTCCAGGTGATGTGTTCCACGAGATCGGTCCGATCGCCCTGCCCGAATAAAAGGAGTTTTTGATGCGTGTAGCCCTTTACCAATGCCCACCGCTGCCACTGGATCCAGCCGGCAACCTGCAACGCCTGCACCAAGTGGCGCTGGAGGCCAGGGGCGCCGATGTGCTGGTGCTGCCGGAGATGTTCATGACCGGCTATAACATCGGCGTCGACGCGGTGAATGTATTGGCCGAGGTCTACAACGGCGAATGGGCGCAGCAGATCGCCCGCATTGCCAAGGCGGCAAACCTGGCGATTGTCTATGGCTACCCCGAGCGCAGTGAAGACGGGCAGATCTACAACTCGGTGCAACTGATCGACGCCCAGGGTGAACGCCTCGCCAACTACCGCAAGAGCCACCTGTTCGGCGACCTTGATCACGCCATGTTCAGCGCCGGCGACGCCGCATTGCCCATCGTCGAACTCAACGGCTGGAAACTCGGCTTCCTGATCTGCTACGACCTGGAATTCCCGGAAAACGCCCGACGCCTGGCCCTGGCCGGTGCCGAACTGATCCTGGTGCCGACCGCCAACATGCAGCCCTACGAGTTCATCGCCGACGTCACCGTGCGCGCCCGAGCCATCGAAAACCAGTGTTTCGTGGCTTACGCCAACTACTGCGGTCACGAAGGTGAGTTGCAGTATTGCGGGCAAAGCAGCATCGCCGCGCCGGATGGCAGCCGTCCCGCATTGGCCGGACTGGACGAGGCGTTAATCGTCGGTGAGCTGGATCGCCAATTGATCGAAGATTCCCGTGCGGCCTACAACTACCTGCACGACCGCCGCCCTGCTCTTTACAGTGACTTGCACAAGCACTGACCCGAGCTAATCCGCTAGCATGAGCGCATCTCTATTCTGGAAGCGCTCATGCCGGCCCCTGATTCCCTCCGCCCTCATACTGAAACCCTGGCCAACGGCTTGCGGGTGACAGTGCGTCATGTCCCTGGCCTCAAGCGCAGCGCAGCAGTGCTGCGGGTGGCGGCCGGCAGCCATGATGTGCCTCTGGCCTGGCCGGGATTGGCGCACTTTCTCGAGCATCTGTTCTTCCTCGGTAGCGAACGCTTTCCCACAGGCGAGAATCTGATGGCCTACGTACAGCGGCACGGCGGCCAGATCAATGCGCGCACCAGCGAACGCACCACGGATTTCTTTTTCGAATTGCCACCCGAGGCTTTCGTCGGCGGGTTGGAGCGGCTCTGGGACATGCTCACTCATCCACGCCTGGATGAAGCTGACCAGTTGCGGGAACGGGAAGTGCTGCACGCAGAGTACGTCGCCTGGTCCCAAGACGTGGCAGCCCAACGCCAAGTTGCCTTGCATGACGGACTGTCAGCGACACATCCGCTACGGGGCTTTCATGCCGGCAATCGCGACAGCCTCGCGGTCACGCAGCCTGAGTTCCAAGCGGCACTGCAGGGCTTCTATCGAAGATTTTATCAGAGCGGTCAAATGACCCTGAGCCTCGCCGGCCCGCAGAGCGTCGACGCGTTGAAAGCACTGGCCGAGCAGTTCGGCGATCACGTGCCAGTGGGCAACGCGGCTGTCAGGCATTTACCTGTGAAGCTGATGGAATCGTCCCAGAGCAGTTATCAACAGGCCAATGAAAGCGGTCTCGATTTGCTGTTCACCTTTGAAGACTTACCCGCCGCCTCGCCCCAAGCCTTGGACTTTCTCTGTGCGTGGCTGAACTCCAGCAAGCCGGGGGGCCTGCTCGCCACGTTGTGCCAGCGCGGCCTGGCGGACAGCCTCAAGGCCACGCCACTGTACGAGTTTGCCGGACAAGCGCTGCTGCACATCGAATTCAAGCTCGACAACGCTAAAGCGTCGGACGAGATCCAGTCATTGCTGCGCGATTGGTTGGGGTTCTTTGCAGCCCAGGATGACTGGGCGCCATTACGCGGAGAATTCTGCGCGCTGCTGCACCGTCGACATGAAATAGGAACAGCGCTGCAACTGGCTCGTTGGGACAGTGAGAAACGCGACGGTCCCTTGTCGGAAAACGATCTGGCAAGACTCAGGGAAATCCTCAAGCAATTGCACCCTGTGGATAACGTCACCGGGAAATGGCAACTGCCCGCGCCCAACCCGTTCCTGCAAACGCCAAGCGAACCACCCCGCGCCGGGTTGATACGCGGCCAGACCAGCGCCCACCGCGGTTTACGAACCTTCGCCCAGGACCGCTCCCGAGGCCGGCGGGAGCGCTCGCCGATGCAATTTAGCCAGGCGCTGGCAGACACCACCCCGCAAGGCGCGGTATACCTGCGCTGGCGGTTGGCGGCGCCAGCACCGCTCGACCTTCAACCCAGGCTCGACCGGCATCTGCAGGATCTGCGTGAAGAGGCGCGTCAGGCCGGCGTAGACGTCACTTTCGAGCCCTCCGGCAATCATCAATGGCTGCTGAGGCTGGTCGGCTTGCAGGCACCGATGCCGCTGGTGCTCGAGCACATCCTGACGAAGCTGGGCCAACCGCTGCCAACGGTCCAGGCCAGGAACGAAGCCCCATTGACGCCGATTCGATACCTGTTGAAGGAATTGCCGAATTATCGTCAGCAACACTTGCAGCCTTCGGCGTTGCCACTGCCCGACAGCCTGTGGACGACAGCTCGGTGGGACGGCCTGGCGACCGGCCTCTCGCCGGCCACCCAGGCCGCTATGGGCCCGGCACTGGCCCGGGTACCCGGCATCGCCAGCCAGGAAACCGAGCCGACGCCGCCTTCCGGGCAGCGCCTCTGGCGCACGCTTCAGACCCACGGCGATGAACAGGCCGTGCTGTTGTTTTGCCCCACACCCACCCAGTCCTTGCCCGACGAAGCCGCCTGGCGGCTGCTGGCGCAACTCTGCCAGGCGCCGTTTTATCAGCGTCTGCGGGTCGAGCTGCAGTTGGGCTATGCGGTGTTCAGTGGATCGAGACAGATCGATGGGCTGACCGGTGTGTTGTTTGGCGCCCAATCGCCCAGCGCCTCAGCGGCGGGGCTGATCACCCACATTGAACAGTTCCTGAGCGGCCTGCCTGAGCGGATCCAGCAAATTGATGACTCGACCTTGATCGCTCAGCAGCAGACCCTTGCTGCCCAACTCCAAAGCAGCGCCCTGCCCTGCGCCCAAGCAGCCGAACTGCTCTGGCAGGGTAAGCTGGCTGGCCGCCCGTCGGATTATCTTGAGCAACTATCCGAGGCCATCGTGCTTGTGGAGCGCGAGCAACTGTTGGATGCCGCACGGCGTTTGATCGATGCTGAAGGTGGCCAGTATTGCCTGGCCAACGAAGCCTGCCCGGGATCGCCCTGGCAAGCGGCAGGGTGATCATTGCAGCCGCTGCAATGAGCTTTCTTTGAGAATCGCGGCGAACGAACAGGTCAGATTTAGTAACATAGCCGCCTAAGCATCTGAACATCTCCGAACGGAGGTGGACTATATGTATAGATCTCAACCGTTCCACCCCAACCAAAGGAGTATTTCCATGTCCTGGTCCAAACCCGCATATATCGACCTGCGTATCGGTTTCGAAGTCACCATGTACTTCGCCAGCCGTTGATTGCTGCAGGCGCTTAAACACGCAGCACAACGCCTCGGTCAACCGGGGCGTTTTTTATTACGGTTTGCAGAGGGAGCGGCCATGTTTGTCCAGATTCTAGGTTCCGCCGCCGGCGGCGGTTTCCCCCAGTGGAACTGCAACTGCGCCAATTGCGCAGGTTTTCGCAACGGCAGCCTGCGGGCCGAGGCGCGCACCCAATCGTCCATCGCCATTTCCGATGACGGCGTGAACTGGGTCTTGTGCAACGCTTCTCCGGACATTCGTGCCCAACTCCAGGGCTTCGCCCCGATGCAGCCTGGCCGAGCCCTGCGCGACACCGGCATTGGCGCCATCATCCTGATGGACAGCCAGATCGACCACACCACCGGCCTGCTCAGCTTGCGTGAGGGTTGCCCCCACCAAGTCTGGTGCACCGACATGGTCCATGAAGACCTGAGCACCGGTTTCCCGCTGTTCAACATGCTGACCCATTGGAACGGCGGGCTGAGCTGGAACCGCATCGAGCTCGACCAGAGTTTCACCATCCCGGCCTGCCCGAACCTGCGCTTCACCCCGTTGCCATTGCGCAGCGCCGCCCCACCCTATTCACCGCACCGCTTCGATCCGCATCCGGGCGACAACATCGGCCTGATCGTCGAAGACCTGCGCACCGGCGGTAAACTGTTCTACGCCCCTGGCCTGGGCCAGGTTGATGGGGCGTTGCTGGAGATCATGGCCGACAGCGATTGCCTGTTGGTGGACGGCACGATGTGGGACGACGATGAAATGCAGCGCCGTGGCGTCGGCACGCGCACCGGTCGGGAAATGGGCCACCTGGCACAGAACGGTCCCGGCGGGATGATCGAAGTGCTGGAGCAGTTGCCCTTGCCGCGCAAGATCCTTATTCATATCAACAACACCAACCCGATTCTCGACGAAGACTCGCCCGAACGGGCTGAACTGGTACGCCGAAAGATTGAAGTGTCTTACGACGGAATGAGTATTGAGTTGTAGCAAGGGCGGAACGATTGTGGGGGTGAACTTGCGGTGTGTCAGCCAGGACTGATCTGGCTGTCCTGGCCTCATCGCGAGCAAGCTCGCTCCCGCAATAGTTCGAGTCTGGATATCTGACTCACAGTAAAACCAGTGTGGGAGCGAGCTTGCTCGCGATGGGGCCTGCCCTGACACCACAGACCCCACGGGCATTTCCCGGAGAACCTAAATGACTGACACCCCCCTGTCCCCCACCGAGTTCGAAGCCGCCCTGCGCGCCAAGGGCGCGTATTACCACATCCATCACCCCTATCACGTGGCGATGTATGAAGGCCGCGCCACTCGCGAACAGATTCAGGGTTGGGTCGCGAACCGCTTTTACTATCAGGTGAACATCCCGCTCAAGGATGCCGCGATCCTGGCCAACTGCCCGGATCGGGCGATCCGCCGTGAGTGGATCCAGCGCCTGCTCGACCATGACGGTGCTCCCGGCGAGGACGGCGGTATCGAAGCCTGGCTGCGGCTGGGCCAGGCGGTGGGCCTGGATCCCGATCAACTGCGCTCCCAGGAATTGGTGCTGCCAGGGGTTCGTTTTGCGGTGGATGCCTACGTCAACTTTGCCCGCCGGGCCAGTTGGCAGGAAGCCGCCAGCAGCTCGCTGACCGAGCTGTTCGCCCCGCAGATCCACCAGTCGCGCCTGGACAGCTGGCCGCAGCATTACCCCTGGATCGACCCGACCGGCTACGAGTATTTCCGTACGCGTCTTGGTCAAGCACGGCGCGACGTGGAACACGGCTTGGCCATCACCTTGCAGCACTACACGACACGGCAAGGCCAGGAGCGCATGCTGGAAATTCTCCAGTTCAAACTGGACATCCTCTGGAGCATGCTCGACGCCATGAGCATGGCCTACGAATTGAACCGTCCGCCCTATCACAGCGTGACCGGGCAACGGGTGTGGCACAAAGGGATCACCTTATGAGTTTCGACCGCAGCAAGACCCCGCGCTGGCGCCCCGGCTATCGCTTCCAGTACGAACCGGCACAGAAGGGCCATGTGCTGCTCTATCCTGAAGGCATGATCAAGCTCAACGACAGCGCGTCGCTGATCGGCGGCCTGATCGACGGCGAACGGGATGTCGCGGCCATCGTCGACGAGTTGGCGAAGCAGTTTCCCGACGTGCCGGAACTCGGTGACGACATCGAGCAATTCATGGAGGTCGCCCGTGCACAGCACTGGATCGAACTTGTCTGAGCCCACCGGGCTGCCGCCCAAGCCTGAAGTCGGCTTGCCGCTGTGGCTGCTGGCGGAGCTGACCTATCGGTGCCCGCTGCAATGCCCGTATTGCTCCAACCCGTTGGATTTTGCCGAGCAAGGCAAGGAGCTGAGCACCGAGCAGTGGATCAAGGTGTTTCGCGAAGCCCGGGAAATGGGCGCCGCGCAATTGGGCTTTTCCGGCGGTGAGCCGCTGGTGCGCCAGGACCTGGCCGAACTGATTGGCGAGGCGCGCAAGTTGGGTTTCTATACCAACCTGATCACCTCCGGCATCGGCTTGACCGAACAGAAAATCAGCGACTTCAAAAAGGCTGGCCTGGATCATATCCAGATCAGCTTCCAGGCCAGCGACGAGCAGGTGAACAACCTCTTGGCCGGCTCGAAGAAAGCCTTCGCGCAAAAGCTGGAAATGGCCCGGGCGGTCAAAGCCCACGGCTATCCGATGGTGCTGAACTTCGTCACCCATCGGCACAACATCGACAAGATCGACCGCATCATCGAGTTGTGCATCGCCCTTGAGGCGGATTTCGTCGAACTTGCCACCTGCCAGTTTTACGGCTGGGCGCAACTCAATCGAGTGGGTCTGCTGCCGACCAAGGAACAACTGGTCCGCGCCGAGCGTGTCACCAACGAATACCGCGCCAAGCTGGAAGCCGCCGGCAATCCGTGCAAGCTGATCTTTGTCACGCCGGACTACTATGAAGAACGCCCCAAGGGCTGCATGAACGGTTGGGGGAGCATTTTCCTCACCGTCACGCCGGACGGCACCGCGCTGCCCTGTCACGGCGCCCGTCAGTTGCCGGTGCAATTTCCCAATGTGCGCGACCACAGCATGCAGCACATCTGGTACGACTCGTTTGGCTTCAACCGCTTTCGCGGCTATGACTGGATGCCCGAGCCATGCCGCTCCTGCGATGAAAAAGAAAAGGACTTCGGCGGCTGTCGCTGCCAGGCGTTCATGCTCACGGGAGACGCCAGCAATGCCGACCCGGTGTGCAGCAAGTCCGAACATCACGGTGTGATTCTCAAGGCGCGTGAAGACGCCGAGCACGCGACGCAAACCATTGAGCAACTGGCCTTCCGCAATGAACGAAACTCACGCCTCATCGCCAAAAGCTGAGCCTTTCAGCGCCACCCAGGCCGTTGCAGCCGGTACCGACTTCGCCGAACTGCAGGTCGGGCCCCTCGGCTTGTTCTGGAATGAATACCGTCCCGAAGACGGCGCCTGCCGGATCTGGCATTGGCTGGATGCGAAGGCCCGTTGTCTGACCCCGGATGGGTTCAGCGCCCGCAGCCGGGTCTACGAATACGGCGGCGGATCGTTCTGCCTGAGCGCTGACGGTGTGCTGTTCGTCAATGAGAGCGACCAGCAGGTGTATCACCAGTCGTTGGCCGATGAGCGGCCCGTGGCGCTGACTTCGGGTGATTGTCGCTATGGTGATCTCAATTTCGCCTCCGGCCAGGTGTTGGCGGTGGAGGAACAGGCCAATCAGCATCGCCTGGTGTCGATCGGACTGGCAGACCATCAACGGCATCTGCTGGCTGAAGGCGCAGACTTTTATGCTTCGCCGACCGTGAGCCCCAATGGCCAGCGGCTCGCCTGGATTGAGTGGAGCCGGCCGCACCAACCATGGACCGCAACACGGCTGATGCTGGCCGAGCGCCAAGCGTCGGGGTGGGGTGAGCCGCGCTGTGTGGCGGGCAACGCTGAAGAGGAGTCCATCCAACAGCCGCGCTTCGACGACGCCAATCGCCTTTATTGCCTGACTGATCGCGGTGGTTATTGGCAGCCTTGGGTTGAGTCGGTCCGGGGCCTGGAACCACTGCCCGCCGCCGCAGCCGATCACGCCCCGGCGCCATGGCAACTGGGGGGCTGCACCTGGCTGCCGTTGGACGAGCGCACGTACCTGGCGAGCTGGACTGAAACGGGTTTCGGGCGCCTGGGCCTGTGCCGCCGTGACGATGCTGATGAGGATTTCACCGGTACCTACAGCCGTTTTCGCAGCCTGGCACTGGATGAGCAGTTCATTTACGCAATCGCCGCCTCGCCGACCAGGCCGTCGGCGGTGATTGCGATTGAACGGCAAAGTCGTGAAGTGATGGTGCTGGCCGGTGGTGTTGCGCCGCTGCCCGTCGAACAGATCAGCCGTCCCCGAACCCTGCGCTACCCCTCTGTTTCAGGTCAAGCCCATGGCTTTTTCTATCCAGCCATGAATGCTGGGCAGAAACCGCCGCTAGTGGTGTTCATTCACGGCGGCCCCACCTCGGCCTGCTATCCCTTGTTTGATCCGCGTATCCAGTACTGGACCCAGCGCGGCTTTGCCGTCGCCGACCTCAACTACCGTGGCAGCAGCGGCTATGGCCGGGCCTATCGGCAAGCACTGCATTTGAACTGGGGTGTGGTGGATGTCGAAGACGCCTGCGCGGTGGTTGCGTACCTGGATGAACAAGGCCTGATCGATGGCCGCAGTGCGTTCATTCGTGGCGGCAGTGCCGGTGGCTATACCACCCTGTGCGTCCTGGCGTTCCAGAACGTGTTCCGCGCCGGCGCCAGCCTCTACGGCGTCAGCGACCCTGTCGCCCTGAGCCGCTCGACGCACAAATTCGAAGCGGATTATCTGGACTGGCTGATCGGCGACCCGCAACACGATGCCGAACGCTACCGTGCCCGTACGCCGCTGCTGCATGCCGATCAAATCCGCGCACCGGTGATCTTTTTCCAGGGCGAACTGGATGCCGTGGTCGTCCCGCAGCAGACTCGCGATATGGTCGCCGCTTTAGAGGACAACGGGGTGGCGGTCCAAGCGCACTATTACCCGGATGAGCGCCACGGCTTTCGCAAGGCTGCGAACCAGGCGCATGCGCTGGAGCATGAGTGGTTGTTTTATCGCAGGGTGATGGATAGCGATCTGTAGAAGCCGCAAAAACGGTGGGAGCGAGCTTGCTCGCTCCCACCGGGTTTTGATCATTCAACTGATCTTGCACCAGGCCCTCAGCGCTTGGCGATGATGTACACCGCATGCACGATGCCCGGGATGTACCCCAGCAGGGTCAGCAGGATATTCAGCCAGAAAGCCCCGCCAAAACCGACTTGCAGGAACACACCCAACGGCGGCAGCAGAATGGCGATGATGATTCGAATGATATCCATGGATGACTCCTGATTGGCGATGGCTACATTGCCATATAGCTCATTGACCCACGACCGCTCGTCAGGGTTCAGTGAAAAACAATCAGGATAGGCGGCCGAACGGCCAAATCCACTCACGACAAAAAACGCAGGCAAAAGAAAACCCCGCCGAAGCGGGGCTTTGCAGACTGTTTCCCTGACATCCATTTCACTCCGCCTTCCTGGCAGAATCCTACGTGTCCGTGTTGTTGCTTTGCGCATCCTGCGCGACGTCCATGTGAAGTAGATTAGCCCTGGATCCAATCTGCCGATAGAGGGAAAACGCCAGCACATTGTGTAAGCGTTTGCTTACACAATGTCAGCTTTTTAGAACTGTCCGGGCTCCAACAGGAACAGCGACTCACTGCCCGCCTTCACCGAAGCACTCAGGGAGTGAATGCGCGGCAGCAGGCGGGCAAAGTAGAACCGTGCCGTGCCCAGTTTGCTCGCGTAGAAATCATCCTGCTTTTCTTTACCCAAGGCCGCCTTGGCCATCAGCGCCCACATGTAGGCGTAAGCGGTGTAACCAAACGCCTGGAGGTACTCCACCGACGCCGCACCAATTTCGTTCGGGTTGTTCTTCGCCCGATCCAGCAGCCACTCAGTGAGCTCATCCAACGTACCGACCGCATCGTTCAGCGGCTTGGTGAACTCCGTCAGGTCGCTGCTTGCGGTCGCGGTGAACTGGCGGATTTCATCGGCGAACAGTTTGTAGAACGCACCGCCGCTGCCAACGATCTTGCGCCCCACCAGGTCCAGCGCCTGGATGCCATTGGTGCCTTCGTAGATCTGGGTGATGCGCACATCACGCACCAGTTGCTCCTGGCCCCATTCGCGAATGTATCCGTGGCCGCCGAAAATCTGCTGGCCATGAACGGTGGTTTCCAGGCCCAGGTCGGTCAGGAAGGCCTTCGCCACCGGGGTCAGCAGTGCCACCAGATCTTCGGCGCGCTTGCGGGTGGTCGGGTCTTCGCTGAACTTGGCGGTGTCCAGTTGCATCGCCACGTAGGTGGAAAAGGCCCGGCCGCCCTCGTTCGAGGCTTTCATGGTCAGCAACATCCGGCGTACGTCCGGGTGGACGATGATTGGGTCGGCAACCTTGTCCTTGTTCTGCGCGCCGGTTGGCGAACGGCTTTGCAGGCGGTCACGGGCGTATTCGATGGCGTTCTGGTAGGAACGCTCACCGGTGGCCAGGCCTTGGATACCGACGCCCAGACGCTCGTAGTTCATCATGGTGAACATTGCCGCCAGGCCTTTGTTCGGCTCGCCGACCAGGTAACCCACGGCTTCGTCGAAGTTCATCACGCAGGTAGCGGACGCCTGGATACCCATCTTGTGTTCAATCGAGCCGCAATTGGCCGGGTTGCGCGCGCCCAGGCTGCCGTCGGCATTGACCATGAACTTGGGCACCAGAAACAACGAAATGCCTTTCGGACCAGCCGGTGCATCCGGCAGTTTCGCCAATACGAGGTGAATGATGTTCTCGGTAAGGTCGTGTTCGCCGCCGGTGATGAAGATCTTGGTGCCACTGACCTTGTAGGAACCGTCGGCCTGGGGCTCGGCCTTGGTGCGAATGATCCCCAGGTCCGTACCGGCATGCGGCTCGGTCAGGCACATGGAGCCGGCCCAGACGCCGGCGTACATGTTCGGCAGGTACGCCGCTTTCAGCTCTTCGCTGGCGTGAGCGTTGATCGACAGGCAAGCGCCGGCGGTCAACATCGGGTACAGACCGAAGGACAGGCTGGCAGAGTTGACCATTTCCTCGACCTGGGCCGAAACGGCCTTGGGCATGCCCATGCCGCCGTACGTCGGATCACCACCGACACCGACCCAACCGCCTTCAGCGTAGGTCTGGTAGGCCTGTGGAAAACCTGCCGGTGTGGTGACGGCGCCGTCGGCCCAGTGGCAACCTTCTTCATCAGCGGCACGGCTGAGGGGGGCGATGCTTTTGCTGGTGACTTTGCCGGCTTCCTCAAGAATCGCTTCGACGGTTTCAGCGTCGACGGTCTCGGCCAGGGCCGGCAGCTCGGCCCAGAGTTTCGTGACCTCGAACACTTCATTGAGGACGAAGCGCATATCGCGCAGGGGCGCTTTGTAGTCAGCCATGGCAAACCTCGCAGGATCTAAACAGTTGGTTCGTAAGAAAACGGTTTTTGCAGTGGTCGGAGTGTACCTCAACAACTTTTGAGACACATAGGGTCAACCAGTGACTGTTTTGTTATTTTTAGTCACCAAAAAAGATCGCAAGCTTCGCCAGCTCCTACAGGAATATGCGCGCTTCTGTAGAAGCTGGCGAAGCCTGCGATCTTTGTCTTCCTCAATATCAGAGCGCAAACAACTCCGCCGGCAGCTTCATCAGACAATCGCTCCCCGCCTCGACAGCGGCCCGATGAGCGGCGGTGCGCGGTAGCAGACGCTTGAAGTAGAACTCACAGGTTGCCAGTTTGCCCCGGCAGAAATCCCCGTCACCGTTACCGCTGTCGAGTTGCGCCTGAGCCACCAACGCCATGCGCAACCACAGGTAGGCCAGGATGATGTAACCGCTGTACATCAGGTAATCCACCGAGGCGGCACCCACTTCATCCGGATTCTTCATGGCAGCCATGCCGACCCGGGTGGTCAGTTCGCCCCATTGCTGGTTGAGCCCGTTAAGTTGCGCGACATAATCCTTGAGCTGCGGATGTTCCGCGTTGGCAGCACAGAATTTATGGACGATTTTGGTGAACCCGCGCAACAGCTTGCCTTGGCTGCCCAACACCTTGCGCCCCAGCAGGTCCAGGGCCTGAATACCGTTGGTACCTTCGTAGATCGGCGCGATGCGGCAGTCTCGTACCAGCTGTTCCATGCCCCATTCGCGAATGAAACCATGGCCGCCGAACACCTGCATGCCGTGGTTGGTCACTTCCAGGCCGGTGTCGGTCATGAAGGCTTTGCAGATCGGGGTGAGAAACGCCAGCAAGTCTTCGGCGTCCTGGCGGGCGCTCTCGTCTTGGCTCAGGTGCGCGGTATCCAGCAACTGCGCGGTGAAATACGTCAGTGCCCGATTGCCTTCGTTGAAGGCTTTCATGGTCAACAGCATTCTGCGCACATCCGGATGGACGATGATCGGATCGGCGGCTTTTTCCGGCGCCTTGGGGCCAGTCAGCGCGCGCATCTGCAAACGGTCGTTAGCGTATTTGATTGCACCCTGGAAGCTTGCTTCCCCCAGGCATAGCCCCTGCATGCCGGTGCCGAGCCGGGCATGGTTCATCATGGTGAACATGCAGTTCAGGCCCTTGTTCGGCTCACCGATCAGGAACCCCTTGGCCCCGTCGAAATTCAGCACGCAGGTGGCCGAGGCCTTGATGCCCATCTTGTGCTCGATCGAGCCACAGGACACGCCATTGCGCGCGCCTGCTTCACCTGTGCCGTCGGGTAGGAATTTAGGCACGATGAACAGCGAAATACCTTTGGTCCCGGCAGGAGCGTCCGGCAGCTTGGCCAGCACCAGGTGGATGATGTTATCGCTCATGTCGTGCTCACCGGCCGAGATGAAAATCTTGCTGCCGGAGATCGCGTAGCTGCCGTCGGCCTGGGGCACGGCGCGGGTCTTGATGATGCCCAGGTCCGTGCCGCAGTGGGCTTCGGTGAGGCACATGGTGCCGGTCCACTGGCCGGCGGTGAGTTTGCTCAGATAGGTCTGTTTCTGCTCTTCGGTGCCGTGGGCATGAATGGCCGACATCGCGCCGTGAGTCAGGCCGGGGTACATGCCCCAGGAGGTGTTGCTGGAGCCAACCATTTCACTGATGACCAGCCCCAGGGAACTGGGCAGGCCCTGGCCACCGTAGGCCGGATCCGCCGCCAAACCGTGCCAGCCGCCCTCCACGTATTGTGCGAAAGCCTGCTTGAAGCCTGTAGGCGTGGTGACTACACCGTTGTCGAAATGGCAACCTTCTTCGTCACCGGAGCGATTGAGCGGCGCCAGCACGTTCTCACAGAATTTGGCGCCCTCCTCGAGGATCGCGCTGACCATGTCCGGGCTGGCATCGCTGGCTCCCAACTCGGCATAGCGGCCATGGAAATCGAAGACGTGATCGATCAGAAAGCGCATGTCGCGCAGCGGGGCTTTGTACTCGGGCATGGTGGTTTTCTCCGGTAGCAGATCGTTCCCAACCTACTGCCGGCCACCGAGGCTCACAATCACAGTCCAGACGCTGAATGCGCCGTCATCACTCAACCTGCGGCGGCTTCCATGCGCACGGCGCCGCGCCGGTTCTGCCCATGGGCAATCACACAGTTGCGCCCCGCCCCCTTGGCGTTATAGAGCGCCTGGTCGGCGGACTTGAGCACTTCTTCAGGCGTGCGTTGTTCAAGGCGCTCGGCCACGCCGATGCTGACGGTCACCGATACGCTGGATGCAGCAGACCCGGAGCGACGCTGGCGGCCTTGTTGATCGTCCTGGGGACGACTGTCGGGATTACGCAGCTGAATGCTGTACGTCTCGATGGACTGGCGGATGACTTCCAGATGGGGCATGCACTCATCGATGGTCTTGCCTGCGAACACCAGGGCAAATTCCTCACCGCCGTAGCGATACGCCCTACCGCCACCACCGATCTTCGACAGCTTGCTGGCCACCAGGCGCAACACTTGGTCGCCCACATCGTGGCCGTGGGTGTCGTTGAATTTCTTGAAGTGGTCCACGTCGCTCATCGCCAATACATAATTGCGCCCCAGGCGCTGCATGCGTTCATTCAGCGCCCGACGTCCCGGCAGGCCGGTGAGTTCGTCACGGAAGGCCATTTGATAGGCTTCATGGGCAACGGCCGCGGCGATCATCAGCATCACCTGGCTGCACATGATGTTCAGGGTGAACGGCAGGATGAAGGTTTTTGGCAACATCCAGAATACCCCCAGCAACCCCACCAATTGCGCCGCGTGCAATGGCCGGGGGTGACGCCAGTATTGCCAGGCCAGCAGCAGAAATGCGGCGGCGAACATCGGGTAAGACAACTGGATCAGGCTCATCCAGGCGCCGTGCAGCGCGGGCCAGCGGATTTCCGAAAGCCACAACAGCAACGCCTGAGGAAAACTTTGCTCCAGGGCCAGCGCCACGCTGCCAAAGACCAGCAACACCGCGAACCGCGCCACCATGTCCTGGAACAGATGAGTGCGCTCCTGCCACGCCGCAAACAACCCGAACAACAGCGGCAGCAACAGGCAGACGAGGTGAAACACCACCGCCGCATCCTCGCGCACCTTACCATTATCTCGGTAGAAGTCGGTCTGGGTGTCCAGCAGGAAGTAGGCGATGTACACCGTGACCATCAGAAACAGTTCACGTTGCCGCCGGTAAACGGCGCAATACGCGCCTCCCAGCAACAACACCAGCGTAGGAAGAACGTTGAATAGCGAGGTGAAAAAGACGTTGAGATCCTTGACGTAGGCAGCCGCAAGCCCCGCCAGCAACAGAAGCAGTGACGGTAGGAAATGGCTGAAACGTACAGCGGAAGAACGCAGCAAGAGTAAAGCTCCGACCGGGCCGAGCAAAGATGGCATTGTGCCTGTAACCAGAGCAGTAAGGCACGCAAGATGTGACAGATGTCACACTGCCATCGCTGTAACGGCAGAGGGAACGGTTTTCTTAGGGTTGGGTTGGATGAATATTGTTTCAGGATCACTGTTGATCCCCTGTGGGAGCGAGCAAGCTCGCTCCCACAGGGGATCTTCTAGCGGCATGAAAAAGCCGCTGCTCCCAAGGAAGCAGCGGCTTTTTTGAAGAACCGCGTAAGGCTTAGTAGCCCAGCGCGAAGTCCTCTTCTTTCATGTCCATAAGGTTGTTGGCGCCCGACAGCATGGTTGCCACGTGGGTACGAGTACGCGGCAGGATGCGCTGGAAGTAGAAGCGCGCGGTCTGCAGCTTGGCAGTGTAGAAGGCTTCTTCGGTGGTG
Source organism: Pseudomonas sp. CFBP 5748 (assembly GCF_053850495.1). NCBI lineage: Bacteria > Pseudomonadati > Pseudomonadota > Gammaproteobacteria > Pseudomonadales > Pseudomonadaceae > Pseudomonas > Pseudomonas sp. CFBP 5748. The sequence continues at coordinate 80,076 of NZ_JBSPTN010000012.1, forward strand.
CCAGCGGCGAGTTTTTCCGCCGCCAGGCGCGCCATGTCGGCCCAGAAGTAAGCCAGGCAGGCGTAACCGGAGTACATCAGGTAGTCCACCGACGCCGCGCCGACCTCTTCGCGATCCTTCATGGCCGCCATACCGACCTTCATGGTCAGCTCGCCCCATTCTTTGTTCAGCGCGGCCAGAGGTTCTACGAACTCTTTGATCGCTTCATTGCCTTCGTTGCCTTGGCAGAACTTGTGGACGATCTTGGTGAAGCCCTTGAGCGCTTCGCCCTGGGTCATCAGCACTTTGCGGCCCAGCAGGTCGAGGGCCTGGATGCCGGTGGTGCCTTCGTACAGCATCGAAATACGGCTGTCGCGAACGTTCTGCTCCATGCCCCACTCGGCGATGAAGCCGTGGCCGCCATAGATCTGTACGCCGTGGTTGGCCGACTCGAAGCCGACTTCGGTCATGAACGCCTTGGCGATCGGCGTCATGAACGCCAGCAGCGCGTCGGCTTTTTTCTTCTCTTCTTCGTCCACGCCGTACTTGACGATGTCGACTTGCTTGGCAGTGAAGTAAACCATCGCCCGGTTACCTTCAGCGAAGGCCTTCATGGTCAGCAACATACGACGCACGTCAGGGTGCACGATGATCGGGTCGGCGGCCTTGTCCGGCGCTTTCGGGCCGGTCAGGGAACGCATCTGCAGGCGGTCACGGGCGTATTTCAAGCCGCCCTGGAAGCCGATCTCGGCGTGGGCCAGGCCTTGCAGCGCGGTGCCCAGGCGTGCGGTGTTCATGAAGGTGAACATGCAGTTCAGGCCTTTGTTCGCCGGGCCGATCAGATAACCGGTGGCCGCGTCGAAGTTCATCACGCAAGTGGCGTTGCCGTGGATGCCCATCTTGTGTTCCAGGGAACCGCAGCTCACCGCGTTGCGCTGACCGACAGTGCCGTCGGCGTTAGGCAGGAACTTTGGAACGATGAACAGCGAAATGCCCTTGGTGCCGGCCGGTGCGTCCGGCAGGCGTGCCAGAACGATATGGACGATGTTGTCGGCCATGTCGTGCTCGCCGGCCGAAATGAAGATCTTGGTGCCGCTGACCTTGTAGGAACCGTCGGCCTGCGGCTCGGCCTTGGTGCGCAACATGCCCAGGTCGGTGCCGCAATGCGGTTCGGTCAGGCACATGGTGCCGGTCCATTCGCCGGAAACCAGCTTGGTCAGGTAAGCCTCTTGCTGCTCAGGCGTGCCGTGTTCGGAAATGGTGTTCATCGCACCATGGGACAGGCCCGGGTACATGCCCCACGACCAGTTGGCTTCGCCGACCATTTCGCTGACCGCCAGGCCCAGGGACTCCGGCAGGCCTTGACCGCCGTGCTCTACGTCATGGGCCAGGCTTGGCCAGCCGCCTTCGACGAATTGCTTGTAGGCTTCCTTGAAACCGGTCGGGGTTTTCACGCCGGACTCGCTCCAGGTGCAGCCTTCGAGGTCGCCCACGCGGTTCAGCGGAGCCAGCACCTGCTCACAAAACTTGGCGCCTTCTTCGAGAATGGCGTCAACCATATCCGGAGTGGCGTCCTGGCAAGCCGGAAGGCTCTGATAATGCGCCTCGTAACCGAGCAGTTCGTCACGAACGAAGCGAATATCACGCAAGGGGGCCTTGTAGTCAGGCATAGCGATAAACCTCTGCTGATGTAACCGGGGATGAGCGACCGCGTGGATTTGTTGTAGCGGTCAAACAGTTGTTTGAAACATACGTTTACGCCCAAATCTTGTCAAGCGCCGATCTTTTGCCATTCGTCATCAGCTTGAGAAAATGTCGGACACGAGAAATCCACCGCAGCGAAGGATCCGCAACGCGCGTAGGAAAAGATTAGTTGAGTAAGAAGACGTTAGAGACAAAAACGCCGCGAATAATCGCGGCGTTTTCGCAAATCTGAAAGACAGGATCAGGCAAAGGTATCGATCAAGGTACCGAGCATTTCGTCGGATGCCTTGGCGACATTCACGCCCAGTTGCACCTGGAACTTGCCTTGGGCCATCTCGACCATGTTACTGGCCACGTCCGACTGCTGGCTGCGATCAACCGAGCGCAAACGATCTGCCTGCACTTCGGACGACTGGCTGGTAACCGAACGCTCAATCGTATTGTTGGCAATTTGGCCGGCTGCCTGATCGACACGGTTCTGCCCTGTCTGAATAGTGCTCAGACCGGCATAGAACGCGGTATTTCCTGAGATTTCCATGGCAGAGCTCGTCTTCTTGAAGGGTAGACAACGGTCATTGAAACAGAAGCCTTGGGAAAAGGCCCGACAAAAACACTAATGGCATAGTGCCTGGTCATAGTGAAAACCTTAGTAGTCCAGCAAGTCCAGGTGCAGATGCTCAGCCACGACTTCAGCCGTCACGCCTTTGATTTTCGGCACCCGTCCCAAGCATGGCGCCGGCAGGCGTTCGGCCAGGGTGGCGAGGTTTTCTTCCAGGCGTGACGTCTTGGGGTCGATGATATTCGCCACCCAACCGGCCAGTTGCAGGCCATCCCGGGCAATGGCCTCGGCAGTCAGCAGCGCGTGGCTGATGCAGCCCAAGCGTACGCCCACCACCAGGATCACTGGCAAGCCCAGCGCCTTGGCCAAGTCCGAGAGATTGTCCTGATCCGCCAACGGGACACGCCAGCCGCCCGCGCCTTCTATTAGCGTGAAATCGGCCTCCAGGGCCAGCACCTCACGCATCGGGCCCAACAACGATTGGACCGTCAGCGCCACACCGGCCTCCCGGGCGGCCAGGTGGGGCGCGATGGCCGGCTCGAATGCCAGCGGATTGACCTGTGCATACTCAAGCGGCACCGAGCATTCGGCCAGCAGCGCCAGGGCATCGGCATTGCGCAGCCCTTTAGGCGTTACCTCACACCCGGAGGCCACGGGCTTGCCCGCGGCGGTGCTCAGGCCGGCCTGTCGTGCGGCGTGCAACAGCCCCGCCGCGACGGTGGTCTTGCCCACGTCGGTGTCAGTGCCGGCAATGAAATAGGCCTGGCTCATAGCGGTTTCTCCAAAATGGCGTAGACCACCTGATAGGTCGCGGGCAGCCCCTGGGCCTGTCGAAACCGTTCGTAGGCTTCAACCAACGCCTGGATCCTCGCCCTGCCCGTCAACCCACCGGGCCGGCCTGGATTCAGATTGTGGGCGCCCAAGGCTTTCAGTTCGTGGGTCAGACTGCGCACATCAGGGTAATGCAACACATGGGGACGGTTTTCAAGCCTGACGACGTTCAGCCCGCTGGCCGCGCACAATTGTTGATACGTCTCGAATGCGCGGAAACGGTTGACGTGCACCAAGCCATCCACCTGACGCCAACTGTCGCGCAATTCGTACAAAGTGCCCACGCAAAGGCTGGTAAAGGCAAACACCCCACCCGGCTTCAATACACGCTGAGCCTCGTTTAACACCGCGGCAAAATCCCCACACCACTGCACCGCCAGGCTGGAGAACAGCAGGTTGCAGCTCGACGCCTGCAAAGGCAGTCGCTCCGCGTCACCGGCGACAAAATGCGCAGCGCCGCCCTGAGGACGCGCATGGTTGAGCATGCCCTCGGCTATATCCAGCGCCAGACCGTTCGCCTCGCCGAAGCGCGCGCCCAAGGCTCGAGTGAAGTAACCGGTGCCGCAGCCCAGGTCCATCCAGCGTTGCGGTGTGTTGGAAGCCGGCAACCGCTCAAGTAACTGCTGGCCCACGTCGCGCTGCAGCTCAGCGACGCTGTCATAACTGGTCGCCGCCCGGGAAAACGAGGCGGCTACCTGGCGCTTGTCGGGCAAGGCACCGGGCAATGGGGGAAGAGACAAATCAGTCATCACCGGACTCATGCAAAAAAACCTGGATCGCCCCCGCCACACCGTGGGGGTCTTCCAGAAGGAATCCGTGGCCGGCCTGTTCGATCAGACCGATTTCGACATCCGGCAGCAATACCAGCAACTCACCCGCCGCCTCAGCCGGCACCAAGGCATCGAGCCCGGCAAACAGGTGCAGTTGCGGGCCACGAAAACGCTGCAATGCCTGACGGGTGTCCAGTTGCGCCAGCAGTTCGAGCCCAGCCATCAAGACCTCGGGCGAAGTGCTCGGCGCACCGGCCAGCAGCAACCGCGACAACCCACGCGGATCACTGCAGCCCTGGGCGCACAGCAAACTGAAACGCTTGAGGGTTTGGCGTGGATCAGCCGCGCAGCCGGCGAGAAAGCCATCGAAGGTTTCGCCAGCCATTGCGCTCGGCCATTGCTCATGGGCGACGAACGAAACATTGCTCGCCAGGGTCAGCAAGCCACAGCAGCGCTCGCCCCGACGCGCCGCCAACTCCGAAGCCAGCATGCCGCCCAGGGACCAGCCGCCCAACCAGGCGTCCTGGGGCACGCAGGCGTCCAGCTCTTCGAGCCATTCATCGGGGTCACTTGATGTCAGTGCCGGCAACGGCTCGATTTCCACTCGCAAATGCTCATCAAGGCCTTGCAGCGCCGCCGCCAGCGGTTCCAGCGGTGAAACGCCCAAGCCCCAACCGGGCAGCAGTATCAGTCGATCACGCATGGCTTGGCTCCGGTCCCAGTTGGGCAAAACACTCGGCCAGTGCATTCAGCAATAGTTGCACCTGGGCTTCGCTGTGGGCGGCGGTCAGGGTCACACGCAGACGAGCGCTGCCGGCCGGCACGGTGGGCGGGCGAATCGCCGTGACCATCAACCCTCGTTCACGCAGCATTTGCGACAAGCGCATCGCCCGCCCCGCATCGCCGATCAGGATCGGCTGGATCGGCGTAAAACTGTCCATCAGTTGCAGGCCAATCTGCTCGGCGCCGTGGCGGAACTGGCGGATCAGCACTTGCAAATGCTCGCGCCGCCAGTGCTCGCTGCGCAGCAACTCAAGACTCTTGAGGGTGGCGCAGGCCAGGGCTGGCGGTTGGCTAGTGGTGTAGATGTAGGGGCGAGCGAACTGGATCAGGCTCTCGATCAGTTCTTCACTGCCGGCCACAAAAGCCCCGGCGGTACCGAAGGCCTTGCCCAAAGTGCCCACCAGCACCGGCACGTCATCCAGGCTCAGGCCAAAATGCTCGACGATACCGCCGCCATTGGCACCCAACGGACCGAAGCCGTGGGCATCGTCGACCATCAACCAAGCCCCCTTGGCCTTGGCTTCACGGGCCAGGGCCGGCAGGTCAGCGATGTCGCCGTCCATGCTGAAGACGCCATCGGTGACCACCAGGGTATTGCCCATGGCTTTTTCCAGGCGGTTGGCCAGGCTCTGGGCATCATTGTGCAGGTAACGGTTGAAGCGCGCGCCGGACAGCAGCCCGGCATCGAGCAGCGAGGCATGATTGAGCCGGTCTTCCAGCACCGTATCGCCCTGCCCCACCAGCGCGGTGACGGCGCCAAGGTTGGCCATGTAGCCAGTGGTGAACAGCAGCGCCCGCGGGCGGCCGGTCAAGTCGGCCAAGGCTTCTTCCAGGGCGTGATGTGGACCGCTGTGGCCGATCACCAAATGGGAAGCACCGCCACCAACGCCCCATCGCGCCGCGCCAGCGCGCCAGGCTTCGATCACTTGCGGATGATTGGCCAGGCCCAGGTAATCGTTGTTGCAGAACGCCAGCAACGGCTGGCCGTCCACCACCACTTCCGGGCCCTGCGGGCTTTCGAGTAGCGGGCGCTGGCGATAGAGGTTTTCGGCACGACGGGCAGCCAGGCGTGCGGCGAGATCGAAGGGCATGCAGGCCTCAGGGTGAACGCTATTTAAGGGGCTGAAGTAAATCCCCTGTGGGAGCGGGCTTGCTCGCGAAGACGGTGTGTCTGACAGCCTTACTTTGCCTGACACACTGCCTTCGCGAGCAAGCCCGCTCCCACATTTGGTTTCGGGTTAACTCAGAGGGCGGCGTTGTAGAACTGCTCGCTGCTCTTCTGCTCCACCAACGCCTGTTCAATCGCCGCCTGGTGCACTTCATCGGCATGCTCCTCACGGGCTTCGGGCTGGATGCCCAGGCGTGCAAACAGCTGCATATCCTTGTCGGCCTGCGGATTGGCGGTGGTCAGCAGTTTGTCACCGTAGAAAATCGAGTTCGCACCGGCGAAAAATGCCAGGGCCTGCATCTGCTCGTTCATCGCTTCACGGCCGGCGGACAGGCGCACGTGGGACTTGGGCATCAGGATCCGCGCCACAGCGAGCATGCGGATGAAATCGAACGGGTCGACGTCTTCGGCATTCTCCAGCGGCGTGCCAGCGACTTTCACCAGCATGTTGATCGGCACCGACTCCGGATGCTCCGGCAGGTTCGCCAGTTGGATCAGCAGATTGGCGCGATCGTCCAGGGATTCGCCCATGCCCAGGATACCGCCGGAGCAGATTTTCATCCCCGAATCACGCACGTAGGCCAAGGTTTGCAAACGTTCGCTGTAGGTACGGGTGGTGATGATGCTGCCGTAGAACTCCGGCGAGGTGTCGAGGTTGTGGTTGTAGTAGTCCAGGCCAGCCTGGGCCAAGGCCGCAGTCTGTTCCTGGTCGAGGCGCCCCAGGGTCATGCAGGTTTCCAGGCCCATGGCCTTCACGCCCTTGACCATCTCCAGCACGTACGGCATGTCCTTGGCCGACGGGTGCTTCCATGCCGCGCCCATGCAGAAACGGGTTGAACCGATGGCCTTGGCACGTGCGGCCTCCTCGAGGACCTTCTGCACTTCCAGCAACTTTTCTTTTTCCAGCCCGGTGTTGTAGTGGCCGGACTGCGGACAATATTTGCAATCTTCCGGGCAAGCGCCGGTCTTGATCGACAGCAGCGTGGAAACCTGGACGCGATTGGCGTCGAAGTGCGCGCGGTGCACGGTCTGCGCCTGGAACAACAGGTCATTGAATGGCTGAACGAAGAGTGCTTTGACTTCGGCCAAAGACCAGTCATGACGCAGGTTGGCAGTGGTGCTGGCGCTCATGGGCATTTCCTTGATTATGCTTGGCTGGCGCCCGGGACATGGAATACCCACAGGCGCGACACGGATGTTCGGCATATTTAAGGAAGAGCCATGCGCTGTCAACCACAATACGATGGATCGGTTTACATCTGGTTAAAAAACAAACAATCCTGTCTGCTGTGTGGCGAAACCACCGATACACCGCAGCCTATTTGTACACCGTGCGAAAGCGAACTGCCCTGGCTCGGCGATCAATGCAGCGTCTGCGCCCTGCCGCTGCCCATGGCCGGGCTGTGTTGTGGACAATGCGCCACGCGGCCGCCAGCCTTCGAGCGGGTCCTGGCGCCTTGGGCCTACGACTTTCCGGTGGACACGCTGATCACCCGTTTCAAGCATCAGGCGAAATGGCCTCTTGGCCGGTTGATGGGTGAACTGTTGGCGCAGTCGCTGCAACATCATTTCGATGAAGGACTGGAGCGACCCGATGCGCTGGTACCCGTGCCACTGGCGGCACGGCGCTTGCGCCAGCGCGGCTTCAATCAAGCGACGCTGCTCGCCCGCTGGCTCAGCAAACCGTTGGCGATCCCCTGCGAAGAAAACCTGCTGCGGCGCACACAGGACACTCCCGCCCAACAGGCACTCGATGCCAAGGCCCGGCGTCGGAACCTGCGCCAGGCCTTTGCCGTGACGCCCGAGGCTCTATTGCACAACCGTCACCTGGCACTGGTGGACGACGTGCTTACCACTGGCGCCACCGCCCAGGCGCTGGCCCGCCTGCTGCTCGATGCCGGCGCCGCACGTGTCGATGTGTATTGCCTGGCGCGCACGCCGAAACCCGCTGAGCTGGCTTGACGCGCGGCGCCCGAGGCGCCAACGTCCGTCCATCAACCTTTGCACGCAGTTTCCGTCATGTCATTGCCTACGCTTCTGACCCAACACATCGTTAGGCGCCCACAACGCATCGCGCTGCTGCAGCACATCGCCGAACAAGGCTCGATCACCCGTGCCGCCAAAAGCGCTGGCCTGAGCTACAAGGCGGCCTGGGATGCCATCGACGAGTTGAACAACCTCGCCGACCAGCCGTTGGTGGAACGCAGCGTCGGCGGCAAGGGCGGTGGCGGCGCCAAGCTGTCAGAGGAGGGGCAACGCGTGCTGCGTCTGTATCAGCGCTTGCAAGCGTTGCAGGCGCAGTTACTGGAAGCCAGCGAGGACGCCGGGGATCTGGGCCTGCTCAGTCGCCTGATGCTGCGCACCAGCGCCCGCAATCAACTGCATGGCAAAGTCCTGGGGATCGAGGCCCAGGGCCACAATGACCGGGTACGCCTGGAACTGGCCCGGGGTCTGGTCATCGAAGCGCAAATCACCCATGACAGCACGCTACGCCTGGAGCTGGCGATCGGCACCGAAGTGGTGGCCCTGATCAAGGCCGGCTGGTTGGAGTTGCACCCGGTCGATTCAGCGGAGCAATCGGGAATCAACACGTTGCGCGGCGTGATCGAGCAGGTTGCCGCCGCCGAAGACGGCCCCAGTGAAGTGCGTATCGGCCTGCCCAACGGCCAGACACTGTGCGCCCTGGCCGATCCGATCCAATTGCATGAGCGAAACCTGGCTGCCGGTTCTGCGGTGCACGTCGCGTTTTCACCGACAAATGTGCTGCTCGGCACACCGCTGTAGCGCACTGCAACAATAGTTTCATCGACCCGCTTTAAGGTGACTGCCAAAACCAGCAGGGAGCCTGATGATGAGCCTATTAGAAGAAAACCAATCCACCGACCTGGAAAAGATCGTCGGCCTGAGCCGTCGTGGCTTCATCAGTGCCGGCGCACTGTGCGGCGCAGCGATGTTTCTGGGCGGCAACCTGCTGAGCCGCAGCGTCCTGGCCGCCGCCGTAAGCGAAGGCAACAGCAGGCTGCTGGGCTTCAACAGCATCGCCGCCGCCACGACGGACACCATCACCTTGCCGCAGGGCTACAAATCCTCGGTACTGATCAGTTGGGGCCAGCCACTGCAGAAAAATGCCCCGGCGTTCGACCCCAGTGGCAACGGCACCGCCCGTGCACAGGAAGTGCAGTTCGGCGACAACAACGACGGCATGAGCCTGTTCCCGTTCCCCGGCGACAACAACCGGGCGCTGATGGCGATCAACAACGAGTACACCAACTACCAATACCTGTTCCCTCACGGCGGCCAGCCACAGTCGGCCGAAGACGTGCGCAAGGCCCAGGCCAGCGAAGGCGTCTCGGTGATCGAAATCCAGCGTCGGCGCGGCCAATGGCAGTTCGTCCAGGAATCGCGCTACAACCGCAGGATCCACGGCAACACACCGATTCGCCTGCGTGGCCCAGCCGCCGGGCACGACCTGCTGAAAACCAGCGCCGACAAGAGCGGCAAGAAAGTGCTGGGTACCTTCCAGAACTGCGCCAACGGCATGACGCCTTGGGGCACTTACCTGACCTGTGAAGAGAACTTCACTGACTGCTTCGGCAGCAGCAAGTCGGACCTGCAGTTCGACGCGGCCCAGAAACGCTATGGCGCCACTGTCACCAGCAGTGAGATCAACTGGCACTTGCACGACCCGCGCTTTGACCTGGCGAAGAACCCCAACGAACTCAATCGCCACGGCTGGGTAGTGGAAATCGACCCGTTCGATCCGCAATCCACCCCGGTAAAACGCACCGCCCTGGGCCGCTTCAAACACGAAAACGCCGCCCTGGCGCAGACCAATGACGGTCGCGCCGTGGTGTACATGGGCGATGACGAGCGTGGCGAATTCATCTACAAGTTCGTCAGCCGCGAGCGCATCAATCACAAGAACGCCAAGGCCAATCGCAACCTGCTGGACCATGGCACCTTGTATGTCGCGCGCTTCGATGCCGGCGATGGCAACCCGGACCATCCCAAAGGCCAAGGCCAGTGGATCGAGTTGACCCATGGCAAGAACGGCCTCGACGCCAGCAGCGGTTTCGCCGACCAGGCCGAAGTACTCATCCATGCACGCCTGGCCGCCAGCGCCGTGGGTGCCACCCGCATGGACCGCCCGGAGTGGATCGTGGTCAGCCCGAAAGACGGCCAGGTCTATTGCACCCTGACCAACAACTCCAAGCGCGGCGATGCTGGCCTACCAGTGGACGGGCCGAACCCTCGGGCCAAGAACGTCTACGGGCAGATTCTGCGCTGGCGCACCGACCGCGACGATCACGCCGCCAAGACCTTCGCCTGGGACCTGTTCGTGGTCGCCGGCAACCCGACAGTCCATGCCGGCACGCCAAAGGGCGGTTCCTCCAACATCAATCCACAGAACATGTTCAACAGCCCCGATGGCCTGGGCTTCGACAAAGGCGGACGCCTGTGGATCCAGACCGATGGCGACTCGAGCAACGCCGGGGACTTCGCCGGCATGGGCAATAACCAGATGCTCTGCGCCGATCCCAACAGCGGTGAAATCCGCCGTTTCATGGTCGGGCCGGTGGGTTGCGAAGTGACCGGGATCAGCTTCTCGCCGGACTACAAGGCTATGTTCGTCGGGATCCAGCATCCCAGCGGCGGCTCAACCTTCCCCGAGCACTTGCCCAACGGTAAGCCGCGGTCGTCGGTGATGGTGATTACCCGCGAGGATGGCGGGGTCATCGGCGCCTGACACTTTGTGGCGAGGAGGCTTGCTCCCGCTGGGTTGCGCAACGACCCCATTTTTTGTGGGCGCTGCGCCCCCAAGCGGGAGCAAGCTCCCTCGCCACGAAGAGCAATTCAAGTCTCACCGATTAATCCCGACTGCTTTGCGCTACCATGCTGGGCCGGACGCGGCAGCCCTGCCGCTGCGCAGGAGTCAGCATGTCCCATCCGTTTGAAACCCTCACGCCCGACCTGGTGCTCGATGCCGTTGAAAGCATCGGCTTCCTCAGCGACGCCCGCGTGCTGGCTCTCAACAGCTACGAGAACCGCGTCTACCAAGTCGGTATCGAAGATGCCGAACCGCTGATCGCGAAGTTCTATCGCCCCCAGCGCTGGACCAACGAAGCGATTCTGGAAGAGCACAGCTTTACCTTCGAACTGGCCGAATACGAGGTGCCGGTGGTGGCGCCGCTGATCCACAACGGTGCCAGCCTGCACGAACACGCCGGATTTCGTTTCACCCTGTTTCCCCGTCGCGGCGGCCGTGCACCGGAGCCGGGCAACCTCGATCAGCTCTATCGCCTGGGACAATTGCTCGGGCGCCTGCACGCGGTCGGCGCGACCCGCCCGTTCGAGCATCGTGAAGCCTTGGGCGTGAAGAACTTCGGCCACGACTCGCTGGTTACCGTACTGGAAAGCGGTTTCGTGCCCCGCAGCCTGCTGCCGGCCTACGAGTCGGTTGCCAGGGACCTGCTCAAGCGTGTCGAAGAGGTCTACGCCGCCACGCCCCACAAGAACATCCGCATGCACGGCGATTGCCACCCCGGCAACATGATGTGCCGCGACGAGGTGTTCCACATCGTCGACCTGGACGACTGCCGCATGGGGCCGGCGGTGCAGGACCTGTGGATGATGCTCGCCGGCGATCGCCAGGAATGCCTGGGACAGTTATCGGAACTGATGGACGGCTACCGTGAGTTCCACGACTTCGACCCTCGGGAACTGGCGTTGATCGAACCGCTGCGAGCCCTGCGCCTGATGCACTACAGCGCCTGGCTGGCGCGACGCTGGGACGACCCGGCCTTCCCGCGCAGCTTCCCGTGGTTCGGCAGCGAACGTTATTGGGGCGACCAGGTATTGGCGCTGCGCGAGCAATTGGCGGCGCTCAATGAAGAGCCGTTGAAGTTGTTCTGATGTACCGCAGAATCATCCTGTGGGAGCGGGCTTGCTCACGAAAGCGCTGGGTCAGGCAAAATTGTGCTGTCAGACACGCCGCCTTCGCGGGCAAGCCCGCTCCCCCGGGGATCTGCGGTGATTGTGCACAATGCTCACAGCACGACCTGACAAATTTCCTTACAATCACGCTTTTGTTAGCTGCCTAAGCAAGGATTCTGCATGCAAGCCGCCAACCCGCGTCGCGGGTATATCCTGGGCCTGAGTGCCTACATCATCTGGGGTCTGTTCCCGATCTATTTCAAAGCCATCGCCAGCGTGCCGTCCGTGGAAATCATCATCCACCGGGTGCTGTGGTCGGCGCTGTTCGGCGCGGCGTTGCTGATGGTCTGGAAACACCCAGGCTGGTGGCGTGAACTGCGGGATAATCCGCGTCGCCTGGCGATCCTGGCCCTGAGCGGCACGCTGATCGCGGCCAACTGGCTGACCTACGTGTGGGCGGTGAACAACGAGCGCATGCTCGAGGCGAGCCTGGGTTATTACATCAACCCGCTGGTGAACGTACTGCTGGGCATGTTGATCCTGGGTGAACGGCTGCGACGCATGCAGTGGCTGGCAGTGGGGCTGGCGGCGGTCGGCGTAGCGCAGCAGGTCTGGCAAGTGGGCAGCCTGCCGTGGGTGTCGCTGGTGCTGGCGCTGACCTTCGGTTTTTATGGGTTGATCCGCAAACAGGCGCCCGTCAAGGCCTTGCCGGGGCTGGTGGTGGAAACCTGGATGCTGGTACCGATTGCCATTGCCTGGTTGCTGTTCAACCCGACGGCCACCAGTGCTCAACCCGCGTTTTGGACTACCTCCGAAGCCTGGTGGCTGGTGGCGGCCGGCCCCGTGACGCTGGTTCCGCTGGTGTGTTTCAACGCCGCGGCGCGGCATTTACCCTACACCACGTTGGGATTTCTCCAGTACATCGCCCCGACGCTCGTGCTGTTGCTTGCGGTGACGCTGTTCGGTGAGCATCTGTCGTCCAGCACGCTGGTGGCGTTCCTGTTTATCTGGGCCGGGCTTGCGGTGTACAGCGTCGACGCCGTGATCAGCATGCGCCGCCGCGCCTGATCAAATATTGCACAACTCTCCACAGGCCACGCCTGACGTGGCCTGCACTGATCTTTCCCAAGGTTATCCACAGCGTGATCCCCGCCGTTTGTGCACAAGCCCTTGAAAACTGATGATTTTTTGATCATTCCCCGCCGAAGCCCGGCGGGCTTGGGCTGGCGCCGGGTCTCTACAGGTTATCCACAGGCAGGCACAACTTTTCCTTGGATAACCCGCATCACGCTTCGTCGCTGAGTTTGAGCTCCACCATCAACTCATCGGCCAAGGTTTCCAGGTGCTTTTGCAACGTGTCCAGCGACAGCGTCAAAGGCACCCCGAGGATCGCTTCGGCGTGGAACAGCAACTCGCTGCTCATCGGCGCCGGCCGCACGTGGGTCACCAGGCGCTCGACGTTTACGCCCTGCTCACTCAGCAAACGGGTGATGTCACGCACGATGCCAGGGCGATCGTTGCCCACCAGTTCCATGGCGATGGGTTTCCAGTTGCAGGATTCTTCAAGGGCGCTTTCGGCGATCAACACGCGGATACCCTGGGTCGACAGCCCCTGCAAGGCTTCGATCAGTTCTCCCTGGGACTCGGCCGGGACGCTGAGGCGCAGGATCCCGGCAAACTGCCCGGCCAGGTGCGACATGCGGCTTTCCAGCCAGTTACCGCCGTGCGCGGCGATGCAGTCGGCAATGCGCTCGACCTGCCCGGGCTGGTCCGGGGCGAAAACAGTGATGACGAGGTGGTCCATGGCGCAGCCCTCTTGTTGTGGAAGAAACAGTATAGGCAGGTGATCGCGAGCAGACTGTGGGCCTGAGGATTTATACCTCACCCCTGTGGGAGCAAAGCTTGCTCGCGATACAGGCGCCTCGGTTCCAGTGGGATCGAGTGACTTTCATCGCGAGCAAGCTTTGCTCCCACAGGATGGCAACAGATACATCGTGTACAAACATCAAGATTTATCTGGAACAATCTGTTGGTTTTTTGAGAACATCCCATGCCTCGTCGTGACTGTACTGCTTTAGTCGGTCGCAGAACGACGCAATTAGTCTAATTTTCACAAGCGCAATTGATCATGTAGTATGCCGCAGCAAGCACTACATAACGTTGGACCGATGTCTGCTTAAGGCCAGTCGCATCCCTGAAAAGCCCCGTCAGCAAGGCTAAACACCCAGCCGCCAGCGATGGCATGTACTGGTTCCGGGGTTTGTGGTTTAAATGTCCCGAGGCTTCATTGTCAAAATCGAAGAGCTGAAAAGCGAAATAGCTGAGCAGAGTGAGGCAAGCAATGACTGAACACGTTCAAGTCGGTGGCCTGCAGGTCGCCAAAGTCCTGTTCGACTTCGTGAATAACGAAGCCATTCCCGGAACCGGTCTCACCGCCGACGCGTTCTGGGCCGGTGCCGACAAGGTCATCCACGACCTGGCCCCGAAGAACAAAGCCCTACTCGCCAAACGCGACGATTTCCAGGCGCGGATTGACGCCTGGCACCAGGCTCGTGCCGGCCAGGCCCACGACGCCGTGGCTTACAAAGCCTTCCTGCAAGACATTGGATACCTGCTGCCAGAAGCGGCGGATTTCCAGGCCACGACCCAAAACGTCGATGATGAAATCGCCCGCATGGCCGGCCCGCAACTGGTGGTGCCGGTGATGAACGCGCGTTTTGCCCTCAATGCGTCGAACGCCCGCTGGGGTTCGCTATACGATGCACTGTACGGCACCGACGCCATCAGCGAAGCCGATGGCGCGGAGAAAGGCAAAGGCTACAACAAGGTGCGCGGCGACAAGGTCATCGCCTTTGCCCGCGCCTTCCTCGACGAAGCGGCACCGCTGGCGGCCGGCTCCCATGTCGATGCCACCGGTTACAAGATCGTCGACGGCAAACTGGTGATTGCCCTCAAGGGCGGCAGCAACAGCGGCCTGCGTGACGATGCCCAACTGATCGGTTTCCAGGGCGACACCTCGGCACCGACCGCCGTGCTGCTGAAGCACAACGGCCTGCACTTCGAAATCCAGATCGACGCCAGCACCCCGGTCGGCCAGACCGACGCCGCCGGCGTCAAAGACATCCTGATGGAGGCCGCGCTGACCACCATCATGGACTGTGAAGACTCGGTCGCCGCCGTCGATGCCGATGACAAAGTGGTGATCTACCGCAATTGGCTCGGCCTGATGAAAGGCGACCTGGCTGAAGAAGTCGCCAAGGGCGGCCAGACGTTTACCCGCACCATGAACGCCGACCGTGTCTACACCACCGTCGACGGTTCGAGCGTGACCCTGCACGGCCGTTCGCTGTTGTTCGTGCGTAACGTTGGCCACCTGATGACCATCGACGCGATCCTGGACCAGCATGGCAACGAAGTGCCGGAAGGCATCCTCGATGGCCTGATCACCAGCCTGGCGGCGATCCACAGCCTCAACGGCAACACGTCGCGGCGCAACAGCCGCACCGGTTCGGTGTACATCGTCAAGCCGAAGATGCACGGTCCGGAAGAAGCGGCGTTCACCAACGAGCTGTTCGGTCGCGTCGAAGACGTTCTGAACCTGCCGCGCAACACCCTCAAGGTCGGGATCATGGACGAGGAGCGCCGGACCACGGTCAACCTCAAGGCCTGCATCAAGGCCGCCAGCGAGCGCGTGGTGTTCATCAACACCGGTTTCCTGGACCGCACCGGCGACGAAATCCACACCTCCATGGAAGCCGGCCCGATGGTGCGCAAGGCTGACATGAAAGCCGAGAAGTGGATTGCCGCGTACGAAAACTGGAACGTCGACATCGGCCTGAGCACCGGCCTGCAAGGTCGCGCACAGATCGGCAAGGGCATGTGGGCCATGCCGGACCTGATGGCCGCAATGCTGGAACAGAAAATCGCTCATCCAATGGCCGGTGCCAACACCGCGTGGGTACCGTCGCCGACCGCCGCTGCCCTGCATGCGCTGCATTACCACAAGGTCGACGTGTTCGCTCGTCAGGCCGAACTGGCCAAGCGGGCGCGCGCCTCGGTGGACGACATCCTGGCCATCCCGTTGGCCGTCAATCCGAACTGGACACCGGAGCAGATCAAGAACGAACTGGACAACAACGCCCAGGGCATCCTTGGCTACGTGGTGCGCTGGATCGACCAGGGCGTTGGCTGTTCCAAAGTGCCAGACATCAACGACATCGGCCTGATGGAGGACCGTGCGACGCTGCGTATCTCCAGCCAGCACATCGCCAACTGGCTGCGCCACGGCATCGTCACCCAAGACCAGGTGATGCAAAGCCTCAAGCGCATGGCGCCGGTGGTGGACCGCCAGAATGCCAGCGACCCGTTGTACCGTCCGCTGGCGCCGGACTTCGACAGCAACATCGCCTTCCAGGCGGCGGTCGAGTTGGTGGTCGAAGGCACCAAGCAGCCAAACGGCTACACCGAGCCGGTGCTGCACCGTCGTCGGCGCGAGTTCAAGGCGGCCAATGGGTTGTGATTGAGCAGTAAACGCAGCACAAGAAAAAGCCCTGGTCGAAAGATCAGGGCTTTTTTCATTGCAAGGGAAGGTATTGCCAAGCACTGCTTTTGTGGCAAGGAGATTTAGAGATCCATCCCCAACTCATGCTTGACCAACCCCAGCAATTTTTCCGTATCGATCGGCTTGAGCAGGAAATCCACCACGCTCAGGTGCATGGCTTCGATGGCGTCCTTCACGTCGGCGTCGCCGGACACGATGATGATCGGCAGCGCCGCCCGCTCCGACTCGCGCACCAGGCGGATCAGTTCCAGGCCATCAACGTTGCCCATGCGCAGATCGGTAATCAACAGCCCGATCGACGGCTTGGATTCCAGCATCTTGAGTGCTGTTTCGCCACTGGCGGCGGTCATGCAGTGAATGCCGTCCAGCGCCAGAATCTCCGAAAGCAGCTCGCGAGCGTCCTTGTCGTCATCGACGATCAAGACTCGCTGCGGCGGCAGGTCAGGCTCCAGCATGACGGCACTCAGCGCCTCGCGCTCGGCGTCACTCAAAATATCGTGGTCGGACATGGTGCTCTCTACGTTCTTTAAATCGATCCCCTGGCACAGTGGTCAGACATCGTTCTGCGGCGCTTCAATGTGCACTTCGTCGGATTTTTTTCCAAGAATATTTAATGAAGATTTTTCCCGCGCCAAACCCAGGATTTCTCGGCAGTCGCAACGACCTAGACTTACGTCCAATGGGCACCCCGCGCTCAGGGGCCGACCATGGGGAATAGTTCCGACCACAACAATTCGAAAAAGACTGCGTAATGGTTATGAAAAAAGCGGACGCTTTCATCCAGGCAGGGAAAACCGCGGTGTTGCAAAACATCCAGGGCACGTTGCAGTTTCTCCAGCGCTTCCCCCCGTTCAACCAAATGGAAAATGCCCACCTGGCCTATCTGGTGGAGCAATGCCTGCTGCGTTTTTACGCACCTGGCGAAAGCATCATCAAGCCGGCCGACGGCCCGGTGGAACACTTTTACATCGTCAAACAGGGCCGGGTGGTGGGCGAACGTCCGCATACGGCCAAAGGCGGCACCGAGACGACTTTTGAAATCACCACCGGTGAGTGTTTCCCCCTCGCTGCGTTGCTGGGCGAGCGCGCAACCCGCACCGAGCACCTGGCCGGCGAAGACACGTTCTGTCTGCAATTGAACAAACAGGCCTTCATCAAGCTGTTCGCCCTGTCGAGTCCGTTCCGCGACTTCGCCTTGCGCGGGGTCAGCAGCCTGCTCGATCAAGTTAATCAGCAGGTCCAGCAAAAGTCCGCGCAAACCCTGGGCACGCAGTACTCTCTCAATACACGGCTGGGTGAACTGGCAATGCGTCATCCGGTGAGCTGCAGCCCCGACATGCCGCTGCGCGAAGCCGTGAAGCTGATGCACGAGCAACAGGTCGGCAGCATCGTGGTGGTGAATGAGCAGAAAGCGCCGGTGGGGATTTTTACCCTGCGCGACCTGCGACACGTAGTGGCCGACGGCTCCGGGGATTTTTCCCAGCCCATCGCGGCACACATGACCCAAACCCCCTTTTACCTGTCCCCGGACCACAGCGCCTTCGATGCGGCCATCGCCATGACCGAGCGCCACATCGCCCACGTCTGCCTGGTCAAGGATCATCGTTTGTGCGGCGTGGTGTCGGAACGCGATCTGTTTTCCCTGCAGCGCGTCGACCTGGTGCATCTGGCCAGGACCATTCGCAGCGCCCAGAAGGTGGAAAATCTGGTGGCCCTGCGCGGCGAGATCGGCCAACTGGTAGAACGCATGCTGGCCCACGGCGCATCCTCGACCCAGATCACCCACATCATCACCCTGCTCAACGACCACACGGTATGCCGGGTCATCGAGCTGACCCTGGCCGACAAGGGCGATCCGGGCGTGCCATTCAGCTGGTTGTGTTTCGGCAGTGAAGGCCGCCGTGAGCAGACCCTGCACACCGACCAGGACAACGGCATTTTGTTCGAAGCACGGGACGCCGCCCATGCG
This sequence comes from Pseudomonas sp. CFBP 5748, assembly GCF_053850495.1. Lineage (NCBI taxonomy): Bacteria > Pseudomonadati > Pseudomonadota > Gammaproteobacteria > Pseudomonadales > Pseudomonadaceae > Pseudomonas > Pseudomonas sp. CFBP 5748. The sequence goes on from NZ_JBSPTN010000012.1 coordinate 98,334, forward strand.
GCGCAGATCCGTGGCCTTCTGCTGCCCATCGCCCAGCAGATCAACCAGAGCCTGGCCCTGTGCGGCTTCACCTTGTGCAAGGGCAACATCATGGCCGGTAACCCCGAGCTGTGCCTGTCCCGCGCCGAATGGGCCCGACGCTTTGCCGCCTTCATCCGCGAAGCGACCCCGGAAAACCTGTTGGGCTCGAGCATCTATTTCGACCTGCGGGTGGTCTGGGGCGATGAGCAGGGCTGCGAACAACTGCGCCAGCAGGTGCTCGCACAAGTGGCCGATAACCGTTTGTTCCAGCGCATGCTGGCCGAGAACGCGCTGCGCCATCGCCCGCCGGTGGGACGTTTCAGGGACTTCGTACTGAGCCGCAAAAACGGCGAAAAGGCCACCCTGGACCTTAAAGTGCAGGGCCTGACGCCCTTTGTCGACGGCGCCCGTTTACTCGCGCTGGCCAATGGCATCGAAGCCATCAATACCTTGGAGCGCTTGCGGCAACTGGTCATCAAGCAAGTGATCGAACCGCTCGACGGCGCGGCCTATGAAGAGGCCTACCACTTCATCCAGCAGACCCGCATGCAACAACATCAATTGCAAACCCGCGAGAACCTGCCCTATTCCAACCGCGTCGACCCTGACAGCCTCAATCACCTGGACCGGCGCATCCTGCGCGAATCCCTGCGCCAGGCCCAACGCCTGCAAAGCAGCCTGACGGTGAGGTATCAGCTGTGAGCCTGTTTTCCTGGCTACGTCCGGCCCAGCCGATGTTGCCCGAGGAAGTGCAGCAGCGCGTGGAAAGCTTGCTGGCGCCTTCGGCGTTGGGTGAGTGCAGCCTGCGAGAGCAGCGCTGGGTGGTGCTGGACCTGGAGACCACCGGGCTGAATCTGAATAAGGACCAGGTGCTGTCCATCGGTGCGGTGGTCATCGAAGACGGCGCTATCGATTTCAGTCAGCAGTTCGAACGTACCCTGCAATGCGACAAGCAGAAGCTCGGACCGAGCGTATTGATCCATGGCCTGGCCCCAAGCGCGATTGCCGCCGGCAGCCATCCGGCCGAGGCGTTGCTGGCGTTCATGGAGTTCGTCGGCGACAGTCCGCTGCTGGCGTTCCATGCGCCGTTCGATTCCCACATGCTCGGGCGGGCACTGAAGGATTACCTGGGTTATCGCTTGCAGCATACGTTCCTGGACGTGGCCGACCTGGCCCCCATGCTTTGCCCCCAGGCGAATATGCGCAAGGCCGGCCTGGATGAATGGATCGACTGGTTCAAGCTGCAAGTCTTCGACCGCCACAACGCCAGCGCCGACGCCCTGGCCACGGCGGAACTGGCGTTGATCCTGTTCAGCCGCGCCCGCCAGCAAGAGATCCAAAGCCCGCTTGACCTGCAACAGCGGTTGGGCCAGTGGAAACGGCGGCAGCAGGCGCCTTCGCTTTAGCCTGAGGCTTACGAACACACAGGCTTTTGTGGGAGCGGGTTTGCTCGCCAAAGCGGTGGGGCAGCTTGCATTAATGTTGAATGTACAGCCGTCTTCGCGAGCAAGCCCGCTCCCACATGAAAGCAGCATTCATTCCGGTGCTACACCCCACTAACACCGCCCGACCAGCGCCAATTGCTTTCCCTCCCACGCCTCTGCCACAATCGCGAACAATTCTCGTTACTTAAAGCGTCGGTGATGCCCCGTGTCGTCAGTCCCTAGCCCCCACAGTGATCTGGTTGGTGCGTTATACCGTGACCATCGCGGTTGGCTATTGGCCTGGTTGCGACGCAATGTGGCCTGTGCCCAGCGGGCCGAGGACTTGAGCCAGGACACCTTCGTGCGCCTGCTGGGCCGGGAAGAGCTCAAAGCGCCCCGCGAGCCCCGGGCATTCCTGGTGGCGATCGCCAAGGGGTTGTTGTTCGATTATTTCCGGCGGGCGGCCTTGGAGCAGGCTTACCTCACCGAACTGATGCTGATCCCCGAAGCCGAACAGCCCTCGGTGGAAGAACAGCAGATCATCCTCGAAGACCTCAAGCATATCGATCGCCTGCTCGGCAAACTATCGAGCAAGGCCCGCGCGGCCTTTCTGTATAACCGCCTCGACGGCCTCGGCCACGCCGAAATCGCCCAGCGCCTGGGGGTGTCGGTGCCACGGGTACGGCAGTATCTGGCCCAAGGCATTCGGCAGTGCTACATCGCACTTTATGGTGAGCCGACATGAGTCCGGCCCATGGCAAACCCGTCTCGGCCAGCGTGCTGGACGCAGCCATTGCCTGGCAGTTGTCGCTGGACTCAGGCAGCCCACAAGAGCACGAAGCATTCGCCCGCTGGCATGCCGCGGATGAAGAACACGCCCGCGCCTGGCGGCAGCTGGGCATGCTCGACCAGCGTTTCAGTGTTGCCAGTGGGCCGGCACGAGCCGCGTTGCTGCAATCGCGGGTGAGCATTCGACGCAGGGTACGCAAGGTCGGCAGCGGCCTGGCCAGCCTTGTCGCAGTCATCGGCCTGGCGCTGTTTGCCGGGGACCGCTACCTGCCGCTCAATTACTGGCTGGCCGACCAACGCACCGCCACTGGCGAGCAACGCACCCTCCGCCTGGGCGACGGCACGCTGATCAACCTCAACACCCACAGTGCCCTGGACGTGCGTTTCGATGACAAGCAGCGGCGCATCGTTCTGCAAGAAGGCGAGATCCTGGTGGAAACCGGCCACAACGACCCGCGCCCGTTTATCGTCGAAACCCGCGAAGGCAGCATGCGCGCCCTGGGCACCCGATTCCTGGTCAAGCGCGAGGACCAAGGCACGCGCCTGAGCGTGTTGAAATCCGCCGTGGCGGCGCATCCACAAGCAACGGACAGCGAACAGATTCTGCGTGAAGGCCAGCAGGTGCTGATGCGCCGCGACGGTCTCGAACCGACAGTGGCCCTGAACCCCGGCGCCGACGCCTGGACCCGCGGCATGCTGGTGGTAGACAACGCCCGCCTCGAAGATCTGGTCCATGAATTGGGACGCTATCGTCGTGGCTACTTGGGCGTAGAGCCACAAGTGGCTGACGTGCGCATCACTGGCAGCTTTCCGTTGCATGACACCGACCTGGCCCTGGCCGCGCTGCTGCCGACCTTGCCGGTGCAGGTCGAGTATCACACGCGGTGGTGGGTGGTGGTGGGCGCGCGGACCGAACCAAAACCCTGAGAGATCTGGGCCACCTTCGCGAGCAAGCCCGCTCCCACATGGGAATGCGAACGCCTGTGGGAGCGGGCTTGCTCGCGAAGAGGCCAGCAGCCTCAGCACTCTGCCAAAATCTGAATCTAAATTATTTTCATCCAGCCCTATCACTTTTCAATTTTCATCCGGCACTCAGGCAATTGAGAAATATTTCCATTCAGGAGCCGCCGTATGTCCCGCCCGCTAGACACCCTGTTGCGCCCCAGCCTGTTGGCCATCGCCATTGCCTTTGTCACCCCGTTGCTCAGCGGCCCACTGCTGGCTGCCGAACAGGCTTCCAACGTGCGCGCCTACAATCTGCCCGCCGCACCATTGGCCAGCACCCTGAACCAGATCGCCAGCCAGGCCGGCCTCGCCCTGAGCCTGAATCCGTCCCTGGCTTCGGGCAAAACCTCGGCACCGGTCCAGGGCCAGTTCGATGCCACGGGGGCATTGCGCGAGGCCCTGCGCGGCACCGGCCTGCAACTGGAACAGAGCAGCGCCGGCACCTACAGTCTGGTGGCCGTGCCTGAGGGCGCGATGGTCCTGCCGGAAACCAGCGTGATCGGCGCCGGTTTCAGCGAAACTGCGTGGGGCCCGACCGAAGGCTATGTCGCCACCCGCACCGCCGCCGGCACCAAGACGGATACGCCGATTGTCGAACTGCCGCGCTCGGTGTCCGTGGTGACACGCCAGCAGATGGAAGATCGCTCCGTGCTCAACCTCAATGACGCCCTGCGCTACACCGCTGGCGTGCAGAGCAGCGGCTATGGCTCGGACTCGCGCAACGATTGGCTGCTGGTGCGAGGCTTCATACCGACCCAGTTCCTCGACGGCCTGCCGCTGCCCAAAGGTAACTACATCACACCGAAAATCGAGCCCTGGAACCTTGAACGCATCGCCGTGCTGCGTGGCCCGGCCTCTTCGGTCTACGGCCAGACGCCCCCTGGCGGCATGCTCGACATGGTCAGCCGTCGCCCACAAGCCGAGAGCAGCCACGAAGTCGAACTGCAGGCCGGTAGCTACGAACACAAGCAGATCAACTTCGACAGCACTGGCAAGGTCGATGACGAAGGCCAGTTCCTTTATCGAGTCAGCGGCACCGTGCGCGACAGCAATTCCCAGGTCGATCACATCCCGGACAAACGCTACAACCTTGCCCCGAGCCTGACCTGGAACATCAACGACGACACCCGCCTGACCTTCCTGTCCCAGTACACCCGCGATGACACCGGCATCACTGGACAATTCCTGCCGCTGCAAGGCACCAAGCTGTCCTCACCGGCGGGCAAGATTTCCCATCACAAGAACCTGGGCGACCCGGACTGGGAATTCTACGATCGCACCTATTACGCGCTGGGTTACGCGTTTGAACATCGTCTGAGCGACACCTGGCAGTTCCGTCAGAACCTGCGTTACACCAAGAGTGATCTGGAAACCCAAGGCATCTCCGCCGGTGGGCAATTCTGGCCGGCGGGTCCTGATGAAGCGGTGAGCGCCGATGGCACGGTCAAGCGCAGCGCCAGTGTCATTGACGAAGACATCAGTCAGTTCGCCGTGGACAACAACTTCCAGGCCGACTTCCAGACTGGCGCGTTGACTCACACCCTGCTGCTGGGCCTGGACCACCAGCGCTCCAACAGCAATTCGCACTGGGATTGGGGTTCGACTGGCGTACCGACCAGCAACATCCACAACCCGATCTACGGACAGGACTTCTCCAACGTCCAGTATTTCACCATGTACGACTACAACCAGAAGACCAACCAGACCGGCCTGTACGTTCAGGACCAGATCGCCCTGGACAACTGGCGCCTGACCCTCGGCGGTCGTGAAGACTGGATTCACACCGGCACCGTGTTCCACAACCAGAACGATGCGACCAACACCCAGCGCGACAAGAAATTCAGCGCTAACGCAGCGCTGAGCTATGTCTTCGATAACGGTGTGACGCCCTACATATCCTTCGCCCAGTCGTTCCAGGCAGCGGCGGGTTCAACCGTCAACAGCACCGAAGCCTTCAAACCCACTGAAGGCGAACAATACGAAGCCGGTATCAAGTATCAGCCGCCGGGCACCAAGACCCTGCTCACTGCGGCGGTGTTCGACCTGACCCAGAAAAACAACTCCGTCACCGAAAACAGCATCACCCGCCAGGTGGGCGAGGTACAGGTACGCGGCCTGGAGCTGGAAGCCTCGGGCGATGTGACCGACAACCTGAAGCTGATCGGTTCCTACACCTACAACGACAGCGAAATCACCAAAGGCACTGCGGCTGAAAAAGGCAAGCGCATGGCCCAGGTGCCACGTAACCAGGCCACCGCCTGGGCCGATTACACCTGGCACAACGGCCCGCTCGACGGCTTTGGTATCGCCGCCGGTGTGCGATATGTCGGCGACACCTACGGCAACACCACCAACACCGATTGGGGTCATGTCGGCTCCTACACCGTGTACGACGCATCGGCCCATTACGACCTGGGTCGCCTGAACAATTCGCTCAAAGGTGTTTCGGTGGCAGTGGATGCGAAGAACATTTTCAACAAGGATTACCTGTCCACTTGCGATGGCTTTTATTGCTACTACGGCGACCAACGCAACGTCGTCGCCAGTGTGAATTACAAGTGGTAGGCGGTTAGCGTGTGGGAGCAAGGCTTGCCCGCGATGGAGGCGACTCGGTTTCTAAAGGGCCGCGTCGCCTGTTTCGCGGGCAAGCCTTGTTCCCACGGATAAATCCCTCGCCACAGGTGCCCTTTTGCATTCGGATCAATCATGAAAAGCAAAACCATCCGCCGCTGGTCCTTTGTCCACACCTGGACCAGCCTGATCTGCACAGTGTTTCTGCTGATGCTGGCGATCACCGGGCTGCCGTTGATCTTCCATCATGAAATCGAACACCTGCTCGGCGATGCTCCCGAGTTTCGGCAAATGCCGACTGACACGCCGCAGTTGGACCTGCAACAACTGGTGGAAAAAGCCAAGGCCCATCGCCCGGGTGAAGTGGTCCAGTACTTTGGCTGGGACGATGACGACCCCAACGGCATCATCACCATCATGGCGCCAACACCCGGCACCGAGCCCAATTCGTCCCACACTTTCATGCTCGATGCACGCACCGGCGAGGCCCTGGCAATGCCCTCGGCCAATGGCGGTTTCATGATGGTCATGCTGCGCCTGCACGTGGACATGTTCGCCGGGCTGCCGGGCAAGCTGCTGCTGGCGTTCATGGGATTGCTGTTCGTGATTGCCATCGTGTCCGGAGTGGTTTTGTACCTGCCGTTCATGCGGCGCTTGAAGTTCGCCACGGTGCGCCAGGACAAATCCACGCGCCTGCGCTGGCTCGACCTGCACAACCTGATCGGCGTGGTCACACTGGTCTGGGCGCTGACCGTCGGCGTTACCGGCGTCATCGCCGCGTGCGCCGACCTGATCATCGCCGCCTGGCGCAACGACAGCCTCAGCGCCATGGTCGAACCCTACCGCAACGCCCCGCCGCTGACGCAACTGGCACCGGCAACCCGCTTGCTGGACATCGCCAAAGAAGCCGCGCCGGGCATGGAACCGAGCTTCATCGCCTTCCCCGGCACCCTGTTTTCCAGCGAGCACCACTACGGCGTGTTCATGAAAGGCAGTACCCACCTGACCTCGCATTTGCTGACCCCGGTACTGATCGACGCCAGTACCCTCGACGTCACCGCCGTGGCCGGACGGCCGTGGTACATGGACGTCATGAGCCTGTCGCTGCCGCTGCATTTCGGCGACTACGGTGGCCGGCCAATGCAAATTTTCTGGGCGACGTTGGACGTGCTGACCATCATCGTCCTGGGTAGCGGCGTCTACCTGTGGGTGGTGCGGCGTAAAACAGCCAAGCATGCGGCAGTCGCCGCGCAGGTGGTCTCGTGAGGCCTCGACAGTCAAGTTTCTGGAAGGTGTTTGGCATCCCCCTGATGATTGGCGTGCTTAGCGCTGCGGGGCTGTTTTCGGCGTTGCTGGGCGATGGGGCGTGGGATGCCGTGAGCTGGGTGGGGTTGGGATTGCCGACGGTGCTGGGAACCTGGGGATTGATCAAGCGCGGATGACTTCAGCCCGCTCCCACACCGGAACTCGCCAGCCGCCTTGGAACTGTCTAGGCTAAGCCTCCGCCCGTTAAATCGAGGATCCCCGCATGTCAGCCCCCAGCATGACGCTGTTCCACAACCCCGCCTCACCCTTTGTTCGCAAGGTTCTGGTCTTGCTGCACGAAACCGGTCAGCAAGACCGCGTGGCGCTACAACTCAGCCAGCTCACGCCGGTCAAACCGGATCGGGCCCTGATCGATGAAAACCCCTTGAGCAAGATCCCGGCCCTGCGCCTGGCCAACGGCAGCGTGATCCATGACAGCCGCGTCATCCTCGATTACCTCGACCACCAGCACGTCGGCAACCCGCTGATCCCTCGGGATGGCGCGGCCCGCTGGCGGCGTCTGACCCTCGCCTCCCTGGCCGATGGGATCATGGATGCGGCCGTGATGATCCGTTACGAAACCGCCCTGCGCCCGGCGGAAAAACACTGGGACGAATGGCTTGATGCACAACGGGACAAGATTCGCCGGGCCCTGGCCATGCTCGAAGCCGAGGCGATTGCCGAACTGGCCTGTCATTTCGACGTGGCGTCCATCAGCGTGGCCTGCGCCTTGGGCTACCTGGACCTGCGCCATCCCGATCTGGAATGGCGCAAGGCCAATCCGCAACTGGCGGCATGGTTTGCCGAGGTCAGTTTGCGGCCTTCGATGGTTGAGACGGTGCCCAGGGTTTAGTGCTGCGTTAGCCTTACCGGCCTCATCGCGGGCAAGCCTTACTCCCACATGGGCTCCGCTCCACCTGTGGGAGCAAGGCTTGCCCGCGATGGCGGCGCACCGGATCCAAAGGAAACAACCCGGCAATCTGCATCACCAATACCTCTCGCACTCGCTGGTCCTCACGCAACCCCAACGACCGGCTCATTTCACCTCTCCCAGATCAAAGCTCATGGCCGCGGCCGACTTTGACCCAACGCCATACCAGTCCAATTTGCGGGTCAGCACCATGAACACGCCCAACAGGCTGAACAGCAACAGCGAACCCATCAACAGCGCGTAATCCTCAGCGCTCAGCAAGCCATAGAGCAAACCGTACAACCCCGCCAACCCCACCGAGAACCCCAGGCCGTGGCTCACGCTGCGCAGCACATGGCAGACATAAAAGCCGATCAGCAACACACAAGCACTCGCCGATACCAGGTACGCCGGGGCAAAGCCGATGTGCTCCGACAGTGACAACAGCAGCAGGTAGAAGAACGCCAGCGCCACGCCCACCAAGGCGTACTGGACCGGGTGCACCGCCAGGCTCTTGAGCACTTCGAAGAGGAAGAAACCGGCGAAGGTCAACGCGACGAACAACAGCGCATATTTGATCGCCCGATCGGTCTTGAGGTACTGGTCCACCGGGTCGATGAAACTCACGCCAAAGGCACGGCTGCGGAACGCTTCACAGCCATCGCTGGGCTCGCAGGCTTGCAGTGTTTCCAAGAGGTTGGTGGAGAAGAACGAGGTCTGCCAATCGGCGTTGAAACCCTGTTCATTGATCTCACGTTTGATCGGTAAATAGTTGCCGATGAAGCTGGGGTGCGGCCAGTCAGCCGACAGGTGCACCTTGGTGGATTTACCCACTGGCAGAATCTGGAACTCGCCAGTACCTTGCAGGCGCAGGTCGAAACCGAAGGTCAGCTCCGGGCCGCCCTGGGCGGTAATCATCGGCAACGGCACATGCACCCCCTGCCCCAGCCAACCGAGCCGCGAGCCCGGCAGGAAATCGACGGTCTGCTGGTTGAGCGTCAGGGTCAGCGCATTTTCGATGCCACGGATGTCGCTGATGCCCACGCTCAGGTACGGTTCGTCGAAGCGGTAATCGGCAAAGTCCTTGGCGGCGACACCGTAGCGCTCAGGCACCTTGAAGCGGCCATCGATCCGGTTGTCGGCATGGAACAACCGCGCTTCGTAGATCCCCCGGGCACGGGTTTCGGTACGGACCTGGCCGTCGAGCTCGAACTCTTCCGGCAAAAAATACAATTCGCCCGTTCGCTCGACGGTTTCCAGGAAACGCACGCCGGTCTTCTCATTGGTGTTCCAGACCCGCACGTTCTTGCGAAACGGCACCACAATCATCGGCCCGATGAGTTGCTGGCTATGGCTGGAACTGCGGGCGATGTCCTGCAACACACCGTCGCGCAGCTCCTGGCGCTCGTCGATGAGGCCATTGATCATCAACAGCGGGATCATCAGCAAAAGAATCAGTAGGGCAATCATGCCCAGTTTTATGGCGAGGCTGCGGTTCATGTGGGGCTCTCCCTGTTCGTATGGGGGAGAGTCTGGGGTGGCTGTGTGCTGGGCTTATGGAGAGATTATGGAGATTGTGTGGAGACTGGACGGCCCCCTTCGCGAGCAAGCCCGCTCCCACAAGGACTGCACTGAACCTGTGGGAGCGGGCTTGCTCGCGAAGGCCGCGCCTCGGTTTCAGGGCAACCGCAACACTACCTCAACACCACCCTCGACATTGCCAATACTGAATGCCCCTCCATGCAGCTGCACCACTTCTTCCACAAAGTTAAGCCCCAGGCCGGTGCTCTTGCGACCGCTGTCCGGGCGTGGCAGGGAGTAGAAGCGCTCGCTCAGGCGCGGTAGGGCATAGTCGGGAATCGCTTCGGCCTGATTGAACAGGCGGATCTCGACGCAACTTCCCATGCGCTCGGCGCTGATGCGCAGCAGTCCGTTGACGGGGGTGAAGTCCAGGGCATTTTCCAGCAGATTGCCCAAGGCCTGACGCAACAGAAACGCCTCGCCCGTCAGCATCAGGTCGGCGGCGATGTGCCGCTCGATCCGCAACTGCCGACTTTCAATCCAGCCACCGCGAGCTTCCAGCAGTTCTTCCATCAACGCCGCCAACGGCACCGCAATTTTTTCCTCCAGCCCCTGGCGCTGCTCGATCTGGGCCAGGTTGAGCAACCGTTCGATCAGTTGCTGCATGCGCACGCTTTCACTGTCGATATTGCTGACGAAGCGCTGGTGCTGGGCGGCGGGCATGTCACTTTGCAGCAGCTCGGCGGCGCCGCGAATCGCCGCCAGCGGGCTCTTGAGTTCGTGGGTCAACGTATGCACGTAGCGCTCAACGTAAGCCTTGCCTTCGAGCTGGGTACGCATGTGCTCCACCGCACCCGCCAGTTGCTCGAACTCGCCGCCGCGATAATGCGGCACCTCCACCCGACGGCCCTGGCTGACCGCCTGGGCGTAGCTCGTCAGGCGCCGCAATGCCGCGCTGAGCCACCACGACAGCAAGCCGCCCAGCAGCAAGCCCAAGGCGACCAACCCGGCGCCATACGCCAGCAGACGCCGCTCCGTGCGATCGATATAAGGCTGTAGCGAGCTGTTGGGCTTGGCCACGGTGACCACACCAATGATCCGGCCGTTGTCGCGAATCGGCGCGCCGACGTGCATCACCGACGACGCCGGGTCGTCGGCAACGCTGCGGGTCGAGCGAGCGCCGTAGTGGCCGCGCAGGGTCAGGTAGACGTCGTTCCAGCGCGAATAATCCTCGCCCACCGCCACGCCACTGGAGTCGAGCACCACGATGCCCTTGGCGTCCGTGACATAAATGCGGTGGCTGACCTGGTTCTTCGGCAACCCCCAGATCGTCGCCGCCGGCTGGCGCTCGCCGTAGGCCTTGAGCAACTGCGGCCAACGATTCTGGTTGAGGGTGCCGGCCTTGAAATCGTCCCGCAGGATCTCGGCCATCAGGTTGGCCGTATCCACCAAGGTTTCTTCGGTGGACTGGCGCACGCCGGGGCGGATCTCTTCCATCACCGTGTTGAGCACGAAATAGCCAGTCAAACCGATGAACAGCACATACACCAGGAAAATCCGGATCCCCAGCGACATCAGCTGTGCCCCGGGCTGTAGCTGTAGCCCAGGCCCCGATGCGTCTGGATCGGCTCGGCCTCGGCCCGGACCAGGCGCAACTTGGCGCGCACGCTCTTGATGTGACTGTCGATGCTGCGTTCGTAGCCGGCATCACTGGCCACGCCCAAGGCGTCGAGCAGTTGTTCGCGACTGAAGACCCGTTCGGGTTGCTCCAGCAGACAATTGAGCAAGCGGAATTCGTGGCGAGTGAGGTTCAGCGGTTTGCCGCGATAGTTGATCTGCACACGGTCGGCATCGACCTGAAACAACCCCATGCCCGGCTCCACTGCTGGACGCGGCGCCACGCGCTTGAGGATCGCCCGTACCCGGGCCGCCACCTCGCGAGGACTGAAGGGTTTGACCACGTAATCGTCGGCACCGATTTCCAGGCCCACGACCCGGTCGATCTCGCCATCCCGGGCTGTAAGAAAGATGACTGGAACGTCGCTGAAACGTCTGAGATTTTTACAAGTCTCGAAACCGCTGATATCCGGCAGACCCACATCGAGGATGATCAGGTCCGCCGGGGTGTTTTTCTGGTGTTCCAGGGCTGCGACACCGAGGTTCAGCCAAGTAGTGTCGAAGCCCTCGCCCTGCAGGGCAAACACCAGTGTATCGGCGATGGCTGCTTCGTCTTCGACAATCAGAATATGAGGCATGTCTTGCGAGCCCGACAGTAAAGTTGCCGGAACGGTGCCCCAAGCCTCGGGACACGTCAATCGGCAGTCGAGTTTGTGGCTGGTACGGTGTCGCACCTAACAGTTCTGATAGTAGGCAACTGCTGAAAAACGGCTGATGCTGAAGGCCGACTTTTTGAACTGCAGATGGAGCTTAGTCGATGGCACCCTCCCATCGCGAAACCGTACTGTGCCGCTACCGCTACGATCCGCTGGATCGCGTGGTCAGTCGTACCCTATCTGCTCAGGCCGGCATTCAGTGTTTTTATTGCAAAAGCCGATTGGCTACGGAGATACAGGGCGCAGTGCAACATAGCATTTTCCAGCACGACGATCAGTTGCTGGCGCAACTTGGACGCGAGGATGTCACGGTCGGTACTTCCCTGCTGGCGACCGACCAACAGCGTTCGGTATTGAATGTGCTTGATGCAACCGGGTCCCATCCCCCCCTCGCCTATACGCCCTACGGCCATCGCCCAGCGGAAAATGGTTTGCTCGGTTTGCTTGGGTTTAATGGTGAGCCGCCCGATCCGGTGACAGGGCATTATTTATTGGGTAACGGGTATAGGGCTTTCAATCCGGTGTTGATGCGATTTAACAGTCCGGACAGTTTGAGCCCGTTTGGGAAGGGGGGGGGGTGAATACGTATGGCTATGGTATAGGGGACCCTATTAATCGGAGCGATCCGACAGGGCACATTCCACCCTTTCATAAAATCGCCAAAAAACCGCCTACACTCGGGGCAACTACCTCAACACTTACCGGAGCGCGGGGTGGACGAGTCACCAAGCGTATTCCAAATCCAAAGCCAGCTATAACGGGAACCCATACAGAAATACGAGCCCTAGTGGAAATCGCAGAAGCTAATGAGAAAAAATTAGGGCGGCACGATTTCTTTACCCCTAACAAACTTCCAACCGACGACCCAATACTACTTTGGAACCTATATCAGGCCCTTAAAACAGCACAAAATTTTCAGAAACATCCAAGCATATATAAAAAGTTAACTGGCCTACGACCTGACGGCACCAAAATACTTAGCACTCTACCTTTTGACACAAGGGTCAATTTTGCGGAAAGCTTAAGTCTCACAGCAAACGTCAGAATGGTAAACAATTTCCTTCGCGAGAACGGGTTACCTCAAACAGCAAAGTCAACTCACGGAAAGGGGGTCCTCAACGCAAAAAGAGCCCGCTTTAACTATATATACAACTCTATCGGACTCGACTTAACACGCAACGTTACCGAACTCGACTTAAGGCAAAAGATCAACTAACCTCGAGCGCATTAAAACATCACAAACTTATACACAACCCTACAAAAACTCCACGTTGCCCAAGCTCCGGAAAAGCACCTATCTTTTCGGAGCCTTGATCGGCATTTCTAAACCAGGCTATCAGCAGTCCGGCTTATCTGCCGTAAACCGCCGCGCCGGGTTCACCGCCGCGCCGAACTCACGCAATGCCTTGGCACCAATCAACAACGGGTAATTGAAACTGCTGCGGTCGGTCAGGTTGACCTCGACCGTGCGCCTGACGTTACCCAGGCACAACTCCAGATCGACCACCGGACGCTTGGTGGGGGCGATTTTTTCGTCGTCGTCTTCATCTTCTTCGGAACGGGTCTTGATCTTGCTGATGCGCGCGATCTTGTGCTCGTAAACCTTGTTGCTCGCATCCTTGGTCGCCAGGCGGAACCGCACCCAGTCGTCACCGTCGCGGGTGAAGGTTTCGATGTCCTTGGCCGACAGCGACGCGGTCAGGGCGCCGGTGTCCATCTTGGCCTTGAGCACCTCGCCACCGATTTCCGGCAACGCGATGTATTCGTAGCGCCCGTACAGGGTCGGCTCGGCGGCCAGCACTGGAAGGGCCACCAGGGAAAGCAGGGCGAGAAAGGATTTCATGCAAGAGGGCTTCCTGTGTGGGTGGGATTTTAGACCGTGGCCGATGGATTCGTTCGGTTGATCGCGCACCTGTGGCCTGGGATTGCTCCCTGGCCACAAAAGCGGGTCCAGCCTACCCGAACCAACGTGAAACTTTCGTCCACGCGATTTGGCCTGCCGCCCGAAGCTGCTTATCATGGCCCGCCCATCTGTTTGCAAGAGTCATGTATGCGCCGCCTGCTCACCGGCTGTTTCGTCACCCTGCTGCTGTTACTCAACACCCTGGTGCTGTTCGGCCCGCTGATGGTGTTCGCGTTGCTCAAACTGGTCCTGCCCGGACGTTTTCGCGACTACGCCTCGTGGGCGGTGATGTGGATCGCCGAGACCTGGGCCGAGATCGACAAGCTGATCTTTGCCCTGTGCATCCCCACCCGCTGGGACATTCGCGGCGGCGGTAACTTGCGGCGCGACACCTCCTACCTGGTGATCAGCAATCACCAATCCTGGGTCGACATCCCCGCCCTCGTCCAGACCCTCAACCGGCGCACGCCATTCTTCAAGTTCTTCCTCAAGAAAGAACTGGTCTGGGTGCCCTTCCTGGGACTGGCCTGGTGGGCGCTGGACTATCCGTTCATGAAGCGCTACACCAAGGCCTTCCTGGCCAAGCATCCGGAACTGGCCGGCAAGGATCTGGAAATCACCCGGCAGGCCTGCGAGCTGTTCAAGCGCCAACCGGTCACCGTGGTGAACTACCTCGAAGGCACGCGCTTCACCGCCGCCAAAAGCCAACAGCAACAGTCACCCTTCACCCACCTGCTCAAGCCCAAGGCCGGCGGCGTGGCGTTCGTGCTGGCGGCGATGGGTGAACAACTGGACGCGGTACTGGACGTGACCGTGGTCTATCCGCAAGACCGTATTCCCGGGTTCTGGGACTTGATCAGCGGCGCGGTACCCCGGGTCATCATCGACATCCAGACCCGAGAACTGGACCCAGCGCTGTGGCAGGGCGATTACGAAAATGATCCGGTGTTTCGCCAGTTTGTACAGGATTGGGTCAATCAGCTGTGGACTGAGAAGGATCGGCGTATTGCGGCTTTGCGCAGCGAGCGTGGCTGATCAGATACCTGCGCCCCAAATACCCCCCAGGCTCTGCAGCAACGAACTGCCCACACCCTGCTGGCCTAGGTACTGGAGGATTACCGGGGCAAACTGCCCGATCATGCCGCTGTCCATGCCCAGCGCACTGAAGGCAGTAGTCAGATCGTTGGTGTCCTTGACGTTCCCCAGCAATCCGTCGAGTAACGCGTTTTTATCCGATCCGCCACCGAGTAAACCGCCCAGGCCATTGAGCCCACCGATGGCGCTGTTGCCGGCGATCTGATCGAGGCCCGGCACACTTCTACTCAACTCGGAAAACTGCGGCTCGCTGAGCCGGTTCTTTGCCAGCCCCAGCATCGCACCGGCACCGCCGATGGCCTGTTCCGGCGTGATCTTGAGTTCCGATCCCAGGGTATTGAGCAACCCGGCGGCTTTCGGCGCGGCGGCCACGGCGCCCTCTGCCTGCTCGCCTTGATTACCTTGCATCGCCGATACCACATTGGCCGCATCACTGAGGCTGAACTGCGCGAAGGCCGGGCCGGCTGCCAGCGTCAGCAGGCAGGACAGTGCAAAACCGCGTGAAACCTTCATCCGAACACCCTCTTGAACCCTGAAAAAACCGCCCATGAGGGGCGGCGCAAAATCGAGCGTTGGACTGGGGTGGACGAGGATTGTTCCACCCTGCGACTGACTTCTGAATCCGATCCGTTTTCACGAAACACTGGGGGTGTTATCGCCAAGTGCGATTAAATCAAGGTCAGTTGATTCCAAATCAACATAGACAACTGTCAGCACTGACAGTAGCCCTCCCCCAGACATAGCCGCAAACATGTCGCCGATAGAAAAAATCGGGGGATAGGCAAATGCGAAACTTAATGACTGGCGGCGGCGCCGGAATACTCCTGCTGATGATCGGCCATGTCCACGCCGGTGAAATAACCTGTCCGGCCGTGACACAAATTCATCACAACACCGAATCGGTGGAAGTTCAGGATCATCGCGAGTGGCAGAGCCAGAGCCTGGTAGAAGTGGTCGACCCAGCGCGGTGGCAATTCAACGGAGCCGAGTTCGCGGTCCATGAAGCTGACGGCGACGGCCAGGCGCCGACCAGGGCGACCATTACTTGCAAGTACGGTGAGCTGAATCTCACACTGGAATATCTCCAGGTCCAAGAAACGACATCATTGCCGTGGGCGGATAATCGTTGCGAAAGCCCGGACACCCATATGTGCAGACTCATCAATGCCGACTATTTCAGCTTGAGTTTCTGACCCTGAAAAACCATGGTTTACTCGCGCCAACGCGCCTCTGTTCAAAGGCCCCTGCCCTTGGCTGATCAGGTACCGTACAGTGCGGCTACTTCCAGCAGAGCTTGCCTATGAATGTAAAGATCGGCGGAGCGACCCTCGCGGTCATCCTGACGGGCATGCTCATTGCCCTGGGCGTCAACGAATGCCAGCGCGGCCCGCTGAACCCGGAGCTTGCCGATGGCATCAGCGAGGAGCAGAAGACTTGGCTGACCATCGAGCACCGCATCAAGCGCTCCGATCCGGCGCTGACCGAGGTGAGCCGCGAGCAGCAAGCGCTGACCGTGCTTTACCGTCCAGGCGCTTGTGCGGATGACTGCGAGCCCTGGGTTGCGCACATGCTGCGCGTTGTCGGCCACGGCCTGGCAGCGCTCAATGGCGCGCCAGGGGGCAAGCAATACACGCAAGTGACGGTCAAGGCGCGACTGCTGGCCGATGATGACGTGGAACTGGTCTACGACATGCCGGGCTTCGACGCGATCAAGACGCAGCAGTATGGCTACGTCACCTTTGCCAGCATGCCCCGCAACCTGAATTTCAGCGGCGACGCCTTGGCCCAAGCGCAAGACTATTGCCAAGGCCCTAGCGCCCAGGGTTTCTACCCTGAATTCTGCGAGCGGGTCAGGACCGCAACTGCCCATCAATAACCGTGGCGATGGAAGCGGTGTTCCGGCCTGAATACTCACGACCAAAAATCCCACAACCACTTGGGAAATCACCCGGCCGTGACATGACCGCCCCTGGCAGTCATCTGAATATCACCTGCGGTCAGTTATTCCCTCTCGATATTGCCTACTGTCAACTCTGACAGTAGGCAGCCGTTCATACCGGTTTTAAGCTCTAGCGATGACAACAAGGCCACGGCGACCTACGCGCTCAGTGTCTTTATTCATTCGGGCAGGCAGGACAATAAAAATGAACGGCCGAATCAAAGGAACTGTGAAATGGTTTAACGATGCAAAGGGCTACGGCTTCATTACCTGCGGCAAAGGAGGCGAGGAGTTGTTCGTTCATTACTCGGCGATATCCGGCGAAGGTTATAAAACGTTGAAAGAAAGGCAAACCGTCTCCTTTGAAATCGAAAAGGGCGACAAAGGCATGCAGGCCACGAGAGTGACGCCGGAATAAGGCTCCTTCCATTTAGAGAACCACTTGATGTCGGCAAACCGCAAAACACCGCTCTGCCGCTATCGTTACGACCCACTGGATCGCTTGGCCGATTGCACCCCATCGGCCCAGACCCGCACTCAGCGTTTCTACCTGAAAGAACGCCTGACCAGCGAAATCCAAGGCTCGGTACAGCGATTGGTTTTCCAGCAGGGCGATCAACTCCTGGCGCAACAACAGCGCCAGGATGACGTCGTCGAAACCACCTTGCTCGCCATCGACCTGCAACACTCGGTTCTGTACGCACTCGACGCCACACGGCCTCATCCCTTCGCTTACGCCCCCTACGGACACCGCTCCCCGGAAAACGGCTTGCTCAGCCTGCTCGGCTTCAACGGCGAACGACCGGACCCGGTGACGGGGCATTATTTGTTGGGCAATGGCTATCGGGCGTTCAATCCGGTGTTGATGCGGTTCAATAGTCCGGATTCGATGAGCCCCTTTGGGAAGGGTGGGTTGAATGCTTACGCGTATGGCCAAGGCGACCCTATTAATACGAGCGATCCAACTGGACATTTCAATTTTATTACCAGCCCGCTCAAAGGAGTCTTGAATCGGGCGAAGCTTAGGACACCTAAAGAAATTGTGTATGTTCACGGAGTCAAATTGCGTATATCGCCTGGACAGGAGCTTGAGACATTTATTAGAAACCCTACGACGCCATTTTCACCATTGAAACGACCTTTGAGTCCAGAGATTATCGATTCAGGCATTCCGCAGCTCGAGCTATCACTTATCAACGACAGCAATAACCTCATTAAACAAGAGCTACAAGCAGCTCACATAATTAAGTTAAGGCCAGTCTCTCACAATAAAATTCGTAAACTCTCTAACTTTCTGGAAAACATAAAGCTTAGCCGAACTGCCCATCGCGCAAATCTGGAATATTTTAAGCGAAGGACTCAGGAACTAACACCCTCGTCTGACGACCCACCGCCCAGTTATAAAAAGACGATATTCTGGAGTTCAGGACATACGCCGGGTGAAATTATCAGGGGGTAAAGCCGCGACATCACTTCAGCCGAGGCTAATCAAAAAACGACGCACGAAAAGCGCCATCCTTGATGAAAATAAAAAGGGCGACATCACTGTCGCCCTTCTTCCGTCCTGCTTCCAACCTTACGCCGCACTGAACAACTTATGCGGGTCAATCACAAACTTCTTCGGCACGCCCGCATCGAACTCGCCATACCCTTTCGGCGCGTCATCCAGGCTGATTACCTGCACACCGACGATTTCGGCAATGTTGATGCGGTCCCACATGATCGCCTGCATCAGTTGGCGGTTGTACTTCATCACTGGGGTCTGGCCGGTGTGGAAGCTGTGGGATTTAGCCCAGCCCAGGCCGAAGCGGATGCTCAGGCTGCCCATTTTCGCGGCGGCATCAACGGCGCCCGGGTCTTCGGTGACGTAGAGGCCGGGGATGCCGATTTTGCCGGCGACGCGGACCACGCCCATCAACGAGTTGAGCACGGTGGCCGGGGCTTCGTGTTTGACGCCGTCGTGCCCGTGACCACGGGCTTCGAAGCCCACGCAGTCAACCGCGCAATCCACTTCCGGCTCACCCAGCAGCGCAGCGATTTGCTCGTGCAGCGGGGTGTCGGTGGACAGGTCGACGATTTCGAAGCCTTGAGCCTTGGCATGGGCCAGACGAATGGAGTTGACGTCACCGATGATCACCACCGCAGCGCCCAGCAGGCGTGCGGAAGCGGCAGCCGCCAGGCCCACCGGGCCAGCGCCGGCAATGTACACGGTGCTGCCAGGGCCAACGCCGGCGGTGACGGCGCCGTGGTAGCCGGTCGGCAGGATGTCGGACAGGCAGGTCAGGTCGCGGATTTTCTCCATCGCCTTGTCGCGGTCCGGCAGCTTCAGCAGGTTGAAGTCGGCGTACGGCACCAGCACGTATTCGGCCTGGCCACCGGTCCAGTCGCCCATGTCCACGTAACCGTAGGCACCACCGGCACGGGCCGGGTTGACGGTCAGGCAGACACCAGTGTGTTGCTCTTTGCAGGAACGGCAGCGCCCGCAAGCGACGTTGAACGGCACCGACACCAGATCACCGATTTTCAGGTTCTCGACGTCGCTGCCCTTTTCGATCACTTCACCGGTGATTTCGTGACCCAGGACCAGACCGGTCTGGGCGGTGGTACGGCCGCGCACCATGTGTTGGTCGGAGCCGCAGATGTTGGTGGAGACCACGCGCAGGATGACACCGTGCTCAATCTTCCTGCCGCGCGGGTCCTGCATTTTTGGATAGTCGATTTTCTGTACTTCGACCTTGCCGTTGCCGAGATACACGACACCACGATTGCCAGACATGCTTTCACCTCGCTGTTGTTTTTATGAAACTGCGTTGCCCAGGCAGGCAGCGCGTTGATTGCTCGGGTAGTGCTTGTGTCTTGTTTCTTTGTTGTCTGTAAGGGCCTCTTCGCGAGCAAGCCCGCTCCCACATGTTTTTTGGTGCAACTGAGATCTGTATACCGGCACAAATCCTGTGGGAGCGGGCTTGCTCGCGAATGGGCTGCGAAGCGGCCCCAAAATCTAAAGAACGACAGTGCGATTGGCGTTCAAGAACACTCGTCTTTCGATGTGATACCCCACGGCCCGGGCCAGGGTCAGCCCCTCGATGTCCCGGCCCTTGGCGATCAAATCCTCGGGATAGTGGCTGTGGTCCACCACTTCCACGCCCTGGGCGATGATCGGGCCTTCGTCCAGGTCGTTGTTGATGTAGTGCGCCGTGGCACCGACCAGTTTCACGCCTTTGTTGTAGGCCTGGTGATACGGCTTGGCGCCCTTGAAGCCCGGCAGCAGCGAGTGATGGATGTTGATCGCCTTGCCGTCGAGCTTGCGACACAGTTCCGGCGACAGCACTTGCATGTAGCGGGCGAGAATCACCAGCTCGGCGCCGGTGTCTTCGATCACCTGCCACACCTGCCGCTCCTGGGAGGGTTTGTCGTTCGGGTCCAGGGGGAAATGGTAGTAGGGAATCTGGTGCCAGTCGGCCAACGGCTTGAGGTCGGGGTGGTTGGAGACCACGGCCACCACGTCCATCGACAACTGGCCGATGCGTTGGCGGTAGAGCAAATCGTTCAGGCAGTGATCGGCCTTGGAGACCATGATCACCACTTTCGGCCGGTAGTTGGGCGGCGTCAGTTCGAAGACCATGCCGAAGGCTTGAGCGCGCTCGGCCAGGCCGCTGCGAAAGCTCTGCTCGTCAAAGCCATCGGGCTGGCGAAACTCCACCCGAATGAAGAAACGCGCCGAGAGCCGGTCGTCGAAGGAATGGTGCTCGGTGACGTAGCAGCCCTGCTCGAACAGAAAGCGGGTCACCGCGTCCACCGTGCCGAGCACGCTGGGGCAGTCGGCAGTCAAGATCCATGTGTCTGGGGCGCGGCTCATTGCGGTGACTCCTGTTCGTTGTGGATAAACCCTGTGGCAAGAGGATTTATCTGTGGGGGCAAAACTTGCTCGCGATAAAAACAACGCGGTCTATCTGGAACTCAAGCGCCTGCATCGCGAGCAAGCTTTGCTCCCACAGTTCACTTCCACAAGGACTGCGATAGTCAGGCCTGCACGCTCAAGCCATACTCAGCCGCGGCATCCTGCAACCAGAGCCACCAGTAATCGGAGAAGCTGCGGCGAATCAGCAGTTCCCAGGTGTCTTCGCCGGTGTGGCGGATGACCAGTTGCGACTTGGCGAACACCGTGCCCACGGCCTTACCCACCGGGAAGCTGTTTGGGTGTACATCGTAGCTGGTGGATTTCATCAGCACGTCGCGCACGTTCGGGCCGGACAGTTCAAGGATCTGCTGGCCGCCACTGACGTTGACGATCTGAATGTGCAGATCCCCGAGCGCTTCGCGCAGTTTCTTCTCGGCGGCGAATTCTTCACCGCTTGGCACGATCAGCAACCACTCGTCCGGGCCGAGCCATTGCAGGCTGGTTTCACCTTTGACGATGACGGCCAGGGCACCCGGCAATTCCAGGCCCAAGGCTTTGTGCACGCCGGCGGCGAACGCCGGGGCGTGGCCATCGCCACGAATGGTCAGGTGACCCAGGAGTTGTTTCTCGCGCACGGTCACACCGGCGTTCTTGCGGCCCTTGCCCACCCTGCTTGCGAGGTCGGCATGGTGCAGCGACGACTCGGCCTTGGCCCCGGTGGTTGGGCGTTGTTGGTACACGTTGACTGCGGTCATATGGAGCACCTGTCTGAATACTGTTGAGTCAAACCCTTGTGGTGGCTGTCAGGCCTTCATCGCGAGCAAGCTCGCTCCCACAAGGGTTACGCGATCTACTGTGGGAGCGAGCTTGCTCGCGATGATGCCGACGCGGTATCGCCGGCCTCCCACAGGACCTCAAGCCACTAGATATTCTGCCGATCGCCCTTCGGATCGAAGAACACCGAAGAAACAATCTCTGCCTCGATCACGCTGCCGTCGGCCAATGGCGCGAACACTCGTTCACCCAGGCGCTTGAGGCCGCCCTTGACCACGCCCATGGCAAACGAATAGCCGAGGGAGTTGTGCGCGTAACTGGAGGTCACGTGACCCACCATGGTCATCGGGATCGCCTGCTTGGTGTTGAACACCAGTTGCGCGCCTTCCGGCAGCCAGACATTCGGGTCGATCGGCTTGAGGCCCACCAGTTGCTTGCGGTCCTCGCGCACACAGTCTTCGCGATTCATGCCACGCCAGCCGATCCACGAGAACGGTTTGGTCCGGCCAACGCACCAGCCCATGTTCAGATCGTCGGGGGTCATCGAGCCGTCGGTGTCCTGGCCGACGATGATGAAGCCCTTCTCGGCCCGCAGTACGTGCATGGTTTCGGTGCCGTACGGGGTCAGGTTGTACTTCTTGCCGGCCTCGACGATCTGCTCGAGCACGCCCATGGCGTAGTCGGCCTGCACGTTGATTTCGTACGACAGCTCACCGGTGAACGAGATCCGGAACACCCGCGCCGGCACGCCGCCGACGGAGCCTTCTTTCCAGGTCATGAACGGGAAGCCGTCCTTGTCCAGGTCGATGTCAGTGACTTCGCTCAGCAGCTTGCGGCTGTTGGGGCCCGACAGGGTCATGGTCGCCCAGTGGTCGGTCACCGAAGTGAAGTACACCTTCAGGTCCGGCCATTCGGTCTGCTGGTAGATCTCCAGCCATTGCAGCACGCGTGCCGCACCGCCGGTGGTGGTGGTCATCAGGAAGTGGTTGTCCGCCAGACACGCGGTCACACCGTCGTCGAAGACCATGCCATCTTCTTTGCACATCAGGCCATAGCGGGCCTTGCCCACGTCAAGCTTGGTCCAGGCATTGGAGTAGATGCGGTTGAGGAACTCGCGGGCATCCGGGCCCTGGATGTCGATCTTGCCCAGGGTCGAGGCGTCCAGCAGGCCGACGCTGTCGCGCACGGCTTTGCATTCGCGCTTCACGGCGGCATGCAGGTCTTCGCCGTTCTTCGGGAAATACCATGGGCGTTTCCACTGGCCGACGTCTTCGAATTCAGCACCGTTCTTCACATGCCAGGCATGCAGCGCGGTGAAGCGCACCGGCTCGAAGATGTGCCCGCAGTGCCGGCCGGCTACCGCGCCGAAAGTCACTGGTGTGTAGTTGGGGCGGAACATGGTGGTGCCCATCTGCGGGATGCTCACGTTCAGCGAGCGGGCCGCGATGGCCAGGCCGTTGACGTTGCCCAGCTTGCCCTGATCAGTACCGAAGCCCAGTGCGGTGTAGCGCTTGACGTGTTCCACCGACTCGAAACCTTCGCGGGTGGCGAGTTCGATGGCGGCGGCCGTGACGTCGTTCTGCAGGTCGACGAATTGCTTCGGCGCCCGTGCGGTGGCTTTTTCGTGGGGTACCTGGAACAGCGCCAGGGTTGGCTCTTCGTGACGGCTCAAGGCCTTGGGCAATACACCCTCGACTGCTTTGAAGCCGGCTTCGCTGGCCGCGCGCACGCCGCCTTCAAAACCGTCAGCCAGGGTATCGCCAAGGCTGTAGACGCCATTCACGCCGCCGACACACACACGCTTCTGCGGTGCTTCGCCCGGTACGAAACCGAGGATGTCTTCGCGCCAGATCGGCTTGCCACCCAGGTGCGAAGCCAGGTGAACCACTGGGCTGTAGCCACCGGAGCTGGCCACCAGGTCGCAGTCCAACCACTCGCCGGGGCTGGTGACTTTGTGGGCGCGGACGTCGATCGCGGCAACACGTGCAGCCGTGACGCGCTTGCTACCGCGGGCCTCGATCACGGCGCTGCCGGTGAGAATGCGGATGCCCTTGGCACGCGCCTCTTCCACCAGCGCACCACGTGGGTTGCTGCGGGCATCGGCGACGGCCACCACTTGCAGGCCAGCGTCGAACCAGTCCAGGGCCACGCGATAGGCGTGGTCGTTGTTGGTGCTCAGCACCAGTTTCTTGCCCGGTGCCACGCCGTAGCGGCGCACGTAGGTGGAAACCGCGCCGGCCAGCATGTTGCCCGGCACGTCGTTGTTGCCGTAGACCAGCGGGCGCTCGCAGGCACCGGTCGCCAGCACCACGCGCTTGGCGCGGACGCGGTTGATGCGCTGGCGGACCTGGCCAATCGGCGCACGGTCACCGAGGTGGTCGGTGAGGCGCTCGTGAATGGTCAGGAAGTTATGGTCGTGGTAGCCGTTGACCGTGGCGCGCGGCAGCAGCACCACGTCCGGCATCGACTTGAGTTCAGCGACAACAGCGGCGACCCATTCGGTCGCTGGCTTGCCGTCCAGGCTTTCGCGGGAATCGAGCAGGCTACCGCCGAATTCTTCCTGCTCGTCGGCCAGGATCACTCGCGCACCGCTGCGGGCCGCAGCCAATGCCGCAGCCAGGCCAGCAGGGCCGGCGCCGACAATCAGCACGTCGCAGTGACGGTTCATGTAGTCGTAGGTGTCCGGATCGTTCTCGGTCGGCGAGCGACCCAGGCCGGCAGCCTTGCGGATGTACTTCTCGTAAGTCATCCAGAACGATTGCGGGTACATGAAGGTTTTGTAGTAGAAACCCGGCGGCATCAGCTTGCCGCCAACCTTGCCGAGAATCCCCATCATGTCGTTGTTCACGTTCGGCCAGCCGTTAGTGCTGGTGGCGACCAAACCTTGGTACAGCGCCTGTTGCGTGGCGCGTACGTTAGGGATCTGCGTGGCTTCGGTGGCGCCAATCTGCAGCACCGCGTTCGGCTCTTCGGCACCGGCGGCGAAAATACCGCGCGGACGGGAATACTTGAAGCTGCGGCCAATGATGTCGACGCCGTTGGCCAGCAGTGCAGCGGCCAGGGAATCGCCTTCGAAGCCTTTGTAGACCTGGCCGTTGAAGGTGAAGCTCAACACTTTGTTGCGGTCGATCCGTCCGCCGTTGGACAGGCGATTGATCTGGCTCATACCTTCTCTCCCAGAGCCTGTGCGGCCGCTTTCGGACTGTCAGCCTTGTCGGTGAATTGCGGCTTTTGGCCGATCTTGTAGGTTTCCAGGATCTCGTAGGTCACGGTGTCGCGGGTCGCGTTGAAGTACTGGCGGCAACCGGCAGCGTGGATCCACAGCTCGTGGTGCAGGCCGCGAGGGTTATCGCGGAAGAACATGTAGTCACCCCACTGCTCGTCGGTGCAGGCATTCGGGTCCAGCGGACGCGGGATGTGCGCCTGGCCGGATGCATGGAATTCCTCTTCGGAGCGCAGTTCGCCGCAGTGAGGACAGAAGATGTGCAACATAGGGATTTCTCCTGTTAGTGGGCGACGGCAGCAGCGCCGTGTTCGTCGATCAGTGCACCGTTGTGGAAACGGTCGATGGAAAACGGCGCGGCCAGTGGGTGCATTTCACCCTTGGCCAGGCTTGCAGCGAATACGTTGCCCGAGCCCGGGGTGGCCTTGAAGCCGCCGGTGCCCCAACCGCAGTTGAAGAACATGTTCGGCACCGGGGTCTTGGAGATGATCGGGCAGGCGTCCGGCGTGGTGTCGACGATGCCGCCCCACTGGCGGTTCATGCGCACCCGCGAGAGTACCGGGAACATCTCGACGATGGCCTGGATGGTGTGTTCGATCACCGGGTACGAGCCGCGCTGGCCGTAGCCGTTGTAGCCGTCGATACCGGCACCGATCACCAGGTCGCCCTTGTCGGACTGGCTGATGTAGCCGTGCACGGCGTTGGACATGATCACGCTGTCGATAATTGGCTTGATCGGCTCCGACACCAGTGCTTGCAGCGGGTGGGATTCGATCGGCAGGCGGAAGCCCGCGAGCTTGGCCATGTGCCCGGAGTTACCGGCAGTCACCACGCCGACGCGCTTGGCGCCGATGAAGCCTTTGTTGGTTTCCACACCGATGCACACACCGTTTTCCTTGCGGAAACCGATCACTTCGGTCTGTTGGATCAGGTCCACGCCCAACGCGTCCGCCGCCCGGGCAAAGCCCCAGGCCACGGCATCGTGACGAGCCACGCCGCCGCGACGCTGGACAGTGGCGCCCATCACCGGGTAGCGGGTGTTTTTCGAGCAATCCAGGTACGGGATCTCGTCGGCCACTTGCTTGGCGGTGAGCAGTTCGCCGTCCACACCGTTGAGGCGGTTGGCACTGACCCGGCGCTCGGAATCACGGATGTCCTGCAGGGTGTGGCACAGGTTGTAGACGCCACGCTGGGAGAACATCACGTTGTAGTTCAGGTCCTGGGACAGGCCTTCCCAGAGTTTCATCGCGTGCTCATACAGGTGGGCCGATTCGTCCCACAGGTAGTTGGAGCGCACGATGGTGGTGTTGCGCGCGGTGTTACCGCCGCCCAACCAGCCTTTCTCGACCACGGCGACATTGGTGATGCCGTGCTCTTTAGCCAAGTAGTAGGCGGTCGCCAGACCATGCCCGCCGCCGCCGACAATGACCACGTCGTAGACTTTTTTCGGGGTCGGCGTGCGCCACATCCGCTGCCAGTTTTCGTGATGGCTGAGAGAGTGTTTGAAGAGGCCGAAGCCCGAATAGCGTTGCATAGTCATTACTCCAAAACCGACTCAGCGATAAACCGGGAAGTCCGCGCACAGGGCCGCCACTTGCTGGGCGACATTGGCCTCGACATCGGCATCGCCGAGGTTGTCGAGGATGTCGCAGATCCAGCCGGCCAGCGTGACGCACTGGGTAACCTTGAAGCCGCGAGTGGTTACCGCCGGGGTGCCGATGCGCAGGCCCGAGGTCACGAACGGCGACTGCGGGTCGTTCGGCACGGCGTTCTTGTTGACGGTGATGTGGGCGCGGCCCAGGGCAGCATCGGCGTCCTTGCCGGTCAGGCCCTGACGGATCAGGCTGACCAGGAACAGGTGGTTATCGGTGCCGCCGGACACTACATCGTAGCCGCGCTTGATGAACACGCCAGCCATGGCCTGGGCGTTATCGATCACTTGCTGCTGATAAGCCTTGAAACCAGGCTCCGCCGCTTCCTTGAAGCACACCGCCTTGCCGGCGATCACATGCATCAGCGGACCGCCCTGGGCGCCAGGGAATACAGCGGCGTTGAGTTTTTTCTCGATCTCTTCGTTGGCCTTGGCCAGGATCAGGCCGCCACGTGGACCGCGCAGGGTCTTGTGGGTGGTGGTGGTGACCACGTCGGCGTACGGCAGTGGGTTCGGGTACAGACCGGCAGCGACCAGGCCAGCCACGTGGGCCATGTCGACGAACAGCAGCGCACCAACTTTGTCGGCGATCTGACGGAAGCGTGGGAAATCGAGGGTCTTGGAATAGGCAGAGAAGCCGGCCACGATCATTTTCGGCTTGTGCTCCACCGCCAGGCGCTCGACTTCGTCGTAGTCGATCAGGCCGGTGGTGGTGTCGATGCCGTATTGCACCGCGTTGTAGAGCTTGCCCGAGGACGACACCTTGGCGCCGTGGGTCAAGTGACCGCCGTGGGCCAGGCTCATGCCCAGGATGGTGTCGCCGGCCTGCAGCAAAGCCAGGTACACGGCGCTGTTGGCCGAAGACCCGGAGTGCGGCTGGACGTTGGCGTAATCGGCACCGAACAGTTGCTTGGCGCGTTCGATGGCCAGGGCCTCGACTTTGTCGACGTGCTCGCAGCCACCGTAGTAGCGCTTGCCTGGATAGCCTTCGGCGTACTTGTTGGTCAGGCCGCTGCCCTGGGCCTGCATCACGCGCTTGCTGGTGTAGTTCTCTGACGCGATCAGCTCGATGTGATCTTCCTGGCGTTGCTCTTCGGCGTTCATCGCCGCCAGCAGTGCATCGTCGTAACCCTGGATCTGGTCTTGCTTGCTGAACATCGCGTCTCTCCCAGCGGCGGCGGTGCGCCTTTCGTCTCGGTGAGGCACTGACCACCGTTCGGTCGTGCCCTTTGGATGCGATGGTATGGCTGGCGCAGGCAGGTCAAATGCCTATGGACGCCACGCAAAGGTGCGTTTACGACATGTGCTCAAAGAGTCGGGGAGCAAGGCCTGTGGGATAGCACTGCGGGAGCAAAGCTTGCTCGCGATCCAGGCACCTCGGTTCATGGGAGAGCGCGTCGCTTTCATCGCGGGCAAGCCTTGCTCCCACAGGGCTATGCGGCGATTTGGCGAACCGCGAGCAAGATCAGAAAGTGCGCGGGATACAGCGCATACGCCCAACGCCGCATCGCAGGCGGATGAATGCGACCCGCCTGGCGCAAAAGCACCAGCCCAAGCCATGGCGCAAACAGACACGCCAGTAAGCCGCCGATCGCCACCGCATCCCCCAGCCACGCCGCGCCATACAGCACTCGCCATTGATTGGCCGCCAGGCACACCACCCCCGGCAACAATGCGAAATACCAGGGCCGGCGAAACACCAGCAGCATCGCCAACGGCAGCAGCACACCAAAGAAACCGAACATCAGCCGCGACGAAAACAGCGCCGCCAGCAGCAACGCCCCCACCGCCAGGCACCGCGCCTCCAATGTCGGCGTCTGCCAACTGCGCGCCACCAGCAACCCCAGGGCCAGGGTCGGCAACACATTCAAAGTGGCGGGCTCGGGGAAGAAGAATCGGTAGGGAATTTCGCTCACGGCGCTGAACAACAGCAACCAGCCCAAGTAACGCCACGAGCTCGCGCTGGCCCCGGTGCGCGCCAGGTTCGCCGCCATCGCCAGGCAGAACCAGGGGAACGCCAGGCGCCCCGGTACGTACAACCAGTCGACGGAGAAACCGACATATCGCAGATGATCGAGCACCATCGCCAGCAATGCCGACCATTTGAGCAAATCCAAGGCCCCATCGCGCCGACTCATGTGTACAGCGACCTGATGACTTTATGATTTTCTGACAGAAACATCCGGTGTGTTCCCCCGCTAATCTTGGGTAAAGTGCGCACCAACATCGACCACGGCGATGCGCCCCAAGCGCGCCGAACCATGATCGACCACGGCGATGAGCACCCAAGCGCGCCGAACCATGATCGACCACGGCGATGAGCACCCAAGCGCGCCGAACCATGATCGACCACGGCGCTGTGGACCCAAACACGCCGAAACCAGGGAACTCCCCATCCGGGAATTCCGCCAGGGATCTTTACCCAGGACTCTCTACCTCAGGAGCAAGGCCATGACCGACAAGAGTCAACAGTTTGCCAGCGACAACTATTCCGGCATTTGCCCCGAAGCCTGGGCGGCCATGGAAGAAGCCAACCAGGGCCACCAGCGCGCCTACGGCGATGATGAGTGGACCCACCGCGCGGCGGATGATTTCCGGGCCTTGTTCGAAACCGACTGCGAAGTGTTCTTTGCCTTCAACGGCACGGCGGCCAACTCCCTGGCGCTGTCCTCGCTGTGCCAGAGTTACCACAGCGTGATCTGTTCGGAAACCGCCCACGTCGAAACCGACGAATGCGGCGCGCCGGAGTTCTTCTCCAACGGCTCCAAGCTGCTGCTGGCACGCACTGAAAACGGCAAGCTGACCCCCGAGGCGATCCGCGAGATCGCCCTCAAGCGCCAAGACATCCATTACCCCAAGCCACGGGTCGTGACCCTGACCCAGGCGACGGAAGTCGGCAGTGTCTACACCCCGGATGAAATCCGCGCCATCAGCGTCACCTGCAAGGAACTGGGGCTGAACCTGCACATGGACGGCGCGCGGTTCTCCAACGCCTGCGCCTTCCTCGGCTGCTCACCGGCGGACCTGACCTGGAAGGTCGGTGTGGACGTGTTGTGCTTCGGCGGTACGAAAAACGGCATGGCGGTGGGTGAGGCGATCCTGTTCTTCAATCACGACCTGGCCGTGGACTTCGACTACCGCTGCAAGCAGGCCGGACAACTGGCGTCGAAAATGCGCTTCCTCTCCGCCCCCTGGGTCGGCCTGTTGCAAAACGACGCCTGGCTCAAGCACGCCCGCCACGCCAACCACTGTGCCCAATTGCTGACGCACCTGGTGAGCGACATTCCCGGCGTGGAGCTGATGTTCCCGGTCCAGGCCAACGGCGTGTTCCTGCAACTCTCGGAACCGGCCATCGCCGCCCTCACCGCTCGGGGCTGGCGTTTCTACACCTTCATCGGCAAGGGCGGCGCGCGGTTCATGTGTTCGTGGGATACGGAAGAGGCGCGGGTAAGGGAATTGGCGGCGGATATTCGGGAAGTGATGGCGGGCTAGAAGGACAGACTCAAAGCCTGCCCAGCCCATTTGTGGCGAGGGAGCTTGCTCCCTCGCCACAGGGGATGGCGCGAGACCGGAAGATCAAAACTCGATCCGCACATCCCCTTTCGGCACGCTGCAGCACGACAGGATGTAGCCCTCGGCCTCGTCGTCTTCGGTGATCCCGCCGTTGTGGTCCATCTCCACTTCCCCGCCCAGCTTCAACACCTTGCAGGTGCCGCAGATGCCCATACCGCAAGCCTTGGGAATCATCATGCCGAGCTTGGCGGCGGCGGCGTGTACGGTTTCTCCCGGGCCCACGCGAATGCTTTTGCCAGAGGAGGTGAATTCCACCAGGTGCAGGTCCGCCGCATCGACCTCGGGGGCGTCGGCGGCCTGTTCGGCCTGCTCCACAGCGTCGGCCCGGGCTTCCGGCGGTGTGGCGCCGAAAGATTCCTCGTGATAGCGCTTCATGTCGAAGCCATTGGTTTCCAGCAGGCGCTTGACCGCGTTCATGTACGGCGTCGGGCCGCAGCAGAACACTTCGCGCTCCAGGAAGTCCGGCGCCATCAGTTCCAGCATCTTGTGGTTCAGGTAACCGC
The DNA here is from genome assembly GCF_053850495.1 of Pseudomonas sp. CFBP 5748. NCBI lineage: Bacteria > Pseudomonadati > Pseudomonadota > Gammaproteobacteria > Pseudomonadales > Pseudomonadaceae > Pseudomonas > Pseudomonas sp. CFBP 5748. The sequence continues at coordinate 128,772 of NZ_JBSPTN010000012.1, forward strand.
GATAACCGGCCCAAGGCTCGCCCAGGCCATGTTTTTCGCAGATCAGGTGCAGGCTGAAGTTGTCGATCCGCGACGCCATGTGCTCCAGCTCACGGTGGTAAATGATGTCCTTGGGCGAACGGGCGCTGTGGATAAATACCATGTCGACATTGGCGTTGGTGTCGTAGTACCAGCGCGCCATGGACATCACCGGCGTAATGCCGACGCCACCGCTGAGGTAGAGCACCTTGGGGCTGGAGAAGTCGATGGCGTTGAACAACCCCACCGGCCCGTGCACCGCCAGCTCCTGGCCTTCGTGCAGGGTATCGTGCAGCCAATTGGAAACCTTGCCCCCCGGCACACGCTTGATAGTCACCGAGAAACTGTAGGGCACCGACGGCGAACTGGAGATCGTGTACGAGCGCATGACCGGCTGACCTTCGATTTCCAGCTCCAGGGTGACAAACTGCCCCGGCTTGAAAAAGAACATGATCGGCTGGTCGGCCATGAAGCAGAAGGTGCGCACATCCCAGGTTTCCTGGATGACTTTGACGCAACGTACGATATGTCGGCCATTGGCCCAGGTCTGGGTGGTGACCGGGTTCAGGAAGTTATTGGACATGCTGATCTCCACGGCCGACTGTCGGCCTTCATGATGGCGATTGTGCGCAGGCGCCTGGGTGACCATTTACCTATCTGCGACATTCACATACTTATCGCGACCAGCCCCCAACTACCGGGGCTTGCGCGTCGGGAACAGATTGGGCCATGTCGCCCATGGATAAGGTTCGGCCCCTGCGCGGCCCCACACTCGCCTCAACAGATAAACAAAGTTTTCTGCCTTGCGTAGCACAACCGATTAGTCATTTTCACCGGCTCCGCTTAGAGGGCCACGAGGATAAAACGATGGACACCACTACCCTGAGCCTGGGCGATCCGCTGGAACCCGCACGCAAGGCCACCGCGCAGATGCTGCAGGAACGCGAGCGCACCTTTTCGCTGCCGCAGCCGTTCTACTCCGATGAGCGCCTGTTTGATATCGATATGCAGGAAATCTTCCAGAAAGAATGGTTGATCGCCGGCATGACCTGCGAAATCCCGGCCAAGGGCAACTACCTGACCCTGCAAGTCGGCAAGAACCCGATCATCGTGATTCGCGGCGCCGACGGCGTGGTCCACGCGTTCCATAACGTCTGCCGGCACCGTGGCTCGCGGCTGTGCACCAGCGAAAAGGGCAAAGTCGCCAAGCTGGTCTGCCACTACCACCAGTGGACCTACGAGCTGGACGGTCGCCTGCTGTTCGCCGGCACCGAGATGGGCGCCGACTTCGACATGAAGCAGTACGGCTTGAAGCCCGTGAACGTGAAAACCGCCGGTGGCTACATCTTCATCAGCCTGGCGGAAAACCCGCCGGCCATCGATGACTTCCTGTCGACCCTGGCCCATTACATGGAACCCTACGACATGGAAAACACCAAGGTGGCGGTGCAAACCACCTTGATGGAAAAGGCCAACTGGAAACTGGTACTGGAAAACAACCGCGAGTGCTACCACTGCGGCGGTGCGCACCCGGAATTGCTCAAGACCCTGCTGGAGTGGGACGACGTCACCGACCCGCGCGCCGACCAGGCGTTCAAGGACCACGTGGCCGCCTCCGCCGCCGCCTGGGACGCCGAGAAGATCCCTTATGCCCACGCCAGTTTCGGCCTGCGTAACCGTATCGTGCGCATGCCGCTGCTCAAGGGCACCGTGTCGATGACCATGGACGGCAAGCAAGGCTGCGCCAAGCTGATGGGCCGCATCAAGAACCCGGACCTGGGCTCGATGCGCATCCTGCACCTGCCGCACTCGTGGAACCACTGCATGGGCGACCACATCATTGTGTTCACCGTGTGGCCGATCAGCGCCCAGGAAACCATGGTCACCACCAAGTGGCTGGTGCACAAGGACGCGGTCGAAGGGGTGGACTACGATGTCGCACGCATGCGCCAGGTCTGGGACGCCACCAACGATCAGGACCGTCGCCTGGCCGAAGAAAACCAGCGCGGCATCAACTCCACCGCCTACCAGCCAGGCCCGTACTCCAAGACCTATGAGTTCGGCGTGGTGAACTTCGTCGACTGGTACAGCGAGCGCATGCTCAACAACCTGGGGGCGGAACCTGCGCCGTACCTCAAGGGCGTTCCAGTCCAGGGCTAAAATCAAAAGCTTCGCGAGCAAGCCCGCTCCCACAGTTGACCGCGTTTCTTCAGAAAGAATGCGGTCGAATGTGAGAGCGGGCTTGCTCGCGAAGACGGTCTCCCATTCACCCGATTACTGTGAAGACCACCGCACCGATCCATCCTCCCCATAAAACGTCTCGACAATCTCCTCCCCCTTCAGCTGCACCTTCACATACCCGTTCAACACCCGCTCCGGATACGCCTCGTCCCCCGCCAACTGGGTCTCCGACCATAACACCCGGGCATGCCCGTTCAGCTCACTGGTAGTGCCATAGGGAATCGCCCCATGTCCGGCGCAGCGCGCGTGCAATCCGCCTTGCGGCGCATAGCAGATGCCGTTGTGCAAATGCCCCCAATACCAGTAATCCGGCTCACGCCCCAGGGCGTCGCACACCGGTTGGTAAAGTGCGGTCTTGTTGTGCCCGGAAATGTCGAAGCCCTGGTGATGACTGAGCACCATCAGCTTCTTGCGCTTGGGCAGGGTTTTCATCCAGTCGATCTGTTGCGCGTTGAGGGTGCCGTCCATGTACAGATTCATGGCGTCCGAGGCATAGGCACTGTCCAGGCCGACCACCAGCCAGTCATCGTTGTACAAGGCAAAGTAACTGGTGCCTTGCTGCACCGGAAACCGCTTGGCCAATTCCTTGAAGTAGCCATGGGCGCCGCTGTACATCTCGTGGTTGGAGTTGAGGGTGAACGAGCCATGCTTGCCCTGGGGCCAGCCGACCATGTCGACGTCTTCCTGGGAATGGGTCCCGGCGTAATACACATCGCCCAGATGGATGGTGAAGTCGGCCTCGGCCAACTGCATCTGATTGGCCACCGCCACCGCCGGCGCGTGGCTATCGAAAGGCCCGGTACCCCAGTCGCCGGCGATGGCCAGCACCACGTCGTTGTCCATTTTCACCAACGCCGGGTGGGTGGCGAACGGCGCGTGGTGACGCAGGTTCTCGATCCACTTGAGCAGCGCCTCGCTCCACAACAGGTCCAGCAGTTCCCATTTGCGGCAACCGAGCAAAGTACCGTCCTTGAGCACCCGGGTCGGCAGTTCGTCCTCGCTTTGCGGCAACGGCGTGGCGTTGCCGATCTTCAGGATCGACAGGCCGTGGGCCAGTTCCCACGGCACGGTCGGTTCGTCGTCCGGCAAATCGCCGTGATCGATGACGTGTCGCGCCTGGTCGTGGCCCCGCTGCAGCAGCTTGACGATGGCCTGGAATTCCTCGGGCTCCAAGTCGTTGACCAGTTTTTTCCAGGACATCTCCAGCCGCGTGACCAACCCGTGCAGGCGGACCTTGACCTTGTCGAACTCATGTTCCCAATGGTGCAGTAATGACATGTGAACGCTCCTTCGCAATGCCCTGGGCTACAGGGTTTTCATGAATTCGATCAGGGCCCGTTTGTCGACGTCCGACAGCTGGGTGCCATACAGGTGGCCGCCGTTGTGGTTGCCTTCCAGGCGGGTGTCGTATTTGAAATCCGCCGACGCCTTCATCTGCGCGCCGCTGGTGATGAAGCCCACCTTTTCCTGGTCGTAGATGTCGGAACCGGTGTAGAACACTTGCGGACGCAACTGCGGCGGTTGCAGCAGATCCCACAGGGTCGGCACTGAACCGTTGTGCAGGTACGGCGCACGCAGCCAGGCGCCGTCGGTGGGCGTATTGCTGTAGCTCTGGGTCTTGCGGTAGGCGCCGAAGTCGAACGGCGGTTTCTTGAAGCCGTGGAACGCCGCCACCAGCCCGACGGTGAAAGAGTTCAGGCGATGGGGATCGGTGCCCAACTGGTCGATGTTGGTGGTGACCTGGCCGGTGTCGCTGCGGCCAAAGTCGTGGCAACCGGCACAGTTTTTATCCCAGATCGGTTTGCCCTGGGCGACTTTCGCCTGGTCCAGGGCGAACGGCCAGGCCGGCGCCTTGTGGCCCAGCAGCCAATTGGTCACGCGGTTGAAACTCGGCGGCAGCACCGATTGTGGCGTCGCGCCCACGGCCATGGCGGCTGCGTAATTGCGCTCGTGGATCTTGTTGTTATTGCCGTCCCAATGCAGATACATCGACTCACGAGGTTTCTGGTTCCAGACCTGCGGCAGATCCACGGTGCCGATGGTGGAGTCATCCGGGAAGCCGAAGACCACCATTTTGGTCGGGTTGAAGGTGTCGGTCCGCCCCGGGCCCTGGGCCGGACGCAGTTTTTGCCAGGCGTAGGCCTGCTTCTGCTTGAGCAGGGCGCTCTTGGCCATCGGAATGATCAAGTAACGATTGTAGAGCTTTTCGAAAAAGCCCAGTTGGAACTTGCTGTTGATCGCCGCCATGACCGCATCGGGGGTGAATTTCGGGTCGCTGGCGCAATCGTAGGCGAACCACTGGAAGGCTTGCAGTTGCAGGGTATTGGCCGGCGCGGTGGCAACCGGAACCGCGACGTCAGTGGCATTGGCCCGGTAGGAGCCGGTGTGGCACAGGGCACAGTTGGGCTCCACGGTGGGGTAGCCGAGCTGCCGCTTGGCCATGCCAATGGGCAAGTCGTTGCCATTCTCATAGAGGAACCCGAACACTTCGTAGCCGCCCGGCTTGGGCAGTTTTTCCGGGCACATCTGCGGCAGCACAGCGAACAGGTAATAAGGAATTCGTGCCTCGATGCCCAGGCCGATGGGGGCGTACTTGTAATGGTCTTCGTCGGAGGCGAAGTCCGGTTGCGGCACCTCTCGGATCATCTGGTACCAGGTCTGGTAGCCGATGAAACCCAGCACCAGCAGCACCACCAGCGTGCCGACCTTGAAACTGTGGCTCTGCCAGCGCTGTGCCCAGCCGGCGCGCCACTCCCGCCAACCGGCGCAGAGCAAGGCCAGCGGACGATTGGCCACCGGGCAGCCCAGGTACAACAGCACACCCAGGATCAGGAACATGCTCAAGTCGCCCATCAACATCGGCACGAACAATTGGCCCTGATTGTTGGTGTTGATCAAGTAGATCCAGAACACCACCGCCACCAGCCGCGACAGCACGCACAGCCACGAATGCACCACGAAACGCGGCGCGTTGAAGCCCGAGGGCATGTAGAACAGGCTGATCCCCACCAGCAACATGCCAGTGTTTTCCAGCCACGGATCGGACAGCACGGGTGGCAGGCCGAGCATGGACGTCAGCAATGCCGGCGCGAACAGCGCCGGGATTGCGAAGAACATGTTCATGACAATCCCGATCCAGATGACGCGTTGGAACCAGCGGATGTAAGTATTCATGGGCATCCTTTTTCCTTATTCCTGACTCACGAGATATGGTGCTCTGGTGATTGCCATCGCGAGCAAGCTCGCTCCCACACTGGATGTGTGGCGTGCCAAATTCAGCGGCACATACCCCCCTGTGGGAGCGAGCTTGCTCGCGATGCAGTCGACTCGGTCTTGAGTCAACCGAGCGCCGTCTTCTCCAGGTGTTCAAGGATGAGCGGATACACATCCACCACCGCATCCTTGCCGAAGATGCAGTCGATGTGGCCGTAGCCCGCCACTTCGTGACGGCTGAACAGCTGCGGGCCGTGCATATCGCACAGTCGCTCGTAGGTCTTGAGGGTGCTTTGTGGCAGGTAGCACTGGTTGTCGGCGCCGCTGATGAAGCAGATCGGCAACTTCAACCGATCGAAATGCGGCATGTAGACGTCGTTGCCCTTGAAGTCCACCAGGTGCCCCTTGCGCACGATCAGCGCCAGGTGCTCGAAGGTGTGCATGTTCGACTCGCCGAACAACTCATGCAGGTTGTCGTGCAGGGTTTCGTTGAGGGTGTCGTGGCGGTACAGCGAGGCATACATGAACGTGATGCGGTGGCAGACCGGGTTGGTGCAATAGCCCTGGGCCTCGATCCGGGCGTAACCATTGAGGGCCTTGTCGTAGAGTTTGTTGAACCAGTTTTCCTTGGTGTCGGCGTACGCCGTGAGGGATTTGATGCCGATGGCGTCGAGCATCCCCGGCAAGTGCAAGCCGGCCTTCAGACCGGTTGCGGTGGCTACCACCGTATCGGCGGCAATCTGCGAGCAGACCACCGAGCGCACCCCTTGCAACCCCGCCAGCATCGACATGAAGAAAGTCGTCGCGCCGTAGCAATGCACCACGCACTGCACGTCACGGGCCAGGGTCGCCTGCTGGATCTGCTCGATGGCTGCCTTGAAGTCGTACTGGGCCACCTGGTCGCCGTTCCATTCATGCTTGCTGGCCGGCAGCAGGATGCTCACCCGCAGGTCCAGCAGCCAGACGTCGTACTCGTGCTTGCACAGGTACTCCAGCAAGTTGGTCTGGATGGTGTCGGTGGAGAAAATATTCGAGCCCACGCCAAGGCCGTGAACCAGCATCACCGGGCCCTTGGTGCCTGCCTGGTAGCGGGTCAGGCGCAGCTCGACATTGTCTTCGGTCTGGAAGAAATGCACAGTCGGCGCCGGTGCATCCAGTGGCCGTTTCAAGCGGGGCGGCGCGTCCGGATTGAAGTACACGTCACCGGCGAACACCCCACCGTAACTCTCCCACAAGATCCCGGCGAAGAACTTGCCGAAGCGCGCCAGCGCCTCTACCCGCTCACGCTCGTTGCGCGCGTTGAGCACTTTCATGGTGGTCATCTGCTTGGCGAAGTCGGCCGGCAGAATGTGCATAACCCCCGAACCGATCACCGCGCCAGTCTTGTCCGGCCCGCGATACAGCGTGACATACAGCGTGCTGGTGTCGGGCCAGATGTTCAGTACGCCGTTGTCCTCGGGCACGGTCTTGAAGGCGCTGAAGTAGTAATCGCTGCCGTCTTCGGCGGTCAGCTTCATGTCGTAGTTCATGTGCCGCACACCGACCTGTTCCTGGTATTGCTCGAACAGGTTGAACACGCCATTGCTGGCGACCAGCGGCTTGGGCGAAAGCAGTGGCGCATCCAGCGTGCCCACCAGGGTCGCGGCGTGTTCCGGCTCCTTGATCAGGCGATTGAGGTCGGCGGCGGTAATGGTCAGGGTGAACTCGATCGGCGAGTTGTCGGCCTTGCCGCGCTTGGCCGCCGCTTCATAGACCTTGAGGTCGGTGCCCTGTGGCTGGGTGAAGGCGGTGGAAAAGTACCCCTTCATGGTTTCGGTGAACTGCACGCCGAGCGTCGGCGCCGCCACCGGTTTGCGCGGGGCCGAGGGCAGCGTGTAGTCGATGATCCAGCCCCGATCCGCCGCCAGCAGGCCCATGTTGCGCTCGCTCACCGCTGAGATGGTCAGCAACGGGTTAACGGCCAGGGATGTCGGGATCACCGCACCGTCGGTCACGTACAGGCCGGGGTAAACGTCCGTGCCGCTGGCGCCACTGAACACCTGGCCCTTGTGGTTGACCACGCCTTGCGTCGCGTCTTCACCCATCACGCAACCGCCCAATGGATGGACCGAAACGATGCTGTGCTTGAGCAGCTTGGTCCAGATCGGGTTCTCGACCCAGATCCCGCCCAGCGCCTTGGTGCTCTGGTGCAGGCGTTCATTGCCGAGGGTGACGTTCTCCTGCTCGCCGACTCCGGGCCAGTCGATGCGCAACTGGTCCTTGTCGTCGAGCAGCATGCGCCCCTTGGCGTCGTCGTGGCTCATGATCAGGTAGGTCTGCATGTTATGCAGCGCGCCGTAATAAGGGCCGCGCAGGAAGCTCTCGGCCTCCCGGCCTTTGTATTTGAGGCTGGCCCCGAAACCGGTGTCGGTGGGCACGCCGATCATCCCGGCAAACGCCGCCATGCTCGGCACCATGGGCCGCCCGAGGGCGCCGGGGATCGAGCCTTCCTCGATGACCATGCGGCTGCGCCAGTCGCCCTCGGTGCGCATGTCGATGATCGACGTGATGCAGGGCCCCACAGGCTCCAGTTCCTTGGCCGAATGAGCGCCAAAGCCGATGCCGTTGATGACCTGGTCACAGTTGTGGCCGAAGCCGAGGATGTCGCCGTTGCCGCTCATGTGCTCGCCCAGTTGACTGGACATCGCCAGGCCTTTGTCCCGGGAGCGCAACATGATCTCGGTGGAGCCCAGCGTACCGGCGGACACCACCACGATGTCGGCCCGCACAAACAGGGTCGGCGCCGAGAACATTTCGCGGCCGCTGTCCAGGTATTGGAAATGCACGATCCAGCCATTGCCATCTCGCTCCAGATGCCGCACCTCGGCCTGGCAGAAAATTTCCGCGCCGTGGTTCCAGGCGTCCGGCAAGTAATTCATCAGCGTGGTGTTCTTGGCCTTGTTGTTACAGCCGGAGACACAGTCACCACAGCCATTGCACGGCAATTGCTCGACACCGACGTGGTTGAGGTTGTTGGGCAGCTTGTCGAAGGTCACGTTGATCGGCGGCTTGTAGAAATGCGCGCCTTGCTTGAGGTAGTCGGCGGACTTCTTGTTGGCGTCGAGCTTGGGCAGCTTCGGCGACGAATCCGGGTACGGGTTGGGCTTGAGCATCTCCCGGGCCCGCGCATAACCATCCTTGAGCAACGTGTCACGGTGATCACGCACCGCCTGCGGCCAGCGCGGGTCCTCGAACACGCCGGGCTCCGGTTCCAGCGAGACGTTGGCATTGATCAGCGAAGTGCCGCCCAGGCCGCAACCGACCACCACGTTCTGCTGGGCGTTGACGTGCAGGTCGAACAACCCGGTACGCGAACCGATGTGCCCCTCCGGGTCATGCACCTGCAATTGCTCGGTGGCCGCGAGCATGGTGTTGGGGTATTCACCGGGCTGGATCTCCCGGCCGCGCTCCAACAGACAGACCTTGCGCCCGGCCCGGGACAGGCGCGAAGCGGCAATGCCGCCGCCATAGCCGGAACCGATGACGATAACGTCGTAATGTTCCTGGATATCGCTGATGGGGGTCGAGATCCGAGTCATGTTCAAGTCCTCTCAGGCAGATAGGGCAACTCTGCGGTTGCCTGCAAATCGACAGGCGCACGAACGCCTGGCCACTGTCCCGTATGGGCTCAAGCGGCAGTCAACGGTGTAACGGGGAAACGCGAGGGCTCAGTCACGCGCTATAGACGCGCACGCTGATAGGTAGCGTGACGCCGAATGCGCCTGGGCAACGCAGTGGCAGGCGTCGGGACGCACATCACAAGGGAGATCGGGTACGAGCGAAGAGGCGGGCTATCCATCATGCGTTCTCCCTGAACCTGACATGGATAAAGTGGCGGTGTCCTTGTGCCATGAGTGAAGACAGGTGATACCCCCCCGTCAAGGGAACGCCTTAGAACTGTATGAAATTTGATCTATTACGTTTCAGACTATGACTGTCGGGGCCTGCAGCCTTTCGCAAACAAGTTATCCACACGACCACCCACAGCAAATGGGGACAAGTGCCTCGACCGTCGGATTTTTCTTTCGATAAAGCCAAGAAAAACCGTGACTTATGAACAATGACGGTTTTTACGGCGCGCAGGTCAATTATTGATCAGATGCCTGAAAGGCTTGCCAGGCCTGGGGTGTGGAGGACAGCGAACACCTTATCCACAGAAGCGCCAACAGTGTTTGGGGGTAATTCTGATGGTTCTGTGGAAAACCGCTTTAACGGCTTATAAATCGGGGTTCCGTTGGGGTTTCTCGGGTAAAAACAAGGAATTGATCATTTAATGATCAATTCCTTGAAAGCCTCGCTCCGTATGGCTTGTAGAGGACAGCGAACATCTTATCCACAGAAGCGCCAACAGAGATTGGGGGCAAGTATGGGGCTGCGCCCAAGCTTATTCACAAATAAAACCCAGGAAAAACCGTGGGTTAGGCTGGTTGTTTTTTAAGCGCTGGCTTGGAGGGCCTGATCTGCGTGGGGTGTGGCGAGGGGCGAACAGGTTATCCACAGAGGCGCGCACAGGGATTGTGGGTAAACACCAATTCTACTGTGGGAGCGGGCTTGCTCGCGAAGGCGGTGTGTCAGTCGATGAAAATGTTGCCTGACACGCCGCTTTCGCGAGCAAGCCCGCTCCCACATGACGCTCAAGGCCGATGCATGAGATACGCCTGCCCCGTCACCCGAATCATCGGATGCGGGACAACCTGGCAGGTTTTGACGATGCCAAAGCCATGGCGCTCATAAAAGCGTCGGGCGCCGGTGTTCGCGGCATAGTCGATCAGGCTCAGGCCTTTGAGCGCCAGTTGATCGGCACGCTGTTGCGCCAGCTCGAGAAAGCGCACGCCGAGCCCCTTGTTACGCCAACCTTCATGCAGGGCCAAGCTCGATATATAGAGGGTATCGGGGACTTCCATGTCGGCGTAGGGCGCCAGGATCGGATCAGTGACGGGAGCCGCCTGCGGATCCTCACGCGTCACGTAGCTGTGCATCATGCCGATGACCTGTCCATTGGCTTGCGCGACAAGACAATTCTGGTAGGAAAAATCGACATTTTCTCGGGCATAACGAGCGGCTCCCACCTCCAGGAGGTCCTGCCCTGGCTCCGCCAATTGACTCCAGATGTAATCCGACGCGCCCTCTGAGGAAATCCGGAACAACCGGGCGATCTCCCGTGTATCCATGGGCAAGGCCGGACGAAATTCAACTTCCATTGATAGGGCTCCATTAGCTGTCAAACGGCTTTTTTACGCACAGGTTTGAGTCGCGACAACATACCTGGCCAGCGGTTTTATGGCTGGATGTTGCAGTAAGGTCAGGCTGGTCGTTTTTTGAGCGCAGGTTTGAAAGGCTTGATTGGCGTGCTGTGCGCATAGGGCCGAACAGGTTATCCACAGAGACGCGCACAGGGATTGTGGGTAAACACCCATCCTACTGTGGGAGCGAGCACGCTCGCCCCCACAGGGTTTGTGGTGAGCTTGGATTTAGCGAACCACCCCTTCCTCCACCAACAACTTGAGAATCGCCTCGGCGCCCGCCTCCGGGCTGACGCCCTTGAGCACTTGCCCGCCTCCGCCGCTGGCCTTGGCCGTGGCGGCTTTCATGCGGTCGGCGCCGCTCTTGGCCTTGATCACTTTCAAGCGCTTGGGCCGTGGTTTGGCCGGTTGCAGGGTCGCCACTGCCAGCAGGGTGTCGTCGATCACCTCGACTTCCTCCGCGTGTAGCACGCCGCGCCGCGCCGGGCCGTAGGCGCTTTGCCGAGGTTTGGGCGCGGCGTTATCCACAGTGGCCAGGAACGGTAAGCGCACTTTGAGACGGCGCCGTTGGCCGCGGGGCAAGGCTTGCAGCACCAAGGCCACGCCGTTGTCGATGGACTCGACCTGGGCCAGCCCTACCACCAGCGGCCAACCGAGGTTTTCCGCCAACAGGAACGGCAACATGCCCGAGCCTTCGCCGGTTTCCGCCTGGCTGCCGGTGAGCACCACTTGAGCGCCAGCGTCACGCAGGTAGTCGGTCAGGGCCGGCAGCGCGTCGGCGCCGATGGGGTTTTCCAGAACGTAGAGTTCGTCCAGGCCCATGCCCAGGTAAGCGCGCAGGGCCGGTTCGGCCACATCGCCGGCGTGCAGCACTTGCAGGTCGTTGCCGGCCAGTTGCAGGCCGAGCTCCACGGCCCGGGCGTCCTGCTCGGCACGCCGGGGCCGACCGGAGGTCGGGTGGGCGCCGATGGACACCAGGCTGATCACTTGAGTACTCATGGTTGAATCCTTAGCTTAAGCCGCATCACGCTTGGCTTCGTTGCGGTAAGCCTCTACCGCCGCGATCAAGGCCTGGAGAATCGCCGCGCTGTCGCCGATCACCGACAGGTCTGCCCGTTTGATCATGTCGCAACCCGGGTCGAGGTTGATCGCCACCACCTTGTCGCAGGCACCGATGCCTTGCAGGTGCTGGATCGCCCCGGAAATCCCCACCGCCACATAGACCCGCGCCGTGACCCAGGTACCGGACGCACCAACCTGACGGTCGCGGCCCATGAAGCCGTCGTCCACCGCCACCCGTGAAGCGCCTTCGGTGGCGCCCAGGGCCGCAGCGGTCTGGTGGAAAAGATCCCAGTCCTTGACCCCGTTGCCGCCGGAGAAAATGAATTCGGCTTCGGCCATCGGGATCGCCCCCGGGTCCACCGCCACCGCGCCCAGGTCTTCGATGCGCGACAAACTGCGCGCCACGCTTGTGGATAACTCCACCGGCAAGGCTTCATGGCGAGTTTCGCTAACCGGCTCGGCGCATTCGGCCGCTGCCAGGATCAAGCGCGCCAATGGCCGGGCCAGGTCTTGCAAGCCGGCACCGGCACGGCCGATGCACTCCTCGCCCTTGACCTGCCAGACCCGCGTGGCCGGACGTTCGCCCAGGGCCGCAGCCAGACGCCGGCCCAGTTCACCGCCACCGGTGCGGCTGTCGGGCAGCAGCCAATGGCGTGGATTGAATTGGTTATCCACAGCCCGCAGGCCCTGCACCCGTTGTTCCGGTGCATAACCACTGAACTCTTCGCCACCCAGCACCAGCAAGCGGTCAACGCCCGCCGTGGCGAAGGCATTTTCCTTGTGCTCGCCGAACACCACCGCCAACACCGCGCCATCGCTCCCGGCCAGTTGATGGGCCAGGCCCAGCAGATCGCGGTCGTGGCTGCTGAGGCGGCCACCGACCATGTCCGGCACCACACTGATGTAGAACGCCGGTTGTGGCACTTGATGCAGTGGCAGTTGCACCTCAGCGGCGGCGGTACGCTTGGTCGCGCCACCCTGCTGGGCACCGCTGCGGTCAATGCGTTTGATGCCGTTGGGGCCGATGAAACCCACGCCATGGACATTCTTGCGGATAACGCCGTTGGGCCCCATCCAGCTGTGCTGTACCGGTTGCATGGCCGCGTGCAGCGGGTGCAGGCGGTTGCGGGCGATCCACTCGGCGCGAGGGTCGCGGCGGATGATGTCGCTCATTAATGCACCTCCGCAGGTTCACGTTTGACCGGGGCCGCGGTTTTGCCCGGGGCCGCGTCTTCGAGCAGGGCGTCGGCCACCAACTCGGCGATGTCCTTGATCAACGGTCGCGGCTCGACCACACCTTCAAGCATCGCGGTGCATTGTGGACAACCCACGGCCACCAGCTCGGCGCCGGTTTCGCGGATGTCTTCCATGCGCATGTCGGGAATCCGCTGCTTGCCCGGGATGTCGGTGATCGGCGCACCGCCGCCACCGCCGCAGCAACGCGAGCGGAAACCGGAACGCTGCATTTCCTTGACCTCGATACCCAGCGCACGCAGCACTTGGCGTGGCGCCTCGTATTCGCCGTTGTAGCGGCCCAGGTAGCACGGGTCGTGATAGGTCACGCTGTCGCCCTTGTGCTGGCCGAGGCTGAGGGCACCAGCGTCGATGATCTCCGCCAGGTAGGTGCTGTGGTGCTGCACCAGGTAGTTGCCATCGAAAGCGCCGTATTCGTTTTTCAGCACGTGGAAGCTATGGGGGTCGCAGGTGACGATGCGATTGAAACTGTACTTGGCCAGGGTCTGGATGTTGCGTTTGGCCAACAGCTGGAAGGTCGCTTCATCGCCCAGGCGCCGGGCCACATCGCCGCTGTCGCGCTCTTCGAGGCCGAGCACGGCGAAGTCGACTTTTGCGGCTTTGAGCACTTTGACGAAGGCACGCAGGGTGCGTTGGTTGCGCATGTCGAAAGCACCGTCGCCGACCCAGAACAGTACGTCGGTGGATTTCTTCTCGCTGAGCAGATTCAGGTTCAAATCCGCCGCCCAGTTCATCCGCCCACCCGGGGCGAAACCACCCGGGTTGTCGGTGGCGATGAGGTTTTCCAGGACCTCGGCGCCCTTGTTCGGCGTGGCGCCCTTTTCCAGGGTCAGGTGCCTGCGCATGTCGACGATGGCATCGACGTGCTCGATCATCATCGGGCATTCCTCGACACAGGCCCGGCAGGTGGTGCAGGACCACAGCGTCTCGGCGTCCACCAGGCCGTTGACGATCGGCTGATGGGGATTGCCAGCATGTTCGCCCACCGGTTTACCGGGGTACGGACTGCCGGCGAACTTCGCATCGGTGCCGCCGGCCAGGCCGACGACCATGTCCTGAATGAGTTTCTTCGGGTTCAGCGGCTGGCCGGCGGCAAAGGCCGGGCAAGCAGCTTCGCACTTGCCGCACTGCACGCAGGCGTCGAAGCCAAGCAGTTGGTTCCAGGTGAAGTCCTTGGGTTTCTCAACGCCCAGCGGCGCGGTGGGGTCGCTCAGGTCCAGCGGTTTGAGGCCGGTGGAGCGGCCACCGCCAAAACGCTCGGCACGGCGGTGCCAGGCCAGGTGCAGGGCACCGGCGAAGGCGTGCTTCATCGGCCCGCCCCAGGTCATGCCGAAGAACATCTCCGACACGCCCCAAAGCACGCCCAGGCCCAGCAATGCCACCAGTACCCAGCCACCGAAGTCCGCCGGCAAGATCCCCGCCACCGGCAAGGTCACCAGGAAGAAGCTGATGGAAAACGCGAACAGGCTTTTCGGCAGGCGCATCCACGGGCCTTTCGACAGCCGTGACGGTGGGTTGCGCCGGCGCAGGGCGACGAAAATCGCGCCGCTGAACATCAGCAGCGTGGCAAACAGCAAGGCATAGCCCAGGATGCGATTCTGGAGGCCGAAGCCGTGCACCAGGATCGCCAATACCGCCGCCAGCACAAAGCCGCCCGCCGTGGCGACGTGGGTGTTGGCGATGTATTTGTCCCGCGCCACTACGTGGTGCAAGTCCACCATGTAGCGCTTGGGCATGGCGAAGAGACCGCCGATCAGGTCGACCTTGGACGGTCGGCCCCGGCGCCACATGTTCACCCGCCGCAAGGCGCCAAGGACCGCGAGGCCCAAAGCGGCGAACAGCAGGATGGGAAGAAGGGTGTTCAGCATGGTGAAGCTCCCAAAGACCTCAGGTCTTGCAGGCACAGAAACCTGGATGTCTTGCTCGATTCCTGTGGGAGCGGGCTTGCTCGCGAAGACGGACTGACATTCAACATCGATGTCGACTGATCCAGCGCTTTCGCGAGCAAGCCCGCTCCCACAGGGTTATCCACAAGCCGTTAGAAATCCTTGCACAGCCGCAAAGCGTCGTAGATGGCGGCGTGGGTATTACGCTGGGCCACACAGTCGCCAATGCGGAACAGCAGGTAGCCATCGCCGCTCTGCTCCAGGCACGGTTGCGGCTTGATCGCGAACAGGGCTTCGACGTCGATCTGGCCCTTGTTGCGCGAACCTTCCTTGAGCGCGTAGTAGATCTCTTCGTCCGGACGCACGCCGTTTTCCACCACCACCTGGTCCACCACGCGCTCTTCCTTGGCACCGGTGTATTCGTTCTCCAGCACCGCCACCAGCTTGTCGCCTTCGCGGTAGACCTTCTCCAGCATCATGTCCCCGGTCATGATCACTTCCTTGGGGTACATGCTGCGGTAGTAAGTGGGGAACGAGGTCCCGCCAATCGCCACGCCCGGCTTGATGTCGTCGGTGACGATCTCGACCTGGCTGCCCTTGTCGGCGAGGAAGTCGGCCACCGACATGCCGGTGAATTCGCAAATGGTGTCGTAGACCAGCACGTTCTTGCCTGGCGCGACCTTGCCGTCGAGCACGTCCCAACTGCTGACCACCAGCCCCTCGGCGGCGCCCCAGTGCTCGTTCTGCTCCAGGTTTGGATGCCCACCGACGGCCAGCACCACCACGTCCGGACGCAGGTCCATGATGGTCGCCGCGTCAGCCGCCACGCCCAGGCGCAGGTCGACTTTCAACCGCGCCAGTTCCAGTTGGAACCAGCGGGTGATACCGGCGATCTGGTCCCGTTGCGGGGCTTTCGAGGCCGTAGTGATCTGCCCACCGATGAATTCTTTCTTCTCGAACAGGGTCACGTCGTGCCCGCGCTCGGCGGCTACCCGCGCCGCTTCCATCCCGGCCGGGCCGGCACCGACCACCACCACCTTGCGTTTCGGCCCGGTGGACTTCTCGATGATGTGCGGCACGCCCATGTATTCACGGGAGGTCGCGGCGTTCTGGATGCACAGCACGTCCAGACCCTGGTACTGACGGTCGATGCAGTAGTTGGCGCCGACACACTGTTTGATCTGGTCGATCTGGCCCATCTTGATCTTGGCGATCAGGTGCGGGTCGGCAATGTGCGCGCGAGTCATGCCGACCATGTCGACGTACCCGCCCTCCAGAATCCGCGTGGCCTGGTTCGGGTCCTTGATGTTCTGCGCGTGCAGCACCGGGACCTTGACCACTTCCTTGATACCGGCGGCCAGGTGCAGGAACGGCTCCGGTGGATAACTCATGTTCGGGATGACGTTGGCCAGGGTGTTGTGGGTGTCGCAACCCGAGCCCACCACGCCGATGAAGTCCAGCATGCCGGTGTCATCGTAATACTTGGCGATCTGCTTCATGTCCTCGTGGGACAAGCCGTCCGGGTGGAACTCGTCACCGCAGATGCGCATGCCCACGCAGAAGTCGTCACCGACCTCGGCGCGCACGGCCTTCAACACTTCCAGGCCGAACTTCATGCGGCCTTCGAAGGTGCCGCCCCATTCGTCGGTACGCTTGTTGACCCGCGGGCTCCAGAACTGGTCGATCATGTGCTGGTGCACGGCCGACAGCTCGACGCCGTCCAGGCCACCGGCCTTGGCGCGCTTGGCGGCGCTGGCGTAGTTGCCGATCACCCGCCAGATTTCTTCCGGCTCGATGGTCTTGCAAGTGGCGCGGTGCACCGGCTCACGCACGCCGGACGGCGACATCAGGGTCGGCCAGTTGAAGCCGTCCCAACGTGAGCGCCGGCCCATGTGGGTAATCTGGATCATGATCTTGGCGCCATGCTTGTGCATGGCGTCGGCCAGGTTCTGGAAGTGCGGGATGATGCGGTCGGTGGACAGGTTCACCGAACTCCACCATTCCTGCGGGCTGTCGATGGCAACCACGGACGAGCCACCACAGATCGCCAGGCCGATGCCGCCCTTGGCCTTCTCTTCGTAATACTTCACGTACCGATCGGTGGTCATGCCGCCGTCGGTGGCGTAGACCTCGGCGTGGGCGGTGCTGAGCACGCGGTTGCGGATGGTCAGTTTGCCGATCTGGATCGGCTGGAACATTGCTTCAAAAGCCATGGCGCGATCCTCGACTTACAACGGCTTGACGATGAACAGGCCGTCGTCGTGGCCTTCTTCGGAACCGCCGTAGACCTGCTCGGCCACGGTGCGGATCGAACTGCCGCGGGCGGCAAGGATCTGGTCCATGGCGCCGGCGAACCAGCCGGTGAACATGTAGTCGACCTTGCGTCCGACCTTGCCGTACACATAGACGAACGCCGAGTGTTCGAGCTTGACGCTGGCGGTGCCT
This sequence comes from Pseudomonas sp. CFBP 5748, assembly GCF_053850495.1. Lineage (NCBI taxonomy): Bacteria > Pseudomonadati > Pseudomonadota > Gammaproteobacteria > Pseudomonadales > Pseudomonadaceae > Pseudomonas > Pseudomonas sp. CFBP 5748. The sequence continues at coordinate 146,173 of NZ_JBSPTN010000012.1, forward strand.
TTGTCGAGGTCGATGTCCTGGATCTTGAACAGGCCCCAACCGCGCTGGGACAGGCGCTTCATGTAGTGCTCGAACACCGCGACACCTTCCAGACCGTGGCACTCGGCTTCTTTTTCACACCAGTGCCAGGCGGATTTGTAGCCGGCCTTGTAGAGAATCTCGGCGTAGGCCTCGGCGCCCAGCACTTCTTCGATGCCCATGTGGTTATTGACGAAAAAGTGACGCGGCACGTAGAGCATCGGCAAGGCGTCGGAGGTCCAGACACCGGTTTCGCTGTCGACTTCGATAGGCAGTTGCGGGGCGATTTTGGCCATGAAAACTTGACTCCGGAAATTCGTGGTGTGCCTGCGGCGCAGATGACCGCAGGTAAAGGATTCAGCGGTGCGGCGGCGTTATTCGCCCCAGACGTCTTTGAGGACGTTGACCCAGTTCTCGCCCATGATCTTGCGTACCACCCGCTCAGGATGGCCGCGCTTGAGCAGCGTCTCGGTGAGGTTCGGGAACTCGCCCACGGTGCGGATGCCCAGGGGGTTGATGATCTTGCCGAAGCTGGTCAGACGACGGGCGTAGCCCTTGTCGTGGGTCAGCATTTCGAAGAAGTCCTGGCCGTGGCCCTGGGTGAAGTCGGTGCCGATGCCGATGGCGTCCTCGCCCACGATGTTCATGGTGTATTCGATGGCTTCGGCGTAATCGTCGATGGTCGAATCGATGCCCTTGGCCAGGAACGGCGCGAACATGGTCACACCGACGAAACCGCCGTGGTCGGCGATGAACTTCAGTTCTTCATCGGATTTGTTGCGCGGGTGCTCTTTCAGGCCGGACGGCAGGCAGTGGGAATAGCACACCGGTTTCTTCGATTCGAGGATGACTTCTTCGGACGTCTTGGAACCGACGTGGGACAGGTCGCACATGATGCCGACCCGGTTCATCTCGGCGACGATTTCGCGACCGAAGCCCGACAGGCCGCCGTCACGCTCGTAGCAACCGGTGCCGACCAGGTTCTGGGTGTTGTAGCACATCTGCACCACACCCACGCCCAGCTGCTTGAAGATCTCGACGTAGCCGAGCTGGTCTTCGAAAGCGTGGGCGTTCTGGAAACCGAAGATGATGCCGGTCTTGCCCTGTTCCTTGGCACGACGGATGTCGGCGGTGGTTTTCACCGGGATCACCAGGTCGCTGTTCTCGCGGATCAGTTTCTGGCTGGCGACGATGTTGTTGATGGTGGCCTGGAAACCTTCCCACACCGACACGGTGCAGTTGGCTGCAGTCAGGCCGCCCTTGCGCATGTCTTCGAACAGGTCGCGGTTCCACTTGGCAATGATCAGCCCGTCGATAACGATGCTGTCGGCGTGCAATTGCGCTGGGCTCATCAGGCAGTCCCCTTTTGTCAGCGATTCATGCGCCGAATCGTGTGCCGGCGCTTTGGGGCCAGCATATGCCTGAGGGCCGTGGCGACCGGGTGCAAAAACGACAGGGGAATTGCCGAAAGCGTCAATCCGCGACAAAGGGCTATGGTCGACCCACCCTACCCGTCTGTTCTTTACCCCAGGCTTACGCCAGAATCCGCCGCATCACTGGCTTTCACTGGACTTGAGCGGCGACGCAATGAAATCAATCTTCCTGGCTTTGGCACTGATCAGCACCGTCGCACACGCGACCGAAGACACCGAACCAAACCCCTGCGACGCCGTGGAAAACGACGTCCAGACCCTGGCCTGCTCGGCCTACGGCAAAACCGCCGCCGAACAACTGCTCAATGAAAACCTGCAGAGCCTCTTCGAGCGCCTGCAAACCCGCTACGCCAGCGACAAGGCCCAACTCAGCGACATCACCAGCAAGATCAAGGCCGCCCAACAACTCTGGCAAAAACAGCGCGACGCCGACTGTGCCATCGCCGCCTTCCCGGCCAAACCCGGCAGCGAAGCGTACAAAATCGCCGAAAACGACTGCATGGCCCAGGTGAGCGACGATCGGTCGGAGTTTTTGGAGTCGATTGGGCAGGAGTGATGCGTCAGGAGCCGTTCCGCGCGGTAAGCTGCGCGCATCATCGGTAAAGGGACTCACATGAAAACCTGCGGCATCGAAATCAAAGGCAGCGAAGCAATCATCGCCGTGGCCTCGCTGGATCAACAGACGCTGACCCATATCGTCCTCAACACCAAGAAAATCGCCCTGGACGACGATGACGAAGCCGCCAACGTCAAGGCCTTCGCCGCTCAGGTGCAGGCGTTCGTGGTGGATAACGGTATCGAACGCATCGCCATCAAGAAGCGCAGCAAGAAAGGTGAGTTCGCCGGAGGGCCGACGACGTTCAAGATCGAAGGAGTGTTCCAGTTGCTGGAAGGTTGCGAGGTGACACTACTGTCGCCGCAGACCATCAACGCGCAGAGCAAAAAGCATGACTTCACCCCGCCGGCGACGCTGAACAAGTATCAGCATGAGGCTTATAAGGCAGCATGTTCGGCGCTGGTGAAGAAATAGACCTTTCCAACCGGACACAGTACCTGTGGCGAGGGAGCGCCCAGGCTCCTGAGCATCTTGGCCACCACCTCCAGCTTCGAATCGGTGAGTTTTATACTCAATTATGACGACAGGTATAATTTATAGTCGCGAGCATAATTGAGTATAAAACCCTGTCAAACCAGCTCCCGTCCATCCCCCTGCCGCCGCCGATCCTCCCGTGGGCAGCGCGCGAACCGTGCCCGATAGCTGCGAGTGAAGTACGACGGTGACTCAAAACCGCAGGCAATGCTCACTTCCAGCACGCTCATGTCGGTCTGACGCAGCAACTGCCGGGCCTTTTCCAGGCGCAGGCGCAGGTAGAAATTGCTCGGGGTGTCATTCAGGTGCAGGCGGAACAAGCGTTCGAGTTGACGGCGGGTCACGCCAATGGACTCGGCCAGTTCAAGGGTGCTCAAGGGCGGTTCGCTGTGGGTTTCCATCTCGCCGATGACGTGCACCAACTTCTTGTTGCGAATACCGTAGCGGCTGGCGATTTCCATGCGCTGGTGGTCTTTGCGCGGACGGATGCGGCCGAGCACGAACTGCTCGCTGACCTGAATCGCCAATTCGGCACCGTGGGCCTGGCCGATCAGGTCGAGCATCAGGTCGATGGACGCGGTGCCACCGGCGCAGGTGATGCGTCGACGGTCGATTTCAAACAGCTCCTGGGTCACGCTCAGCTGTGGATAAGATTCCTTGAACGCCTCGATCGCTTCCCAGTGCAGGGTCACGCGGTGCCCTTCCAGCAGGCCCGCCTCGGCCAGGACCACACTGCCGGTGTCGATACCGCCCAGGGTCACACCTTCGTTGTCCAGCCGATGCAGCCAACGCTCCAGGGCCGGGGTGGCGAACTTCAGCGGTTCGAATCCCGCCACCACCCAGAGGGTCGCGCCCTTCTTCAGCGGTTCCAGCGCGGCATCGGCGTTGACCGACATGCCATTGCTCGCCAGCACCGCTCCGCCATCGGCACTCAACACATGCCAGCGATACAGCTCGCCGCGAAAACGATTGGCCACCCGCAACGGCTCGATGGCCGAAATGAAGCCGATGGCTGAAAAGCCCGGCATCAACAAGAAATAGAAATCCTGGGACATGGAGCGCACTCGGTTAGCGGGTAGCGTGCGGATCTTGATACGCCAGTTGCAAGGGCTGTTCAAGCGCTGGAGGCCTCTATTCGTGAAACAGGACACCAGGTCGCCGCAGTGCAAGAGCACGTCGCCGCTGTGCGTTTTACCGAGCGTAGGGCTGCGTAACTTGGCATCACCGGCGCACAGACACCGGACCCCATAACAATAAGCTGCCGAGGAACCCGACATGAAACGACTGATCAGCTCCTGCGTCCTTGCTCTCAGCGGTACCGCTTTCCTGAATGGCGTCGCCATGGCGGCCGAGCCCGCCGCATGCCAGAACGTGCGCCTTGGCGTGGTCAACTGGACCGACGTCATCGCCACCAGCGCCCTGACCCAGGTGATGCTCGATGGCCTCGGCTACAAGACCAAGCAAACCAGCGCCTCCCAGCAAATCATCTTCGCCGGCATCCGCGACCAGCGCCTGGATCTGTTCCTGGGTTACTGGAACCCGCTGATGACCCAGACCATCACCCCGTTCGTCGAGGCCAAGCAGGTCAAGGTGCTGGAACAACCCAGCCTCAAGGACGCTCGCGCAACCCTGGCCGTGCCGACTTACCTGGCCGACAAAGGCCTGAAGACCTTCGCCGACATCGCCAAGTTCGAGAAGGAACTGGGCGGCAAGATCTACGGCATCGAACCGGGCTCCGGGGCCAATACCCAGATCAAGGCCATGATCGCCAAGAACCAGTTCGGCCTGGGCAAATTCCAACTGGTGGAGTCCAGCGAGGCCGGCATGCTCGCCGCCGTGGACCGCGCCGTGCGGCGCAAGGAAGCCGTGGTGTTCTTTGGCTGGGCGCCGCACCCGATGAACGTCAACGTGCAAATGACCTACCTCACCGGCAGCGACGACGCCCTCGGCCCGAACGAAGGCATGGCCACCGTGTGGACCGTCACCGCGCCAGACTACGCCCAGCAATGCCCGAACGTGGGTCGCTTGCTGAGCAACCTGACGTTCAGCGCTGAAGATGAAAGCCGGATGATGCAGCCGCTGCTGGATCACAAGGACCCGCTCGAATCGGCCAAGCAATGGCTCAAGGATCACCCGCAAGACAAGCAGCGCTGGCTCGAAGGCGTGACCACCTTCGACGGCAAGCCCGCTGCCGACAACCTGAAACTGACCAGCAACTGAACAACCGTTATCCATCTGCGCAGCGCCAAACGGCTGCGCAGTGACTTACCACGCCTGAAGGAATCCGCACCATGAACCACGACGTCATCATCACCTGCGCACTCACCGGTGCTGGCGACACGACCGCCAAGAGCCCTCACGTACCGGTCACCCCGAAACAGATCGCCGCGGCCGCCGTTGAAGCCGCGAAGGCCGGGGCCACGGTGGTCCATTGCCACGTTCGCGATCCGCAGACCGGCAAGTTCAGCCGTGACGTGGCGCTGTACCGCGAAGTGATGGAGCGCATCCGTGAGGCGGACGTCGACATCATCGTCAACCTCACCGCCGGCATGGGCGGCGACCTGGAGATCGGTGGCGGCGAAAACCCGATGGAGTTCGGCCCCAACACCGACCTGGTGGGCCCGCTGACTCGCCTGGCTCACGTCGAGGAGCTGTTGCCGGAAATCTGCACCCTGGATTGCGGCACCCTGAACTTCGGCGACGGCGACACCATTTACGTCTCCACACCGGCGCAACTGCGGGCCGGTGCCAAGCGCATCACCGAATTGGGGGTCAAGGCCGAGCTGGAAATCTTCGACACCGGCCACCTGTGGTTCGCCAAACAACTGATCAAGGAAGGCCTGCTGGACAACCCGCTGTTCCAGCTCTGCCTGGGCATCCCGTGGGGCGCACCGGCCGACACCACCACCATGAAAGCCATGGTCGACAACCTGCCGGCGGACGCCGTGTGGGCCGGCTTCGGCATCGGCCGCATGCAAATGCCGATGGCGGCCCAGGCCGTGCTGTTGGGTGGCAACGTGCGGGTCGGACTGGAGGACAACCTGTGGCTGGACAAGGGCGTGCTCGCCACCAACGGCCAACTGGTGGAGCGCGCCGGCGAAATCCTCAGCCGCCTGGGGGCACGCGTGCTCACGCCAGCTGAGGGGCGCAAGAAGATGGGCCTGACCCAGCGCGGCTAAATCGACACCTCCTCCTTTTGGAAAAAGGCCTGTGGGAGTAAGGCTTGCCCGCGATGACGGTGTGTCAGTCGACATCAACGTTGAATGCAACGCCGCCATCGCGGGCAAGCCTTGCTCCCACAAGTGATCAGCGATCTCTTTTCAGGAAATCACCCATGAGTTTCATCACCGACATCAAAACCTTCGCCGCCCTGGGCAGCGGTGTGATCGGCAGCGGCTGGGTCAGCCGCGCCCTGGCCCATGGCCTGGACGTCGTCGCCTGGGACCCGGCACCGGGCGCCGAAGCGGCGCTGCGCAAACGCGTTGCCAACGCCTGGGGCGCACTGGAGAAACAGGGCCTGGCGCCCGGCGCCTCGCAGGATCGGCTGCGCTTTGTCGCGACCATCGAAGAATGCGTGCGCGACGCCGACTTCATCCAGGAAAGCGCCCCCGAGCGCCTGGAACTGAAACTTGAGCTGCACGCTCAGATCAGCGCCGCCGCCAAGCCGAACGCGCTGATCGGCTCCAGCACTTCGGGGCTGCTGCCAAGCGAATTCTACGAAGGCTCCACCCACCCGGAACGCTGCGTGGTCGGGCACCCGTTCAACCCGGTCTACCTGTTGCCACTGGTGGAAGTCGTGGGCGGTAAAAACACCGCGCCAGAAGCGGTGCAGGCGGCGATGAAAGTCTACGAATCCCTCGGCATGCGGCCACTGCATGTACGCAAGGAAGTACCCGGTTTCATCGCCGACCGCCTGCTTGAAGCGCTGTGGCGCGAAGCCCTGCACCTGGTCAACGATGGGGTGGCAACCACCGGGGAAATCGATGACGCCATCCGTTTTGGTGCCGGGTTGCGTTGGTCGTTCATGGGCACGTTCCTGACCTACACCCTGGCTGGCGGCGATGCCGGAATGCGCCACTTCATGGCCCAGTTCGGCCCGGCATTGCAGTTGCCGTGGACTTACCTGCCAGCACCGGAACTGACCGAGAAGCTGATCGACGATGTAGTGGAAGGGACCAGCGAGCAACTGGGCAGTCACAGCATTTCGGCGCTGGAGCGCTATCGTGATGATTGCCTGCTGGCAGTGCTGGAAGCGGTGAAAACCACCAAGGCCAAACACGGAATGTCTTTCACTGAATAACCCCCTGTGGGAGCGGGCTTGCTCGCGAAGAGGCCAGTACATCCGCTAAATATCCTGCGGTAGATACACCACCTTCGCGAGCAAGCCCGCTCTCACATGAACCCCAATCTTCTGCTGGATCGTCATCATGCCCACCCTCACCACCTACCAAACCCGCATCCTCCCGGAATGGGTCGACTACAACGGCCACCTGCGCGATGCCTTTTACCTGCTGATCTTCAGCTACGCCACCGACGCGCTGATGGACAGCCTCGGCATGGACAGCCAGAACCGCGAGGCCAGCGGCCACTCGCTGTTCACCCTTGAACTGCACCTCAATTACCTGCACGAAGTGAAGCTCGACGCCGAAGTTGAGGTGCGCACGCAGATCATCGGCCACGACAGCAAGCGGCTGCACCTTTACCACAGCCTGCACCTGGCCGGCGGCGACAAAGAACTGGCCGGCAATGAGCAAATGCTGCTGCATGTCGACCTGGCCGGCCCGCGCTCGGCGCCCTTCACGGAACCGACCCTGGACCGCCTCAAAGCCCTGCTCGACCAACAATCGGACCTGCCGCCCCCCGCGTACATCGGCCGAGTCATCGCACTGCCCCCCGCCCGATAGCTTCGAACAGGAGACCGCCATGAACACCGCCGCCGCTTTTGCCGATTTCCGTCGTTATCCCCTGGTCTGCGCGCTGAGCGCTGTAACGTCCCTGGGCGACCGACTGCAAGTGACCTGGGCCGATGGCCGGATCAGTCCCTTCCATCACCCGTGGCTGCGGGACAACTGCCCTTGTTCGCAATGCGTCTATACCGTCACCCGCGAACAAGTCCTCGAAATCATCGACGTACCTGAAGACCTGGCGCCTCGCGCAACCTACCTCGACGAAGAAGGCTGCCTGTGTGTGGACTGGCAGGACGGCCACAATAGTCGTTTCGACCCGGGCTGGTTGCGCGCCCACGCCTACGACGACCAGTCCCGGGCCGAACGCCTGGCGAACAAGCCCAAAAGCCGCCTATGGCGACACGATCTGCAATTGCCGGTGTTCGATTACCCGGCGCTGATGGACGATGCCAATGCGCTGCTGCAATGGTTGCTGGCGGTGCGCGACATCGGCCTGACCCAAGTGCGCGGCGTGCCCACTGAGCCCGGTTCGCTGAAACAGCTCGCCCAGCGCATTTCCTTCATCCGCGAGAGCAACTTCGGCGTGCTGTTCAACGTGCAATCCAAAGCCGATGCCGACAGTAACGCCTACACCGCTTTCAACTTGCCGTTGCACAGCGACCTGCCAACCCGGGAGCTGCAACCGGGGCTGCAGTTCTTGCATTGCCTGGTGAATGACGCCGACGGGGGCGAGAGCATTTTTGTCGACGGTTTCGCCATCGCCGAGGCGCTGCGCCAGGAAGATCCCGAGGCCTTTGCCGCGCTGTGTGAAATCCCGGTGGAGTTTCGCAACAAGGACCGCCACAGCGATTACCGCTGCCTGGCGCCGATCATCGCCGTGGATGCCCTGGGGCAGGTCGCGGAAATCCGCATGGCGAATTTCCTGCGTGGGCCGTTCGACACCTCGGTCGAGCAAATGCCCAGGCTTTACCGCGCCTACCGCCGTTTCATCGCCCTGACCCGCGAGCCGCAGTTTCGCCTGATGCAGCGGCTCGAGCCCGGTCAGCTCTGGTGCTTCGACAACCGCCGCACCCTCCACGCCCGCAACGCCTTCGACCCGGCCACCGGTGCCCGGCACTTCCAGGGGTGCTATGTGGATCGGGATGAGTTGTTGTCGCGAATTCTGGTGTTACAGCGTTAGACCGCGTCATTGCTCGCGATAGCGGTCTGTCCAACACCCCATCACCACCGGATTCACCCAGGCAAAAAAATCCCCGATCAAGCCGTGACTGGATCGGGGCAGGTGCGTTACTGGAGGAGCTGTCGCGCGAGGGTGACCAAACCATCGTGATTCAGCTTGGGGTCAGTGTGCCCAGTCCAGGCCGATGCAAGTTAGCCGAAAACGACGCGCTCATAGTCATTCATGACATTGCGACCATTTGCCCTTGCCGCCGCTTCGGGCGGCTACCAGAATCGAGGCACGACCCCAATCCCTGAACAAGGAAAAGCGTCATGATGCACGCCGATTTGATCGACCAGGAAGACCTGCTGGGCCAGCTCAAGGCCCTGGGGTTGCAGATACCCAGCGGCTCCACTGCCCAGCAGGCCTGCGAATGCGCCGTGCGGGGGCTGGACACGGTCCGCGCCAATGCACTGCGCAAATTGGTCAAGGACATGTACACCAGCAGTGCGACCATCCTGCCAGCCGTGCGCCAGGCGATTGATAAGCAATTGTTGCCTGCATTGGCGGAGTATCAGCAGACCCATAGCTGACCCTATGGCCAGGGAGCTTGCTCCCGCCCGGCTCTGTAGGCGCTGGCGAAGCCTGCGATCTTTTGATCTTTCACTTGAGATTCAAGTGTCTGGGGAAAGATCGCAGCCTCGTTGCACTCGACAGCTCCTACGCCACCCAGCAGGAGCAAGCGTCGGTCTTAGAGCCTCACACTGGCAAACGTCGACTCATTGCGCGCCTGGCTCAGCGCCGACAGCGGGCCGGACAGCGGCGACAGCACCAGCGCCTGTGGCAGCGGCATCATCGCCACCTGCTGCGTGGTGTTGGAGCCTACGCGTTCGTCGCGCGGTGGAATGCCGAAGTATTCGCGGTAGCACTTGGAGAAGTGCGGGGTGGAGACGAAGCCACACACCGAAGCCACCTCGATGATCGACATCGGCGTCTGCTTGAGCAGTTGCCGGGCACGAATCAGTCGCAGCTTGAGGTAATAACGCGACGGCGAGCAGTGCAGGTATTTCTGGAACAACCGCTCCAGCTGCCGGCGGGAGACGGCGACGTACACCGCCAGTTCGTCCAGGTCGATCGGCTCTTCGAGGTTGGCCTCCATCAGCGCGACGATTTCCTGCAACTTCGGCTGGTTGGTGCCGAGCATGTGCTTGAGCGGCACGCGCTGGTGATCCTGCTCGTTGCGGATGCGCTCATAGACAAACATTTCCGAGATCGCAGCCGACAGTTCGCGGCCGTGATCGCGGCTGATCAGGTGCAGCATCATGTCCAGCGGCGCGGTGCCACCGGAGCTGGTGAAGCGGTTGCGGTCGAGGGTGAACAAGCGGGTGCTCATCGACACCCGCGGGAAGGCTTCCTGCATCGCCGCCAGGCATTCCCAGTGCACGCTGCAATCAAACCCGTCCAGCAGGCCGGCGCACGCCAGGGCCCAGCTGCCGGTGCAGACCGCACCGAGGCGACGGGATTGACGGGCCTGGCCTTGCAGCCATGACACGTGTTCGCGGGTGACGGTGCGTTGGATGCCGATGCCGCCACAGACGATGACCGTGTCCAGTGCCGGCGCTTTGTGCATGGAAGCATCCGGGGTGATCTGCAAACCGTCACTGGCCCAGACCTGACCACCATCGACGGTGAGGGTGGTCCAGCGATACAGCTCGCGACCGGACAGCTGGTTGGCCATGCGCAGCGGTTCTACCGCGGACGCCAGGGAAATCAGCGTGAAATTGTCCAGCAGCAAAAAGCCGATGGATTGAGGCGCACGGTTCTGGGGTTGGGCCCCGGAGTTGGACGTCGTCATCGCGGTATCTCCTCACACAAAGCGGGTGATGGCCTCAGGCGGAGGCTCTTTTTATTGGTTATTGCCATCGTTCTCACGAGGGAGACGGGCTTTACAGCGATAGAGCAATTGCCATGCCTAAATTGAATGTGCGTTCAATAAATCCTGAAAACGACATCGCGGCCTGTCTATATAAGGCGCGCGGCGAGTACGGTTATAAGCGTCATCAATGGCGGCAGGCACCTGACACAGGCGGGCTGTGAGCAGTTCGGTAGCACTTGTGGTAACTGGGCTGCACCGCTTGCGCAACGGGTATCACTACAGGTGCGGATGACGGACGGTCGAGAGGCCTACAGCGGCGAACCCGACAACGGGCGTCTTATCTGTTTGCGACGCGCTAAAAGGTGGCGCGTTTGCGGATCGGTGTTCATTTAACGAGCGGTTTTCGATCCCTGCTACCGCTTGGCCACACCCTGTAGGAACTGCCGAAGGCTGCGATCTTTTGATCTTTCGCTTGCGACTCAATTGTCTGGGGCAAGATCGCAGCCTCGTTGCACTCGACAGCTCCTACGCAGCAGCTTCACCCCCCAGCGGGAGCAAGCTCCCTCGCCACGGGGGTTCCTTACAGCGCCCGGATCAGCATTCCACCGCACTGACCGCCAAGCCGCCCCGCGAAGTCTCTTTATATTTGTCATGCATGTCGGCGCCGGTATCGCGCATGGTGCGAATCACCCGATCCAGGGAAATGAAATGCTGGCCGTCGCCGCGCAGGGCCATTTGCGCCGCGTTGATAGCTTTCACTGCGGCAATTGCGTTGCGCTCGATGCACGGCACCTGCACCAACCCACCCACCGGGTCGCAGGTCAGGCCCAGGTTGTGTTCCAGGCCGATTTCCGCCGCGTTGCACAGTTGCTCAGGCGTGGCGCCGAGGATTTCCGCCAGGCCCGCCGCCGCCATGGCGCAGGCCGAGCCCACCTCGCCCTGGCAACCGACTTCGGCGCCGGAGATCGAGGCGTTCTTTTTGCACAGGATCCCCACTGCCGCCGCCCCCAGGAAATAATCCACCACGTTGGCATCGGTGACCGCTTCGCTGAACTTCATGAAGTAGTGCAATACCGCCGGAATGATCCCCGCCGCGCCATTGGTCGGCGCCGTGACCATGCGCCCGCCGGCAGCGTTTTCCTCATTGACCGCCAAGGCGAACAGGTTGACCCATTCCATGGCGCTCAATGTCGAGCCGATGACATTCGGCTTGTTCAGCTCTTGCAGACTACGATGCAGCTTGGCCGCACGCCGGCGCACATTCAAACCGCCAGGCAGGATGCCTTCGTGCTTGAGGCCCTGCTCGACGCAATCTTGCATGGCCCGCCAGAGCACCATCAGGCCACTGCGGATCTCTTCTTCCGAGCGCCACACCTTTTCGTTGGCCATCATCAATTCAGCCACCCGCAGGTTGTGGGTGCGACACAACTCGAGCAGTTCCTCGGCGCTGGAAAAATCGTAAGGCAGCTCGGTGCGGTCCAGATCCACCACACCGCTGGAGGCCTGGGCCTGATCGACGACAAAACCACCGCCGACCGAGTAGTAGGTGTCACGGTGCAACTCACCGTTTTCGCCCTCGGCCACCAGCGTCATCGCGTTGGGGTGGAACGGCAGGTTTTCGTCAATCAGGCGCATGTCCCGGGCCCATATGAAAGGCACCGGCAGGCGACCGTCCAGCTGCAGGGTCTGGGTTTCGCGCAACAGCGCGATGCGCGGGCCGATCTGCGACGGATCGATTGCGTCCGGCCACTCGCCCATCAACCCCATGATCACCGCGTTATCGCTGCCGTGGCCAATACCGGTGGCCGACAACGAACCGAACAACTGCACCTCGACCCGGCGCACATCATGTAACTGGGCTTTGGCCCGCAGCGCGTCAACAAACAACGCCGCCGCACGCATGGGCCCAACAGTGTGGGAGCTGGACGGGCCGATACCGATTTTGAACAGGTCGAATACGCTGATTGCCATTGCCGAAAATCTCCAGAACGAGCACATCCGGGCGCAGGAGCGCCCGGTGACGGAGCTGCTACGCTCAACGCCGGGATGGCCGCATCATCGGGCTTTTGCCTGGGAGGTCGACGTCTGACACCGACGCAATTATGCCCAGCAACGCCGCCCGGCTTTTACCCAGGTTTTACGCCGCTTTTTTGCAGATCAGAGGGCTGCCGAGGGCGGAAAAAATCTATAAACGACGTCACCGACACTGGATGCGACCCTCCCTGTACTGGATACGACTCACCCTGTAGGCGTCAGATTTGCACTGGTACATGATCGGTTACGGCTCGTTTGCAAGGCCGCGTGTCAGAGAGTGCCCACGCGCCACCAACCGCAACATCCAATATTAAGCGCGGTTGTCCTGACCGGACACTGCCGATAAAACACCAGGAGTCCACCCATGAAAGGTTCCACGTCGTTGTTGTTGGCCGCCATGCTGAGTCTTCCGATGCTGGCCAACGCTGCAGAACCCGAACAGTGCAGCACCGTTAACTTCTCTGATGTCGGCTGGACCGACATCACCGTCACCACCGCCACCACCAGCGTGGTACTCGATGCCCTTGGCTACAAGACCAAGACCACCATGATCTCTGTGCCGGTGACCTATAAGTCCCTGGCCGACGGCAAGAACATGGACGTGTTCCTCGGCAACTGGATGCCGACCATGGAAAACGACATCAAGGCCTATCGCGAGGCCGGCACCGTGGAAACCGTGCGCACCAACCTCAAGGGCGCCAAGTACACCCTCGCGGTGCCCCAGGCTCTGTACGACAAGGGTCTGCATGACTTCGCCGACATCCCCAAATTCAAGAAAGAACTGGACGGCAAGATCTACGGGATCGAGCCGGGCAACGACGGCAACCGCCTGATCCAGAGCATGATCGAAAAGAACGCCTTCGGCCTGAAGGACGCCGGCTTCAAAGTCGTCGAGTCGAGTGAAGCGGGCATGCTCTCGCAGGTCGATCGCGCAGCGAAGCGCGGTACCGACGTGGTGTTCCTTGGCTGGGCGCCACACCCGATGAATACCCGTTTCAAGATCCAGTACCTGACCGGCGGCGACGACTTCTTCGGCCCGGATTTTGGCGCCGCCACCGTGGCGACCAATACCCGCAAGGGCTACAGCCAGGAATGCAGCAACGTGGGTCAATTGTTGAAAAACCTTGAGTTCACTGTCGACATGGAAAGCACGCTGATGGGCAACGTGCTCGACGACAAGATGAAGCCTGAGGCTGCCGCCAAGGCCTGGCTGAAGAAGAACCCACAGGTGCTCGATACCTGGCTCGCTGGCGTGACCACCATTGACGGTAAACCAGGCCTGGAAGCCGTGAAAGCCAAACTTGCGCAGTAACTGCTTATGTTATGCCGGGCGGGTTCGCTCGCCCGGGCTGTTTATTCCCTTGCATGCGGACGTTCACTACCATGCTCATTGATCAGAAAATACCTTTAGGCCAGTACATCGCCGGCTTCGTCGAATGGTTGACGCAACATGGCGCCAACACTTTCGACGCAATCGCGCTGTTCCTGGAAACGATGATCCACGGCGTGACGTTTGCGCTGACCTGGTTCAACCCGTTGGCCTTGATCGGCCTCATCGCCTTGCTGGCTCACTTCATCCAGCGCAAATGGGGCCTGACCGTATTTGTCATCGCGTCCTTTCTGCTGATCCTGAACCTGGGTTACTGGCAGGAGACCATGGAAACCCTCGCCCAAGTGCTGTTCGCGACCCTGGTTTGCGTACTGATCGGCGTGCCGCTGGGCATTGTTGCCGCGCACAAGCCGATGTTCTACACAGTGATGCGTCCGGTGCTCGATCTGATGCAGACCGTACCGACCTTCGTATACCTCATTCCTACCCTGACCCTTTTCGGTCTGGGTGTGGTCCCAGGCTTGATCTCCACAGTGGTGTTCGCGATTGCCGCGCCCATCCGCCTGACCTACCTGGGCATCCGCGACGTTCCAGACGAACTGATGGACGCCGGTAAAGCCTTCGGCTGCTCCCGTCGCCAGCTCCTGTCACGCATTGAACTGCCCCACGCGATGCCCAGCATCGCGGCCGGTATCACCCAGTGCATCATGCTGTCGTTGTCGATGGTGGTGATCGCCGCACTGGTGGGTGCCGATGGCCTGGGCAAACCCGTGGTCAACGCACTGAACACCGCCGATATCGCCTTGGGCTTCGAAGCTGGCCTGGCAATCGTACTGCTGGCGATCATGCTCGACCGAATCTGCAAACAACCCGACGCTAAAGTAGGGGGTGACGCATGAGCATAATCCGCTTCGAAGAAGTCGACGTGATCTTCTCCAGGGATCCACGCGAGGCCCTCAAACTGCTTGACCAAGGCATGACCCGCAACGAAATCCTGAAGAAAACCGGGCAAATCGTCGGCGTGGAAAAAGCCAGCCTGGACATCGAGAAAGGCGAAATCTGCGTGTTGATGGGCCTGTCCGGCTCCGGCAAATCCAGCCTGCTGCGCTGCATCAACGGCTTGAACACCGTGAGTCGCGGCAAGTTGTTCGTCGAGCATGAAGGCCGGCAGATCGACATTGCCTCCTGCACCCCCGCTGAATTGAAGATGATGCGCACCAAGCGCATCGCCATGGTGTTCCAGAAATTCGCCCTGATGCCTTGGCTGACGGTGCGCGAGAACATCAGTTTCGGCCTGGAAATGCAGGGTCGGCCAGAAAAGGAACGCCGCAAGCTGGTGGACGAGAAGCTTGAGCTGGTGGGCCTGACCCAATGGCGCAACAAGAAGCCGGATGAGCTCTCTGGCGGCATGCAGCAACGGGTCGGCCTGGCCCGCGCCCTGGCGATGGACGCTGACATTCTGCTGATGGACGAACCCTTCTCGGCCCTCGACCCGCTGATCCGCCAAGGCCTGCAGGACGAACTGCTGGAGCTGCAACGCAAGCTGAGCAAGACCATCGTGTTCGTCAGCCACGACCTCGACGAAGCCCTGAAACTGGGCAGCCGTATCGCGATCATGAAGGACGGCCGGATCATCCAGTACAGCAAGCCGGAACAGATCGTATTGAACCCGGCGGACGACTATGTGCGTACATTTGTCGCCCACACCAACCCGCTCAACGTTCTTTGCGGCCGCAGCCTGATGCGCACCCTGGACAACTGCAAGCGTATTAACGGTTCGGTATGCCTGGACCCGGGCGGCGATTCCTGGCTCGACCTGGCCGAAGGCAACACCATCAAGGGCGCCCGGCAGAACGGCGCGGCGCTGGACCTGCAAAACTGGGCACCGGGCCAAGCCGTCGAAGATCTGGGTCGCCGTCCGACCCTGGTGGACTCCAACATCGGCATGCGCGACGCCTTGCAGATCCGCTACCAGACCGGCAACAAACTGGTGCTTCACGATAACCAGAAAGTCGTCGGGATCCTGGGCGACAGCGAGCTGTACCACGCACTGCTCGGCAAGAACCTGGGCTGAGCCAAGGCCAACAAAAACGCCGCGAGATGATCGCGGCGTTTTTGTTTGGGTGGTGCTAACGGCTAACAACTCTGGGGCTGCTTCGCAGCCCAACGGGGATAAATCCCCTCGCACAACAGTATTCCAGCTATCAAGTGCATTAAGCCTACATGCCAACCGACGAGTGTTATAAAGACATCCCTAAAAGTCCTCGCCCCGGCAAACAGCGACGACTTGTCATAGAACTTATTTTTTGTTGATTGAACGTTCAATCAAAACAAAATAGACTGGCTTTCATTCCGGCAAACGACACTCGTGCGCCGGATGGCCTAAGGAGATGTGCTAGATGCCCAAGGTCGGTATGCAACCCATCCGCCGCCAGCAATTGATCGAAGCCACGTTACAAGCGGTCGATCAGGTCGGCATGGGGGACGCCAGCATTGCGCTGATCGCCCGTTTGGCCGGTGTCTCCAACGGCATCATCAGTCACTACTTTCAGGACAAGAATGGCCTGATCGCGGCCACGGCCCAGTACCTGATGACTGTCCTGAGCGAGAACGTCACCGCGCGCCGCCAAGCGCTGGAGGACCCGAGCCCACGGGCTCACTTGAAGGTAATCATCGAAGGCAACTTCGACGCCAGCCAGGTCAATGGCCCGGCAATGAAAACCTGGCTGGCCTTCTGGGCCACCAGCATGCACCACCCGTCATTGCACAGGTTGCAGCGGATAAACGATCACCGCCTGTATTCCAACCTGTGTTGCCAGTTCCGCCGCGTATTGTCCCTCGATGAGGCACGCAGCGCGGCACGGGGCCTGGCCGCTCTGATTGACGGCTTGTGGCTGCGCGGGGCGCTGTCGGGAGACGCGTTCGATACCGCCCAGGCACATCGGATCGCTTACGAATACATGGATTTACAACTGGCCAAATCAGGGGTGCCAGAGCACACAGAACCGCTCGATTCCTGAACCGCCGCCGAACTGCGTAGTCAGCTATAGACGACACGCCCGGTGGCCAGCCAACCACTCATGCACTTGCGAGGACTTTATGGCCCGTTTCGAACTGCAAAAACTCTACATCGATGGCGCGTACAGCGATGCCAGCGGCGATGCCACTTTCGAAGCCATCAACCCTGCCAACGGTGAAGTTCTTGCCCAGGTGCAGCGCGCAACGTTCGAGGACGTCGAGCGCGCCGTGGTCAGCGCCGAAAAGGGCCAGAAAGTCTGGGCCGCCATGACCGCCATGCAGCGTTCGCGCATCCTGCGCCGCGCCGTGGACATCCTGCGCGAGCGCAACGATGAGCTGGCCGCCCTGGAAACCCTCGACACTGGCAAAGCCTATTCCGAAACCCGCTACGTCGACATCGTCACCGGCGCCGACGTGCTGGAATACTATGCCGGCCTGGTGCCCGCCATCGAAGGCGAGCAGGTGCCGCTGCGCACCACTTCGTTCGTCTACACCCGTCGCGAGCCGCTGGGTGTGGTGGCCGGTATCGGCGCATGGAACTACCCGATCCAGATCGCCCTGTGGAAATCCGCACCCGCCCTGGCGGCCGGTAACGCGATGATCTTCAAACCGAGCGAAGTCACCTCGCTGACCACCCTGAAACTGGCCGAGATCTACACCGAAGCCGGCGTTCCAGCGGGCGTATTCAACGTATTGACTGGCAGCGGCCGTGAAGTCGGCACTTGGCTGACCGAGCACCCGCGCATCGAGAAAATCTCCTTCACCGGTGGCACCGACACCGGCAAGAAAGTCATGGCCAGCGCCTCGAGCTCTTCGCTCAAGGACGTGACCATGGAACTGGGCGGCAAGTCGCCGCTGATCATCTTCGACGACGCCGACCTGGATCGCGCCGCCGACACCGCGATGATGGCCAACTTCTACAGCTCCGGCCAGGTCTGCACCAACGGCACCCGCGTGTTCGTGCCGAGCCACCTCAAGGCAGCGTTCGAAGCCAAGATCGCCGAGCGCGTGGCACGCATCCGCATCGGCAATCCCGAGGACGAAAACACCAACTTCGGCCCGCTGGTGAGCTTCGCCCACATGGAAAGCGTGCTGGGCTACATCGAGAAAGGTAAGGCCGAGGGTGCACGCTTGCTGTGCGGCGGCACTCGCCTGACCGACGGCGAACTGGCCAAGGGCGCATTCGTCGCGCCGACCGTGTTCACTGACTGCACCGACGAAATGACCATCGTGCGTGAAGAAATCTTCGGCCCGGTGATGAGCATCCTCACCTATGAAACCGAAGAAGAAGTGATCCGCCGCGCCAACGACACCGACTTCGGCCTGGCCGCCGGCGTCGTCACCCGCGACCTCAACCGCGCCCACCGCGTGATCCACCAGCTCGAGGCCGGCATCTGCTGGATCAATGCCTGGGGTGAATCCGCCGCTGAAATGCCAGTCGGCGGCTACAAGCAATCGGGCGTAGGCCGTGAGAACGGGATCAGTTCGCTGAACAACTTCACACGCATCAAATCGGTACAGGTCGAACTGGGCGATTACGCGTCGGTGTTCTGATTCGCCGCAGAACCTGAGGCTGGGGCCGTTGTGGCGAGGGAGCTTGCTCCCTCGCCACAGAGGATATGGCATTCGGCAACCGCGACCTGAACCCAATTCAAAAAGAGGGTGCATTTCATGTCCCAAGAATTCGATTACATCATCATCGGTGCCGGTTCGGCCGGTAACACCCTGGCCACTCGCCTGACCGAAGATGAAGGCGTCACCGTCCTGTTGCTCGAAGCCGGCGGTCCGGACTATCGCCTGGACTTCCGCACACAAATGCCCGCCGCCCTGGCGTTCCCGCTGCAGGGCCGGCGCTACAACTGGGCCTACGAGACCGACCCGGAGCCGCACATGAACGGCCGTCGCATGGAGTGCGGTCGCGGCAAGGGCCTGGGCGGCTCTTCGCTGATCAACGGCATGTGCTACATCCGCGGCAACGCCCTGGACTATGACAACTGGGCCAAGCTACCGGGACTGGAAGACTGGACCTACCTGGACTGCCTGCCGTACTTCCGCAAAGCCGAAACCCGCGACATCGGCCCGAACGACTACCACGGCGGTGATGGCCCGGTCAGCGTGACCACACCCAAGGCTGGCAACAACCCGCTGTTCCACGCCATGGTCGAAGCCGGCGTGCAGGCCGGTTACCCACGTACCGAAGACCTCAACGGCTATCAGCAGGAAGGTTTCGGGCCGATGGACCGCACCGTGACGCCGAACGGTCGTCGCGCCAGCACCGCGCGCGGTTACCTGGACGTCGCCAAGAAGCGCTCCACGCTGACCATCGTCACCCACGCACTGACCGACAAGATCATCTTCGAAGGCAAACGGGCAGTGGGCGTGCGTTACCTGGTGGGCGCCGCCGAAGAGCGCGTCGAGGCCCGGGCGCGCAAGGAAGTGCTGCTGTGCTCTGGCGCCATCGCCTCGCCGCAAATCCTGCAACGTTCCGGCGTCGGTCCGGCCAAACTGCTGGAAAGCCTCGACATCCCAGTGGTCCATGATCTGCCGGGCGTGGGTGAAAACCTGCAGGATCACTTGGAGCTGTACCTGCAATACGCCTGCACCCAACCGGTTTCGCTGTACCCCTCGCTGCTCTGGTACAACCAGCCGGCCATCGGCGCCGAGTGGCTGTTCAACGGCACTGGCATCGGCGCCAGCAACCAATTCGAGGCCGGCGGTTTCATCCGCACCCGTCCGGATTTCGATTGGCCGAACATCCAGTACCACTTCCTGCCGGTGGCGATTAACTACAACGGCAGCAATGGGGTGAAGGAACACGGTTTCCAGGCGCACATGGGTTCCATGCGCTCGCCGAGCCGTGGCCGGATCCAGGCCAAGTCCAAGGACCCGCGCCAGTACCCGAGCATCCTGTTCAACTACATGGCCACCGAGCAGGACTGGCAGGAATTTCGCGATGGCATCCGCCTGACCCGCGAAATCATGCAACAGCCGGCGCTCGATCCGTTCCGTGGTCGTGAGATCAGCCCAGGCATCGACGTGCAGACGGACGAGCAACTGGACCAGTTCATTCGCGAACACGCCGAAACCGCTTTCCACCCGTCCTGCTCGTGCAAGATGGGCAGCGACGACATGGCAGTGGTAGACGGCGAAGGCCGCGTGCATGGCATGCAAGGCCTGCGGGTGGTCGATGCCTCGATCATGCCGATCATCACCACCGGCAACCTGAACGCACCAACGATCATGATCGCCGAGAAAATCGCTGACAAAATCCGCGGCCGCCAACCACTGCCGCGCAGCACCGCGCCGTACTACGTCGCCGGTGACGCGCCGGTGCGTGGTAAGCCGATGCGTGAAGTGGGGCCTACGGCCCAGTAAGCTTTCGCGAACAAGCTCGCTCCCACATTGGATCTGCGGCAGACACAGATTTTGTGCCTGACAGCCGTCAACTGTGGGGGCGGGCTTGCTCGCGATGATGTCCGACCTGACACCCAAATTCCCATCTGCCTTGATCCCTCCCCCGCCCAGGCCTAATCTAGGGCCGCCGCTTCAGTGCGCCGCACCTCGCTGCACCGCCACTCCAGACAAGGAGGTTCCATGTTCGACTTCCACCCCCAGCTCAAGCAGCGTTTTGCTGCCTTGCGCACGGGCGCTGAATTTTTTTCCCTGCGTTATGTGCGCGAGTCTGGCCAGCATTTGTCGGTACGCAAGAATGTCGCCGAACCGCCCAGCCTGGCCCGTGATGAAGGCGCAATGCTCACCGCGCGGGTCAACGGTGTCGAGGCGTATGCCTCCACCAACGACCTGTCCCAGGCCGGCCTGCAGGCAGCGCTGGAGCGGGCCGAGCGACAAGCCCGCCAGCTCAAGCCCCATGCCCTGCTCGACCTGCGCGAGCAAGCGGTGTCCAGTGACCGCGCCGATTACTTCTCGCCCCATTTCGACCAGGCCTTCCCTGCCCTGAGCGATTGCTACCAACTACTCGGCGACGAGTCGGCCGCGGTGCCTCAGGACGAGCGCCTGGTGAACTGGCAAGTCAGCATCGGCCTGACCCAGGTCGAGCAGATCTACCTCAACAGCGCCGGCGCCGAACTGCGCCAGGCCCAGCGTTTTATCTACCCGGCCCTGGAGGTCACCGCCTTCGACGGTCAGGACAGCCAGACCCGCACCTTGGGCCGTGAAAACTTCGGCCAGCAAGGTGGCTTCGATGTCATCAGTCGCTCTGGCCTGATTGGCGCGGGGCCGAGAATCGCCGACCAGGCCCTGCAACTGCTGATGGCACCCAATACCCCGCAAGGCCCGCGGGATCTGCTGCTGATGCCCGACCAGATGATGCTGCAGATCCACGAGTCCATCGGCCATCCGCTGGAGCTGGACCGCATCCTGGGAGACGAGCGCAATTACGCCGGCACCAGCTTCGTCAAGGCCGCCGACTTCGGACACCTGCAATACGGCTCCAGCCTGTTGAACGTGACCTTCGACCCAGACATTCCCGAAGAGCTGGCGAGCTACAGCCACGACGACGACGGTACTGCCGCGAGCAAACAGTTCCTGATTCGTGAAGGCCTGTTGCTGCGGCCACTGGGCGGTGCGCTGTCGCAATTTCGCGCAGGCCTTGCCGGTGTCGCCAACAGCCGTGCCTGCGGCTGGAATCGCCCGCCCATCGACCGCATGGCGAACCTGAACATCGAGCCCGGCGACCAGCCCCTGGAACAACTGATCCAAGGCATCGAGCACGGTGTGCTGATGCGCACCAACCGCTCCTGGTCCATCGACGATGCCCGCAACAAATTCCAGTTCGGCTGCGAGTGGGGCCAGTTGATCGAGAACGGCGAACTCAAGGGCGTGGTGAAAAACCCCAACTACCGGGGCATTTCCGCGCAGTTCTGGAAGAGCCTGCGCGCCGTGGGCGATGCCAGTACCTTCCAGGTCCTGGGCACGCCGAACTGCGGCAAGGGCGAGCCAAACCAGGTCATCCGTGTCGGCCATGCGTCGCCGGCCTGCGTGTTCAGCAACGTTGATGTATTTGGGGGAGATGCCTGATGAGCACCGTCAATAATCAGGCCGGAGCGTTCAAGGCGTTGGTCGACTGGCTGGGCGCTGCCCTGCACGAGCCGGAACAGTTCACCCTCAGCTACGCAGCCGAGTCCTCTGCTTTCGTGCGTTTCAACCACGGCAAAGTCCGCCAGGCCGGGCAGGTGCAACAGGCCAATGTCAGTTTCAAGCTGATTGATGACGGTCGCCACGCCGACTTGCAGATCACCTTGTCCGGCGAGGCCGAGACGGATTTGCAACGCCTGGCCGAGGGCCTGCAACAGTTGCGCGAAACCTTGCCGCTACTGCCCCGCGATCCGTACCTGCTGCTCAACCACAACCGCTGGCAGAGCAACAACGTGCAAGACCACCCACTGCCGGAAACCGAGCAAGCCGTAGCCGAAATCACCCGCGCCTCCGAAGGCCTGGACCTGGTCGGTTTCTACGCCGCCGGGCCTATCAGCCGTGGTTTCGCCAGTTCTTCAGGGGCGTTCGGCTGGCACCAAGCCAACAGCTTCAACTTCGATTTCAGCCTGTTCCATGAAAACGGCCAGGCGGTGAAAGCCAGTTACGCCGGGCATGAGTGGAGCAGCGAAGGGTTTGCCCGGCGCTTCGAGCAGGCCCGCGAGCAACTGGCGTTCCTCGGTCGGCCGCTGCGCACGCTACCGCCCGGCGAATACCGCGCCTACCTGGCACCGGCGGCCCTGGAAGAGATCATGGGCATGCTCAGCTGGGGCGGGTTCTCGGCCCGGGCAATTGCCAGCAAGCAGAGTCCACTGCAGAAGTTCTACGCCAACGAAGCCAACTTCAGCCCCAACGTGTGGCTGAGCGAGCAAGTCAGTGGCTCCTTGAGCCCGGCGTTTTCCGACGAAGGTTATCCGCGCGATGACCTGGCGCTGATCGCCAAGGGCACGGCGAATGCGCGGCTGGTCAACTCCCGCAGCGCCGCCGAGTACGGCCTCACCGCCAACGGCGCCAGCAGCTACGAATACCCCACGGCGCTGGTCATGAACGAAGGCCAGCTGGAGCAAAAAAATATCCTCGAACAGCTCGGCACCGGGTTGTACATCAGCAACCTCTGGTACCTGAATTACTCGGACCAACCGGCCGCGCGCCTGACCGGCATGACCCGCTTCGCCACGTTCTGGGTCGAGAACGGCCAGATCGTGGCGCCGGTCAGCACCATGCGTTTCGACGACAGCGTCTACAGCCTGCTCGGCTCACAACTCGAAGGCCTGACCCGGGAGCGCGAACTGCTGCTCTCGGCCAGCACCTACAGCCAGCGGGCGACGGCCTCGATGCTGTTGCCGGGGGCGCTGGTCAGGCGGTTGACCTTGACCCTGTAAAAAGCATCGCGGGCAAGCCTTGCTCCCACAGGATGTTCATCGTTCCTTGTGGGAGCATGGCTTGCCCGCGATGCAGCCACCACGGACACCCTGACTCGAACAAGAGGTCCCATGCCCAACCGTGCACCGCTCGACGCCGTCACCGCCCGCTGGCTCCCGTGGGTCGTGGCGATTGCCTTCTTCATGCAGTCCCTGGACGGGACCATCCTCAACACCGCCCTGCCTGCCATGGCCAGCGACCTGGCGGAAAACCCGTTGCGCATGCAAGGCGTAATCATCGCCTACATGCTCACCGTGGCGCTGCTGATCCCGGCCTCGGGTTGGATCGCCGACCGCTTCGGCACCAAGAAGATTTTCTTCGGCGCAATCCTGCTGTTCAGCTTCGGCTCGCTGCTGTGTGCCTTGTCCCACTCGCTGGGCATGCTGATCGGTGCGCGGGTGATCCAGGGCCTGGGCGGCGCGCTGATGATCCCGGTCGGCAGGCTGGTGGTACTGCGGGCCTACCCGCGTTCGGAGCTGGTGCGGATCATGGGTTTCATCACCATTCCCGGCCTGCTCGGCCCGCTGATCGGCCCGACCATGGGCGGCTGGATGGTGGAGTACCTGACCTGGCACTGGATCTTCCTGATCAACCTGCCGGTGGGCGTGATTGGCTGTTATGCGGTATGGAAGTTCATCCCCGACCTGCGCGGCAGCGAGCGCACCCGGTTCGATGGCCTGGGCTTTTTGCTGTTCGGCGCGGCGATGGTGCTGATCACCATTGCCATGGAAGGCCTGGGGGAACTGCACCTGCCGCACTTGCGGGTGATGTTGCTGCTGTTTGGCGGCATGGCCTGCCTGGCGGCTTATTGGCTGCGGGCCGGGCATGTCGAGAACCCGCTGTTCGCACCATCGCTGTTCAAGACCCGGACCTTCGCCGTGGGCATCCTCGGTAACCTGTTCGCCCGCCTGGGCAGCGGCGCCCTACCATTCCTGGTGCCGTTGCTGCTGCAAGTGGCCCTGGGCTATTCGCCGTCCCAGGCCGGCATGAGCATGCTGCCCCTGGCGGCGGCGGCCATGGTTGCCAAGTCCGTGGCCCGGCCATTGATCGAGCGCTTCGGCTACCGCACCGTGTTGACCGGCAACACCCTGGCCCTGGGCCTGATGCTGGCGAGCATGGGCCTGGTCAGCGAGCAAACGCCATATTGGTTGCTGCTGGCACAACTGGCCGTGTTGGGGGCGATCAACTCGCTGCAATTCACCGCGATGAACACCGTGACCCTGATCGACCTGGACGACGCCAGCGCCAGCAGCGGCAACAGCCTGCTGTCGGTGGTCGCGCAACTGTCCCTGAGCCTCGGCGTGGCCTGCGCCGGCGCCCTGCTCGGCGGCTTCACGGCCCAGGTTGGCAACGATGGGGTCGAGACGGTGCTGGGGGCGTTCCAGTTGACGTTCGTCACGGTGGGGGTCATGGCGATGCTGGCGGCGACGATTTTTTCGCAGTTGTCGAAACAGGATGGGCGGCGGGTCAAGCGGCCGGATGAGCATATCGAGCACTAAGCGGCTTCGTGGCTTGGCGCTTTTTGTGGGAGCAAGGCTTGCCCGCGATACAGGCAACTCGGTTTCCTGAAATATCGCGCCACCTTCGTCGCGAGCAAGCTTTGCTCCCACAGTTCCAGAGCCCCCACAGTTTCTGGATCTGCCATCCCTCAAGACAAGCGTTGCCCTCACAGCTCGTCCAGAACTTTCGAAGAAAGTGGCACGAGGCTGCTACACTGCGCGACATTTTGTTTTGCAGGCCAGTCCCGTGACCACCATTGCCACCGCTTTTAATACTTTGCCGCTGTCCGCCGCCATGCTGGCTAACCTCGAATCACTCGGTTATGCCCAGATGACGCCGATCCAGGCGCAGAGCTTGCCGGTGATCCTCAAGGGCATGGACCTGATCGCCCAGGCCAAGACCGGCAGCGGCAAGACCGCGGCTTTCGGCATCGGCCTGCTGAACCCGATCAACCCGCGCTTCTTCGGCTGCCAGGCGCTGGTGATGTGCCCGACCCGCGAGTTGGCCGACCAGGTTGCCAAGGAAATCCGTCGCCTGGCCCGCGCCGAAGACAACATCAAGGTCCTGACCCTGTGCGGCGGCGTGTCCTTCGGCCCACAGATCGCCTCCCTTGAGCACGGCGCCCACATCATCGTCGGCACCCCAGGGCGCATCCAGCAGCACCTGCGCAAAGGCTCGCTGGTGCTCGATGGCCTCAACACGCTGATCCTCGACGAAGCCGACCGCATGCTCGACATGGGCTTCTACGACGCGATCGAAGACATCATCCAGCAGACCCCGGAGCGCCGCCAGACACTGCTGTTCTCCGCCACCTACCCGGTCGGCATCAAGCAGCTGTCGTCCAAGTTCATGCGCAACCCGCAGCAAGTGAAGGCCGAGGCGTTTCACTCCGACGCGCAGATCGAGCAGCGCTTCTACGAGATCTCTCCTGAAGAACGCATGGACGCGGTCGTGAAGGTGCTGGCGCATTTCCGCCCGGCCTCCTGCGTGGCGTTCTGCTTCACCAAGCAGCAGGTTCAGGAAACCGTCGATCACCTGACGTCCAAAGGCATCTCCGCCGTCGGCCTGCATGGCGACCTGGAACAGCGCGACCGTGACCAGGTGCTGGCGATGTTCGCCAACCGCAGCACCTCGGTGCTGGTGGCTACCGATGTGGCGGCACGCGGCCTGGACATCGATGCCCTGGACATGGTCATCAACGTCGAACTGGCCCGGGACTCGGAAATCCATATCCACCGCGTCGGCCGCACCGGCCGCGCCGGGGAAAAAGGCATCGCCATCAGCCTGGTGGCGCCGTCCGAAGCCCACCGCGCCCAGGCCATCGAGCAACTGCAGAAGTCGCCGTTGAGCTGGGACCAACTGGACAACCTCAAATCCCAGGGTGGCGGCCCGCTGCTGCCGGCCATGAGCACCCTGTGCATCGGTGCCGGGCGTAAAGACAAAGTCCGCCCCGGCGACATCCTCGGTGCCCTGACCGGTGACGCCGGCATTCCCGGTGCCCAGGTCGGCAAGATCGCGATTTTCGACTTCCAGGCCTACGTGGCCGTGGAGCGCGGCATCGCCAAACAGGCCCTGCAACGCCTGAACGATGGCAAGATCAAGGGCCGGTCATTGCGGGTGCGGATCCTGTAACCGATCTTCCATCCAACGAAGATCCCCTTGTGGGAGCGGGCTTGCTCGCGAAGGCGGTGTATCAGTCGATTCAATGTTGACTGTCACACCGCCTTCGCGAGCAAGCCCGCTCCCACAGTGGTTTTCGGTGAAATTAGAATTTGTGAGAGGACACCGTTTTGCGCTCTACCGAAGTCGTGATCATTGGCGCTGGCGCCGCAGGGTTAATGTGCGCACTGACCGCTGCCGCGCGCGGACGGCAGGTGATGCTGCTGGACCACGCCAACAAGGCCGGCAAGAAAATCCTCATGTCGGGCGGTGGACGCTGCAATTTCACCAACATGTACACCGAGCCGGGCAATTTTCTCTCGCAGAACCCGCACTTCTGCAAATCGGCCCTGGCGCGCTATACCCAGTGGGATTTCATCGCCCTGGTGGCCAAGCACGGCGTGCCCTATCACGAGAAGAAGCTGGGACAGTTGTTCTGCGATAACAAGTCCAGCGACATCCTCGCCCTGCTGCTGGAGGAGTGCGACCAGGCTGGCGTCAAGCTGCACCTGGACACCTCGATCGAGCAGATCGAAAAAACCGCAGGCGGCTACCTGCTGCAAACCACCCTCGGGGCCATCAATTGCCAATCCCTGGTGATCGCGACTGGCGGCCTGTCGATCCCGACCCTGGGCGCTACCGGTTTCGGCTATCAGGTGGCGAAACAGTTTGGTCATGAGCTGCTACCAACCCGCGCCGGTCTGGTGCCGTTCACCATCACCGATCAGCTCAAGACGCTGTGCACCGAACTCTCGGGCACGTCGGTCGATTGCCTGGTGAGCTGCAACGAGCAGAGCTTTCGCGAGAACATCCTGTTCACCCACCGCGGTCTGAGCGGCCCGGCGATCTTGCAGATTTCGTCGTTCTGGGAACCGGGGGACACGGTGCAGATCAACCTGCTGCCGGACCACGACGTGCCGCAATGGCTGCAACAGCAACAGGCCGAACGCCCCAACAGCGAGCTGAAAACCCTGCTGGGCGAGCTGTTTACCAAGAAAATGGCCAACCTGCTGGTGGACACCTGGTTCGTCTCCAAACCCATGAAGCAATACACCCACGCGGAGCTGGCGGACATTGCCGAGAAACTGGCGAGCTGGAACGTCGTCCCGGCAGGCACCGAAGGCTATCGCACCGCCGAAGTCACCCTGGGTGGCGTCGACACCCGGGAAGTCTCGTCCAAGACCATGGAATCGCTGAAAAGCCCGGGCCTGTATTTCGTTGGCGAAGTGCTGGACGTCACCGGGCACCTGGGCGGGTTCAACTTCCAGTGGGCCTGGGCGTCGGGTTATGCGGCGGCGCAGTACGTCTGACCTGACACACATCAACGGTGGGAGCGGGCTTGCTCGCTCCCACAGTCGGTTGGTGGTGTATGCCGGAACACTTTTTGCTGCCAGATGTGATCGCCCCCATTGCGTCGGCGTCATTACTGCCTCAATTTAGCGTCATTGCCCGTCAGGCCCGTGCACTTCATGTCATCGACTTCGTTTAGCCAGTCTCTGCGTCGCCTTTGGGCGTTGGATAAGTTCAGTTATAGCGTGCGGGTGTTCATCGCCCTGACCGGCAGCATGGGGGTGTGCTGGTATCTTGATGAGATGGTGCTGCTGATCCCGCTGTTCCTGGGCATCATCGCCAGCGCCCTGGCCGAGACCGATGACACTTGGCAGGGCCGCCTCAACGCGCTGGCCGTGACCCTGGTGTGCTTCACCGTCGCGGCGCTGTCGGTTGAGTTGCTGTTCCCGTATCCCATCCTGTTCATCATCGCCCTGGCCCTGGCGAGCTTCGGCCTGACCATGCTCGGAGCCCTGGGCGAACGCTATGGCGCGATTGCCTCGGCCACCTTGATTCTGTCGGTCTATACCATGATCGGCGTGGACCAGCGCGGTGGCGCGGTCACCGATTTCTGGCACGAACCCCTGCTGCTGGTGGCTGGCGCTGCGTGGTACGGCTTGCTCTCAGTGCTGTGGCAAGCGCTGTTTTCCAACCAACCGGTGCAGCAAAGCCTGGCGCGGCTGTTTCGCGAGCTGGGCCGTTACCTGAAACTCAAATCGTCGCTTCTGGAGCCGATTCGTCAACTGGACGTCGAAGCCCGACGCCTGGAACTGGCCCAACAGAACGGCCGAGTGGTCGCGGCGCTGAACGCAGCGAAGGAGATCATCCTGCACCGCGTGGGCAATGGCCGGCCAGGCTCCAAAGTCAGCCGTTACCTGAAGCTGTATTTCCTCGCCCAAGACATCCATGAGCGCGCCAGTTCCTCCCATTACCCCTACAACGCACTGGCCGAGGCCTTCTTCCACAGCGACGTGATGTTCCGCTGCCAGCGCCTGCTGCGCCAACAGGGCAAGGCCTGCCAGGCGCTGGCCGAATCGATCCAACTGCGCCAGCCGTTCGTCTACGACGCCAGCTTCGCCGAGGCCCTCAACGACCTGCATGCCTCCCTCGAACATCTGCGCATCCAGAGCAATCCGGCCTGGCGCGGCTTGTTGCGATCGTTACGCGCCCTTTCGGCCAACCTTGCCACCATGGATCGCCTGCTCAGCGACGCGAGCAACCCCGATGCCCTGGCCGACGCCACCGACAGCAGCTTGCTGGACCGCTCGCCGCGCAACCTCAAGGACGTCTGGCTACGCTTGCGCACGCAGCTCACGCCAACCTCGCTGCTGTTCCGTCATGCCCTGCGCCTGCCCTTGGCGCTGAGCGTGGGCTACGCCATGGTGCATCTGATCCACCCATCCCAGGGTTATTGGATCATCCTCACCACGCTGTTCGTCTGCCAACCCAACTACGGCGCCACCCGGCGCAAGCTCGGCCAGCGAATCATCGGCACCGCCATTGGCCTGACCGTGGCCTGGGCACTGTTCGATCTGTTTCCCAACCCGCTGGTGCAATCGAGCTTCGCCATTGCCGCCGGGGTGGTGTTCTTTACCAACCGCACGACCCGCTACACCCTGGCAACTGCGGGGATCACCATCATGGTGCTGTTCTGCTTCAACCAGGTGGGCGACGGCTACGGGCTACTGCTGCCGCGACTGTTCGATACCTTGCTGGGCAGCCTGATTGCCGGGCTTGCGGTATTCCTGTTCCTGCCCGACTGGCAAGGCCGACGACTGAACAAGGTGCTGGCCAACACGCTGACCTGCAACAGCATTTACCTGCGTCAGATCATGCAGCAGTACGCCGCCGGTAAAAGCGACGACCTGGCCTACCGCCTGGCCCGCCGCAATGCCCACAACGCCGACGCCGCGCTGTCCACCACGCTGGCCAACATGCTGATGGAGCCGGGGCATTTCCGTAAGGAAGCCGATGTGGGGTTCCGCTTCCTGGTGCTTTCCCACACGCTGCTCAGTTACCTGTCAGGCCTGGGCGCCCACCGCGGCACCGAACTGCCAGCGCAGGTGCGCGAGCACCTGATCGATGGCGCAGGGGCGAAACTGGCGACGAGCATCGACGAAATCGCCCAGGGCCTGGCGAGTAAAACGCCGATTGTGCTCCAAAGCGACGAGGAGGAAGCCCTGGCCAATGAGCTTGAGCAGATGCCCGATGAAATTGACGAAGGCCAGCGACTGGTGCAGACGCAACTGGGGTTGATCTGTCGGCAACTGGGGCCGTTGCGGACCTTGGCGGCGCATTTGATCAAGGACACCAGCGAGGCTTGAGACTGCAGTGAATGGGTCGACCCCTTCGCGAGCAAGCCCGCTCCCACAGGAGTACGCATTCCAAATGTGGGAGCGGGCTTGCTCGCGAAGAGGCCAGTCCAGACCACTCAACCTTCAAGCTCACATCCCATGCTGCTTGAGCAACCGCGCATAACTGCCATCCGCCTTCATCGCCGCAATCTCCCGATCAAACCCCGCCACGATCTGCTCATGCTGCGGGTTCTTCAGGCTGACCAGGATGTGCAGGCTGTTTTCGCTCAACGGCTTGGGCAGGAACTCCACGGCATTGCGCACCTTGGCCGATTCGCGGGCCAGGTAATAACGGGCGACATATTCATCTTCCAGAGTCAGCTTCACGCGGTCGGCAGCCAGCATGCGCACGGCCATCGCGAAGTTATGCACAGGGACTTTCTGCATTTTCTGGTCTTCATCGAATGCCTTGGAGTAGGCATAACCGCGCACCACGGCGATGGGATAGGCATACAGCTGTGGCAGGTTGTCGAACTCAATCGGCGCATCCTTGCGCTTGAGGAAGCGCACGCGGTTGAGCAGATACTCGGCCGAGAACTGGCCCACATGGGTGCGTTCTTCGCTGTACCAGGCGTTGACCAGCACGTCATAACGCCCCTCTCCGATGCCCAGCATTGCCCGAGCCCAGGGCACCTGCTCGAAATCAGTGGCATAACCGGCCCGCGCCAGGGCCGTGCTGACGATATCGGTCGCCAGGCCGCCATTGACCAGCGTGGAGTCGGTAAAGGGCGGCCAGCCATCGGCGACCAGACGCAACTTCTGCGCATAAGCGTTGTGGCTCAGCAACAGCAACCCGACCAAAGCAAGAGCTCGATGCAATCGCGGCATGCCAAACATCCTTGACGGGTTCAAAGCCCGGTTTGTTTTTAGCCGAAACTCAAGGGATATCCTCAGACATCCGGTCCTAACATTAGCTCATTGAAACCGCTGCACGGCGCTGGATCGAAGATTACACAAAGAAGACAACGCTGCGGCAAAGGAATGATGGCATTTTGGTCTTTATCACAGATTTTTTTACTGGAGCGAGCAAGAGACTTCCGAAGACAGCGCGCTTAATATCGGCATCAGGTTCTCAAGGAAATTCAAAAAATGGACATCGATTGGGTCTGCAAACACCACAGTGACCTGAGCAAGGAACAGCTGTATGCCATCCTCAAATTGCGCGCCGAAGTGTTCGTCGTCGAGCAAAACTGTGCCTACCCGGACGTCGACGGCCTGGATCTGGAGGGCGACACCTGCCATTTGATGGCTTGGCAGGGCAATCACTTGGTGGCCTACCTTCGTTTACTCGACCCGCACTCGCAAAACAGCGACGTGGTGATCGGGCGCGTGGTCATCGCACCGCAAGCCCGGGGCCAGGGCCTGGGTCATAAACTGATGGAACGAGCCCTCAAGCAGGCCGAGAAACGCTGGCCTGGTACGTCGATCTCATTGTCGGCACAGGCGCATTTGCAGGGGTATTACGGACGGTATGGGTTTGGCGTAGTGGGTGTGGAATATATGGAAGATGGGATTCCACATATAGGCATGCATCGGCCCTGATGACGCCATCGCGAGCAAGCTCGCTCCCACAGTGGTTCTCCAGTGAACCATCGAATGTGGGGGTGGGCTTGCTCGCGAAGAGGCCACCCCAGACACAGCCAATGTTCAGGGATACTCAAGCACCGCCTTGATCCGCTGCAGATTCCCCTCGATCCACCCCCGATCAATCGCCCCCCAATCGCGAATCCGATAACACCCGGCATGATTGCGGGCGCCCTGCTCCTGCTCGAACTCACACACAATATCCAGGTCCGCCAGCGCCGCCACGGTATCCTGGGCGGTGCGCCGGGGCATACCGGTGACTTCGGTGAGCGCGGGGACATTGCTGGCCACGCCGCTGTCGATCAGGTAAGCCACATACAAACGACGATAGAAGCTGCTTTTGGTCTTGCTGACATCCATCCAGTCATTCCTTGTGTTGTTGCAGATCACGCCAGGTCAGGTACACCCGCAAGTCGAATTCCAACTGGTGATACCCCGGCAGCATGTGCTCGCAGAGTTGGTAGAACGCCTTGTTGTGGTCCGACTCTTTGAAGTGGGCCAATTCATGCACCACGATCATTTTCAAAAACTCGGGTGCCGCCTCCTTGAACAGCGAAGCGATGCGGATTTCCTTCTTGGCCTTGAGCTTGCCGCCCTGCACCCGTGAAACCGCAGTGTGCAGGCCAAGGGCGCGGTGGGTCAGGTCCAGGCGATTGTCGAACAGCACCTTATCGATGGCCGGCGCGTTACGCAGGTATTGTTGCTTGAGCTCCAGCGCGTAACCGTACAGGGCTTTATCGCTCTGGACCGGATGCCGGTCGGGATAGCGCTGGTGCAGGTAATCGCCCAGTCGATCCTGGGCAATCATTTGCTGCACTTGTGCTTGCAGGGCGGCCGGGTAGGCCTGGAGGTATTTGAGCGCGGTCATCGGTGGCAACACAGTCACAAAAGGCCGCCAGTGTAGCGAATTCAGGCCCGCACCGCGCTCCAGTCAAATGGCACGGCAAAGGCATCGGTGTCCTCGGCCATCAACGGTCGCGCCACGAGGAACCCTTGCACGTAGCCACAGCCATGGGCCTTGAGCCAGTGATATTGCTCCGAGGTCTCGACCCCCTCGGCGATCACCCGCAAACCCAATTGTGTACACAAATCGATCACCGAAGCAGCCAGTGCCGCATCTCGAGGCGAGTCCGGCAGACGGGCGATCAGGTGTCGGTCGAGCTTGAGAGTGTCGAGTTCAAGGTCGCGCAGATGCGCCAGCGAACACGGCCCCGAACCGAAGTCATCCAGCGCCACCCGCACCCCGAGGTGCCGCAGCAGCCGCAACTGCTTATGGGTTTCGTCGGGGTTGCGCATCAGCGCATCCTCGGTCACCTCCACCTCCAGTTGCCGGGGTTTCAAGGCATGGCGGTCCAGGACCTGACGCAATTCGGTCACCAGGTTAGGCATGCCGAACTGGGTACTGCTCAGGCTCACCCCCAACACCAGATCGTCAGCGAACTTGCGCTCCCAGACTTTGCGCTGGGCTGCGCTGCGATGATAGATCCAACTGCCCAACCGGCTGATCAACCGCGCCTCTTCCAGCAACGGCAGGAACAGCCCCGGCGGTACATCGCCGACGCTGGGGTGCTGCCAGCGCAACAACGCCTCGAAGCCACGGATCCGCCCATCTGCGATGGACACCTGGGGCTGATAGACCATATTGAAATCGCGGTTCTCGATGGCCGAGCGCACACTTTCCTCGAGCATCAGCCTTGAACGGGCTCGACCGTTCATTTCGTGATCGTAGAAACGGTATTGCTGGCGGCCGGCGCGTTTGGCTTCGTACATGGCGATGTCGGAAGCGCGCAGCAAACCGTCGAGATTGGACCCGCAATCCGGATACGTCGCGATGCCGATACTGGCCCCCAACGCCACATCCATGCCTTCGATCTGCTGACAGATCGAGACTCGCTCGATGAGCTTTTCCGCGATCTTCGCCGCGTGCTCCGGGAGTTCGAGGTCCAGCAGGGCCGTGAACTCGTCACCGCCGAGCCGTGCCAGGATGTCGAACGGACGCAGGCACGCCTTCAATTGCTCGGACACCCAGCGCAACACTCGGTCACCGGCGTCATGGCCCAGGGAATCATTGACCCGCTTGAAGCCGTCGAGATCCAGATACAGCAACACCCAGTTGCTTTCCAGCCGCTCGCTGCGCATCAGCAGGTTTTCCGCCGTCTGATAAAACCCCCTGCGGTTGAGCAAACCGGTCAGCGGGTCAGTGACAGCCTGGAACTCAAGTTGCTGGTGCAAGTGGCGAACCACCGACATGTCCTGAAGCGTCACCACCATCGCCTTCTGCTCCGAGGGCAGCGGCGCACAGGACAACGCCACCGACACCTGCTGGCCAGGCGCAGTGCGCAGGACGGCATCGTGCACGCGCCAGGTTTCACCACGGCAATAGGCGCGGTGGATATCGGAGTCGACCCATTCGGGGATATGGGGTTTCTGCAGGAAGTCCAGCAACGGCATGCCCTGCAACTGCTCGGCGGTGGCATTGAGCAGCCGACATGTAGACGGGTTGGCGAAGCGGATACAGCCGCTTTCATCCACCACGAGGATCCCTTCGGCGGCATTGTCCAGCACCGAAGCGTTGAACGCCCTGGCGGCCTCCAGATCCTGGCTCAGACGCTGCAAGGCCCGGCGATTGCGCTGGTGCTCCAGCAACGCCTGGACCTTGGGCTTGAGAATCTGCGGGTCGAACGGTTTGAACAGGTAATCCACGGCGCCACTGGCGTAGCCCTTGATCACCGCATCCTGGGATTGTTCGTTGGCGGTCAGGAAAATGATCGGCGTAAGCCGCGTGCGCTGGCTGCCGCGCATCAGCCGCGCCACTTCGAAACCGTCCATATCGGGCATCTGCACATCCAGCAGAACCAAGTCGATCTCGTGTTCGAGCAGCAGATTAAGAGCCTCGATACCCGAGGCCGCCGTTATGACCTTCCAATCCTGACGCTGCAACAACGCTCGCATGCTGAGCAGGTTTTCGGGGTAATCATCAACAATCAATAGGACAGAGCTGTCTTCGCCAAGTGCAGGTTGCGCGCATTCCATGCTGCTTCTCTTATCGGGCGCCACGTCCGCTTTACGTGGCAAAGCGGACAAATACTGTGATCTCACTCTAGACCGTGATTCCGGAAAGCAGTAGGTGTCATCGCGCCATCATCCAGACAAAGCCCGAAATAGCCGACTAACGGTCACCCTCCTCGGGCACAGAAACTGCAACGACACCGCTGACAGACAATTGACGTCAGTCATCCGCCGGGCGGTCATCAAAAAATCTCCATCCTGCGTGATTAATTCGCCCACAAGCGCGAGCTAGAGCCTCTCGCCGGGCGCTCAGCATTTTCACCCCCGTTACGTAGGATCCGACCATGATTGATCTCGCCACCTGGAACCTGAGCATCCCCGAAGGCAGCCCACCGACGACCATCCAAACCTCTCAACTGGTGGAAGGGTTCCAGGACCAGTACTTCCGCGCCGACTCCGGTACGGTGTTTTTCTGGGCACCGGTCACCGGCGCCACGACCGCCAATGCGATTTACCCGCGTAGTGAACTGCGGGAAACCTATAGCAACGGCACCCAGCGCAACTGGTTGTACTCAGCGGCTGATAACAAGCTGGCCGCCACGCTGACCGTCAACCAGGTCCCCAGCACCGGCAAACTCGTCATCGGACAGATCCACGCCAAAGACAGCACCAGCCCCATGGTGAAGCTGGAGTACCAGTACAAAACCTACAGCTCCACCGGCAACATCGTCGCCAAGGTCCGCATGCGTCCCGACGATGAATCGGGCCAGGTCATCACCATCGCCACGGGCATAAAACTCAATCAGTCCTTCTCTTACCTGATCCACCTCAGCCCCGCCGGCGTCCTGACCATCAATGGCGCGGGTTACCAGTGGAGCTCCCCCATCAGCTCGACCTGGAGCGACAAGCCGCTGTACTTCAAGGCGGGCGTGTACGTGCAGGACAACACCGGCTATCCCACCGAAGGCGGCACCGTGACGTTCAGCCTGCTGGATATCGATCACATCTAGACGCTTTGCGTGGCGCCATGGCAGCGACGCAATGCTGCCCGCCCAGGCGACCCTATCAATGCGAAATCGTTCAGGGCGAGTTCGAAACTACCGACTAACGGTTACCCACCCAGGCACAGATGCTGCAAATGGCATATTCGACGGACAATTGACGTCAATCATCCGCCGGACGGTCATCAAAAAATCTCCATCCTGCGTGATCAACACATCCCAAACGCTCGGAGTAGAGCCTCCCGCTTTGGAACTCAGCACTTTTACGCCCGTTACGCAGGATCCGACCATGATCGATCTCAACACCTGGAACTTGAGCATCCCCGAAGGCAGCCCCGCCATCACCATCGAAACGCCTCGGCTGGCCCAGGGGTTCAAGGATGAATATTTCCACTCCGACACCGGCACGCTGTTCTTTTGGGCGCCGGTGACCGGCACCAAGACCGCAAACGCGATTTATCCACGCAGCGAACTGCGGGAAACCTACAGTGACGGCACCTTGCGCAACTGGCTGTATCCGGCGGCGGACAACATCTTGCGTGCCGCCGTCACCGTCAATCAGGTGCCCAGCAGCGGCAAGATCGTCATCGGTCAGATTCATGCCAAGGACAGCACCAGCCCCATGGTGAAACTGGAGTACCAGTACAAAACCTATAGCTCCACCGGCAACATCGTCGCCAAGGTGCGCATGCGCCCCGACGACGAATCCGGCCAGGTCATCACCATCGCCACCGGCGTGAAGCTCGACCGCAGCTTTACCTACATGATCCACCTCAGCCCGAAGGGCGCATTGGGCATCAGCGCGGCGGGTTATAACTGGAGAACCACCATCGACCCATCCTGGAAGGTCAAACCGCTGTATTTCAAGGCGGGTGTGTACGTGCAGGACAACACCGGCTACACCACCGAAGGCGGAAAAGTGACGTTTAGCCTGCTGGAAATCAATCACAACATCTGATCGCTTTTCCTGGCGCCATGGCAGCACGGATGCTGCTTGCGGTGCGCCCCTCAACGCTTGGGCATTCGCCTCTCACGCTCAATCGAGCGCAGGCCATGCGCGCAGTGCCATATCGCCATCGTTCAAAAAACTTTCCTACTAGCCGACTAACGGTCGCCTGTCTCGGGCACCAAAGCGGCAAACGCAACTCTGACGGTCTGCTGACGCCAACCCTCCGCCGGATCTACGTGAAAAACGTTCGATCCCGTTTCCTCCTGGCGTCGGCGAAAGCGCGTCCTAGAGCCTTCGGCTGTGGCGTAAATCATTTCTTATGTACAGAAAGGATCCGAACATGGTCGATCTTGCAACCTGGAACTTGAGCATCCCCGAGGGCAGCCCGCCGAAAACCATTGAAACGCCTCGGCTGGTGGATGGGTTCAAGGATAAGTACTTCAACTCCGAAGGCAGCACGGTGTATTTCTGGTCACCGGTGACCGGCACCAAGACTGAAAACGCGGTCTATCCGCGCAGCGAATTACGAGAAACCTATAAAGACGGCACTTTGCGCAACTGGCTGTACCCCGATGCCGACAATAAATTGAGCGCGACCCTGGTCGTCAACCAGGTGCCCAGCACCGGCAAGATCGTGATCGGTCAGATTCATGCCAAGGACAGCAGCAAACCCCTGGTGAAGCTGGAATACCAGTACAAGGACGACAGCAAGACCGGCAACATCGTCGCTAAAGTGCGCATGCGCCCCGATGACGACGAGGGTCGAGTCATCACAGTGGCCACTGGGGTGAAACTTGCCCAGTCCTTCAGTTACCGGCTCCACCTCGATCGTACCGGCGACCTGGGTATTACCGCGGCGGGTCGTAGCTGGTACACCACCATCAGCTCTACGTGGCGGGTCAAGCCGTTGTACTTCAAGGCTGGCGTGTACGTGCAAGACAACAGCGGCTATACCAGCGAAGGCGGGAAAGTGACGTTCAGCAAGTTGGATATTGATCACAACACTTAAAAAGTGCTTCCGAAAATCTCGTAGGAATTCACCCTTTGTGGCGAGGGGATTTATCCCCGCAGGGCTGCGCAGCAGCCCTCTCCTTTCGTCAGACCTTCCGCATGCGCCGGTTTGCGGCGGCTGCGCGCCCGAGCGGGAGCAAGCCCCCTGGCCACAGGGGCGCGGTGCGTCCTACAGGTCGATTTTGGCTTCGAAAATCTCCTCTATAGTTCGGTGGGTCTGCTGGCCTTGGTCAGTGGGCAAGGGTTTCGCAGCCCGCTGACAGAACAGAGACTTTGCGCCGTCAAATGAAAATTCAGGCAAACTCGCCTGCGTTCATTTTATGGCGGTTGCGCGCGGGAGATCTTCGGGTCTGCCGGGTTTGGTCTCTATCTCGGTCTGCGAACCCGCGCGCAACTGCCACCCATTTGTTTCGCAGCAAGAAGGTGGCAATTTATGTTTCTTAAATAGAGCCAAACCTTATGACGACGACTCAAGCAATCAGCCGCTTCACCCCTCTCACCCCAATCGCCACCACCCAACCTGTTCTGTTCATCGACAAAACCGTCCCGCTGACAGAGCTCC
The DNA here is from genome assembly GCF_053850495.1 of Pseudomonas sp. CFBP 5748. Lineage (NCBI taxonomy): Bacteria > Pseudomonadati > Pseudomonadota > Gammaproteobacteria > Pseudomonadales > Pseudomonadaceae > Pseudomonas > Pseudomonas sp. CFBP 5748. Next base: position 184,410 of record NZ_JBSPTN010000012.1, read on the forward strand.
ACGCCTGCGCCAGCGAACGCCTGCATGCCACCCTCGATTACCTGACGCTCATGGCCTGCGCCAGCCTGCGTGACTCGGCCGCCAGCGACTTCAACACCCTCACCAATGTCGCCCGGATCCTGGTCCAGGATGTCACCGATGTGTTTGGTGTCATTGAACAGCGCGGGCTTGAAGGGGAATAGAAATACCGTGTGTATATCCATTGCTGCGGTAACGGCTACTTAGGGTTCCGCCCTTACGGCCATCCCTTTCAAGGTCTTTTCGTTTTGGCGGCCTTGATTACCCGGTCCGTTGAAACATGTGCATGCACCGCAGT